>CAJTGJ010000025.1 GCA_910575695.1 Oscillospiraceae bacterium | reverse complement strand
AACTTCGAGCATAACTTTTTTTGCCCGCTTTCAGGGGGCTTGGTTTTGTGCGCCCTTTGGGGCAGTGGCGCTTAAATTACAATGTTTCAACCTTTTCCCTCCATTGGGGGCGGTCATTCCCGCCCGTAAAGTAACGTGCTCATGAAAAATGGGATCTGCCGCTCCCAGCTGGCCTCGCAGTGCTCCCCGCCGGGGACAATGCGGAAGTCCAGCAAAACCTTCTTGTCCAGCAGGAGCCGGGACGCGCTGCCCAGCCGCTTCACCATGGCGGCGTGGTTGCTCAGCTCCTGTGCGCCGTAGTCCATGTACAGCACCGTGTCCGGCGCGATGCGGGCGTTCCGGATCATGCCGTCCACCTTGCTCCCCGCCACCCACAGGGAGGGGGACAGCGCCGCCGCCCGGGAAAATATGTGGTTATACTCCATCAGCGCGTACAGGCTCATCAGGCCCCCCATGGAACTGCCCGCGATGAAGGTGTCCTCCCGCTGGGGGAGAGTGGGAAATTCCCGGTCGATTTCCCGCTTGAAGGTGGTGGTCAGCCAGTCCATGGTGATCTTTCCCCGGCCCAGCACCTTTTTGAACTGAGGAGTGCGGAAGGTAAAGGGGGAATATTCGCTGAGCCGTCCATTGTCCGGGTGGTGGTTGCACTCCACCGCCATCACAATGATCTGGGTCCGGGTTTCGTCCAGATACCGGCCCATCCCCCAGCTTTTTCCAAAAGTGGCGTCCTCGTCAAAAAATACGTTGTGCCCATCAAACATATAGAGCACCGGGTACCGTAAATCGTGATCTTCCTCCCAGGAATCGGGCACGTAGGCGTAAGCCCGGCGGGGCTCGTCCCCCGTCAGCTCCGGGATGGTGAGGTTCCAAACGTCGATCATGGCAGAACTGTCCTTTCCCGCTTCAAAGCGTTAGCAAACAATGAATTATAGTTTAGCACAGTACATCGAAAAATGCAATCGGCGGATCGTATGCGTTTTGCCCGAAAATCAGCGGCGTCCCCCCGCTTATGGGAAACAAATCCCCAGCACCGCCGCCCAGACGGGGATGGTGAACGCGGACAGCAGGGTGGACAGAAGCACCGCCGCCGCGGCCTGGAACTGGCTCTCCCGCTCCGGGTCGTACTGGATGGTGAACGCCGCCAGCAGGGAGGGCACCGGAAGGGCGGAGAAGATCACCACCACCCGGGCCAGCTCCGGCTCCAGCCCGGCCAGCAGGACCAGCCCCAGAATCAGCCCGGGGAGGGCCAGGTTGCGCACCAGCGGCGTCCACAGATACCGGGGACGCAGCAGCTTTTTGAAATCATACCTGCCCAGGGAGATGCCGCACAGCACCATGCCCAGCGGGGAAGCGCAGCCCCCCAGCGCGTTGATGACCCCGGACACCGGGGCAGGCAGCTGAAGCTGGGTCACATAGAGCAGAAGCCCCGCGAACACCGCCACCACCGGCGGGGAGAACCAGCCCTTCAGCTTGTCGGCCAGGGTGCGCTCCTTATGCTCCAGCCCCGGCGGGGACAGCAGAGGCTCGGCGGAGCTGTAGTAGATCATCCGGTAGGGCACCAGGAATACCACGAAATAAAACACCCCTGTGTCGCCGTACAGCGCCTCCATCACCGGGATGCCCACAAAGGTGAAATTGGTGTACATCATGCCGAAGCGCATGATCCGGGCAGAGGCGGTTTTTCCCATGAGTCGGTAGGCGGCCTGTCCCAGGCCGAAGGTGACGGCCCACAGGATCAGGGCGATCGCCACCAGCCGCCCGCAGTTTTTCAGCTCCTCCCAGGAGAACGCGCCGGACATGGACCGGACGATCATGCAGGGCAGGGCGAGCTTCATCACAAATGAGGTAAGCTGTTTATCAAAATCCCCGGAGACGATATGGGCGCGCCACGCGAACACGCCGATGGCCACCATAAGTATGAGCTGGACAGACAGCGATGCGGCGGTCACAAGAACTCCCCCTTCCACCCGGGCGGCACCCCGTACTGCGGGCCGTGCGCCCGTATCATATTCTGTATAGTATACCAGAAAAAAAACCTGTTGGCAAATTTCCGGATCTCCATATGGTCCAAGGCTTCCCCCTCTTTCGCCCCGTTTTTTGGCACATTTTCGCCTTGCGGATTTGCCGCCAAGGTGTTATATTACGCTTTGCGCGTTTTTTAACAAAGTTTAGAGGTGCCACTATGGAAATCCTGATTCAGCTCTCCCTGTCGCTGGTGGGCGGACTGCTCATGTCCCGCCTGGCGAAGCTGCTCAACCTCCCCGCCGTCACCGCCTATCTGGTCTGCGGCCTGCTGCTTGGCCCCTACCTGCTGGGGGCGCTGGACGTAACCGGCATCGGCTTCACCACGCCTGAGTCGGTGTCCCGGCTGGATATCATCTCCCAGACGGCCCTGGGCTTCATCGCCTTCACCATCGGCAATGAGTTCCGGGTGGCCCAGCTGAAGGCCATGGGCCGTCAGGCCATCACGGTGGGCATTTTCCAGGCGGTGTTCACCACCGCCCTGGTGGACGCGGCGCTTGTTGCCCTCCACTTTGCCAATCCCGAACTCATCTCCATCTCCTCCGCCATCACCCTGGGGGCCATTGCCGCCGCCACCGCCCCCGCCGCCACGCTGATGGTGGTGCGGCAGTACAAGGCGGACGGCCCGCTGACCAAGCTGCTGCTGCTGGTGGTGGCCATTGACGACGCGGTGGGCCTGGTGCTGTTCTCCGCCTCCTTCGGGGTGGCCTCCGCCCTGGAGAGCGGCGCCATCAGCATCCTCACCGTGCTGGTGGAGCCTGTTGTGGAGATCGTGCTGTCCCTGGCCCTGGGGGGCTTCGCGGGCTGGGTGTTGTACTGGGTGGAGAAATACTTCCACTCCCGGAGCAAGCGCCTGTCCATCTCCATCGGCTTTGTCCTGCTCACCGTGGGGCTGTCCATGGCGGAGTTTGAGGCGGGCGGCGTCCGCTGCGGCTTCAGCCTTCTGCTGGTATGCATGATGACGGGCACCGTTTTCTGCAACATCTGTGATTTTTCCGAGGAACTGATGAGCCGTGTGGACGGCTGGACGGCCCCGCTGTTCGTGCTGTTTTTCGTGCTCAGCGGCGCGGAGCTGAACCTTGGCATACTTGCCAACCCGCTGGTACTGCTGATCGGCGCGGTGTATATCATATCCCGCTCCCTTGGCAAGTATCTCGGCTCCTACGCCAGCTGTGCCGCCACCGGGTGCAGTGAAAAAATCACCAAGCACCTGGGCATCACCCTCCTGCCCCAGGCCGGGGTGGCCCTGGGCATGGCCCTCACCGCCCAGCAGCTGGCCGGCGGCGCCGTGGTGCGCAGCGTGGTGCTGTTTTCCGTGCTGGTGTACGAGCTGGTGGGTCCGGCGCTCACCAAGCGCTCCCTGATCGCGGCGGGCGAGATCAGGACCGAGGGCAAAACCAACGCCCGCCAGAAGAATCCCCCCACCAAGCCCGTCAACCTCAACGGATAAAGGGCGTTCCTTTCTGCCTCTCCAGTTCAGGGCCCGGATGCTCCTTCGAGCGTCCGGGCCCTTCGACAAACCGAAGGCCCCTCCTGGCGGGAGGGGCCTTGCCCGGTCTGAACACAGTATAAAAATGGGCTGTGCTTTACCCATGAAGTCTGCCGCAGGGTTGAAACGAAGCATTTGCTTTGCTTCTTTTCAACCCTGCGGTGACTATAAAGCTCAGAATGTCAGCACTTCCTGGCTGGGCTTTTCCGCCGGACCCAGCGCGGTGACATACAGCACCGGCCCGTCGTCCCCCTGGTACGCCTTGTGCCGCTCCAGATGGACAGTGCCTGTCACATCCACCCAATCCCGGCTTTCAAAGGCGTTGAAGCCCCCGCCCCGGGCCACCAGGCCCAAAAACGTGATGTCATTCTCACAGCAGGTCATGGCAAACCGGCCCAAAATCACCTCTCCGGGGTACTGGGGCAGGTGGCACACCACCGTCCTGGCATGGATGGCCTTGTCCTCATACCGCTCGGGGTGCTCCATCACGTCCACATACCACACGCCGAAATCGCCGTCCGGTATGTCGATCACATCCTGGGTCAGGTCAAAGGGGCACACCGTGTCGTCGGCGTAGTTCTCGCCGGTGCCGTCTGTATTCTCCAGGTAGATGCTCGCCCGGCGGTTCACCATGCGCAGGTTGCGCTGGCGCAATGCCGTGCGCAGGGCCTCGTCACAGCGGTTGAACACGATCATATCCGCGTTGGTCAGCTTTTCCATCATCATCTGTCCAAGGTTTTTGGCGTACATATCAAAGGTGGACGCCTCCACCATGGTCATGATCTGGTACAGCACCCAGTTATTGGGCAGAACATCCTGGTAAAACCGTCCCATAGACCACATTCCGTTGAACTCCACCAGCACCTGCTTCGGGCGGTGCTTTTTCTCGCACCGCTTGAGGAAGTCCCGGGTCAGGTCCTCTTCCTCGTCCACGGTCACCACCGTGACGTTGCGCAGGGCCTTGGGGTCGTACTCTACCGTCCCCTCCTCACAGCAGATCAGCAGGGTGCGGTCCTGCAACGCAAAGCCGTCCTGCAAAACGCCGTTGATAAACGTGGTTTTGCCGCCGTCCAGAAATCCGGCGAACAAGTATACTGGGATATCCATGGCCCGCCCCTTTTACAGCCCGAACAGGGCGGCCAGCTTGTCTTCCTTCAGCTCGGCGCCGATGACGCACAGACGGCCGGTGTAGTCCGCCGGACCGGTGCGCACCTGATGCTCCTCGGGCACGTAGTCAAAGTGGAGCCACGTGCCGTCCCCGGCGGGAACGATGCCCTTGGCCCGGAGGATGGCGCCGCACTCGCCCAGATCCAGCTCGGCCAGGATGTGCTCCAGCTGTTCCTGGGTAAAGGGCTTCACCGTCTCCCGGCCCCAGCTGGCAAACACCTCGTCGGCGTGGTGGTGTCCCCCGTGGTCGTGACAGCCGCAGGAACACGTCTCGCCGTGCTCATGGCGCCCGTCGTGGTCGTGATGATGATGCTTGTGCCCGTCATGGCCATCGTGGTCGTGGCGGCGGCACTCATGCCCGTCGTGGCCATCGTGGTCGTGGCGGCAGCACTCATGCTTGTCATGGTCATGCCCCTCGTGGTCATGGTCATGGTGGTGATGGGCGTGGGCCGCTTCCGACCCCTCGTGCTCCGCATGGATGCGGGACAGCAGCTCCTCCTCCAGAGAGGTCTTTTCGATGGCGGACAAAATGGTTTTGCCGTCCAGCTGGTCCCAAGGGGTGGTGAGGATGGCCGCGCTGGGATTTTTGGCGCGCAGCAGCTCCGCCGCCGCCTCCAGCTTTTCCTGGCTCAGGTTCTGGGTGCGGGACAGGATAATGGTGCCCGCGCTCTCCACCTGATTGTTGTAGAACTCGCCGAAGTTCTTCATATACACCCGCACCTTGGAGGCGTCCGCCACCGTGACGAAGGAGTTGAGCTCCAGCGCCGGGTTATCCTTGGCGGTGTTCTGCACCGCCACCACCACGTCGGACAGCTTGCCTACGCCGGACGGCTCGATGAGGATGCGGTCGGGGTGGAATTTCTCCTCCACCTCCGCCAGCGCCTTGCCGAAGTCGCCCACCAGGGAACAGCAGATGCAGCCGGAGGACATCTCAGAGATCTCCACCCCGGTGTCCTTCAAAAAGCCGCCGTCCACGCTGATCTCACCGAACTCGTTTTCGATCAGCACCAGCTTTTCGCCCTGGTACGCCTCCGCCAGCAGTTTTTTGATGAGGGTGGTCTTGCCCGCTCCGAGGAAGCCCGAAACAATGTCGATTTTGGCCATTGGGAATCATTTCCTTTACTTAAAGTTTCCATTTATTTTACCGCCGCGAACGAGGAAAGTCAAGCGCCGCAGAGGCCTCATTGACTTTTTCTTCCGGCTTCTGTATAATGGCCCTGGGAAGGATAGAATATTGAGGCGCCAGCCGTTGTGAATTAATGGAGGTTATTGCGTTATTATGAAGGGTATCATTTTAGCCGCCGGACGGGGCACCCGCCTGTACCCGATGACCCGTCCCGTCTGCAAGCCCCTGCTTCCCGTGTACGACAAACCGCTGATCTACTACCCGCTGTCGGTGCTCATCCAGGCGGGCATCCGGGAGGTGCTCGTCATCGTGCCTCCCGGCGAGGCGGACACCTTCACCTCCCTGCTGGGGGACGGCTCCCAGCTGGGCATGAGCATCCAGTACACCGTCCAGCCCGTGGCCCGGGGCATCGCCGACGCCCTGCTCATCGGCGGGGAGTTCCTGGGCGGGGACGACGTGTGCCTGGTGCTGGGGGACAACATCTTCTGGGCGCTGGACCTGGAGCAGACCCTCCAGCGGGCCGCACGGGAAAACCGGGGGGGCACGGTGTTCGGCTGCCGGGTGGATAACCCCCGCCCCTTCGGCGTGGTGGAGTTCGACGCCACGGGCCGGGCCATCTCCATTGAGGAAAAGCCCCAGCACCCCAAGTCCAATTACATCGTCCCCGGCCTGTATTTCTACACCAGCGAGGCGCTGTCCATCGCCGGACGGCTCACCCCCTCCGCCCGGGGGGAGCTGGAGATCACCGACGTGAACCTGGAATTTCTCCGCCGGGAGAATTTGCAGGTCATCCCCCTGGAGGACAACTACGTATGGCTGGACGCGGGAAACGCCGACAGCCTGCTCACCGCCGCCCAGACCATCCACGCCCTCCAGCACGGCGGGCGGTACGTGGGGTGCATCGAGGAGTGCGCCTTCCGGCAGGGGTGGATCACGGAGGGACAGCTCCGGGCCTTGGGCCAGCCTATGGCCATGACGGCCTACGGGCAGTATCTGCTGTCTATCCAGCTCTGATGAAACGGCAAAATGCGGCCCCTCCCGCTTGGGAGGGGCCGCTTCGCGTCAGTCCGCGCTGTCCGCGTGGACGGGGATGATGTGATCCCCGAATTTGAGATAGTCCACCTGATCCAGATCCAGGGGCTGGTCGAAGGGGGTGAAGCCGTTCTTATTGCTGATGGGTCCGTCCGCCAGCATGGTGGCGGCGTCCCAGTTGAGTTCTGCCGGGTCGTGTGTCCACGTGGGCACGTTGTCAAAGGCCACTGTGCCGTCCTTCAGCACAATTTGCAGCCCCTCGCAGAATCCCTTGCTGCCGCCAAATGCAGCAAAGCTGGTTTGATCGGGCTTCACATTGTCCCGGAACCACACCGAGATGGACAGCGGGGTCAGCTCCACCCGGTCCAGCCACATGGTGTAGCCCAGGCCGGTGATATCGACATAGTCCGCCCCGCCGCAGTCCACGGTCAGAGAATGCTGCTCAAAGGCCCCGCCCACGTCCAGGGCGAAATTTCCGGTAAACACGGGGGTGTACCCCTTGTCCGGGGCCTGGATCCAGAGACCGCGTATCGTCAGGATTTTGCCCTCCTGGTTATTGAATACCGCGGGATCCGCCCCATGGGCGGTGAAACGGACGACCACTTCCTTCATGTTGTCGGTGGGATCGCTGTCCGGCTGCCATTCAAAGGTGTAGCTATACCCACTGATGATATTTGCCCCCGTCTCTGAGACAAAGGTTAATTCCTCCTCCGGCCACTGGTTTCCGACCAGCTGGTACCAGCCATCCGTGTCCGGGTCCAGGTCGGGCAGGGCCGTGCCCTCCGGAGCCTCGATGCGCAGGCGCAGGTAGTAGCAGTTTTCGTCCGCCAGAGCGGCGATGGGGGTGATGGTGGCCCCGTTATCGGTGACGCCCCCCTCGAAGGTCTGGCCCACCTGGTCCAGGTTCTCAATCTGTCCGGTGGACAGGGGCGCGCCGTCTTTCGCGAAGAAGTCCTGCATCAGCTCCCCCGCCCCGGCGATGTAGACCGCCGCAAAGGCGGAGGCGGTGAGGGCGGCCGCGATCGCTGCCGCCGCCAGCAGGCGGGCGGGCAGACGGTACAGCTTCTTCTTTTTCGGTGTAATCCTGTTCATAGTCAACTCCTTAATCCGGGCGGACGAAAGGGGCGTATTGCCGGAAAGCTCCACGCTGTCGTCCTGGCAGGCGTCCAGCAGATCGGAAATTCGTTTTCTCATGCCAATTCCTCCTTCGTCAGCAATTCCTTTAACTTGAAACGCCCTCTGCGCAGCCGGGTCTTTACGGTGGATTCGTTGAGCCGCATGGCGCTGGCAACCTCCTTCACGCTCTGGGCATAGTAGTAGTGCCGCAGGAAAATTTCCCGGTCCGGCTCACCCAGGGACTGCAGCGCCCGGCGCACCAGGGCCTGTTCCTCCGCCCGCTCCACCTCCCCGGCGGGGTCCCCCGGGCCGGGTATGTCGATCATGTCGTCCTCCAGAGGGATGGTCCGGCCCCGCTGGCGCAGCTTGTTTTTCGCCTTGTGCCGGGCCACCGCCCCCAGCCACGCCTTGACGCGCCCCGGCTGTAAATCGCCGGCCTGCTCCCAGGCGGCCAGGAATACGTCGGAGGCCGTCTCCTCCCCGTCCTCGATGCTCATGCTGCCCCGGAGGATGTTCCACACCACGGCGGACACATAGGGGAGATAGCGCTCCATGAGGGCTTCCAGCCCGGCGGGATCGCCGGACCGCATTTTTCGCAGAATGGTTTCTTCTTTCATTGGACTGCTCCTTACAGGTCTTGAAAGCCGCTTTCACCTATCATATCACAGCTTTGCCCGCTCAGGTTTCACTGGGACGCGAAAAAAACAGCCCCCTCCTCCCGGAAGGGACTGTTTTCAGGTCACATGATATTGAGCGGGATCATACGGTCCCCGAATTTCATATAGCCGCTCTGCTCCAGACCGGCCTGCACCGCCCGCTCCACGGCGGCGTGGGCGCTTTCCACGGACTTGTCCAGCATGGACAGCAAATCGTCAATGGCGCTGTCCAGCATACCCCTGATATCGAAGTTCCAGTTTTTGAATGTAACACTTTTTAGTGAATCTTTTAACCCCTGAACAAATCTTTGAGCTTCATTAGGCCGGTATATGATGTCAGCCCATTCTTGATTAGACATATACATCAAATCATCAGTCGCATTTGAGCAGTACCTATACAAGAGTTCCCTTCTCATCATGTTCATAAAGCTAAATGACGCATAATCTCCCATTCTGTCAGAAAGGATTCCAGCATCCTTGAGTTCTCCCATCATACTTGCAAAATCATAGAGGGAACACTTACCAGCGTACTTTTCATAGATTGCTTGTTCTTTCTCGTCAAGGGTCATTCCTTCATAACCAAGAGTAGCGGATGAGAAAATATGGGCGTAATGTTCTTTCCAGTATACGCTAAACTCCTGAGTTCCCTTTTTTAAACCTGTCTCATTATAAATCTTTTGATATAACGGGTGATAAACAACTTCATTTAGTTCTGAAACAAACTGATTGTTGATACTTGCCCAATCTTCCCCACCAAGTAAACACGAAGTAATCGCCGACATTTTTCCATCAAAAGCATTCTGATAGCGATCCCAGATGGCGCAGTAAATTTCCTCATAGCTCATCCCGGTATAGTCGGCGGTTTCCGCAATTTTCTGGAGCTTTTCCAGCTTGACCTGGACAGAATCCGTGGGCAGGATGGCGTTGGGGTCCGCCGGTTCCGGGGCGCTGACCGGTTTTGAGGCTGAGACGGACGCCGTGTCCCGCCACGCCGCTGTCCGTTCCAGCTCAGCGGCAAAGCCGGACGCCTCTGCTTCGTCTTTGCCGGTGTATTTCCTGGTCCGGAGCACCGTTCCCCCATTCCTCAGCGCTGTCATTCCAATGTTCATGAAAAATTCCCGCTTTCCGATGTGCCTCCCTGCATCGTCTGTTAAATTTGCGCCGCTTCCCTGCGCTATTGTTAATATCGGCCAGATCACCGGATCTATAACAAGCTTTTCCAAAAAAGGCGGCGGCTGGGATTCAACCGCCGCCATTTCGCGGCGCGCCCCGGTCAAAGGCATGGAGCCAGTCCGACTTCAGCAGGAACAGCACAAACACCACCGAGCTCAGCGACCAGGTGAGGGGATAGGCCCAGGAAATGGTCTGAAACACCGGGAACGCCCGGACAGCCAGGGTGACATAGACCACCCGGACACAGCACCAGAACGCCAGCATGGTGACCATGGGGACAATGGACTTGCCGCACCCCCGCAGCACCCCGGCGGCGCAGTGGGAAAAGGCCAGCAGGCAGAAAAACGGGGCCACCACCCGTCCATGGATGGCGCCGAACTCAATGGCCTGGGCCTCGTCCACGAAAAAGCGCAGGGCGGGTGGCGCGGCGAACAGGAATACCACCCCGATCAGCTCCGCCACCGCCATGCCGGACAGCAGGCCGAAGACGGCGCCTTTCTTGGCCCGCTCGTACTGCCGCGCCCCCAGGTTCTGGCTGATGAAGGTGGGCAGGGCCATGGACAGGCTGGTGATGGGCAGGAACACGATCCCCTCGATTTTGGCGTATGCCCCGTGGCCGGACATGGCATACTGCCCGAAGGCGTTGATATTGCTCTGAATGACGATATTGCCCACGCTGATGACGGCGTTCTGCACCCCGGTGGGCAGGCCCTGGCGGAGCACCTGGGAGAGGATGCCGGGATAGAGCCGCAGCTTCCGGAAGTCCAGCCGGGTGTAGTCCTTCACCCGGCACATCCGCCAAAGGCACAGCAGGAAGCTGAACCCCTGGGTGATGACGGTGGCCGCCGCCGCTCCGGCCACGCCCCACTGGAACACCGCCACGAACAGCAGGTCCAGCACCATGTTCAGCACCGAGGACACCATCAGGTAATACAGCGGGTGGATGCTGTCCCCCAGGGACTGCATGATGGCCATGCAGATGTTATAGAGGATCACGGTGAACACACCGCCGAAATAGATGCGGAAATACAGCAGGGAGTAGGGCAGCACCGTGTCCGGCGTGTTCATCATAACCAGCAGTCTGGGGATCAGCACCAGCCCCGCCGCCGTGGACAGGACGGAGGCAATAATGCCGAACAGGAAATTGGTGTGGATGGCCCGCACCACGTTTTCCTCGTCCCCCGCCCCGTAGTACCGGGAGATTACCACCCCGCCGCCCACGGCAATGCCGTTGAAAAAGCCGATGATGAGGAAGGTCAGGTTCCCCCCGGAGCTGACAGCGGCAAAAGCCTCGTTTGAGGCGAAATTGCCCAGCACCCAGGCGTCGGCCAGGTTATAGAGCTGCTGGAGCAGCTGGCCCAGGAACAGGGGCAGGGCAAAGGACAGGATGCCCCGGGTTATGGAGCCCTGGATGAGGGACTGGCTTTTGGGCGCACCGGCGCGCCCTTTCAAAATCGACATGATATCCACCCTTGATCTCGTAGTGAAGGGAAGTATACCACCGCGAAGGGGGCGCGTCAAGGGTGCGGCGCTGTGCCCGCGGCAGTATGGGGGACGCCTCCTGACGAGGCGTCCCCCAAGAAAAGCGTTTTTTGTAAAAGAGGCCCTGCCCCTTTTCAGGTTGCCTGACGGTAGGAGACAAAGGCAAACTGTTTGGAATCAGGGGACCAGCTGTTCACGTTGATGGAACCCTGCCCGCCGAAAATTTTCAGCAGGGTTTCCGGCGCGCCGCCGTCCGCAGGTATCATGCGGATCTCCACGTTCAGGTCGGGCAGATGCTGTCCCGGCTCCAGATCCCCTTTGTGGTAGGCCAGATAGACCACCTTGGACAGGTCGGGCGAGATATGGGGAAACCAGGAGTTCATGTCCCCGTCAAAGGTCATCTGGGTCTGTCCGCTGCCGTCGGCGTTCATCTTCCACACCTGCATCAACCCGGTCCGGACGGAGTTGAACCAGATGGTTTTCCCGTCGGAGGAATACTCACAGCCGTCGTTCAGTCCGGGGGCGTCTGTCAAACGGGTTTCTGGCCCGCCCTCCACGGGGCAGGTGTATACGTCCCACGCCATCTCCCCGTCCACCATGCGCCCGGCGCAGTAGGCCAGCGTCCTGCCGTCGGGGGACCAACCGTGCAGGTAGCTCCAGGGAGTGGACACCACCTCGCGCATGGTGCCATCCGTGAAGCTTATGGTATAGATCTTGCTCTCCATCACGCTTTCCACATTGCCGCTCACGGCAATCCCGGAGCCGTCCGGGGCCAGCACATGGTCGTTGTTGCAGTATTTCACCTCCCCGGTGTCCACCAGGGAAATCCCGCCGCTGTCCAGCTCATAGCGGTACACCAGGCCCTCGCTGTTATACAGGATGGCCTTGCCGTCCCCGGACCACATGGGCGCTTCGATCACATGGGTAAAGCTGTGCAGTTTTTTTATCTGCCGGGTCTCCATATCGTAGATGTGGAGGGTGCAGTTCTGGGCACGGCCCTGGTAGGACGCGCTGAAATCTTGGCTCATAAAGTAACGGCCTCACTTTCTTTTTTGTTTGCCTGCGGCGGGCCGCCGCAGTTCATTTGCCAGCAGGGAGCGGCTGTGCTCAGGCAGTGACTTCCCAGTCGCAGTAGTTGAGCGTCATGGCAAGCATCTGGTCCTTGTCCACACCCTTCAGGCGGTTGCTGACAGCGCAGTTGATGTTGGGGGTAATCATAAAGATATAGTTGTAATCGGTCAGAAGGACCTTCTGGATCTCGCTGGTCACGCTCAGGAGATCCTCCTCCGTGATGGCGCTGGTCATCCCCTGCGCCAGCTCCATCAGCTTAGGGTCGCTGATCTTGGACAGGTTAAAGGGGGCGTAGTTGCCGTCGGCGTCAATGGACACCCAATCCAGGAAACCGGTCCACAGGAAGGTGCGGTCCGCAGAAGACGTACCGTTGATCCAGAAGTCACAGCCGCCCTCCCGCATGGTGGCGATGCAGGTCTGGGTGTCCAGGGTCTGAATCTCCAACTTCATGCCATACTTGGCCCAGGTCTCCTGCATGACGGTCATCATGGCCTGACGGACGGGCAGATCGTTGATGCACGCCACATAGGTGCGGTCAAAATCGAAGCCCTCCTCCTGGAGCATCTGGTAAGCGGTATCAGGGTCGAACTCATAGCCATACTCACTGCTCACGGCCTTGTCGTCGTAGATGCCGCCGTTGAACATGGAATACGCCGGGGTACCTTTTCCGCCTGCGCCCGCCTTGATCATGGTCTCCTTATCCATCATCATGGCCAGGGCCTTTCGGATCTTCGGGGTGTTGAACGTCTCGTTGTTCAGGCACAGGAAATGGCCGTTCACGCCCTCAACAGACTCCACAGTGTAACCGTCCACAGCCGCCGCCATATCATAATCGGCATCGCTGATGGCGGCCAGGGAGCCGGTGATCAGGTCCACCTCACCGGCCATCATGGAGGTGACCAGGTTGGCGGAGGTAATCACTTTTACCACCAGCTTGGCGAATTTGGGCTTGCCCAGGTAGTAGTCGTCAAAAGCGGCCACCGTGAGGGACTCGCCGGGGATGGTGCTCTCATAGGTAAAGGGGCCGGTGCCGATCGGGTTGACCCAGAAGTCGTTCTCCAGGATGGTGGCGGGGTCGGCATCCTTCAGAATGTGCTCAGGGAAGATGAAGAAGGCGGTGACGGGGTACAGCATTGCGGTCTCGGACACTGCCTGACGGTAGTAGAACTTGACGGTGTAGTCGTCAATCTTCTCCACATGGGCGCTGTCCTCGGACAGCTCCACGCCGCTGTCGGAACAACCGTCCATCTGCTGGAAGAACAGGCGGCGGGAGGTGGTGTAGGAGCCGTCGGTGGTCAGGCGGGCAGAGAAAATCACGTCATCCGCGTCAAAGGGTTCGCCATCATGCCAGACGGCGTTTTTCTGGAGGTGGACCACCAGCGCGGTGTTGTCATCCACAATCTCATAGCTCTCACCTAGGCGGCCGATATAACCGCCCTTGCCGTCCGCCTCAAACAGGTTTTCAAAAATGGTGTTGACAGCGGTGTCCGCGTTGTTGGAGGTGGACGCCAGAGGGCACAGGCTGTCCCATCCGCCGGGCAGGGCCAAGGTGACCACGGCGTTCTCGTCAATGTCAGGGTTGTCAGGGCTGTCGGTGTCGTCGGCCGCGTCGCTATTGCCGGGGGCGTCGGTGCTGTCTGCGGGGGTGGTGCCGGACGGCTCTCCGGCGGGGCCGCAGGCGCTCAGAAGCATTACAAGCGCCAGCATGAGGGCCAGAAGGGATGTCGCCTTTTTCATGTTTAAATCCTCCTCAAATTTTTTATATCTACCGGGTCATCCCGGTACATACCCAAAATCATAGTGAGCCGGAGCGGTGGCAGGCCACGAAATGGCTCCCGCCCTGGTCGGTAAACTGAGGCTCGGCGCGGGCGCAGTCCTCCACAGCGTACGGGCAGCGGGTGCGGAATTTACAGCCCGAGGGCGGATTCAGCGGGGAGGGCACGTCCCCCTCCAAATACTTCCGCTCCCGCTTATAGGTGACGTCGGCCACCGGAATGGCGGACAGCAGCGCCTGGGTATAGGGGTGCATGGGGCGCTGGAACAGCTCCTTTTTATCGGCCAGCTCCACCATCTGTCCCAGATACATCACCGCGATGCGGTCGCCGATGTAATTGACCACGCTGAGGTCGTGGGAGATGAACAGGTAGGAGAAGCCGTACTTTACCTGGATATCCTTCATCAGGTTGAGCACCTGGCTGCGGATGGACACATCCAGGGCGGAAACCGGCTCGTCGCACACCACAAACTTCGGGTTCATAATCAGAGCGCGGGCAATTACAATGCGCTGGCGCTGTCCGCCGGAAAATTCGTGGGGATATTTGTCCAGCCACTCCTCCGCGATGCCGATAATCTGGCAGATCTCCCGGATTTTCTGCTCCCGCTCGGTCTTGGAGGAGACCAGATGAAAGGAATCCAGCGGTGCGCCTACAATTTCTCGCACAGTCATGCGGGGATTCAGGGAGGCATAAGGGTCCTGGAAAATCATTTGCAGGTCCTGGCGGATGGGACGCATGGCTTTTTCGTCCAGCGCCGCCAAATCCATCCCCTGGTAGCGCACCTCGCCGGAGGTAGGCTTGATGAGCTGGAGGATACAGCGGCCCAGGGTGGATTTCCCGCAGCCGCTCTCCCCCACCAAACACAGCGTCTCCCCCGGCATCACGCTGAAGGAAATATTGCTCACCGCGTGGAGCCGGCCCGGCTTCTTCAGGAAGCCTCTGCCAACCTCAAAGATTTTGCTCAGGTTCTTGACCTCAATCAAAGGGGCGCCCATCTCACTTCACCTCCCCGGCGGCTCCGTCATACAGGAAGCACCGCACCTTTTGTCCGTCCGCCTGATAGAAGGGCGGGTTTTCCCCGCGGCACCGCTGGGTGTAATGGCCGCAGCGGTCACAGAAATGACAGCCCTTGGGCATATTTTTCAGGCTGGGCACCGAGCCGTCAATGGTAAACAGCCGTCCCTCATCATTGATTTTGGGGATGGATGCCAGCAGTCCCTGGGTGTAGGGGTGGCAGGGGCTTGTAAAAATGCTGTAGCAGTCCCCCTCCTCTACCACCTGCCCACCGTACATGACCAGCACCCGGTCCGCCATCTCCGCCACCACGCCCATGTCGTGGGTAATCAGGATGACGGCGGTGTTCAAATCCTTTTTCAGCGCGTTCACCATTTTTAAAATCTGGGCCTGGATGGTGACGTCCAGCGCGGTGGTGGGCTCGTCGCAGATCAGCACGGAGGGGTTGCAGGCCAGCGCCATGGCGATGATCACCCGCTGGCGCATACCGCCGGACAGTTCGTGGGGATACTGCCTGGCCCGCACCTCCGGATTGGGTATGCCCACCTTGCGCAGCATTTCCACCGCCTGCTTCCGAGCCTCTTTTTTGCTCATGTTCTGGTGGACCATGAACGGCTCCACCATCTGGGTCATAATGGTCAGCGTTGGGTTCAGACTGGTCAGTGAGTCCTGGAACACCATGGAGATCTCGTTGCCCCGCAGGGCACTCATCTGCTTATTGGTGTACTGGGACAGCTCCTTGCCCTTGAATTTGATGGAGGATTCTGGGGAGATGATGCTGCTCCGCTCATCCAGCAGCCGCATGATGGACAGGCTGGTCACGCTTTTGCCGCAGCCGCTCTCCCCCACGATGGCCAGCGTCTCCCCCGCCGACAGGCTGAAGTCCACGCCGTTGACCGCCGGAAATACGCCGTCCTTTGTCCGAAAGCTGGTGATCAGGTTTTTTACCTCAAGAACTTTTTCCATTTCCAGCACCTCCCGTCATACCTTGGTCTTGGGATCCAGCGCATCCCGAAGACCGTCGCCGAACAGGTTTACGCTGATCAAGGTGATAAAGATACACAGTCCGGGAGGAATCCACAGCCACGGCTTCATGGAGACAATGGCAATGGACTGGGCCGCGTTGAGCAGGTTGCCCCAGGATGCCTCAGGGATCTGGATGCCCAGGCCCAGGAAGCTCAGCGCGGATTCCGACAGAATGGCGCTGGGGATGCCGAAGGTGAAGGCCACCAGGGCCGGAGAGACAGCGTTGGGCAGGATATACCGCAGCATGATAACGCCGTTCCTTGTCCCAATGGCCCGGGCACTCTCCACGTATTCCTTTTCCCGGATGGAAATGACCTTAGCGTACAGCAGGCGGGCAAAGCTGGTCCAGCCCATGACGCCGATCACCAGCACCAGGGTGCCCGCCGAGGGACTGAGGACGGAAACCAGCACGATATTCAGGCACATAGACGGAATGGACTGGAACATATCCGCAAGCCGCATGATAATCATCTCCGCCGGACCCCGGTAGTACCCGGCAATGATGCCCAGGGGAACGCCGATGCACGCCTGCACCAGCACCGCCAGGAAGCCGATCTTGAGGGAGGTCCTTCCGCCGTAAATCAGCCGGGCGAATACGTCCCGCCCGTCCCGGTCAGTGCCCAGAATGTGCTCCGACGACGGATCACCGTAGAATACATCTGTGATGGTGGTGGGCTGCAGATCCATGACCAGGGGCAGCAGCAAAAGCAGCAGCAGTTCCGCAAGGATGACGATCAACCCAACCACAGCCAGCTTGTGGCGCATAAAGCGGCCCAGGGTGTCGCGGAAGTAGGAGCTTTTGATCTGTTTCATCGTTCCGCCTCCTCCTTAACCCTTGTCGCTGATGCGTGGGTCCAGCATCCGGTAAATGATATCCACCACAATATTGCCAATCAGCACAACGCAGGAAATCACCACTGTTATGCCCATAATCAGCGGATAGTCCCGCCCCTGGATAGCCTTGAGCATCAGCGTACCCATCCCCGGCCAGGAAAAGACCTGCTCCGTCACAATGGCGCCGCCCACCAGCATCGAAAGGCACAGGCCCACCTGCGTAACCAGGGGAAGCAGGGCGTTGCGCAGGGTGTGCTTGAACAGCACCACCATCTCGCTCAGCCCCTTGGCCCGGGCTGTGCGCACATAGTCGTCGGACAGGCATTCCACCATGCTGTTGCGCATATGCCGGGTATAGATGCCCACGTGCTGGAACGCCAGCGCCAGACACGGCAGGCAAAGGTGGCGGAGCAGTTCCAGAAGGGAACCGCTGGAGCCCGCGTCATACATATTTGCGTTGGGCAGCCACTCCAGCTTGACGGCAAACACATAGATCAGCAGCAGCCCCACAAAGAAGTTCGGCGCCGCCTGCCCCACGAAGGATATGATGGTAGAGCCGTAATCCCAGCCGGAATAGGCCTTGTACCCGGCGACCATGCCCAAGGGGATGGCAATCAGCAGCGACAGCACCATGGAGGACAAGCTGAGAATCAGCGTGGCGCCCAGACGGCCCCAGATCAGCTCCAGTACCGGACGGTGCTGGCTGTAGGATGTACCGAAATTGCCCTGGAGCACATTTCTGAGCCAGTAGAAATACTGGATGACCAGGGGCTTGTCCAGGCCCATCCGGTGCTTGATCTCGGCCAGCTCCTCTGCGGACATACGGGTGTCCGGCTGGACCAGCAGGTCAAGCGGGGTGCCCGGCATCAGGCTGGCCAAGCAGTAGGCAATGATCGTGATGCCGAAAAAAGCCACCACCGCCACAAGAAGCCGCTTAATAATGTATCTTCCCATCGTATCTATTCCTTTCCAAATTGGCCTGTGGAAAGTTTCCTGTCCAGACCGGACAGCTCTGCCAGTTCGACCCGCCTGCCCTGCTGATGGGAACGCTTGGCCGCCTCCAGTGCCAGCAGACAGTCCTGCCCGTCGCTCCCGCTGCAGATGGGCAGCGCGTCGCCAGCCAATACGTCAATAAAGTGCCGGGTGGGCAGCTGCCACTCGCCGGGGCTGGATGCAGCATCATAGCGCTCCGTCCGCCTGTCCCGCCGCTCCACTGTCACCTCCGGGCTCCGGCAGACGGTCATGACGCCTTGGGTTCCGTAAATCACCGTGGACCGCTCCGGCTGGCCATAATCGCACCAACTGATCCACGCCATGCCGGATATGCCATTGTCCAGCTCCATGGTAATCATGGCGTGGTCCGCCGCGTCAATGGGACGACCGTCCGCATAGGTCTTGTCAATGGTGGGCAGCAGTGCGCTGACCGCCTTGATCTTCCCGCCCAGCAGATAGGGCATCAGGTCCATGCGGTGGCACCCTACGCTGAGCATTACATCTCCGATGCCCGCCAGCTTTTTGTCGTAAAAGTCCGGGCTGGGCCCCTCAATGGTGGCATATTCCACCCCCGCGTGGGCCAGCGCCGTGCGAAACGCCAGGGGCTTCCCAATGGCTCCCTCCTCCAGAAGGCGCTTAGCCAACTGGTGCCCCGGGGACAGGCGCTGACCAAAAGCCACCATCAGCAGCCGTCCGCTGGCCTTCTGCGCGTCCAGGATGGCGCGGCCCTCCAGCGGGGTCATAGCCAGCGGCTTCTCACACAAAACGTCCTTTCCGGCCTCCAGGGCGGCCACCACATTTGCGCAGTGGAACCGCTCCGGGGTGCAGATAATGACGGCGTCCACCTTGGGATCGCCCAACACATCCTCTATTTTGTAGGCCGCTTTGGTGTGATACGCTTCCGCCAGTGCGTCGGCGTTCTCTCTGACTGGGTCACACACCGCATACAGCACCGCCTTTGGATGCTCCGCCACCCCTGGGGCGTGCCGCGTTTTGGCAATGGCCCCGCATCCGACGACTGCAATGTTCATAAACCGCCCTCCCTTCCGGCGCCATCAGCCCTCAAACAGCTTTTTCAAGGTCTTCAGGCTGGTGCGGGCATCCTCCAGGATGTCCCTTCTGTGCAGGTCCTGCTCCACAATTGCCCATTCCACCCCAAGCTCCCGCGCTTTTCCCGCCACAGCCTGGACATCCACCAGGCCCTCGCCCACGGCACAGAAATCAATGTCCGTTCCTGTCACGGCCTTGATGTCCACTATGCTTCCTGCGCCGGCGTCCGTACCGGCCTGTGCCTTTGTGCCCTTGTAGTCCTTGAAATGTACATATTTGATGCGGTCCCGGTACTGCTCCATCAGCGCCAGGGTATCCACACCGGCATAGGTGGTCCAGAAGGTGTCGATCTCGTACTCCACCGGGGCGGCGTCCAGGAGGGCATCCATCAGATACCGCCTGTCCCCATAGGGCCGGAACTCAAACTCGTGGTTGTGCCAGGCCAGCCTCAGCCCCGCTTTATCACACTTTTCCTTCCACCCAGGGATGGCCTCCAGCAGCTTTTGGTAGTATCCCGGGTTCCGCTCCTCATCCAGCACATGGGGCATGACCAGGGTTTCCATGCCAACGGCTTTCGCGTAGGCGATCTCCTCGTCCAGGTTTTCAAAAAAGCGGATCAGGCGGGGATGAGTGCTGAAGGGCTTGATGCCGATCTCGTCCACGATCTGCCTCATCTCCCCGGCGGGAATGTCAAAATACAGAAAAAACTCCACACCGTCGTAGCCCATCCCCTTGAGCGCCCTCATCACGGAAATCAGGCTGTCCCGGTCCTTTGTGATCTCCCATGCGGAAAACAGATTATAACCATATTTCATGTTGTTCCCTCCCCGTTTTGTCAGGCCCACCACATCTCGGCAGGCTCCTCCCGGATAATAACCTCCTTTAAAAACGCGACCGCCTTTTCCAGCCCCTCCTTGACGGACATCAGGCTGTCCTCGTGCTCAATGGCCAGCGTCCCGTCAAAGCCGCACAGGCGCAGGGTGCTGACAATCTGCTTCCAGGTATTCAGGTCATGGCCGTAGCCCATGGTGCGGAACAGCCAGCTGCGGTTGATCTCGTCGGCGTATGGCTTTACGTCCAGCACACCGGTTTTGCCTGTATTGACCGGATCAATATAGCAGTCCTTGGCGTGGAAGTTATAAATCGCGCCTTTCAGTTGAATGATGGCAGCAGGGATGTCAATCCCCTGCCAGAACAGGTGGCTGGGGTCGAAGTTGGCGCCTACGGCGTCGCCCACCGCCGCCCGCAGCTTCAGCATACTCTCCGGGCCATATACGCAGAAGCCGGGGTGCATCTCAAAAGCGGCTTTCACATGGTGCCGGTTCAGAAACACAGCCATATCCTTCCAGTAGGGAATCAGCACCTCGTTCCACTGATACTCCAGTATCTCCCCAAAATCGTCCGGCCAGGGACAGGTGACCCAGTTGGGATACCTGGATTCCGGGCAGTCGCCTGGACAGCCGGAAAAGGTATTGACCACTCCCACCTCCAGCTTTTCCGCCAGCAAAACTGCGCTGCGGAATTCCCGGTCAGCTTGTTCCGCCACTGCCTTGTTGGGATGCACCGGATTCCCGTGACAGCTCAGGGCGCTGATGCTCAGGCCATAGCGGGCCAGAACAGCTGTGAACTCCTCCAGCTTCCCGCTGTCATTCAGCAGGACCTCCGGGTCGCAATGGGCCTTTCCGGGAAATCCACCGCAGCCGATTTCCACCGCCTCCACCCCAATCGAGGCCAGGTACTCCATTGCGGCCTCAAAGGGCATCCCGGAAAGGGGGACGTTCATGGAACCGAGTTTCATATAGACCACCTCTTTTATCCATCAAATTTATCATGCTGACGAATGGTTTTTCCCGCGGCCCATGAGATACAGATGTATCCCATGGACCGCAGAACAGAAGACGCTGGCAAATGTCTTGAATAATCAGCCCTGGGACGCCCGCTCCTGGGCTACCTCCTCCAGCACCTCGTCCAGGACGGGGAAGCGGTGGGGCTCATAGCAGCCGCAGCCGCCGGAAATCACCAGCTTGTCGCCGGCGCCTGCCAGGGCGGCGTCCACCCGGCTGCGCAGCTGCTTCTTAATCAGCCTGCGGTCAAAGCCCATAAAGTCGTTTCCGCCGTCGGCGCCCTCCATGTGGTACCGGGTCAGGGGCCTGTTGATATGCATGATGCCGCCCACCAGCACCTTATCTGTGATTTTACGCAGCTCGGCAAAGCTGGGCATATGCTGCCAGGTATCGGCATAGTTCAGCGCGGTAACGGGCAGGTCGGCGCACCACTTGATGGATTCGGCGTCCATGGGGGTGTCGGTGCCGTTGCACAGATGGGCCATGTTGAACCAGGTCTTGTCCTTGATGGCGTTGACGATCCGGGCCGTGCCGTCAAACTCATACTTCTTGAACATCTCATAGCCCAGTTTCTGGTTGATGCCGTTCTGGAGCCCGACAAAGAAACCGGCGGCGCCCGCATCCACATAGGCTTCCATCAGGTTAATCAGAGTCTCCTCGATCACACTCAAGCCGTACTCAATCTCCTTGGTGTTGTACTCAAACATCTTAACCAGCTTTTCCTGGTCAAAATAACCGGCCACAAACTCACCGGCCATGCTGACGGGACTAAACACTGTGGGCAGGACGGGGACATCGCCCTGGTAATGGTCACACACCCGCTTCACCGCCTCTACATAGCGGCTGAAAATCTCGTTGTCCTTCACTTGGATAGGGCGCAGGGTCATCCAATCGCTGGGGTGGTTGATGCGCCACTCCTCCACGGTCAACCAGCCCTGCATATTCGGAGTCTTGGGCGTGGCAATCTTCTGGCCGAATGCCTCGGGGAAATACATTCCGGACATATCAAACTTCATGAAGTCCCACTGGTACGCCTCCTGGTTGGCAATCATCGCAAACGCCAGATCCCGGGCGTTCATTTCCTCGTAATTCAGGTGGGGACCCCAAAATGCGGCACAGGGACGATCCAGCCGTTCACCAGCAACCGCTGCCTTCAGGCGCTGAGTATGCGTCATAGCCATTGTCCGTTTCTCCTTTTCTGAATGTAATTTTTGTAAACATTGATTGTTTACATGATTTATCATAGCATTTTTGATTTCATTTTGCAATAACACAAATCATTTTCTGTAATCTTTACAATCTTTCTCTCCGTGGTTTGTTCACATCGACGAAAAAAACATACAAAACTTTTGCAATCAAATTGTAAATATTGACAAAAAGCAAAGGGAGTTTCCTGTTGGATAGCATTTGTTCCGACAAAAAAGACTGCTTTTTTTCAAAAGCAGTCTTTTTCCTCAATCGATTCCCCGGCATCAGGTGGAGCCGCGCACCACCAAATCTACATCCACCAGGATATGACAATTTGACACCGGAATCTTCTGAATCAAATCCAGCAGCATCTGGCAGGCGTAGGCACCAAGCTGGTATCCCCGCTGCTTGACTACCGTCAGGGGCGGATTGCACAGATTGGAAATGTAGGTCCCGTCAAAGCCAATCACTGCCACGTCCTCCGGCACCCGCAGTCCAACGCGTATCGCGGTATTCACCGCCGCGATTGCCATGATGTCGGACACCGCAAACACCGCGTCCGGGTGCTCTGCCGCAGTTATCAGCCTGTTCATATTGGCCAGGGCCAGCTCAAATTCGATTTCCGGCTGGTGGATAATCAGTGTTTCATCCACCGGGATGCCCGCCTCATTCAATGCGTCCCGGTACGCACGTTCCCGCTCGACAGCGTACTTGAAGGACAGCGGGCCGTTGCTCAGCGCAATCCGCCTGTGCCCGCCCTGAATCAGCAGCTTCATGGCCGTTTTGCCTGCGGCGTAGTCATCGATTGATACGTAAGGCAGTTTGCTGATGTGGTCAAATTCGGCGCACTGCACCACCGGGACATAGTCGTTCAGCCGCTCCAGATCCTCCGCAGCAGCCACCTTTCCCAGCGGCAGGACACCGCACACATTCAGGTCATCCACCAGCTTTTTCAGCTGATCCAGGGTATATTTGGACTTTTTGACCTGATACAACACCGACTCATATCCCTCGTATTCCGCCGAGGCGCGTATCCCGTCCAGCACATCATTATAGAACGGGTTGCGCAGGTCCGGCACCAACATCAGCAGCATCCGGTTCCGCCCGGCGGCGGCACATTCCTTCCGTTCAGCCTCCTCCACCCCGGCCAGCGCGCCGGAGGAGTACCCTGTGTCGGCAAATGCTTTCTGGACCCGCATCCGTGTGAGCTTCCGCACCGACTGCGGATTGTTCAATACCCGTGAAACTGTGGCCGTAGATACCTCCGCCGCTTTTGCCACGTCAAGAATCGTTGCCTTCTTTGCCAAAACTGCACACCTCGCCCTTGATTTCAAATTTCCGAAAATCCATGATTTCATACTGATTGCGCGGGCATTTTAATTTCACCTCATTAAGCATAGCAGTAAAAGCGGTTGTTTGCAAGGGTTTTCATCGATTTTTTCATGGTTTTTGCATACTTTAGAAATTTTACCGTCAATCCAACAAAATTTTCATCTCATTTTTTGTAAAAAATGATAAAAATATTTTCAAAATGTAAATTCTTCTTGAAAAAAATCCGCGCCGCACCTATACTCAAATCATCAAGGCAAAATGACCGTACCGCCTGCTGGCCGAATCATCGGTCATTCACTGCGATGAACATAAGAGGAAGGTGTTTCATGATGCAAAAAACAATCCGAGTCGGTATTGTAGGCGCAGGCATGATGGGCAGGACCCACACCGAAGCGCTCCGCCGCATTCCCGGCATAACCGTCGCCGCTTTGGCCGATTCCAACGCCGCCCTGGCGCAAAGCACCTGCGAGGAACTGGCAATCCCAGCCTGGTACGGCAGCTACCAGGAGATGCTGAAACACGAAGAGCTGGATGCCGTCCATGTCTGTACCCCCAACTTCGCCCATTTTGAGGTGTGTAAGGCCGCGATGGAATCCGGCGCCCACGTATACTGTGAAAAGCCCTTGGGCAATACCGCCCAGGAAACCGCCCGGCTGTGCGGGCTGGCCCAGGCCCATCAGGTTCTGGCCGCCGTCAACTTCAACTACCGCCACAACGCCGTGATCCAGGATATGCGGGAGCGGCTGGCCGCTGGGGACTGGGGCCGGACCTTCCTGATCCACGGCCAGTACATCCAGGACTGGATGATGTACGACGCCGATTACAACTGGCGCTGCGTCCCAGACCTGGGCGGGCCCAGCCGCACCATTGCGGACATCGGCTCCCACTGGTTTGACACCGTGCAGTTTATTACGGGGCAGAAAATCGTGAGGGTATTCGCCAGCCTGATGACCGTCCTTCCCCAGCGCAAAAAATACGCCGCCCAAGCCGCCACCTTCCAGAAGCAGACCGGGGACGCATTCCAGCTGGTGGACATCGCCACCGAGGACGCTGCGTTTATCATGGTCCAGCTGGCCGACGGCGTTATGGGAAACCTGGTGCTGTCCCAGGTATCCGGCGGATACAAAAACGGCTTTTCCGTCAGCATTGACGGCAGCAGGTATTCCATGTCCTGGCACCAGGAGGCCCCGGACCGGCTGATGATCGGCGACCGTGAACGGGGCACCATCTGCATCCAAGCGGCGCCGGACACCCTGCGCGGGCAGGGCGCCCGGTACGCGTCTCTCCCCGCCGGACACGTGTCCGGCTGGAACGACGCGCTGTGCAACGCCATACGGTCGTTCTACGACGAGCTGCGGGGCAATGCCAATGACCGCTTTGCCAGATTTTCCGACGGCGATTATATCGTGAGAATTGTGGATGCCTGCCTGGCCAGCAGCCGCAGCGGCACATGGGAGGATGTCAAGTAGCCGTTTCCAGCGGCGACTACACAAGTGGGGTGAATCAAATGAAAAAAACGACTTACCGCGCCTATACCGCCATTTTACAGCACGAGCTGATGCCGGCCCTGGGCTGTACGGAACCGATTGCGGTGGCCTTTGCCTCCGCCAAGGCCCGACAGGTCCTGGGCCGTATGCCGGAAAAGCTCGTCGCCCAGTGCAGCGGCAATATCATCAAAAATATCAAAGGCGTTGTGGTCCCCGCCACCGACGGGATGCGGGGCATCGCCATCAGCGCCATCATCGGCGCCGTGGGCGGCGACCCCTCCCGCAGGCTGGAATGCCTGACCAGCGTGACCCAGGAGCACCGCGCCGCCGCAAAGGAGCTTGAGGCCTCGGGGATGTGCCAGGTACAGCTGTTGGAGGGCGTGTCCAACCTGGATATCATCATCAAAGCCTTCGCGGGGGGCGAGACGGCGCTGGTAGAGGTGTGCTACGCGCATACCAACATCGTCCGCGTGGAAAAAAACGGCGAGCCCCTCTATCTGTCCGACGCGCGGGGGGACTCAGACGAGCTGGATATGTCCGTTTTGAACCTCCAGGACATCTATGACTACAGCACCACCGTACCGCTGGAGCATATCCAGCCAATCGTGGAACGCCAGCTTCAATGCAACCGGACCATCGCGGAGGAGGGTTTGCAAAACCCCTGGGGCTCCAACGTGGGCAAGACCCTGCTGAAATTCCTGGGCGTATCCTGGCCCATCCAGGCCATCGCCTATGCCGCCGCCGGAAGCGACGCCCGCATGGCCGGATGCGAACTTCCGGTGGTCATCAACAGCGGCAGCGGCAACCAGGGGATTACTGTGACCATGCCCGTGTTTGTGTTTGCCCAGCATATCAAGGCCAGCGAGGAAAAGCTCTATCGGGCCCTGCTGCTGAGCAACCTGGTGGCCCTGTACCAAAAGACCCAGCTGGGGAAGCTCAGCGCCTATTGCGGCGCCGTCAGCGCCGCCACCGGGAGCGGGGCCGCAATCGCGTGGCTGTCCGGCGGCGGCCTGGACTGCATCACCCGCACCATCACCAATACCATCGCCAACGTCAGCGGAATCGTCTGCGACGGCGCGAAAAGCAGCTGTGCCGCCAAAATCGCCAGCAGCGTATTCAGCGCCATCATGGGCTATTACATGGCGGTAGACGACAATGTATTCCAGCCCGGGGAGGGCCTGGTGATGGACAGCCTTCAGGACACCGTAAACGCCTATACCTACATGGGCCGCATCGGCATGGCCGAAACCGACCTGACCATCCTGCGGATGATGACCGGAGAGGGCGGGCCGGAACCAGAAAAAAACACAAAGAAAGGAGCCTGACCCGTGTATAATACCGACCGTTTTGAGCCTGTATGCTTCCAATCCGGCGGGAGCCTGGAGCTGCGCGGCCAAACCGTGACATACGAAACGGTTTGCGAGGACAACGTTTTTTACGACGAGCCGGGAAATCCCATCGCGTCCATTTTCTCCTACTCTTACTTCCGCACCAACGCAGCCTGCGCCGCCAGCCGCCCGGTGCTGTTCTGCTTCAACGGCGGACCCGGGGCCTCGTCCATGATGGTCCACGCCGGCTGCTTCGGGGCCAGGCGCGTCAAATATCCCGGCAGCCCCGAAGCCGAAACCGCCCTGCCCCCTTATGAGGTGATCGACAACCCGGACTGCCTGCTTGATGTCGCCGACCTGGTCCTTGTGGACCCCATCGCCACCGGCTTCGGCCTGCTGCTGGACGCGGACAGCGGCAAACGCTTCTTCGGCATCGACGAGGACGCCGAGGCGCTGGTGATGTTCATCGCCCGCTGGCTGACCAAGTACAATCGCTGGAACAGTCCCAAATATCTCGTGGGCGAAAGCTATGGCTGTACCCGCGCGGCCACGGCCGCTGGCGTGGCCTGCTCCGGCGGGCCCAGCCGAAGCCATCACATCGCCTTTAACGGCATCATCTGCATTGGCAACACCATCGCCATGGCAAAGTACTTTAACCGGGGCGCCCCGGTGGAGTCCTCTGTGGAGGCGTTCCCCACCATGGCCGCCATCAACTGGTACCACAACGCCGCCGGCCCCCAGCCTCTGGAGGAATTTGCCGCTGAAGCCGCTGAATTTGCGGCGTCGGACTATCTGACGGCCCTCTGCAAAGGGGACGCCCTGACCGGGGATGCCCGTCGGCGCGTCAAGGAAAAAATCCGCTATTACATTGGCGTTTCCGACCAATATCTGGAGGACCATGAGCTGCGCCTGGAGCGCGTGTCCTTCTGCCGGGAGCTTCTGAGGGAAAAGGAACGGGTCATATCCATCCTGGACGGCCGCTTTACCCGCCCTGTCTACCGTCCAAAGGCCATGGAAGGCGCCCCCGGCTATTATTCCGACGCCGCCATGGAGCGTTACGGCCCCTTCTTCCTGGCCGCGCTGCGGGGCGAGATTTTCCAGGCCTTGGGCCTCCAGGGGTTCGAGCGCAGCTTTGTCCCCTCCTGTTCCCTGGGCACCGAGCTGGAGCCCAATCCCATCTGGAATTTTGAAACCGCCCAGCTTGTCTCCGGCGAGCGCCTGAGCATTGCCATGCATTACAACCCCGGTATGCGGGTGCTTTTTGCAAACGGCTGGTTTGACCTGTGCACACAAACCGGGATTGTTTTCCACACCGCCTCCCACGCCTGCCTGCCCAAGGACCGGGTCCATTTCACAAGCTATCCCTCCGGGCACATGGCCTATATCGGCGAGGAAAATGTAAAAAAGCTGTCCGATGATATTCGTCATTTCATTTCCGGATCAGATCCTGCCGCCCCATAACCACCGCACTGCACAGCAGATACTTTCATCTGTTGTGGACACTGCCCCGCCGCTGGTGGTATAATACAAAAAATGCGGCGCAAACGCCGGCAGGAAAGGACGGGACACATGAAACACATCAAGCTGGGAAACAGTGGGCTGGTGGTCCCTGAGATTGGGCTGGGGTGCATGAGGATGCCCAGCCTGGGCTCAAAAGACGCGGTCAGGGAGCTAATTGCCACCGCCGTTGGGCTGGGGATCAATTTCTTCGACCACGCGGATATTTACGGCGGAGGGGAGGCCGAGCGCATCTTCGGAGCGGCCGTCGGCCCCGCCCTGCGGGACAAAATCATCCTCCAGACAAAATGCGCTATCAGGCCGGGAATCTGTTATGATTTCTCCAAAAAACACATCCTGGAATCGGTGGACGGCAGCTTGAGGCGGCTGAACACGGACTATATCGACATACTGCTGCTCCACCGCCCGGACACCCTGATGGAGCCGGAGGAGGTGGCGGAGGCCTTCGCCGCCCTGGAGCGGACGGGCAAAGTGCGCGCTTTCGGCGTCAGCAACCACAACAGCGCCCAGATCGAGCTGCTGAACCACTACTGCGGGGACAGGCTCATCATCAACCAGCTCCAGTTCAGCATCGCCCACTGCGGCATTGTGGACGCCGGACTGAACGTCAACATCCACAACGACGCCGCCATCGACCGGGACGGCAGCATCTTGGAATACTGTCGGTTAAAGGGGATCACCATCCAGGCCTGGTCCCCCTTCCAGTACGGAATGTTTGAGGGGGTATTCCTGGGCAGCGAAAAATACCCGGAGCTGAACCGTCTGCTGGACGGGCTGGCCCGGCAATACCATGTATCCACCAGCGCCATCGCAGCGGCGTGGATTCTCAGGCACCCGGCTCACATTCAGGTCATCGCGGGCACCACAAGCCAGCGGCGCCTGGAGGAGATCGCCCAGGCCTCCGGCGTGGCCCTCACCAGGGAGGAATGGTACGCCCTCTATCTGGCAGCGGGAAAACAGCTCCCGTAGCCCCCATCACATCATCGAACAGCGGCTTCCCGGCCCCCGGCGGACGATTTCCGCCGGGGGCTATTCTCTTTCCGCATAAAGTGCGCAATAAGCCGAATAATTACCCGCCTCCACCACTCTTGCAAAGTGGAAAAAAGCCCTTTATGATGTAATCAACAGGTCGGAGCGATCCGCACCAACCGCAGGGCAAGGCAAATTTAAAACGATAATCATGAGGTGATTCATTATGGCAAAAACCATCATTACCGCCGCGCTGACCGGCGCGGTCACCCCCCGGGGCTACCAGGTCCCGGAGACGCCGGAGCAGATCGCCAAGGAAGCCTATGAGTGCTGGAAAGCCGGAGCCTCCATCGTCCACCTGCATATGCGGGACGGCCAGGGCATGGGCGTCATGGACCCGGTGAAGTTCTACGAGACCATCAGGCTCATCCGCGCCCACGAGGACTGCGACGTCATCATCAACTGCACCTCCTCCGGCGACAACCGGGTGTCCGACGACTCCCCCTACGGCAACGCAGTGCGTATGCTCCACCACGGCAACGTCCCCGGCATCGAGATGGGCACCTTTGACGCGGGCACCTTCAACTGGGGCATCCCCGGCGGCATTTTCAGCAACTCCCCCACCTTCCTCACCACCCTGGGCGCCCTGTACCAGGAGCGGGACATCAAGCCCGAGTTCGAGGTCTTTGACCTGGGCATGATCCGCGCCGTGGGCGTGTACTGGAAGAAGGGCTTCGTCCAGGCCCCCCTGCATTTCCAGCTCTGCCTGGGCGTGGTGGGCGGCATGGATACCACCCCCCGGGAGGTCCAGGAGATGCTGTCCGAGATCGAGCACCTGCAGGCCGCCGGCAGTCTGCCCAAGGAGGTCACCTGGTCCGCCTTCGGCATCGGCAAGGGCCATCTGCCCGTCATGTTCTCCGCCCTGGCCAACGGGGGCCACATCCGGGTGGGCATGGAGGACAATGTGGTCTACGGCAAGGACAAGGAGGGCAGCAAGATCCTGGCCACCAACGTGATGCTGGTGGAGCGGGCCGTCCGTGCCGTGGAGGCCTTCGGCAACGAGGTCGCCGCCCCCGCCGAGGCCCGGGAACTGCTGGGCCTGAAGCCCCTGGACCACGCCGCGGTGGTCAAGGCTCTGGACGCGGTGACGGTGGAGCAGCTGGAGCAGGTCAAGAAGGAGGCCGGCGAGAAGTACGGCACCACCTACTTTGCCGCCAAGGGCATGGGCTGATACATCATTTCGGGGGCCGCCGGCGGGCGGCCCCCTTTTTTGGAGGAATGAACATGACACAGAAAGCATGGCCGGTCAAGCTGCCGGACTACCGTCTGGACGGCAAAACCGCCGTTGTCACCGGGGGAACCAAGGGGATCGGATACGCCATCGCCATGATGTTCGCTGCCTTCGGTGCTGCGGTGGCGGTGTCCAGCCGCCATCAGGAGGAGTGCGACGCCGTGGCGGAGGAAATCAATCGGCTGGGCGGGCGGGCCGCCGGCCTTGCGGCGGACGTGGGCCGTCCCCGGCAGGTCAAAAAACTGATTCGCGACACGGTCCAGATCCTGGGGGATCTGGATATCCTGGTCAACTGCGCGGGCGTCGCCGTGACAAAGCCCATCCTCCAGATGGAGGAGGAGGACTACGACCGGGTGATGGATACCAATCTGCGGGGCGTGTTTTTCGCCTCAAAGGAAGCCGCGTCCGTTATGGTGGAAAAGGGCCACGGGGGCAGGATCATCCAGGTGGCATCCATCGGCGCTCTGAAAGGCACCAACCAGATCTCCACTTACTGCGCCTCCAAGGCGGCGGTGCTCAGCCTCACCAAGACCATGGCGCTGGAGTGGAGCCGCTACGGCATCACCACCACCGCCCTCTGCCCCGGCTACGTCAAAACCGAGATCAACGCCGCCCAGTTCCAGGACCCGGATTTCCTCGCCAAGACCCTGAAAACCATCCCACAGCGGCGGCTGGGCACGGCGGACGAGGTGGCCGCGGCAGCGCTGTTCCTGGCCTCGGACTACTCGTCCATGATCACGGGCAGCGCCATCGTGGCGGACATGGGGGCCACCAGCCAATAACGGCTATACCGTTTCGGCATAGCAGACGAAGGAAGGGGAATTTCCTTTCTGAAAACTGTCAATGTATACTTATATCCAGAAAGCCAGTTACATCAAATCAACCAAAACTGACGAGGAGGAAACACATCATGGCAAGACCGTTAGCGGATTATGTCAAGCTCCCCGGGCTTGACGAGTACAAGGAATGGTTCAAGGATTTCGCCGACCTGAAGCGGGAGGACGGCATCCTCCAGGTCACCTGGAAGACCCTGGACGGCCCCATGCACCACAGCGGGATGTCCCACCGCGCCATCCCCCAGCTGGTCCGGGTGCTGTCCCTGGACCTGGAGAACGAGATCATCATCTTCACCCACATCGGCGACAACTGGATGATCGAGTCCGACGCGAATGGCTGGGAGACCTATTCCCAGCTACCCAAGGAGCGCTTCCAGCACCAGTATTTTGACGACACCAACCTGATCAAGAATATGCTGTTCGATCTGGATGTGCCCACCATCGGCGTCATGCCCGGCCCCGGCTTCCACTGGGACAGCGCCTTCCTCAGCGACGTGACCATCGTCACCGAGGACACCAAGATCGAGGTCCCCCACGCCCAGGGCGGCCTGGTCCCCGGCGACGGCATGGGCCTGATGATGCAGCATTACCTGGGCACCAAGCGGGGCACCTACTACATGATGACCTCCCGGCAGATCACCGCCCAGCAGATGCTGGACGCCGGCATGGTGTCCGAGGTGGTGGCCAAGGGCAAGGGTCTGGAGCGGGCCTGGGAGATCGCCCGTATGTGGAAGCGTATGCCCTATGAGAACCGGTGCATCATGTCCAACCTGGCCAAGCGCCCGCTGAAGAAGCTGATGATGGACGATCTGAAGCTGCACACCGTCTCCGAGCAGTACGCCTCCCTGCTCCGGGTCGCCGCCGGCACCCTGGGCGACGAGAACTCCGAGCAGCAGGACGAAAAGTACATCAGCCGCGTCAACGACTACCGCTACGCCACCACCGACATGGAGCAGCCCATGACCCTGGAGCTGTGGGCCGGTATGCCCAAGCGGGCCGCTGAGTGGTTCAGGAAGGTGGAATCCGGCGAGATTCCCAATCCCTACACCTTCGAGCACAGCAACGAGCCGGACTGGTACAAGTTCTAAATACAAAAGGAGGAAACCATCATGGCAAAGTACAGGATCCAGCGGGCCAAGGGCGTCGAGGGCAGCACCGTTTACGCCTACAGCGCCGCGGGCCATTACGAGTGCGTCCCCACCCGCCTGCATGACGTGGACGGCGGCGGCGCCAACGACATCGAGGGCGGCAAAATCATCATGGGGATCACCTATTTCGTCCCCGGCGGCAGCACCGACTTCGCCGCAAACCCCCTGGAGTCCATCTACTACATCCTCACCGGCGAGATGACCCTCAAAACCGAGGACGGCGAGACCGTCCTCCACGCCGGGGACAGCTTCCACTGTGTGGGCGGCGTCGCCAAGTCCGTCACCAACACCGGCACGGAGGTGTGCCAGATGCTGGTGGTCCTCCAGCCTCCCCAGCAGTAAAAAACACGATACGCGCCCCGGGCGCGTCTGATAATCAGTTTGAAAGGGGTTTGTAAGTCATGCCGAAAGTTTATAATGGTGATCTGACCAAGCTGTTTGACCTCACCGGCAAAAAGGCCGTCATCTTCGGCGGCGCGGGCGGCTTCGGCCAGGCCATCGCCGAGGGCTACGCCGCCAACGGCTGTTCCGTCTGCATCTCCTCCCGCAGCGAGGAGAAGCTCCAGGCCGCCAAGGCCGCCATTGAGAAGGTGGCCGCTCCCGGCGTCAAGGTGATGTATCTGGCCGGCGACGCGGGGGACGAGGAGTTCGTGAAGAAGGCCGTTGACACCGTCACCGGGCCCGACGGCCTGGGCGGCTGCGACATTCTGGTAAACTCCCAGGGCATCAACAAGAAGATGTGGTCCTGGGAGATCGAGACCGACTTCTTCGAGAAGATGCTCCACACCAACATCACCTCCCTGATGCTGACCTGCAAGTACTTCGGCAACTGGATGAAGGACCACAACCTGGACGGCGACGAGTACGTAGAGCTCCAGTCCGGCCAGCCCAACACCAACAAGGGCTACGGCAAGATCATCAACATCGGCTCCGTGCGCGGCATCCGCGCCGTGGCCAACGGCGGCGGCGGCAACGTGCCCTACAACACCACCAAGGGCGCGGTGGAGATGCTGACCAAGGCCTATGCCGCCGACCTGCGGCCCAACGTGCAGGTCAACGCCATCGGACCCACCATCACCTACACCCCCATGATGGTGGGCATACTGCCTCCCGACGAGAACGTCCGCAACAACATCGCCAACTCCCTGCCCGCCCAGCGCATCGGCTATGAGATCGACGTGGTAGGCGCGGCCATCTTCCTGGCCTCCGCCGCCTCCGACATGGTCACCGCTGCCACCATTTATCCTGACGGCGGCCTGGTGGCTACGTCCTGAGAAATCCCTTCACACACAAATTGGGCTCCTGTTCCCAAGGACAGGAGCCCATTTTTAAAAAGGAGTACGCTTATGGCTGAAAAGTTCGTAAAAGAGCACAAGGACCGCCGCCTTGACTGGGGCAAGGTGCGTTCCCGTGAGGAGATTATCTCCTGCTTCCATGATGGGCAGACCATCGCCGTGGGCGGGCAGGCCGGGTGCAACGCCCCCTGGCGGCTCATCGACTGCCTGATGGACAGCGGCGCGAAGCATCTGACCATCTATTCCATCGACTGCCACGACCCCGGCATCGGCATCGGCAAGCTGATCCGGGCGGGCCGGGTGGACCGCATGATCACCACCCACATGGGCACCAACCCGGAGGCGTCCCAGCGGATGCTGTCCGGGGAGATGCAGGTGGAGCTGGCTCCCATGGGCTCCTTCATCGAGCGCATCCGCTGCGGCGGCGCGGGGCTGGGCGGCGTGCTGACCAAAACCGGCCTGAACACCGTGGCGCAGGAGGGCAAGCAAATCATCACCGTCAAGGGGGAGCAGTATCTGCTGGAGGAGGCCCTCCACGCCGACGTGGCCATCACCCGGGCCCGTCGGGCGGACCTCATCGGCAACCTGGCCTACCGGGGCACGGGCACGGCCTCCCACCCCATCATCGCCACGGCGGCGGACCTGTCCATCGTGGAGTGCGATCTGCTGTGCGATGTGGCGGAGATCGCCCCCGACGACGTGCGGGTTCCTGGGGTGTACATCGACATGATCCTGGCATAAGGAGGGGACGGCAATGCTGGACAACAGACATTTTATCGCGCGGCGGGCCGCGCAGTATTTCAAGGTGGGCGACGTGGTGAACCTGGGCATCGGCATACCCAATCTCTGCGCCGAATTCACCGAAAAGGGCATCATGTTTGAGACGGAAAACGGCCTGATCGGCGTGGGCGACGCCGCCACCGACATCATGGTCTCCGACCGCTTCTGCGACGCGGGCTCCAATCCCTTCGTACCCATGCCGGGGGCTTCCGTGTTTGACACAGCCGCCTCCTTCGCCATCATCCGCAGCGGCCGCATGGCGGCTACGGTGCTGGGGGCGCTCCAGGTGTCGGCCAAAGGCGACCTGGCCAACTGGGCCACGCCGGACCGCCGCTTCGGCATGGGCGGCGCCATGGACCTGTGCAACGGCGCCCGCCAGGTCATCGTGGCTATGGAGCTGACCACCAGGGACGGGGGCAGGAAAATCGTCAACGAGTGCTCCTTCCCCCTGACCGCCGCCCGGTGCGTGGACCACATTGTCACCGAGCAGTGCGTCATCGACGTCACGGATGAGGGGCTGGTGCTGAAAGAGATCCGCCAGGGCAAAACCCCGGAGGATATCCAGGCCCTGGTGGAGCCCAGGCTGATCGTGGCAGACGATCTGAAGATGATGGAGGAGTAAACCCAGAATAAAACCGCCGCGCCACAGCTGCGGCGCGGCGGCTCTCCCTATTCCCCAAACTCACTGCTGTAGAACCGTGAAAACTCCTTAATGAATGTTTGAAGGGCGGTTTTTGTGTTGCTTTTCTTCCAAATCAAATGGAGCGAGATGGTAGCGTTCTCGTCGGAAATCGGGATGACCGCCATATCCTGCGCCATATACAGCAGATGCTGCGGGATGATGAAATACCCAAGGCCCAGGTTGGCCTGAAACAGGCCGGACTCCACATTGCGGACCTTCCGGATCACGCTCAGCTCCGCGCCGAAGCGCTGGAACAGCTTTTCGTGGAAGATAGCGGTGTGGGGGTTGGTATCCCGGTCATATACGATGATGGGCTTTCCGGACAGCTCCCGGATGGAGACCCGCTCCAAGCCCGCCAGCGGGTGGGTCTGAGACACCGCGACCCACAGCGAATCGTCCATGATCCACTTGATCTCCACCCCATGGAGCCGGTCTGTCTCCACATGGGTGACGAAGCCGATGTCCACCGCGCCGGTGTCCACAAAATGGATCAGCGTATCCAGCTCCGCCACGGAGGTGTAGTCGATCTGAACCTGGGGCTTGCTCCCCATGTGCCGGACAAAGCGGGTGATAAACGGGCGCACGGCCTGCCCCAGAAATCCCACGCTGATCCGTCCGTTCAGATTGTCGGTGGCGACCTTGATGTTCCGCATGGCCTTGTGGTAGGCCTCCACCACCCCGCCGATCTCATGCACCGCCAGCTCGCCCACCGGCGTCAGCGCCACCTTGTGGGTGTCCCGGATAAACAGCTGGGCCCCCAGGTCCCGCTCCAGATCATTGATGTGCCGGCTGAGCACGGGCTGTGTCAGGAACAAAAGATTGGCGGCTTTGCTGTAGTTCAGGCAGTCCGCCAAAACCACAAATTCCTCCAGCCGGTTGATGTCCATCCCATATCCCCCTGTCCGCAGGGCGCACGGCCCGCTGTATTCTCTGTTGCGGTAGTTTACGGATATTATACCACAATTCATTATGCAATTTCAATATAATCACACGGGAAATCTCCCCTGAGTTTTAGTCAGAATAAATACCAAATGCTGTAAGGAGGCACCATATATGAACAAGGAAGCTGTCATCGTGGGCTACGGCCGCAGCGCGGTGTGCCGGGCCTTCAAGGGGTCGTTCAAGGACATCCACCCCATCGAATATTCCGCCCAGGTCTTAAAGGGAGTCATCGCCCGGGTGCCCGGGCTGGACCCGGCGGATATTGAGGACATCATCATGGGCTGTGCGGTCCAGCACAACACCACCTCTATGAACATCGCCAAAAGCGTCGCCGCCCGGGCGGAACTGCCGGCGAGCGTGTCCGGACACACCATCAACCGCTTCTGCTCCTCCGGCCTCCAGGCCATCGCCACCGCCGCCAACGCCATCGCCGCCAACCAGGGCGACGTAATCATCGCCGGCGGCGTGGAGGACATGAGCGACACCTTCGCCCCCTATCCTGCGGAATATCAGGACGCGTGGCTGAACGAGCACGCCCCCGGCGCGTATATGGCCATGGGCATCACCGCCGAGAACATCGTGAAGCGGTACGGCATCAGGCGGGAGGACATGGACCAGATGGCGGTGGAATCCCACGCCAAGGCCGCGGCGGCCCAGGCGGCGGGCAAACTGGCCCCCTCCATCATCCCCGTGACGGTGAAGGACGCCCAGGGCAATGAAAAAGTGGTGGACGCCGACGAGGGCATCCGCCCCGGCACCAGCCTGGAAAAGCTGGCGGCGCTGAAGCCCTGCTTCCTCCCCGCCGACCAGGGGGGGACCGTCACCGCCGCAACCTCCTCCCAGACCTCCGACGCCGCCGCCTTCGTGGTGGTGATGGACCGGGAAAAGGCCCAGGCCATCGGCGCCAAGCCCATCGCCAGACTGGTGAGCTTCGCCGTGGCGGGCTGTGATTCCACCATGATGGGCCTGGGCCCCATCCACGCCGTCCCCAAGGCGCTGAAGCGGGCGGGCCTGACCATTGACGCCATGGACGTCATTGAGCTGAACGAGGCCTTTGCCGCCCAGGCCCTCCCCTGCATCCGGGAACTGGGCATGGACCCCAAAAAGGTCAACCCCTACGGCGGGGCCATGGCCCTGGGCCACCCCATGGGCGCGACCGGCGCGTTTCTGACCTGCAAGGCGCTGGACTACCTGCGGGACAACGGCGGAAAATACGGTATGGTGACCATGTGCATCGGCGGCGGCATGGGCGCGGCCGGTATTTTCGAGCTGCTGTAAGCACAAAACCCATCCAAAATTGCGCCCGCGTGCCAAAACGCACACGGGCGCATACTATATCCGCATCATTGTCATTCCTTTTGCGTATAACGGCCTCTTACTTTGGAATTTCCCTTTGTTTGTGGAAAATGTTAAGATTTTGACATAAACGACAAGGAGGAATTGTCATGATGCAACAAGGCGCAACCCCTGACAAGACAGGAAAAAGACCCGGAATGTGGGACTTCGGCCGGCACGGCTGGACGGTAGCCATCTATCAGGTCATCTGGTTCTTCTTTATGACCGGCATGACCGTGGACGGCCTGAACGTCATTGTCCCGCAGATCGCCGCATTTCGCGGCTGGAACCCTGACGCGGTGCTGTCCATCTCCTCGCCCGCCAGCATCATCGCACTGTTTCTGGTCATGGTCTTCGGCGGTCTGGCCCGGAAGTTCGGGCTGAAGCGGACCACCGTCGTCACCATGATCGCCGCCGGCGTTGTCACCATCGCCTACGGAAACGCCCCCTCCATCCCGGTATACGCGGTATGCCTGGTGCTGATGGTCACCCTGATCAACGCGTTCTCCCTGGTGCTGGGCCTGTCCATCTGCACCAACTGGTTCCCCACCAAGAAGGGCGTGGTCATGGGCTTCACCACCATCGGCATGAACCTGGCCAGCGCACTCATCAGCCAGATCCTGAACCAGCTGAGCGCCCATTTCAACATCGCCATCGCCATTTCCATCATGGGCGGCGTCATCATCCTGGTGGGCATCCTGACCCAGCTCTTTATCAAGGAGACCCCCGAGGAAGCGGGCTGTTACCCGGATAACGACCCCTATGTGGCGGAGATGCTCAAGCAGCAGGGCGAGCAGTGCGGAGACAGTGAAATCACCTACCTGGACGCCTTGAAAAACCCCAAGACCTGGATCTTCGGCGTGGCCTACGGCTTCTTCGGCCTGGCCACCGTGGGCATCATGTCCCAGCTGGTGGGCTTCTTCCAGACCACCAAGGGATACGACTTCCAGGCCGCCCTGAACGTGGTCACCATCGCCGCTGTCATCGGCATCGTGGGCTCCGTCCTGTGGGGCGTAGTGGATCAGAAGATCGGCACCAAAAAGACCTCCGTCCTCTTTGGCATCTGGTACTGCATCGGCATCCTTCTGCTGCTGAGCAGCAACACCGCCATCATGGTTGCGGGAATCGTGATGCTGGGCGCCGGCATCGGCGGCAACGGCAACTTCCCGCCCTCCATGGCCGCGCTGATCTACGGCCGCAAGGATTTCCCCATCTGCTACAGCGTGATGAACACCATCGTGGGCGTCGTCCGCTCCCTGTCCTTCGGCGTGCTGGCCGTCCTGCGCATGATCTCCGACGGCTACACCCTCCCCTACGTGGTGTTTGCCATCATTGCCCTGGTGGGCGGCCTGATGATTATTTTCGTCAACGTTGTCCCCGTAGTGGATGTGGACAATACATAATCTGTAAATAAAATACTCCTTCCTCAGCGGAACTCCCGGAGCGCGGCGCCTGCCAGTCCTCCGGGAGTTTCGCGTTCAAGCAAAAAAGCCTGCGGGACAGCTCCACTGCCCCGCAGGCTTTTGATTGGTTTTAAGACGCGAACAGGCTTTGGGGGTTCGCCCGCAGGAGGGCATCGATCTGTTCATCGCTCATGCCCCGCTTTTTCAGCCCAGGCAGCACCTTTGCCCCTATGGTGCGGATGTTGGCGTCCTTGAGGGATTCCCGCATCATCTCCGTCATGACGATGGGACGGCCCAAATTCACATTGACGGAATCGTGGCCCAGCAGAATCTTACCGCCGTACCCCTTGTCCACCAGCGTCTGGATCAAATCCATCCGCTGTTCGTCCGTGGGGGTGTGGAACAGCTCCCCCTGGAGGCCGAAACGGTCCAGGTTCACGTACACCCCCCGCTTCAGCACCTCCTCGTGGTAGGACGCGTCAATGCTTCCGCACATATGGCCGATGGCAATCTTTCCCGGGTCCGCGCCGCTGGCAATCAGCAGGTCGGCCTGCTGGGGCCCCATGGTGCCCTGCTGGGTATGGGTGATGATGACCACCCCTGTCTCCTTCTGAACCCGTGCCGCCGCCTTGAAGAACATCTCCTCCATGGGGGTGATCTGCTGATAGCTGCTGGCCAGCTTGATGACCCCGGCCTTGATATCCGTCCCCTCAATGCCCTGGGTCACCTCCGCCAGCATCATCTCGTAGATCTCCTGCTGGACGTCGGCGAAGCCCTTCCGGAAATTCCAGTAGGCAAAGGAGCTTTCCGCCTCAAAGTAATAGCCGGTGGAGCAGATGATCCGGATTCCCGTCAGGTCGGCCACCTGCTTGAGAAAGCGGACATTGCGCCCGCACTCGTTGGTGGTGGCGTCCACGATGGTTTCGATGCCGTAGGCCCGGGCGTCCTCCACCGCCTTGAGGCAGGCGTCCAGGTATTCCCGCTCCCGGAAGCCCCCCAGCGTGGCGTCGCCCTGAAAGCCGCAGTAGCCGAACAGGAAGTGCTCATGCATCAGGGTGCGCCCCAGCTGGTTCGAGGCGGCGGGGCCTGAGACAGTGTTCACGTATTTCATGAAAAAGGTCCTCCTCCCTGCTTGCTCAAAACTTTTTGTGGAGCTTCAGGATCTCAATCAGCATCCTGTCCCGGTATTTCGCGATCTCCGGGTTGGTGTGCCCCACCTCGTCCGGGAAGTTTTTCATCATCTCATCCACGGAAGCCTGGGCGATCTCGCCGTACTCCTCGTTGGGCATATGCTTCCAGTCCGCCATGTCCGCCAGCCACACGTCGCCGCCGGCGCCCAGCATGGCCATCATGCCTTTCAGCCCGCCGGGGTTGCCCAGCTGCATGATCATGTTGTGGCCGAAAATCGCCCAGCGGATGCCGGGGCCGTAGGTCAGGGCCTTATCCGCGTCCTCCGCCGTACATACGCCCCGCATCACCAGGTCGATCATCTCCCGGTAGACGGCCAGCTGCAAACGGTTGGCGATGTACCCCGGGCACTCCCGGTTCAGCACCACGGCCTCCTTCCCGATGGACTGGTAGAACGCCTTGGCCAGCCGCACACTGCCCTGGTCCGTCTTGTCGCTGTAGGTGATCTCCACCAGCGGGATCAGGTGGGGCGGGTTGTAGGGATGCCCGCCCACACAGCGCTCGGGGTGGACCGCGTTGGCGGTGACATCGGAAATCAGCAGGCCGGAGGAGCTGCTGGCATAGATGGCGTCCGCCGGGGCCGCGGCCTCGATCTCCGCCAGAATGCTCTGCTTGACGGGCAGGCGCTCCGGACCGTTCTCCTGGATGAACTGGGCGTCCTTCACCGCTTCCGCGATGCTGGTGGTGTAGGAGATGCGGCTTTTGATGGCGTCCGCCTGGTCCGCCTGGATGGCCCCGAACTCCAGCAGGGATTCGATGCTGCGCTCCACGTTTTTGACGCAGTTGTCGATCTGCTCCTGGTTGATGTCATACTGCCAGACCTTCAGTCCCCGCATGGCAAACAGCAGGGTCCAGCTGGAGCCGATCACGCCGCCGCCGATGGACGCTACGCACTTCATGTCTTGCACGTTCATGATTTTTTCCTCCTTATGTAATGAATGAGCTGGAATCGTACGATATTTTCCCTAAATATAGTATACCAACCGGACGGAACATGAGGCAAGTGGATTCAGCCGTTCCGCTATTCCAAGTGCGGCGGGCGCTATGCCAAAACGGCATTAGCGCCCTGCGGCTTGAAATACCAAAAAAAATTTCAGAAAAAATGGAACCAAACGGCACTCCATTCCGTATTAGCATCAGAAAGGGGGAATCGAATCGTATGGAGGCGCAATGGAACGACCCGGCCGCGCTGGCACAGCGGTTTGCCCCGGCGGTGTACCGGCTGGCTTTCGCCAGGACGGGCAGCCGGACCGACGCGGAGGACGTGATGCAGGAGGTATTCCTCCGCCTGGTCAAAAGCAAACCGGTCTTTGACAGCGAGGCCCATGCCAAGGCATGGCTTCTGCGGGTGGCATCCAACTGCGCCAACGACCTGTTCCGCCTGCCCTGGCGGAAGCGGGAGGAGCCGCTGGACGAGGACATTTCCGCGCCGGAGGCCCCCCAGGAGGGAAGCGTGACCCTGGCGGTGCTGGCCCTGCCCGCCCGATACCGCATTCCCATCCATCTATACTACTATGAGGGCTATAGCGTGGCGGAAATCGCCAAAATCATCAACAAAAGCGAAGGGACGGTCAAATCCCGCCTTTCCCGGGCCCGGGCTCTGCTGAAAACACAGTTGAAGGAGGGTGACCCATCTTGAGGGATGAATACAGACGAGAGATGGAACAATTCGGCCCCACGCAGGAGGAACTTGACCGGCTCTGCGGCATGATCGAAGGAGGTACTATCATGAAACGGAAAATGTGGCTGGGCTGCCGCGCGGCGGCGGCTCTCGCGGTATGTGCCGCGCTGACGCTTACGGCGGCGGTGGCGGCGGCGCCCACGGTATGGGACGCGCTGACGGAGGAGCTGGGGCTGTTTGGCCCCTACGCCCAGGTCGTGGAGGGTGCGTCCTGTACCGACCAGGGCATCAGGCTCCAGGTGGTGAACGCGCTGTCCGACGACCTGGAGGCCAAGGTCTATTTCACCTTGCAGGATCTGGAGCAGGACCGGCTGAACGAATATCTCAGCCTGTCCGGCACGCTCACCGCCGGAGTGGCTGAGGCGAATGAGGGAAAGGACCCCTCTGTGATAATTGGGAGCGGTTTCCCGTCCACCCGTTATTTTGAACTGGTCTCCTACGATCCGGATACAAAGACCGCCCTGCTCCGCGCAGCCATTCATTATAGCGAGAACGCTCAGCCTGACCATAAGGCACAGCTGTCCATCACGAAAACAAACACCCGGCAGGTCCAGCTTTACGGGACTGCTTCCTGCGAATCCACCACCTCCGCAGCGCTCAAGAGCCTGCCTGTGAGCAGCAGCGACAAGGTGGTCTTCCGACCCGGCGACATGGTCAACAACGGGTATGAGGACGCCAATGCCCTCCTGCCCAGCAAGCAGGTCGTGCTGGCCCCCGGCCAGACCCCCATGCCGCTGGAGGGCTCAAAGGATATCCAGATCTCCTCTATGGGCTTTGCCAGCGACGGGTGCTTCCACATCCGCCTGGACTTTGCCGATGGGATGCGGCCCGGCTTCTGGTCGGACGGCGCCCTTGCGATGCTGTGCAGCATTTACAGCCCGAACCGCGGCAATGACAATGATTTTATGCTGTACCAGATGACCCTTGTGGATGGCGGTCTGGACATCCTGTTCCCCCTGATCAAGGCCGGGGACCTGGAGGATCTGCAAAACGGCGAGCTGCGACTCAGCGGAAACTATTTCCGGCCCGGTACAGAGGTCGAGGGCAGCTGGTCGGTGGAATTTAATATGGATTACTATTCCTCCGTCACCCTGGACTGGACCGGCAATATCGACGGCAGCTATGTACGGGAGGTCAGCGTCTCCCCCCTGTCGGTCACCATGTACAGCAACAACACAGGCTCCTTCGCCCGCGCCGAGCTGTGTGCCGTCAAAAGGGACGGCACCATCATCACCGCCCAGCCGGGAACGGGCCGCTACGCCAACATGGAGGCCGTTGGCGGCAAGGGCTACGACGCCTTTAACACCTGGAAATTCGACGAGCCGGTGAACCTGGCGGACATTGTATCCCTCACGCTGAAGGACGCTTCCATTCCGGTGCGCTGAGCCGGTATTTGAAACAGGCACGGGACTGCCCGTGCCTGTTTTTCGCCCAAAAAGCCCCTGGACGCCCTCCCTTGAGGGACGCCCAGGGGCTTTTATGATGGATTATTTACCCACTAGCGCCAGCGTCTGCGCCACAATGTTGTCCGCGCAAAGCCCGAAGGCCTTCAGCAGCGCCGCCGCAGGGCCGGAATGGCCGAACTCGTCGTTCACGCCGATGCGCTTCACCGGCACGGGGCACCGCTCCGACAGCACGCCGCACACCGCCTCGCCCAGACCGCCGATGATGGAGTGCTCCTCCACCGTGACGATTCTGCCGCACTCCCGGGCCGCGTTCAGCACCATTTCCCCGTCCAGCGGCTTGATGGTGGCCATGTTGATGATCCGGGCGGACACGCCCTGTTCCGCCAGCGTCCTGCCCGCCTCCATGGCCTCCGGCACCATGATGCCGTTGGCGATGATGGCCACGTCCGTGCCGTCCTGGAGCAGCTCGCCCTTGCCGATCTGGAACGGGAAGCCCTCCTGGTGGAACACCGGCGTGGCCGCGCGTCCAAAGCGCATATACACCGGGCCCTCCATCTCGTAAGCGGCCTTGACCATGGCCCGGGCCTCCACGTCGTCGGCGGGGCACATGACGGTCATGCCGGGGATGGTGCGCATCAGGGCAAAGTCCTCACAGCACTGGTGGGACGCGCCGTCCTCGCCCACGGAGATGCCGCCGTGGGTGGCGCCGATCTTCACGTTCAGATGGGGATAGCCGATGGTATTGCGCACCTGCTCAAAGGCCCGCCCGGCGGCGAACATGGCGAAGGTGGACGCGAAGGGCACCAGCCCCATGGTGGACAGGCCCGCCGCCACGCCGATCATATTGGCCTCGGCGATGCCGCAGTCAAAATGCCGCTCCGGGAACGCCTTCTGGAACACCCCGGTTTTGGTGGCCCCCGCCAGGTCGGCGTCCAGCACCACCAGATTTTCCGCCGAAGCGCCCAGCTCCTTCAGCGCATTGCCGTAGCTGTCGCGGGTTGCGACTTTTTTCATCTCAGCCATGATTACACCTCCAGCGCGGCACGGGCAGCGGCCAGCTCAGCCATGCCCTTGGCGTATTCTTCATCGTTGGGCGCTTTGCCGTGCCATCCGGCCTGGTTTTCCATGTAGGAGACGCCCCTGCCCTTGGTGGTGCGCATCAGGATGGCGGTGGGCTTGCCGCTCCCATGGTTCTCGTGGAAGCGCTGGAACGCGCCCTCTATGGCGTCAAAATCGTGGCCGTCGATCTCCACCACGGCACAGCCGAAGGCCGCGAACTTGGCGTCCACCGGGTCGGTGTTCATGACGTCGCAGGTGCGGCCGTCAATCTGCAGGCCGTTCAGGTCCACGATGATGCAGAAATTGTCCAGCTTGTAGTGGGCGGCAAACATAGCGGCCTCCCACACCTGGCCCTCGGCCAGTTCGCCGTCCCCCAGGACGGTGTACACGTTAATGTCCTTGCCCAGGTGCTTCGCGCCCTTGGCCATGCCGGCGGCGGCGGAAATCCCCTGGCCCAGAGAGCCGGTGGACATATCCACACCGGGGACGGTGTTCATGTTGGGGTGCCCCTGGAGATAGCTGTCGATATGCCGCAGGGTGGGCAGGTCCTCCACGGGGAAATACCCCCGCTGGGCCAGCGCGCTGTACAGCCCCGGCGCGGTGTGCCCCTTGGACAGTACGAAGCGGTCCCGCCCGTCCCACCGGGGGTTTTTCGGGTCAATGCGCATCTCCTTGAAATACAGGTAGGTAAACAGGTCTGCGGCGGACAGGCTCCCGCCCGGGTGCCCGGCCTTGGCGCCGTGGGTGCTGGTGAGCACGCCTTCCCGCACGCTGACTGCCCTGAGCTGCAGCTCTTTTTTCTCAGCAGGTGTCATAGTCTTGCTCCTTTTTCAATAGAGTGACCGCCCCACCCGGTCCGGCTGGGGCGGTTTTATACGGTTATGCGAAGGGATTCTCCGTGGGATAGGGCAGGCTCTTGGGCTGGTTCCAGGCGATGTCCTCCACGCCCAGGAACTTGAACACCTCAAACAGCGCCTTGCCGTAGTGGCCGAAGGCCACCGCGCCGTGGTGGGGATAGCGCTTCTGGATCAGCACATGGCGGTAGAACCGGCCCATCTCGTGGATGGCAAACACGCCGATGCCGCCGAAGGAGCGGGTCTTGACGGGCAGCACCTCGCCCTGGGCGATATAGGAGCGCAGCACACCGTCGCTGTCGCACTGGAGGCGGTAGAAGGTGATGTCGCTGGCGGCGATGTCCCCCTCCAGGGTGCCCCGGGTGAAGTCGGGCTCGGAGTCCTTGGGCTCCAGCAGGCGGTGCTGGATGAGCTGGTACTTCACCGCCCGGTCGGCGCACAGCTTGCAGGCGGGGGTGTTGCCGCAGTGGAAGCCCATGAAGGTGTCGGTGAGGGTGTAATCAAATTTGCCCTTGATGTCCTCCTCATAGAGGGAGGCGGGGACGGAATTGTTGATGTCCAGCAGGGTGACGGTGTCGCCGGACACGCACATACCGATGTACTCGGACAGGGCGCCGTAGATATCCACCTCGCAGGCCACGGGGATGCCCCGGCTCACCAGGCGGGAGTTGACGTAGCAGGGCTCGAAGCCAAAGGCCTCGGGGAAGGCGGGCCAGCACTTATCCGCAAAGGCCACGTACTTCCGGGAGCCCTTGTGCTGCTCCGCCCAGTCCAGCAGGGTCAGCTCCAGCTGGGCCATGCGGGCGTTCATCTCGGGGTAATAGCAGCCCTCGCCCATCTCCTTGGCCATGTCCTCGCACACCTCGGGGATGCGGGGGTCGCCGGCGTGGGCCTTGTAGGCCACCAGCAGGTCCAGCTCGGAGTTCTCCTCCACCTCCACGCCCAGCTCGTACAGGCCCTTGATGGGGGCGTTGCAGGCGAAGAAATCCTGGGGCCGGGGGCCGAAGGTGATGATCTTCAAACCGGACAGGCCGATCAGGGCGCAGGCGATGGGCTTGAACTCGGCGATCATCTGGGCGATATCGGCGGCGGTGCCCACGGGGTACTCGGGGATGAACGCCTTCAGATGGCGCATACCCAGGTTGTAGGAGCAGTTGAGCACGCCGCAATAGGCGTCGCCCCGGCCGTCGATCAGATCGCCGTCCCCCTCGGCGGCGGCCACGTACATACAGGGGCCGTCAAAGTTCCTGGCGATGAGGGTCTCGGGGGTCTCGGGGCCGAAGTTGCCCAGGAACACCACCAGGGCATTGCACCCGGCGGACTTCACCTCGTCCACCGCCTTGAGCATATCCAGCTCGTTCTCCACGGTGGTCTTGCACTCGTAGAGGTCCAGCCCCTTCTCGCCGCAGGCGGCCGCGATGGCGGCGCGGCGGCGCTCGGACAGGGAGATGATGAAGCAGTCGCGGGACACCGCGATGATGCCCAGTTTTACCTCGGGAATGTTGGAAAGCATAGTGTCTTCCTCCTCGTATGATTTTGAATTATCTCAGATATCGCCGGAAATGTCAATATTTTCGCCCTTGAGCCCGACATGGGCGCCCTGGCCCGCCTCGCTGCTGTCCGGGTGGGCCAGCAGCCACTTGTTCCGGGCGGTGAGCCAGCTGTCCTCCGCGTTCAGCGGCTTCGCGCCGGGGGCGGCGGTATTAGTCCCCCGGGGAAGGACCACCGCCACGCGGAAGCCCTCCTCCTCGTTCACGTGGCAGGGCGCGTAGTGCAGGGTGGTGGCGCAGACCTCCACCACAACCCCGGCGGGCACCCGGAAGGCCTTGACCACACTGGTGTCCAGTACGCCGTCCACGATCTCGTCCTGCTTTGCCAGCAAAAGGATGAAATCGCCGGTACCTACGTTCACCTCGCTGTCCCGATGGTACTCCAGGCAGTTCAGCCTGGTGTTGCGGCCCCAGCACATACCCAGCTGGACGGGCATCCCTCCGTAGGCGTTGTTCTGGAACTGGCCGTAAAGGCAGGTGGCCTCCAGCGCGGGGATGCTGGGCTCGTAGGCCACCCCTGCCTCGGGCAGGGGGATGGTCTTCATGGCGTTCAGCAGGCAGGTGGTGTCATAGCCCTCAAGCACCTTGCCGTAGGGGGCGAAGGACGGGTCCGAAACAGGGAGTATTTTCATTAAGCATCACCTTTCACGGGAAGATTTCTTCCCAAATTTCGCACACAGGCGCGGAACTTCAATGGAACCGCCGTTTTTCAGAACGTCACCCGTTCATGGCGGCAAAAACGCCCTTCAGCGCCGGATAGAGCCGCTTGAACTGCTGATAGCGGGCCTCATACCGGGCGGCGGCCTCCGGGTCTGGCTTCACCGTCCCGGCGGTGCGCACCAGCTTTTCGCAGGCGTCCGCCACCGACGGATACCGTCCGCAGGCCACCATGGCCAGCATGGCCCCGCCCATGCCCGGGCCCTGCTCGGATTCGGGGATGTCCAGCTGAATGTTCAGGATATTGGCCATGATGGACTGCCACAGGGGGCTTTTGGCCCCGCCGCCGCAGATCTTGCTGCGCTCTATGTGGATGCCCAGGGATTTTGCCACCTCAAAGCAGTCCCGGATGGCGAAGGCCACGCCCTCCAGCACCGCCTGGGTCAAATCGGCCCGGCTGGTGTCCATGGTCATGCCCACGAAGGCCCCCCGGGCATTGGTGTCATTGATGGGGGAACGCTCCCCCATCAGATACGGCAGGAAATAGACATGGTTGCTCCCCAGCTTATCCGGAGTGATGCCCGCCTGTTCCCCGGCGTAATCCTGGGTGTTGAAAATGTCGTCCATCAGCCACTTGTTGCAGCTGGCGGCGGACAGCATACAGCCCATAAGATGATAGTACCCGTCGGCGTGGGCAAAAGCGTGGAGCGCGTTGTTGGGGTCCACGCCAAACTTCTCACTGGAGATGAAGATGGTGCCGGAGGTGCCCAGGGAGATGTTGCAGGCCCCCCCGCCCACCGTTCCGGTGCCCACGGCGGCGGCGGCGTTGTCCCCCGCGCCCGCGCACACCACCACCCGCTCGGGCAGGCCCAGTTTCTCCGCCACGTCGGGCTTCAGCGTGCCCACCGCCTCGTAGCTCTCGAACAGCCTGGGCATCTGCGCCTCGGAAACGCCGCACAGCTCCAGCATTTCCCTGGACCAGCGCTTGTGCTCCACGTCCAGCAGGAGCATACCGCTGGCGTCGGAGAAGTCGGTGCAGTGCACCCCGGTGAGGATGTAGTTGATATAGTCCTTGGGCAGCATGATCTTGTCGATTCTGGCGAACAGCTCCGGCTCATGCTCCCGCATCCACAGAATTTTGGGGGCGGTGAACCCGGCAAAGGCGATGTTGGCGGTGAGCCGGGACAGCTTCTCCCTGCCCACCACGCCGTTGAGGTAATCCACCTCTTTTGCCGTGCGCCCGTCGTTCCACAGGATGGCGGGGCGGATCACATTGCCGTCCTTGTCCAGCACCACCAGCCCGTGCATCTGGCCCCCCGCCCCGATGCCGGCCACCTGGCCCGCGTCAAAGCCCCGGAGCAGCTCGGGGACGCCCTCCAGCACAGCCCGCCGCCAGTCCTCCGGATTCTGCTGGCTCCAGCCGGGCCGGGGGAACTCCAGGGGATATTCCTTGGACACGATGTTCTTGATGGAGCCTTCCCCGTCCATCAGCAGCAGCTTGACGGCGGAGGTACCCAGGTCAATTCCAATATAAAGCATGGCGCACCCCTTACTTGGAGTCGGAACCGCGGCTGACGCCGCATCTGAAACGACCGCAGCCGGCAGCACATCCGCCTCCTGAATATTCCTTTTCAGAAGCGGGCCGGCCCGCTTCCACGCCCTCAATTTTATAAAATTATTTTACTGATGTCAATGCTTTTTTCCTGTGCGCCGCAGTTTTGTCTAGATTATACGGAACCCCCTTGTATAATATGGCAATTATGCCGAATCCTTCCGGCACTGTCCCCCTTATCCTTTCCCCGCTCCAGGCCTGGCTCCAACCGTCCCCGCATTGTCCCTTGTGATAAACCGCCAAATTTTCTGTTTTTTTATCGATTTGAATTGACTATTTTGAAGTTCATGTTACAATAAGAAAAATAGCTTTACAAAATAGGAGGGAGTTTGGCATGGAGCCGGACCAGACCATGACCGACCGCCGCCGCCAGACCCGCAGCAAAATCTACCGCCACATTTACCACGCCAAGGGCTTCTGCTCCCGGCAGAGCCTGGCCCGCGACCTGGGACTCAGCCTGCCCACCGTCTACCACAACCTGTCCAGGCTTATGGAGGACGGCCTGGTCCGGGACTCCGGCGAGCTCCAGTCCACCGGCGGGCGCAAGGCCAGCGGCCTGTCCATCGTATCCGACGCCCGGGTGGCGGTGGGCATCTCGGTGACCAGGACCTGCCTGCGCATGGCGGCGGCGGACCTGCTGCTCAACGAGCTGGCCTGCTGGGAGGCCGACAGCAAGCCCATTGTCCGCTTCTCCGATCTGGGCGCCCCTCTGGCCCGGATGCTGGAGGAGTTTCTCGACCGATTCTCCATCGACCGGGACAGGCTGCTGGGGGTGGGCATCGCCCTGCCCGCGGTCATATCGCCGGACAGCCGGCGCGTCATCGCCGCCCCCACCCTGCCGCTGGAGGACGCCTCCCTGGAGGGGCTCACGGATTCCATCCCCTACCCCGTCTTCGTCGAAAACGACGCCACCTGCGGCGGATACGCGGAATGGTTTTTGCAGAGCACCCACCGGGACATCGCCTATCTCTCCCTGGAAAACGGCGTGGGGGGCGCGATCCTTCTGGGCAGCGCCCCCCATAACGGGGAAAACCGGCGGGGCGCCGAGTTCGGCCATATGTGCGTCGAGCCGGGGGGCCTGCGATGCAGCTGCGGGCGGCAGGGCTGTCTGGAGGCGTACTGCTCCCCCCGCCGCATCCGGGACATGACCGGCGGGACGCCGGAGGAGTTCTTCGCCCGGGTGGAACAGCACGATCAGGACTGCGAGCTGCTCTGGGAGCATATGCTGCGCCATCTGGCCATCGGGGTCCACAACATCCGCATGACCCTGGACTGCGACGTGGTGCTGGGCGGTTTTTTGAGCGAGTTCCTCGGCCCATATCTGCCCCGGCTGAGGGAATACGTCTCCGCCATCAACCCCTTCGAGCAGTCCGCCGGCTATTTGCGGCTGAGCACCCTGCGCCGCCACACTGTGTCGCTGGGCGTCGCCCTTCATTTTATCGTGGATTTTTTAGAGCATATTTAAGGACGCAAAACGGACAGGCGCGGCCAATTTGGCCGCGCCTGTCCTGCCGTCACCGCAGGGGCCTTCCGGCGGTCAGCCCGCCTCCCGCTCCACCCCGCGGGGCTGGCCGCACCCGGCGCAGCTGTGCCCGCAGGCCCACAGCCGCTCCGCCGTCTCATCCCAGCCGGCGGCATAGCCGCCGCACTTGCCGCACAGGTGGTCCACCGTCTCCGGAGACTGGAGGTCGGTGGACTTTGCCCCGGTCTGTTTCACCATCTCCCGCAGCTTTTCCGGATTCTCCAGCATGGGGCAGGGCTTCAGGTGGTTCTCATTGAAGGGCTGTCCGTCATGGTACGCCATGAACATGGGGGAACGCAGGCAGTCCAGCAGGGACTTCTCCCGGATGTTGGAATCGGAATAGTGGACAAATACACAGGGGTCCACGTCCCCGTTGGCGTTGATGTGCAGATACCGCCGCCCCCCGGCGATACAGCCTCCCACGTACTCGCCGTCGTTCTGGAAGTCCATGATGAACAGCGGCTTGGACCTGCGGTAGCCCCGGACCCGCTCGTACATCTTCTCCCGCTGCTCCGGGGAGGGCATCAGCTCCGGGGCGGCGTCGTTGCCAACCGGCATATAGTGGAAGTACCAGGCGAACTTGGCCCCCCATTCCACCAGCTGGTCCACAAATTCCTCCGAGCTGATGGAGTCCAGGTTGGCGCTGGTGTAGCAGCAGGAGGTGCCGAAGGGCAGCTTCCTGGCCTTCAGGATCTCCATGGCCCGGCGGACCTCCTGGAATACGCCCTCGCCCCGGCGGCCGTCGGTAGCCTCCTGGAACCCCTCCACGCTGATGGCGGGGATGAAGTTCTTCACCCGGAGCATCTGACAGGCAAAATCCTCGTCAATGAGGGTGGCGTTGGTAAAGCACAGGAATTCACAGTCCTGGTGCTTGTTGCACAGGGCGATCAGGTCGTCCTTGCGCACCAGCGGCTCGCCGCCGGTGTAGATGTAGATGTAAACCCCCAGCTTTTTGCCCTGCATGATGATATCGTCGATCTCGTCGAAGCTCAGGTTCAGACGATTGCCGTACTCCGCCGCCCAGCACCCGGTGCAGTGCAGATTGCAGGCGGAGGTGGGATCCAGCAGGATGGCCCAGGGGATGTTGCAGCCATATCGCTCCCGGGCCTCCTCCTGCACGGTCCAGCCAATCAGGTTGCCGTTAAGCATGAAGTTTTCAAAGAACGCCCTGCGCACATCGCCGTCCACGTCCGTCCACATGGACCGGATCAGCCGGTACCAGTTGTTGTCCGGATTTTCGATCACCCTGCGGAACGCCGCCCGCTGGCCGGGGAAGCTGTTGGGGCCGTTTCCGGCGAACCGGTCCACCCAGTCCATCAGCCTGGGGATGTTGGCGTCCGGGTCCTTGTCCAGATAGCCGTAGGCCGCGCGGAATCCTGCCCGCTTTACGTTGTCCATCATACTCATACATCACACGATCCTTTCTTTCTGCCGGGGCTATGGCGGCGGCCCCGGGCTTCCACTGTGTTTTTCCTGTGTTTTGGCTCAGTTAAAATCACGCCGCTTCTCTGTCCTGAGACCAGAATACCCCCTTCCCCGCCAATACTCCATAGACAAAAAACAGGGCCGTGTCAAAGTCTTGACACAGCCCTGTTTTTTGTAAAATATTGTCGAACGTCCGGCACTTTCCTTATTATGCTCCATTTTTCTGGGCCAGCCGTTCCATGGTATAATCCAGACAGCCTTCGATCAAAATATCGAAATCGTCCATGCGCCCGATGACGCTGGAGGGCATCCCCCGCTCCGCCCAGCTGAGCACGATGCTGGCCAGCGACTGGGTGAGCAGGTCGGTCATAAACCCGATCTGGTCCTCCGTCACGCTGTACCGCTGTGCCGCCATCCGCACCCGGGCCTCCACCAGGGGCCGCGCCCAGCGGCGCAGGTCATGCTCCACATAGCTGCGCTCATAGGCCCGGTACACGTTGAGCACCAGCGCCCGGTTCTCCCGCAGCAGGGCGAGCGTCCGCTCCAGCGAGGCCCGCCACTCCTCCGGACGGGCAATGCCCAGGTCGTCCACGATTTTCTGGATGGCGAAATCCACCACGCCGTACAGGTCGGAAAAGTGGTAATAAAACGCCTGCCTGGAGAGGCCGCAGCGCTCTACCAGCTCGGTCACGGTGATGTCGTCCAGCCGCTTGCTTTGCAGCAGCTCGGCCAGCGTATGCACAATTTCATTCTTGGTAGACTTTGCCATTCATTTCTCCCTCTTTTTCCTTGATCAGGGCAAATTATACCCAATTTTTTTATTTTCCGCAAGGCGTCTCCTTTTGACACTTTTCCTGTTATGTCAAAGAATAATTTCCCCGCCGCCGCGGCACACTGAACTGGGAGGGGTTGCGTTTTGAAGGAAGATAGATCCAAGCTCATGTGGTATGCCCTGGCGGGAGGCGCCGCCGGGGTGGTGAACGGCTTTTTCGGCGGGGGCGGCGGCATGGTGCTGGTGCCCCTGCTGGCGGGCAAATGCGGCCTGGACCAGCGCAAGGCGTTCGCCACCTCGGTGGCGGTGATCGCGCCGCTGTGCGCCCTGTCCGCCGGGATCTACTGGTTCCGGGGGGACCTGGACCTGGCGGCGGCGCTGCCCTATGTGGCGGGCGGGCTGGCCGGAGGGCTGATCGGCGGCAGGGTATTCAAGAAGCTGTCCATGGTGTGGCTCCGCCGGGGCTTTGCCCTGCTCCTGTTATACGGCGGAGTGAGGGCGTTTTTATGATGGAATGGATCATCGCGGCCCTGGCCGGGGCGGTGACCGGGGTGCTGTCCGGCTTCGGCGTGGGGGGCGGCTCCCTGCTGCTGATCTATATGACCAGCTTCGCCGGACTGGCCCAGAACGCGGCCCAGGGCATCAACCTGCTCTACTTTCTGCCCACCGCCGCCGCCTCCCTCCCCGCCCATTTCAAAAACGGCTATGTGGAAAAGCGGGTGCTCCTGCCCGCGGTCTGCGCGGGGCTGGTGTGCTCCGCCCTCACCGCGTGGGCGGCTACCGCATTGGACGTGGACATCCTGCGCAAGTGCTTCGGCGGGTTTCTCATCGTCATCGGGCTGAGGGAGCTGCTTAAAAAGGATAATAAAGGATAATTTGCTTGCGTTCTGGTTCATGCCGTGTTAAGATAGTCCCTGCCGGATTGGCCCGAGGGCTGGCCCGGCAGACTTTACTTAGGAGTTTGCTATGGAACCCATTTTATTTGTCGTGCTTCTTACCGCCGCCACCGGCGTGGGCGGTCTGGCCCTGGGCGGTTGTCTGGCCGCTCTGCTGAAGCGGGAATCCCCCCAGGCCAACAGCCTCCTGCTCAGCTTCACCGCCGGGCTGATGCTGTCCATCGTGGCGCTGGATATGGTGCCCGAGGCCATGGAGGCCGCCGGGGGGAAGGCCCGCCTGCTGCTGGCGCCGGGGCTGCTGGTGCTGGGCTTCGCGGTCACCTGGCTGCTCAACTGCTGGATCGATAAAAGCGCCCACCACGAGGACAAGAGCGCCCCTCACAAGTGCGCCTGCGGCCATCACGACCTGCACACCGCTGGAATTGTACTGGCGGCGGCGGTGGCCCTCCACAACGTACCGGTGGGCATGGCGGTGGGGAGCACGGTGGCGGTACAGGGCGTGGCCCTGGCCAGCGTGCTGGCCGCGGTCACCATCGGCCTGCACAACCTCCCCGAGGGGATGAGCATCGCCATCCCCCTGCTCCACGACGGCTCCAAAACCGTCTCCGCCATCGCCGTGGCGGCGCTGAGCGGCGTGCCCACGGTGCTGGGTGCGCTGGTGGGCTACTTCGTGGGAAGCAGGGCCCCCATCGCCCTGGCGGCGGCGCTGAGCCTGGCGGGGGGCGCCATGCTGTATGTGGTGTTCTTCGAGCTTCTCCCCGAGGCCGGCGAACAGTGGAAGTCCCGGTGGCCCATCCTGTCCACGGTGGTGGGCTTCGCCCTGGGGGTGCTGCTGATTTTCAGCCATGGGCACCACCACTAAAGCAGGCTGACGGCAAAAAGCGGCGGCGTCCGGAGGGACGCCGCCGCTTTTTCATTGCTACATCAGCTTCACCGTGAAGAACACCGCCTGAATAAATACCCAGCCCACCAGGACGAACAGCAGATAATACCCCGCCGTGGTGCCCAGGGCCAGCGCCAGCGCCAAAGCCAGCGCCGTCACAGCGCAGGTAATCCAAGTGATGCGGTAGCTGGCATCGGAGGGCATGATCCGGATGCCGCCCAGCCTGCCGCCGCCGCGGCGCAGCAGGAAGCTCACCGCCAGGGCCGCCGCCAACAGCACAAAGCCCGCCGCAAAGAACACGATGATAACCTTGGAATGCTCCGCGTAATACCGCCGGTGGATCCACAGGGCCACCAGCCCCCCCGCGGACAACAGGGCGTTGAAGAAAAACTCCCGCTGGTAGAGGAAAAAGATCACAATGAGTACCGCCGCCGCCGCGGGCAGAACCATCATGATTTCCATTCCGATGTCAAACAGATAGTAGGCCAGCACGGACAGCACCCACAGCCCCGCCGACGCCCCCGCCAGGATGCCGGGCATCCGCACGGGCTTTCCCTTGCGCTGATTCATCACAGCCAGGACAACCCCCGCCGCGGCCAGCACAATGCCCAGGATGCTGAATGCCTGGAACACATATTGCAGCGCCCGTTGAACCGAGTTCCCGAACAGCATATCGACATAGGCCTTTTTGACCAGCAGGACAAACAGCTCCGCCGCCGCCGCGCCTGCCAGACAGAGAAGCATTTTATTAAATGTGGCGTCCTCCTGCTGATGGCGCTGGTCACGTTTTCCCTTATCGAACATTCTCATCCGTCCTTTATCTTCAGTCCGCCGCCGTGAAGCCGCCCGGCCTGAGCCCGAGGCGGCGGCGCGTCTGTATTATTCTGTGCAGTCAGCCCAAGGAAAATCCGTCCCCACGGCATTAAGCAGATAACAGTATAACAGAAAACGTCGAACAATGCAATAACAAAAATTCGTCCCCGCCCAAAGGCCGCTTTCCCTTCCCTTGCGGGGCGGATTCTGCTATACTGTAGCCAGCACACAGCCCCAGAAACCGAGGCGGCTTCAAGCCGCCCCATACAGAGAGGAGATTTGTTATGACAGATCAAGCCCTTGTGGAGCTGGCCTTTGCCATGCTGGAGCGCTCCTACGTCCCCTACTCCCATTTCCCGGTGGGCGCCGCCCTGCTGTGCGCCGACGGCACGGTATTCACCGGCTGCAACGTGGAGAACGCCGCCTACGGCTCCACCATCTGCGCCGAGCGCACCGCCCTGGTAAAAGCGGTGAGCGAGGGGCGCCGGGACGATTTCGTCCGGCTGGCGGTGGCGGGCCGGAGCGAGGACTACTGCTGGCCCTGCGGCTCCTGCCGGCAGATGCTCTACGAATTTGCCCCTGACCTCACCGTGCTGGTGGCCCGGGGGGACGGAGGCTTCGTCACCCTGCCTCTGCGGGAGCTCCTGCCCCACGGCTTCGGGCCGTCCTCTTTGAATTAAGACAGGGGGGCCTCAAAGACCAGGGGAAGCCCGGCACAGCTGGCCACGCCCTCATAGACCTCCACCGGGGCCTGGGTGAGCAGGTTCGTATACACCCCGTCCGGCAGATCCACCCGCACCGAGGACGCCTCGCCCCGCAGGCTGAAGATCCCCGCCAGCTGGCGGTCCCCCTTCTGGTGGACGGCATACAGGATGTCGTGGGGCAGGGCCTTTACCTCATACCGGCTGTCCGCCAGCAGGGGGTGCTTTTTCAGCCTGGCAAGGTTTTTCAGTTCTTCTGTGATATCCGTCTGGCCGCGCCAGTCGATGTCATCCTTGTCAAACAGGCTGGGGCGGTGGACACACTCCGCCTCCTGTCCGTTGTACAGCAGGGTCATGCCCTTCTGGAAGTAGAGGAACGCCGTCCAGTTCTGCCGGGCCTGGACGCCGGGGATGGCAAACGCTGCCCGGGCCCGGTCGTGGTTCTCCAGGAAGCGCAGTTTTATGAAGTTGTCCGGGTAGATGAACTCCTGCCGGTTGACCGCCTCCGCGTACCGCTCCAGCGGGGCCTCCCCGGCCAGATAGTCCTTGAACGTGTCAAAGATATCGTAATCGTAGCAGGCGTCAAAGGCCTGGTACAGCTCGGAATCAGACAGCACCTTCAGCCCCCTGGCCCGGCCCTCCCGGACAAAGCCCGGTTCCACCGATTCCGCCAGCCAGAAGCACCCGGGGCGCACCTGCTCCACCTCCGCCCTGGCCTTGAGCCAGAAATCCAGCGGCACCATGGGGGCCACGTCGCAGCGGAAGCCGTCCACCATGGACGCCCAGTATTTCAGCGTGTCGATCTGATAGTCCCACAGGCCGGGGTTGGAGTAGTCCAGGTCAATGACGTCCCACCACTCCCCCACGCGGTTGCCAAAACTGCCGTCCGGCTTGTGGTAGAACCACTCCGGGTGGTGCTCCGCCAGCCAGGAATCGGGGGAGGTGTGGTTGTATACCACGTCGATGACGCACTTCATGCCGTAGGCGTGGATGTCGTCTACCAGGCGCTGGAAATCCTCCAGCGTACCGAACTCCGGGTTTACCGCCCGGTAGTCCCGGATGGCGTAGGGGCTGCCCAGCGTCCCCTTGCGGCACTTCTCCCCTGTCGGATGGATGGGCATCAGCCAGATGATGTCCGTCCCCAGTCCGCGGATCCGGTCCAGGTCCCGGCGCACCCCCTCAAAGGTGCCCTCGGCGGTATAGTTTCGGACGAAAATGGAATACATGATCTGATTTCGATCGTTTTTATCGGTGTTCTTCGCCATAAGAACTGCCCCTTTCCATTGGTTGATTCCGCCGCTATTATACCACACTTTCCCGGAAAATCCAGCTTGAGCTTCCGGAGTATTGCACCTTCTGCCATGCCGCCTTCCCCGATGCGATTCATTGCCGATCAATGCAGGATTGCGCCCCAACGGGCTGTAATCCTGCATTTTTTAGTTATGTCTTCCGATTTTTCATTTAAACATCGTACGGTTCCAAATTATTTTTTATTTGCAGGCGTTATTTTGGTATTTCTCACAAGCGTTGCCGCTGGCGGGGACTTCTCCTCCGGCCAGAGCAGGTTCTACAACTGCCGTGGCCGCAGGGGGTTTCTCTTGCGCTGATTTTTGTACCGAACATCAGTACTAGAAAAAAGAGGGGATGGCTTATCCCCTCTTTTCCCCTTGGAAAGTTCCTCCCAGCGGCAAAAATAAACAAGGAGGAAACAAATCCAATGAGAAATTTAAAGAAGTTTCTCGCGCTGGCGCTGGCTGTGATGATGACCTTCAGCCTGATGGTGACCGCGAATGCCATCACTACCGACGCCGCCGTGACGGATCGGGACTCGATCACTGACGAGTTCAAGGAAGCCGTCGCGGTGCTCAACGGGTTGGGCATCATCACCGGCTATGAAGACGGCACGTTCCGCCCCGACAAGCCCATTTCCCGTCAGGAGACCACCGCTCTGGTGTACCGTCTCCACTCCGGCGATGTGAAGGACACCAAGAACGACCTGTACTCCACCGCCGACAACATCAAGCAGTTCACCGACGTGAAGGCTGACGGCGGCCAGAAGTGGTCCGCCGGTTACATCGGCTACTGCGCCAACCAGGGCATTATCAAGGGCGTCAGCGACACCCGCTTCGCCCCGACCCATGAGGTTACCGGCTACCAGGTGCTGGCTATGGTGCTGCGCGCCATCGGCTACGGCCAGAACAAGGAGTATGAAGGCTCCGGCTGGCAGACCCGCGTGGCTTCCAGCGCTACCAATCTGGGCCTGCTGAAGAACGTCACCAACACCAACTACTCCGCCACCCTGAGCGCTCCCGCTACCCGTGAGCTGGTGGCTGAGATCATCTTCCAGGCCGCGCTGCAGGATACCGTGACCTATACTGCCGGTCTCGGCTATGTCAAGACTGGTTCCGGTCTGGCCGGCGGCACTAACGGCAGCCTGTCCAAGAAGAATTTCGATCTGAAGAGCGGCGATTACCAGGTCATTGACGGCTGGGGCCGTCCCGGCTACAAGTGGTACAGCGGCTCCACCGCCATTGCCACCATCACGGCTACTCCCGCGAAGGAGTATGACACCACCCAGCGCGAGTGCGATGTGGCCCACGATCTGGGGATCGAAACCTACGCAACATACCGCCTGTTTGTCAACAGCGCGAAGGCCACCACCGACAGCTATCGGATCGAGGCCACCGACACCGTCACCAAGGTGGGCGGTCAGGGCCGGATCACCGAGTTCTACGCCAAGCTGACCAATCCCCACAACGGCTCCACCTGGCCCGCCAGCGTTGTCATGATCGACACCTATCTGGCCAAGGTCACCGGCGTGACCGCCCCCGTGCTGGATAAGGCCGGCCACGTGATCGTCCCCGCCAAGCTGAACCTGGAAGTGTACGACGGCGCTATGAGCTACGATGCTCAGCTCAACGGCATCGGCACCAACAACCCCCTGGATTCCACTGCCGCCAACCGTTATCAGGAAGGCAAGTTCCCCTCCAAGCACGTGGCGGAGCAGGACGAGGCCTATGAGTGGTCCGTGGGCGACATGCTGCTGGTCCAGGGCTACACCGACTACAGCCAGTACAACGACAATAATGGTCCTGACACTGATGACGATGGCGACGTTGACAGCGATGACACCCCTGTCACCACCAACACCAACACCGGCCTGAATCATCTCACCACCAACCCGGCTGACCTTGAGAAGACCGCCTACGAGACCAACGTGCTGAAGTACAAGAGCACCGAGGCCAAGATCAGCGTGCTGGGCAAGGCCGACATGAAGCTGGGCAAGCAGACCAAGACCTACTGGAATGCTGACAAGCACAATGTGGACAGCACCGACTACAACGACCAGCTGACCCTGTTCCTGGACCGCGCCAAGACTGACACCAACGTCACCTGGGCCTGGTACTTCGACACCAAGGGCAACCTGATCGGCATCGACGAGGCGCCCAGCAACATCCAGTACGGCGTCATCACCAGCATCTACTCCGCCTTCAACCAGGGCGACAGCTACACCGACGGCACCACCAAGGCGATCGCCAACGTGCTGATGGCCGACGGCACCACCCAGACCATCACCATCGACCGGTTCCTGATGGGCAGTGCTGCTACCGCTGGCGGCCGTTACACCATGAGCAACGCTGGGGACGGCAAGCAAATGCTCGACGTTACCGGCGCTCCCACCACCGGTGACAACATCGAGCTGATCCCGCAGTACGACTATGAGTCCGCCGGCGATAACGTCATGAAGGCTCAGGATGTGACCACCGGGACCGCCCACAACGCCAAGCAGAAGGGCAACCTGTATGTGGCTCCCGTGACCTCCATCAACGAGCTGAAGGAGAACGGTGATTCCACTCCGTGGAGCACCGGCACCAACAACAGCCACTACGGCATCATCCGGGGCAACATGTTCAAGTTCGTGAACACCCAGTACGGCATGACCGCCGTTGAGGTGGCCGGTAAGTACGACGCCAACCACAACAACGAGAACACCGGCATCTATGAGTGGATGTACCACGATCTGGCCGTTACCGCCGACAACCCGAAGCTGACCAAGAGCCTGGGCATCCTCAAGGTGAACGCCAGCAAGACCGTCACCGTGAGCAACAGCACCAAGATCATGGTCCGCAGCAGCGACGATCTCAAGGTGATCAACACCTACGACGGCCTGAGCAAGCTGCCCGGCGATGTGACCATCGCGGGTGGCACCGAGGTGGACTGGGTGGACTTCAACGGCGACGGCCGCGTGGACTACGTCTACCTGACCGGCCGCGTGTCCGGCACCACCACCTACGGCCTGTTCTACTACAACGGCGGCGCGGCCACCTGGTTCGGCACCGAGAAGAAGGGCGAGATCGAGGGCTGGCTGAACGGCGAACCCACCACCGTGACCTTCAACGATCAGGACGAGTTCAACCTGATCAAGAACCACACCAGCAACGTGGAGTCCCTGAACTACCGCGCCCACCTGTTCGCCCTGCAGATCATGAACGGCGTGGTCAGCGATGTGATGTACAATCAGGATACTACGGCTGGCGCATACCTGCTGGCTGATTCCCCGAACGCTCCGGAGATCGCCGCAGACACGAACACCATTTCTACCGGTAAGCTCGCGCAGGATGGCACCAACCCGCAGACCACCACGATCAAGACCAGCAACGCCGCCGATATGTTCGGCCTGGGCGGTCTGAGCGCCAAGTGGGGCAACCCCTACGACGCGGATACTGGTATCGTCTACCACAAGGACGCCAACCTGACTGCCACGAACACCGTGAAGTACGTGCCCGGCGACTCCACCGTCGTGGTCGACACCACCAAGTACTACGTGACCGAGAACTCCAAGATCATCGGCCTGGGCCGCGGCGTCAGCTACGGTAAGAACGTGCTGTACTACCTCAACGAGTGCGACAACGACGTGACCATCGTCTATGACGAGAGCATGACCGGTTACAAGGTCATCCGTGAGATCTTCGTGGCCACCGATCCCGACTGGACGCCGGGCGGCGTTTCCAACGGCGTGACCTTCGGCGGCGACATCCAGGTGGCTCCCGCCTCTGCGAATAATGACACCAAGCTGACCGCCTGGCTGAAGGGCTTCCGCACCGGCGTGTTCTGCAGCAACACCACCACGATGGGTACCACTGGTGCCACTAAGGCCACCATGCTGTACTTCCCGTTCGTGACTTCCGCTAACAACGTGACCGGCACCCTGGAGATCAAGGACGGCAACGGGAACATTCTGTACGTCGAGTCCGCGATGATCGGTACGGCCGGCAACCACATCTTCTCCTTTGACTTCGCGAACGCCGTGGTCGGCACCGGCAACAGCGGCGGCTGGACCGGCAGCATCGGCCTGACCGCTCCTGGCACCTACAGCTACGCCATCTACGTCAATGGCACCAGCATCGTGTCCAGCGGCACCTTCACCCTGATCGCAAAGTGATTTCCCCAGCACAGCAAGAGACCCAGCAAAAAAGCCCCCCGGAATTTTCCGGGGGGCTTTTCCCTGCGTTCAAGCGAACGCGATAAAGTGGTATGTGCCACCGTAAGCGGTATACCCGTTGTTGCAGATGTGCCGAAACCCGCCCTCCACGATACGCAGATACATATTTTTGGTCTCGCTCTGGGTGATCAATATAAGGCAGTCCGGGTGGTCGGAACGCTGACGGCTGATAAAGACCGCTTTGGGCGTAAAGCCCAGTTCAACCACAAGGGGGCCGTTATCCGACGGAGTCTGGAAGCTCCCGCAGGCGAACTTGTGCGCCTCCAGCACCGTCACCCGCTGGTCCATCTCCCCCAGTTTTTCGCTCACCACCTCCTCCAGCTTCTGCGTGTTCTCGTTCAGCGCCTGCGGCGAGAACGGGTCGGACGTCTCGATCAGGTTCAGTTTGTAGGTTTCTGTCTGTTGCATAATGTTATCCCTCCCGAAGGAGAGGGATAAACGCCCCGGTGATGCACGTCCGGGGGCAACGGAAACAAAAGTTTACACGGGTTTCCCCCGATGCAGCCTAAATTTACACGAGGTTTCCCCCGGTGCAACCCTAATTTACACGAGGTTTCCCCCGGTGCAACCTTGCCTTTTCTGTGAATTTTCTGTAAATTCTCCCCTGTTTCGGACAAAAACCGTGCAACAAACCGGCGGTTTCATCCTCCTTACAGAGGAGGATGAAAAATTATGCAACAGACAGAAACCTACAAACTGAACCTGATCGAGAGCTCGGACCCGTTCCTGCCGGACGCGCTGAACGAGAACACGCGGAAAATTGAGGAGGTGGTAGACGGCCTGGAACAGCGCGTCCAGGTGTTCGAGGCGAAAAAGTTCGCCTGCGGCACCTGCACGGCCAACAATGTCGAGACTCCAAACGTGGTGGAGCTGGGCTTCACGCCCGTCGCGGTGGCCATCCACTACTGCCGGGGCTCGGACGGGGCCACGGCGCTGTCGGTCACGGGCGTGCCTGCCAACACCGGCCTGGATATCATCGAGGGCGGATTCCAGTTCAACATCGGGAGCGGGTATAACATCCGGGCTGGGCTGTACAGTTACATCGCGCTGGGCTGAAGCGCAAAGAAAAGCCCCCCGGGATTTCCCGGGGGGCTTCTCTTCATAAGATTTGCAGCTTTGCAGGTACGTTTTTTACCCAACCACGATCCGGAAGCTGCCAGAGCTCAAGGTAGTGCCCAGAGAGTCCACGATGGTGAACTCGTAGTCGCCTTCGGTCAGAGTGCTCTGGTACGTGGTTGTGGTGGTGTTCACGGGACCGCCGTTGAAGTTGATTACGAAGAAGTGTCCTCCCGCGGTAAAGCTGCCAGCAGCAGCGGCCACAACCTCCTGGAAGGCCAGACTGCGGGAGCCGTTAGCGTTCACCTTATTGATGGTCAGGGTAGCGCCCTTATCCGCAGCGGATACGTTGAACGGGAAGTACAGCACATCCTCGGCATCGGAGGTGCCCGCTGTGGCGCCCTTCACAGTGGGGCTGTATACCACGGTATTCGGGCCCATGTTCTTGATGATGTTCTCCACGTTAGCCACAGTAACACCGCTGGGCACCGTGCTCACACCGGCAGGCTTGTTGCTGGCCGTGGGAGTCTCGCCGCCCGGGGTGACGTTCGGGTCAGTGGCCACGTAGATTTCCACGATGGACTTCACGCCGTTGGTGCTCTCCTCATAGACGATGGTCACATCGTTGGTGGTGCTCTTGTTCAGGTACTCCAGGATAGCGGTATCCTGATTCACGCCCATGCCCAGGCCGATGACCTTGGTGTTGGGGGTGAGGTAGTAGTCGTCGGTGCCGTCGTTCACGACCCGTTTGTTGGGATCATAGGTCACGTTCGCTTCGTCAGCACCGGGCGTACCCGTCACGTCATTGTAGTAGACGGCCTCAGTGTTGGCGGTGTACGGATTGCCATTCTTCTCGTTGACGGAACCCAGACCGAACACGAAAGCGGCATAAGTCGCACTGTCCTTGATCGTAGTGGCGAAACTGTTTGCGGTTGTGCCGTTGGTGTTCTTGCTGTTGGCGTAATCCCACAGCATCCAAGGCTGGCTGGCCGCGCCATTGGACATAACGTCGCTCACCACGCCGTTGGTCAGCTGGAGGGCAAACAGGTGGCCCTTATAGGCCTGGCTGTTGCGGATGATGTTGAACTCGGTCTCGTCGTCGAACTCGATGGTGGTGGGCTCGCCGTTCAGCCAGCCGAACATGGTGCCCTTCTTCTCCGCGCCATTCCACTGGGCGGCTCCGCCGTTGTAGTAGAACAGGCCGTAGGTGGTGGTGCCCTCGATGGTGCCGGTGACATAGATGTAGTCAGCGCGGCCGTCGCCATCGGGATCAGACCAGTCGATCTCGTTGGTGCCGAAGTTCACGTTGCCGGGCAGGGTAGCCAGAGTGTAGCACTTCACGTTCTGGGCGTCGGTGCCGTCATTGACCATAATCTTGGTGCCGGCATCCATCCAGATATCAGCCTGACGGTTCGCGTCCGTGCTGTCCAGAGCGACGTAGCTGAAGTTCTTGTAGATCATACCGGCGGTGGGAGTGGCGTTGTAGTTCTTGACATAGACGCCAGTGTTTTCGTTCGCGGGGTTCGCGCTGTCGCTCTTACCGGCCACCTCGATGGCAGTCATACCGCCGTCAGAACCGGACACGAACTTGAACATATTGCCCTTGAGAACGCCGAAGTAATTGTTCGCGCCGTTATTCACGCCCTTCTCAGTAGCGTTGACATTGATGACAGGGGCCACGTGCAGCCAACCGGTCGCCAAAACCTCATCCGGGGTGTTAGTAACGGTACGGTTGCTGGCAGCCAAAGCCTTATTGTTGTCGTTGTCGTACACGGGAACCAGTTCCACACTGTTGGCCGCCGCTGTAGCGCCGACCTTGACGGTCATTGCGGTGCCCGCCGTACCATGACCACCAGCCACAGTGCCGCTCATCAGGAAGCGGTCGATGGTGACAGTGCCGGTGGTGCCGTCGGCATACAGGACATTGGCGATAGCCTTGGCAGTGCCGTCGGTGCTGCTGTCGCCCTGGCCGAAGGCGCTGTAAATGCTGGTAATCACGCCGTAATTCACGGTGTTGGGCACGTAATCAATGCCGATCAGGTTGCCCTTGGTATCGAAATACCAGGCGTAAGTGGTATTGGTGGTGGTGCCCGCCACATCCAGGAACAGGGTCATCTGGTCGTTGTAGTCCTTGCCGTCCACGGTGTGCTTGGCCTGGTTCCAGTAGGTCACGGTCTGCTTGCCCAGCACGGGGGTGGACTTCTGCACCACTTCCAGGCTGACGTTCTTGGCATTGTCGTACTTGGTGGCGCCAGTGGTGGCGGGAATGAGGCGGTTGGTCTCAAACGCGGCCTTGTTGTTGGCCTCCACGCTGTTCTGATTCGCGGTAACGGGGTCGATGTGGTTCAGGCCGGACACATTGGCGCCGGTTTCGCCCTGCTGCTTATCGGTATAGCCCTGGACCAGAACCTTGTCGCCCACGGCGTACTCCCAGTTGGAGCCGGACTGCTCAGCGCGGTGCTCGCTGGTGTTGCGGGCAGAGTCGGGCACACCGGCGGTGTTCTTATCATAATTATCGGTCTTGTTGGACACGCCAGTGACATGGCCGTCATACACGTCCAGATAGAGGTAAGCGGGAACGATGACGTGGCCAGCGGGGTCCACTACGCGCTCAGTCACCTTGGTGACGGTAGCCAGGTAGGTGTCGATCATGACCACGCTCTTGGACCAGGTGGAGCCGTTGTGTTCATTGGTCAGGTTGCCGTAGAACTCGGTGATACGGCCCTGACCGCCCACCTTGGTGACGGTGTCGGTGGCCACGATCAGATAATTGTCCGTGATGGCCTCATTGTTGTTGACATACAGGCTGTAGGTGGCGTCCTCAGTGATACCCAGGTCGTGGGCCACGTCGCACTCACGCACGGTGGTGTC
>CAJTGJ010000024.1 GCA_910575695.1 Oscillospiraceae bacterium | reverse complement strand
AATCAAACTCATCATCCGTACCGCTTTTGGCTTTCGCAACGTGGATAATCTTCTCGCTATGGTTATGCTCTCCTGCTCCAATCTTCATCCCACTCTCCCTAACCGCTGACCCGACCACTCTTTCTACCGAAGCCTCAAAAATTCCGATTTGTTGAATTGACACGAGCAAAATATACCGCCAATCCGAACGATGTTCAATCCCTTTTTACAGGCCCTGACAGTAAAGGCAGGCAATGCTCCGGTATATACCCGGCGCAGCTTGTTGGGGGCCGACAGCCCCCAAGCCCCCAGTGCATCGGCGAAGCTCTGCCCAACGCACAAGCCGCCGTTGGCGTCTGCTGGCCTGTCCATACTGGGCAGAAAAGGAACGCCCGGCGGGAGCCGCCCCCGGAGGGCGCAGGGCCGCCGACAGGCAGCACCACCATCGCGCCCGAGCCGGTGGTGGGCAAGTGCGCTCTTAGCAGAGGGCCTGTAAAGAGAACGGAGCGCCCAGGCCATCCCCGGACGCTCCCGCTTCGGTTCCTTCTGCTGGTCAATCACCGCCCCTCAAGCCTGCGTCATTCTGCCACAAATGAGCCTCAGCCAATGTAATGCGAGCCTTACGACATTGCCCTGATAAGGCCTCCGCTTTCTTTCAGCATAGCCAGATTTCCTATGCTCTGATTCAGGAGTAATATCAGTGTGCACATGAGGGCAGGAAAATTCGATTATACAGAGAATGCCGGACCTTGTGGCCCGGCATTCTCTGTGAATGAGGTGAAACGCGCATCAATCGCGGTTTCTGCTATTTGATCAATTGGCTGTTTTCTGCTTTTTCTTCCAGCGCAGCAACACAATCAACTCAGCAGCGGCAATCACAGCGACTGCAGCCACGTCAATCGTGATAAACATGGCGTTCATTGGGCTGATAGAATTACCAGATGCCTCGCGGGTGTAAAAGCCGCTGTTTGCCACGGTATACAGGATGTTTTTGCTGGCCTGGCGGAGCGCCTGGACGCAGATGGGGGAATCCAGGTCTGTGAATTCATTTGTGGCGGATTGACCGAAGCCCAGCATCATATCATTACCGGCCCGGACACAGGCATCAGAGATCATGTAACCGTAAGAGCCGTCATAATCAGTGCAGACTACGCCCTCGAACCCCCATTCACTCCGAAGTACATCTTTAAGCAGTTCGGGGTTAGCGCCGGCATACACAGGACCGATCCAGTTGAAGGATGACATCACGCCCAGGCACTGGTAGTCAAAATCCTTTACGCACAGCTCAAACGGTCTCAGGTATATCTCCCGCATGGCCTGCTCGTTGCAGTAGGTCAACAGGAAAGCGCAGCGGTTGGTTTCCTGATCGTTCAGCGCAAAATGCTTGATAAACGCATAGACCCCGTGAGCGGCAGCCCCGTTGACCTCGGCGGCCGCCATCCGGCCAGACAGGACGCTGTCCTCGGAGAAGTATTCAAAATTACGTCCGCCAAACGCGCTCCGGTGGGTGTTCATTGCGGGACCATACCAACCGTAAATTCTGAAATCATCAAACTCCTGCCCCAATCCGCGGAATCATATCTGGTGGGATCGTAGTAAGCCGAGGAAGCGGCGGAAACCAGCTCGCGCGTGGCCTCATCCATGGTATAGGCATTTTCAGCGGGAGCAGCGGAAGCCTGCGCATAGTTCGCGAAGCCATCAGCGCGGGATAAGTAGGCAGCGCCGCCTTTTGCGTAATCGAACCGGTTGATCGGAGCCTCGTGATCTGACGCACGCCCGGTGGAGCTGTAGTCGATGTCTTCACTGAGCGTGAAGGTTTTACGATCCAGCACAGTGTGGGAATCCGAACGAATCGAGATGATATACTCTCCGGATTCCAGAACGTAACCGCCGTTTGCCGTTTTAATGCACTCGCTGTCATAGGATGCCAGTTCGTCCAACGGAAGCTCAAATGTGACGGTCTCTGTATCGCCGGGGTCCAGCTGTTCTGTTTTGGCAAAATCAAGCAGATTGACGCTGGATTTCTCAATCCCGCCGTTATAGTAGGGCGGAGTAAAGTACAGCTCCACTACTTCCCTGCCGGCAGTACCGCCGGTATTGGTGACCAGCACCTCTACCTTGATTGTGTCTGCAGTCTGTTCAAAGCCGCTGATTTCCTGCTTGAATGTCGTATAACTGAGTCCGTATCCGAAGGGGTACTGCACCTTGTCCTCATAAGAAAACAGTCCCTCCTCAGCAGCTGTCTCATAGGACTTGTAGCCCACATAAATGCCCTCTGTGTAGTTAACAAAGGATATCGCACCCTCATAAGAATTGTCCGAGGCAGCAATAGCCTCTTTCAAGTCGTCCAGCCCACGGTAGGAGAAGCTGCCGATATTGGAAAAAGAGGGGGTGTCCGTCAAATCATAGACAAACGTATCCACGGTTCGTCCGGAGGGCGATACCGCGCCGCTGATGATCTCGCCCAAGGCCGCCATGCCGGTGGCGCCGGTTCCGGGTACAAAGATCACCGCGCCAATGGAATCATATTCATCCACCCAGCCCAATTCCATGGCGTTGTTGGAGTTGACCACCACGATCACGCGGTCAAAGCTTCCGCAGACCGCGTCCAGCATATCCTCCTCCGTATTGGGCAGCTCCAGATAGTGCTCGTCCGGGTCAAAATCATCGTAATCCCCGTTGTTGGTGTATACGCTTCAGCAGTGTGACATAGTTGGCCTGGTTGACGTTTACACGCCGGATATTACCGGCGAGGTGGATCATGAAACCTACGCAACGGATTTGAAGACAGGGACAGAAGTCACGAATCAGTTCGGATTTGCGGATAGCGGCTGCGCCTACCTCAGCCGACAGGATTGGATTGGAACCTTCCCCACCCACGATGGCGAGGTCAGCGATACCGTTTCTACCTGGGGCAACGAAATCAACGGCAGCGACGGCGTTCCCTGCGTCTATACAAAGGCCATCAGTGAGGAGGATCTGGCCAAGCTGCAAGGCTTTGATTCTCTCAGCCCTGTAGAGTCTGCCTCGCTGACCGATACCCCGGTCTACGGCCAAAAGAACGGTGTGCTGCTGTGCGATGTGAGAGGGCTGGACTATGATGATCCTCTATGGGATAAGCTGCTGGATCAGCTGACACCGGAAAATTATCAGGCGCTGGTTTCTGCCTCTGGATATGGCACCATCCCCATTGAGCGCATCGGAAAAAGCACCGCGATAGACCAGGACGCAGCCACTGGCCTGACGTCTGGCGGTACGGGGGTATCCTACTGTGGTGTGATTGTCCTGGCGCAGACCTGGAATGTTCCAATGGCGGAGGCATATGGCGAGATTATTGGCAATCAGGTGCTCATCGGAGGCTGCTCAGGCTGGTATGCTCCGGCTATGAACATTCACCGGACTCCCTTCTCCGGGCGAAACAACGAGTATTATTCGGAGGACGGATTCCTGTCCGGCTCCGCAGCGGCCGCAACAAGCCGGGGAGCCGCCTCCAAGGGGCTGTATACGTTCATCAAGCATTTTGTGTTGAACGACCAGGAGAACCACCGCGGTGACCGGTATGGTCAGATGTCCATCGCTACCTGGGCAAATGAGCAGTCCATTCGTGAGATTTATCTGCTCCCGTTCCAAATGTGTGTTCAGAATGAGCCCATTACCCTGAACTATCTGAAGGAACAGTCCGATGGCGCTTATGTGAATACCAGCCGTGAATTCCCGGCGGTTACGGCGCTTATGACTTCCTTTAACCGTTTGGGCTATACCTGGGCCGGGGGGTGCTATCCGCTGCTGACCGAGGTGCTGCGGAATGAATGGGGCTTTAACGGTTTTGTTATTACGGACAACGCCAATACAGCCTCGTCTACCTTTATGAATGACGCACAGATGCTGGAGGCGGGCGGTGACGCAGCGCTCACAACCACGGGCTATGTTACATGGAAATTTGACGAAAAGGACCCGGCTGCCTATCATTATAGCCGTATCGCGGCACACAATATGTTGTATGCTATGGCGAATTCCAAACTGACCAATGGGCAAATGCCTGGTTCAGAGATCGTGATTCCCATAACGCTGGCAGAGAAAATTGTGCTTGCAATCAATGCGGTATGTACAGTGTTAATTATTTTGCTGACGTTCAACATCTTTTGGGGATTTCGTAAATGGAAAAAACAAATGATTTCAAAAGTCGAAATGTCGGAAGAATGGTTTAGCTTTCGCGTTACCACCGATGCGTCACAACCCAGCCTTAGCTGTTGGGACGATTCATATGTTGCGCAGGGCGGTCAGCTGATCAGCTGACCGCCCTGCGCTTTTTGGTGATGCTTTCATTGAAAGGCCAATTAAATGCAAATGGATATTGTCCTTGTTCTATCAAAAGGCGAAGATGCACGGCCGATTTCTGAGAGTTTGCGCTGCACTGAAACAGACGCGCCGCCGTAACTCCTTCCATATCTGCTCAATTGGATTCATTTCCGGCGTATGCCGGCAGTTTTATGCCCCTTTCTGCCGATCCCCCTGTGAGCCGGCAGGATGGGCGGCCTGGTTTTTCTGGAACTGCCCGGGTGTGCAGCCGTACAGCTCGTGGAACTGCCGGATGAAAAAGCTGGCGCTGTTAAAGCCCACCTTTTCCGCGATTTCCCCCACTGTACGCCCTTCCTGGGTGAGGAACAGCCGTGCCTTGGATAGCCGGTACTGGCTGAGGTACTGCTGGAAGCTGAGGGAAAAGGTCTCCTTGAACTTGCGGCAGAAATAGCTCTGGGTGTAGCCCAGCTGAACGGCTACGTCGGCGGAGGTGAGGCGCTGGTCATAGGTCTTGCTGAGTATGTCCAGCACATCCAGCCCAAATCCACTGCCCTGGCTGCGCCGCTCCGTCAGAAAAATGCCTCTGTTCTGCCACAGCAGGCCAAACAGGTGCAGCAGCTGGCCCCGCACCACAAAATCCCAGTATTCCGGATGTCCCTCGCTTTGCTGATAGATGGAGCGGATGATATGGAACAGCTCGCCGCAGACGGGTTCCGCCGACCGGAAAACCCGCTTGATATCCAGGTGCCCGCCCTCAAAAAGATGGGCGAACTCGTTCTCCTTCAACAAGGACAGGTCGAATGCGAAAGAGAAGTAGGAGAAGCCCTCTCCGGGCAGGGAATAGCCTTCGTGGATCGAATAGGGTGGGACAAAAAAGAGATCCCCCGGCCCCCCTTCGCAGGTCGCGCTGTCCACGGTGAACTCGCAGTTTCCGCCGGTGACGGCCAACACCTCGAACTCCTTATGGTAGTGCCTGTGGCAGAACAAGGTCCGGCCCGGGTGGGGCAGGTCGGCGATGGCGTAGGTGGCGATGGGCAGACGGTTATACCGGGACTGGAAGCTGTTGTCCAGCATATTCATGGGGTCCCTCCCTTCGGCGTTGGTGAAAACCATCAAAAAGGTCAATGGGTTTCTACAAAAGGACAACTATTTTGCACTATTGTATCCCCGGTCATGTTACCATAATGTAGAAAAAAATGCAAGCCTTTTCCGGCCTGCGGCGGGAGGAACATCATGGATCGGCATTCATACGGAACGGATCGGTGGAAAATTATATGCGGCGGTCTGGAGGGCGCGGCGGGCAATGCCGTTAAAATGCTGTACGCCGGGATATCTCAGGAAGTCCCGTACATACTCACGGCCCAACGGGCGGGGGAGGGGCAGGAGTTGTCCGGCGCCAGCCTGGCCGTGGTGGGCACTCCGGTGGACAATGCCCTGCTGGCTTCCCTGCCCCAGGCGGCGGATATACCGGAGGACGGCTACCTCGTCCAGGTGACGGCAAGTCCCTTCGACCCGGGGCGGCAGATGGCAGTGATTGCGGGCAGTTCCCCAGTCCAGGCGCTGTACGCTGTCTCCCACTTCCTTAACGAATACCTGCCTGACGCCCGGCAGAACAGCGAGCACCATCCCTATTTTCTCCCCCTGTTTTCCCGGACAATGCCGGAGTACCGGGCGGTGCGCTGCCCTGCCTTTGCCGAGCGTGGTATCTGGACGTGGGGGCACTGTATCTACGACTACCGGCGCTTCGCCCAAAATATGGCCGGACTGGGTCTCAACGCCGTCACCATCTGGAACGACTATGTCCCGCTGAATCTGCGGGAGGTGGTGGACTGTTTCCACAGCTATGGGATCAGGGTGTACTTTGGCTATTCCTGGGGCTGGGACGAGGAGTTTGACATCTCATCGGAGCGGGAATTCCAGCGGGTGCTGGACACCGCGCTGTCCACCTATGAAACCGGTTATTCCCATGCCGGGGGGGACGGCATTTACTTCCAGTCCTTCACCGAAACGGAGGAGGAGTCCATCGGCGGCGTGCCCATCGCGGAGACGGTGGTGGACTGGGTGAACAAGGTGGGGGGCGCCATGCTGGAGCGCTGGCCGGGGCTGGACATCCGCTTCGGCCTCCACGCCACCAGCGTGAAGAACCGCATGGACGTCATCGCCGGGGTGGATCCCCGGATCAGCATCCACTGGGAGGACTGCGGCGCGTTCCCCTACGCCTACTTCTCCCGGGCGGCGGAGGGGGAGGCGGAGACGCTGGACTTCACCGACCGCATGGCTTCCCTGCGCCCGTCGGGGGAGTACGGCGTGGTTCTCAAGGGCCAGGTCTGCCTGGACTGGACCATGTTTGAGAACCAGAAAGGCCCCTTTGTGATGGGGTGCGAAAGCGCCGCCGCCATCCGGGCCCGCCGGGAGGAACTGCGCCCCCACTGGCATGACGTTCAGGGCTACTGGCTGAAAAACCTGGGCCAGTACCGCCGGACGTTGGAGCATCTCCCCGGGGCCGCGGTGTACGCTCTGGTGGAGGATGCCCTGTTGGAGGACGCCTGCTGGTATCCCGTGGCCCTCTACGCCGCCGCCCTGTGGGAGACGGGGCAGACCGATGGGGAACTGCTGTGCAGCGTCGCCCGCCGCCCCGACACGGTACTGGCGTAACCGCGTATCGTAAAGCGCCCCGCGGCGCTTTTTGATAGATCCGACCAGTCAGGCCCCATAACCTACCGGATAGAAAAGAGAGGAGTTATACGATGCAAACAGTACAAGTCATTTTGATCTTTGTGGTCCTGTTCGGCGCGGTGGCGCTGATGATGACCAAAAAACTCCCGGCGATCCTGGCCCTTCCCCTCATTGGCATCCTGGTGGCCTTTATCGCGGGCGTGCCCTTCATGACCCCCGGTGAGGACGAGCAGACTATCTGCAGCTTCGTCATCAACGCCGGCTCCGGCCGTCTGGCGAGCACCATCATTGTGACCATCTTCGGCGCCATTTTTGCCAAGCTCATTGAAAAACAGGGCATTGCCGAGAACATTATCCACAAGGCCGCCGAGCTGGCAGGGGACAAGCCGCTGGCTATGGCGCTGGCCCTCACCGCCGCCACCGTCATTATTTTCGTGGGCATGAGCGGCGCGGGCCCGGTGATCATGGTGTGTACCATCGCGGTGCCCCTGCTGCTGGCCGCGGGCGTCACCCCCGTGGTGTCCGCCAGTCTGATCCTGCTGGGCCTGACGGTGGGCCTGATGATCAACGTCTCCCAGTACCAGATGTACATTGATACGCTGGGCATGACCCAGGATCAGGTCCGTTCCATGAGCGTGGTGCTGGCCGTTATCGGCGCCATCGTCACCGTCGCTTATATCGTTATCAACGTCCGCCGCAAGCCGGTGCGCAGCTCCTGGGCCATGCCCGCTGCCGACAACGAGCGCAGGCAGGTCAATCCCGTGGCGCTGGTCATGCCCCTGCTGCCCTTTATCCTGGTGTTTTTCCTGAAGATCGACGCCCTGACCAGCCTCATCATCGCCATCCTGATCACGGTGCTCATCACCACCCCCAGGAAGATCGTCTCCGTCCTGTCCGCCTGCTTCATTGAGGGCATCAAGGACGTGGCCGCCGTGATCGGCCTGATGATTGGTATCGGCATCCTGCTCAACGGCGTGACCGCCAATGCCACCAAGGCCCTCATCGAGCCCATCATCGCCCACATTGTCCCAGGCTCCCCCATCGTGTACGTGCTGTTCTTCGCGATCCTGTCCCCGCTGGCCCTGTACCGCGGCCCGCTGAATATGGCCGGCATGGGCAGCGGTCTGGCGGCCATCATGCTGGCCGCCGGGACCATGAACCCCTTCGCTGTGGGCATGGCTCTGCGCTGCAACACCTTCGTGCAGTGCGCCTCCGACCCCACCAACACCCAGAACGTCATCTGCGCGGACTTTGCCCATGTGGACGTAAACGATGTGCTGAAATCTACCCTGCCTTACACCATGGTCATGTGTCTGCTGGGCCTGATCTACAGCGCCATCTTCATCTTCTGAGAAAACCGCCAAACAGCATCCCGCGCCCCCTGTGTGCGTCCGGCGCACAGGGGGCGTATTCAATAAACAGGCAGAAACAGAAAGGAGTGCCGGGAATGGGCACAAAGGTACGCATTGGAATTGACGTGGGCGGCACCTTCACCGATGCGGTGGCGATTGACGACGCCACCCGCGAGGTGGTCGCCAAGGTGAAGATCCCCACCACCCACCACTCGGAGCGGGGGGTGGCGGACGGTATTGTTCAGGCCATTGGCCGGGTGCTTGCCGAGCACCATATCGACCCGGCGGACGTAGTGTTCATCGCCCACGGCACCACCCAGGCCACCAACGCCCTGTTGGAGGGGGACGTGGCCCAGGTTGGCGTCATTGGTATGGCCAAGGGGCTGGAGGGCGTCCGGGCCCAGAAGGACACTGACGTGGGCAGCATTGAGCTGGCCCCGGGGAAGTTCCTGCGGGCGGACCACGTGTACTTCGACTCCGCGAAATGCACAGACGAGGAGATCGCCGCGGCGGTGGACCGCCTGAAAGGGCAGGGGGCCCAGGTGATCGTGGCCTCAGAGGCATACTCGGTAGACGACCCTGCGGGGGAGCAGCGCATTATTGAGATCGCCAACAGCCGGGGGCTTCCTTCTACCGGCGGATATGAGATTTCCCAGCTCTATGGCCTGCTGGCCCGCACCCGGACGGCGGCGGTAAACGCCGCCCTCATCCCCAAGATGATGGAGACTGCCGACATGACCGAGCGCAGCGTCCAGGAGGCGGCCATCCACAAGCCGCTGATGATCATGCGGTGCGACGGCGGCGTGATGAGCATCAACGAGGTGCGCAAGCGCCCCATCCTGACCATGCTGTCCGGCCTGGCCGCCGGCGTGGCCGGCGCGCTGATGTACGAACATATCACCGACGGCATTTTTATGGAGGTGGGCGGCACTTCGGTGGACATATCCGCCATTAAGGACGGCCGGGTGATGATCAAAAATGCCGAGGTGGGCGGGCACAAGCTGTACCTTACCTCCCTGGACGTGCGCACCCTTGGCGTGGCGGGGGGCAGCATGATCGTGGTGCGGGACAGGGCCATCGCCGACGTGGGCCCCCGCAGCGCCCACATCGCGGATCTGGCCTATGAGGTTTTTGCCGCTCCGGAGGATACTGCCGGAGCCAGGCTGGAGCTCATCGCGCCCCGTCCGGAGGACGCGGCGGATTACGCCGCCGTCTCCTGCGCGGGGGGACGGTACGCCCTCACCCTGGCCGGAGCGGCCAACCTGCTGGGCTATGTGCCCGAGGGGGACTATGCCCGGGGCAACGCGGAGGCCGCCCGGCTGGCTTGGCAGGCCCTGGCGGATACCCTGGGCGTCTCCGTGGAGGATGCCTGCCGCCAAGCCATGGACATCGCCTGCAAGAAGGCGGGCCAGGTGGTGGAGGCCCTCATTGCCGACTATCAGCTTAACCGGGGCGTAATCCAGCTGGTGGGCGGCGGCGGCTCGGCGGCGGTGCTGGCCCCGAGCCTGGGGGAAAAGCTGGGCCTGCGCCACCGGATTGCCAAGAACGCCCCCTATATCTCCACCATCGGCGTGGCCATGGCCATGGTGACGGAGCGGCTGGAGCGCAACGTGGTTCACCCCACCGCCGACGACATCAAGAAGCTCCGCCACGACGTGACCGAGATGATCGTCAAAGCCGGGGCCAACCCGGACACGGTGGAGATCACGGTGGAGATCGATGCCCAGAAGAACATCCTCCGGGGGGTGGCCACCGGGGCCACCGAGATGCGCACCCGGGATCTCAACGAGCAGAAGAAGACAGAGGACGAGCTGAAAAAGATCGTGGGGGAGAGCGCCAATACCGGGCCGGAACACGTCTCCCTCATTGCCCGGGCGGGGGGCTGGTATGCCTTTTCCGCGCACCGGGTGTCCAAGGCCCTCTTCGGCCTGCTGAAGAAGAAGAGCGAGGCCCTGCGGATTGTGGACGAACTTGGGGTAATCCGCCTGCAAAAGGAGGGGGCCGGGGTACTGTCCGTTCCCAAGGGGAAGCTGGGAGCCCGCCTGTCCGCTTTTATCGACGACATGACCAGCTATAACGACGGCGGGGCCATGCTGCCCCGGTGCTACCTTTACTTCCGCCAGAAGGCGGTGGATCTCAGCGGCGTGATGGAGAAGGATCAGCTCCTCCCCCTGCTGGAACTGGAGCTGGAGTTCGTGGAGGACGATGAGCCGCTGCTGCTGGTGGCGGTACGCAGCTGACATGGGCGGCTGGGAGATGCCTGCCCTGTCCGACGGGGCGTGCGCCTTTTCCGACCTGCGGGAGGACTTCGTATACGCCCGCATCCCCCGGGCACGGCGGGCGTATTACATTGAGCGGGGGCTGGCCCTGGGCCGGGAGGGGGTGGCGCGGTACCTCGGACAGGATCTGGAAAGCCTGCTGCGGGCGGACGGCGTGGTGATCAACCGGGTGGAGGAGCCCTCCCCATGGGGGCTGCACGCCCAGATCTGCTGGGACAAGGCTACACGGCAGATCGATATCTTTGCCGACACTGCCCGGGCACTGTCCCAGGCGTTGGAGGGCACTGGGCTGGAGCAGGGTCCGGAGGCGCTGGAGCGCCTGTTCCTGGCCCACGAGTTTTACCATTGGCTGGAATACTCCGGCGGGGTTCTGGCCAGCGAGAAGTGCGCGGCGGTGGAGTGGCGGGTGCTGGGGCTGTTTCCGCGCCGTGCGCAGGTGCGCCGGGTGGATGAGATCGCCGCATTCGCTTTTGCCAAGGAACTGTGCGGCCTGCCGGTCCATCCCAAGGCCATGGACTATATCCTCCTGTACCGGCGGCAGGGGGAGGGGCTGGGCCAGATCACGCAACGCCTCCGGGCGTTGGAGGCGGACTACCGGCGGGAATGCCTGTAGACACAGAAAGGATTGGGAAAATGATGGAAACTGTACGCTGTTTTGACCGGGATATCCCCTTGCTGGGCTGCTGGGAGGCCGTTGTGGTGGGGGGCGGGTCGGCGGGCGCCAGCGCGGGCATCGCCTGTGCGCAGGCGGGGCTGTCCACCCTCATTGTGGAGAAGAGCCTGTGCCTGGGGGGCGCCTCGGTAAATGCCCTGGTATCGCCCATGATGCGCTCTTTCACCGGGCACCACTCCAATTTTCATGCCCTGGAGGCCCGGTTACGCGCCCAGGGCTGCCAGACCCGGGACGATGTGCTGGGGGAGATGGTGTGGTTTACCCCTGAGGATATGTCCGAGGCATTAGAGACGCTGTATATCCAGGCCGGGGGCCAGATGCTGTATGAGGCGGTGCTGGTGGACTGCGCTATGGAGGGCGGACAGATCCGTGCCCTCATCCTGGCTGTGCCCGAGGGTCTGCGGGCCGTGGCGGGCAAGTGCTTTGTGGATGCCAGCGGAGACGCGGTGCTGGCCCGGCTGGCCGGGGCGGAGACGGCCCACGGCGATGAAAACGGGAACGACCAGATTACCAGCTTCCGTTTTGAAATGGGCGGCATCAATGTGGAGCGCTACCGGGACTATGTAATGGGGCTGGGCGACGCTTACTCCCAATTTCCCCGGGGCTATTTCTATGAGTCCGCCATGGTGGGCGGCCGGGACTTCGTGCTGGAGCCCCTGTTCCAGAAGGGGGTGCGGGACGGTGCTTTGAGGCCGGAGGATCTCCGCTATTACCAGACCTTCAGCCTGCCGGGGCGTCCGGGCTGCCTGTCCTTCAACTGCCCTCATTTGGTGAACCTCACCGATAACACCCAAGCCATGAAGCGCTCCGCCGCCATCGTGGAGGGCCGGGCCATGATCCGCCGTCTGGCGCGGTTTTTGAAGGGGTATATGCCCGGGTTTGAGAATGCCTATCTTCTGCGGGAGGCGTCTATGCTGGGGGTGCGGGAGTCCTACCGGCTGGTGGGGAAGTACGTCCTTACCGAGGAAGACTACACTGGCCAGGCCCGTTTCCCGGACGGGGTGGCCCGGGGGGACTGGTATATTGATGTCCATTCCGCCACAAAAGGGCTGTACCACAAGAAAGCCTATGAAAAAGGGGATTATTATGAGATCCCCTATCGCTCCATGGTGTGTGCAGGGGTGGGCAATCTGGCGGTGGCGGGCCGGTGTATCTCCACCACCTTCCTGATGCAGGCCAGTGTGCGCATCATCCCAACCTGTATGGACATGGGGCAGGCCGCCGGGGCCGCCTGCGCGGCCGCCCTCCGGGACGGAATCGCCCTGAACGCTGTTGACGGGGTCCGGCTTCGGGAGGGGTTGGACTACCAATAAAGAAGAAACGCCCCTTTCCCAGCAGACAACTGGAGGAGGGGCGTTTTTGCGCTTCTGGGGGCTGTTCCTGAGGGAGGAACTGTACCAGGCGGGCAGGGTTCGCGCCATCGGTTTGTGCAGCTTCTATCCCCATGTGCCGGCCGATTTCTGCGAGACGGTGGAAACCAGGCCCATGGTGAACCAGGTGGAACTTCACTCCTTCTTCCAGCAGGAAAACGCCCTGGCGGTGATGAAGGGGTACGGCGTGGCCGTCGGGCAGACCCAGGGAAATGTGAGCCTCATGCAGCGCATTGAACGCCGGCAGGGCGAACCCGAGCTGCCGCAGGGACAGGCCGAAAAAATGCTTCCCTGGTAGTCCCAGACTTCTATGGGTATCACCACATTCACGTTTCTAAAGTTGATTTGGATAGTTGTTTGTATTATGATATGATAGAAACGAATTCTGCAAGGAGCTGAACAGTATGGATGAGCGATTGAAAAAGCAGCTTATCTTTGCGCTTGAAATTGACAAAGAGAAAGAGGTTTTCAGGCAAACGCACCTCTCCGGCAATGGCCGCAATGAAAACGATGCGGAACACGCTTGGCATATGGCGATCATGGCGTATCTTCTTCGGGAGTATGCAAATCAACAAGTGGATATTGCAAAGGTGCTTTTGATGTGCCTGATCCACGACATTGTAGAAATTGACGCAGGGGATACTTATGCCTACGATGCGGAAAACCTAAAGACACAGAAAGCAAGAGAGGACGCGGCAAAAGAAAGAATTTTCTCTATACTGCCTGATGATCAGAAGGCAGAATTTATAGCGCTGTTTGATGAATTTGAGAACTGCCAGACACCTGAGTCGAAGTTTGCCCATGCCATGGATAATCTTCAACCCCTTCTTTTGAACAATAGCAACGGCGGCGGCGATTGGAGAGAACACGGGGTAACAGCGGCTCAAGTATATGGGCGGCAAAAGAAAACGCGGCTCGGATCAGAATCCTTATATCAAATTACAGACGAAATTATTCAAGAAAATATAAAAAAGGGCAATATCAAGGGGTAACTCACTCTTGCCCGCCACGCTGTCACCCCAGCCCCACCAGCAGGTTAAAAATTGTTTCGCCCACATAGTTCCGCACGATGGCGGCCGCTGCCAGGGCGTCGTCCGCGATCACAGGCGGGCCGAGGCGAAGGCGGAAAATATTACACAGGCCGGAAGGCAGGACTTTTCAGCAAGCCAGAGAACGGATTGGCAATCCTATTTCTTTCTACAACCACAAGCGCATCCAGTTGAAAACAGGAGAGACGCCGCTTGCGCAGCGCCTCTCCGCATAATACTGAATATTTCCTGCCGGGGGCCTTTTTCACTTGGAGGGCAGGACCGTTGCGACGGCCATGGCGAAATTGCTGACGGGCATGGTCTGGAGCACCACCCGGCCCGGGCCGGTGATCACAGTGTTGAACATCCCCTCGCCGCCGAACAGCACATTCTTGACCCCCTTCACCGTCTGCACGTCCACCGAGCAGGTGGCGTCGATCATAGCCAGGTTGCCGGTGTCCACGATGATCTGCTGGCCCGCCTGGAGCTCGTACTCCACGGCGGAGCCGTCAATCTCCAGGAAAGCGGTGCCGTGGCCGGACAGCTTCTGCAAGATGAAGCCCTCGCCGCTGAAGAAGCCGGACATCCCCTTCTTCTGGAAGAACACGGACAGCTCCACCCCCTGCTCGGAGGCCAGGAAGCCGGACTTCTGCACCACCACAGGCCGGTCGGGGGTGATCTCTACCGCCCGGATGGAGCCGGGGAAGCTGGACGCGAACGCGATCATGCCCGGGCCGCCCCGGGCGGTGTAGATATTCTGGAACATGGACTCGCCGGAGAACATCCGGCCAAAAGCTTTGCCGATGCCGCCCGCGCTGGTCTGCATCTCCACGTTGGGGGACATCCAGACCATGGAACCCTTTTCGGTAATCATGGATTCGGCGGCGTCCAGGTCGCAGATGACCACGGGCATGGGCTCGCCAATGATATTATAACGCATAAGTAAATTCCTCCTTCTGGGGGCTGCGGCCCCTTGGGGACAGTATACACCCATCGGGGGTGAAACGCAAATTAAGATTTGCGGAAAAAGCCGGTGTCAGCGCCCTGTCCCAGCTCCCGCAGGCAGTCCACCACCGGCTGGATATACTTCGGGTCGGAGATGTCATAGGAATGGGAGATGGCGGACTGAAACGCCTTATCCTCCGGGGTTTTGGCCTTCTTCCGGGTCATGGCCCAGGCGGCGAATTTCATCATGGCCCGGTCCCCGCCGCCCATCTTCTCATAGCACAGCCCCGCCTGCAAATAGAAGTGGGGGACGGCGTCCCGCTCCGCCGGGGTGAGGTTCTGGGCCCATACCTTCCGGATCTGCGCCTGGGCCTCATTGGGCATGGCCCCGGTGGCGAACACCACCAGCTGTTTCGCCCCCCGCCGGGCCAGCAGCTTCCGGGCCTTTTTCCAGCCGTCCAGCGTCCCGGCGTGGAGGCGGCTTCCGAACACCACCGCTTCATAGGGGGACAGGCTGGCGGGGGCGTCCGCCAGGGGGAGGGCGGGGCAGTCCAGCGCCCGGCCAATCAGCTCCCCGTAGCGCCGGGTGAAGCCGGTTTTACTGTTGTAAAGCACAATGAATTTATCCTGCATGGGGATTGCCCTCCTTTTCCTGCCGCAAAAAAGCCTGATATGCCTGCTCCTGCCAGGTGAAGATCTCCTCCGCCGGGATGCCCGGTTCTGAGACGGAAAAGATGGTCCCCAGGCCGATGGTGTAGATCATCATGTTCAGATGAAGCCGCCGGGACGCTTCCTCGTCCAGCCCCAGCTCCCCGGCGATGGCCCCGGCCATACCGGGGCTGGCCTCGGCGCGGTAGAGGTCGTCCAGGCAGGCCACCTCCTCCCGGGGCTGGAGGGTGTAGAGCTTAAACAATTCCGGCTCCTCCCGGGCAAGCCGGACGAAGGCCCGACCGGTGGACTGGAACCCGCCGCCGTTCTGCGCCAGATAGTCCCGGACGAAGCCGCCCACCCGCCGGAACACGTCCCGGCGCAGGCCGTCCATGCTCTGGCAGTAGCTGTAGATGGGCTGGACCGAACAGCCCAGCCGGGCGGCGATGGTCTTGACCTGCACCCGTTCCATGCCGCCCTCCCGGGCCAGCTGGAAGGCGGTTTCCACCACCATCTCCTTGGTGATTTTCTGTTTTGGCATGGGCGCACCTCGCATAACCGTTTTATATAATCGGATTATATAAATGGATTATATCTCGTTCCCGGCCTGCTGTCAAGCCAAAAAACTTCATTGCACTTCCTTCCGTTCCGTGGTACACTATAATTCACCGGCAAACAAAGGATAGGAGAGCGGACCATGGCTTACTTTGACCACATCGACCTGGCAGACTGCCCCTGCTGCGGCAATCCGGGGTGCATCGAGGAGGAGGGCGGCTGGTGCCTGTACATTCAGTGCGGGTATTGCGGCGCCCGCACGGCGGAACTTGCCTACGACAACGAGGCCCAGCGCCAGGAGGCTGCTCAAAAGGCGGCGCAGAACTGGAATCTCAGAAGGGTGATATACCCCGGCCCCGGCGAATAGCAAAAAGCCGGCCTGCCGGCTCCCGCAGGAGCTGGCAGGCCGGTTTTTCTTTTCTCCGGGCTCCGCGCTTCAGTCCAGCTTGCCCAGCCGGTCCAGCACCGTCATGGTGCGGCAGAAATCCTCGGACAAGTTCAGCTCTCCGCTGCCGGTGCCCAGCAGGGCCCCCCTGTCCACGGCCTTGCGGACAGCGGCGCGGTAATACTCCGGCACATCGGCCAGCGTTTTGTAACAGGTCATATCGTTGTCCTCCTCGTTTTTGTCAGGTTTCGGCACAGGTGCGGGCGCAGGCTCAGGGGCCAGCGCCGCCGCCACGTCGGACCGGAAATCATCCATGCTCTTGCCATGCCGGGGGAACCAGTGGAGCACGTCCCCGTGGTTGGAGGCCACGCCCCGGCGGTAACCCTCCTGGTGGCAGATCACCACGCCGTCCGCCAGCGGGTCAAGCCCGTACTCCTTGCACAGCATGGCGGTGAGCTCAACAGCGGCCTGATACGCCTGCTTGAAATAGGCCGGGTCAGTCAGCCCGTCCTCGCAGATCTCAAATGAGATATGCGTGTTGTTGGCGCTCCTGCCGCTGGTTCCGTTCCCGGCGTGCCAGCCCCGCTGGTTCCACGGCAGGGTCTGCACCGCCGCCACGCTGCCGTCCGCCAGCTTCCCAATGAACCCGTGGACGCACACGTCCAGATTCCCTCGGTTCCAGTGGTTCCCGTTGGCGTTGGTCCCCAGCTGGGCCAGCAAATCCGCCCGCGCCGGTGTGGTGCTCACAGGCTGGACATACCGTTTGAGGTTGGGGTTGTTGGCCCCGGTGGAGTGGACCATAACGCCCTTGGGCTTGATGGTCCGCCCCGCCTTGTAGCAGTCGTTTTGCGTCAAAATGCATTGGAGCAGCCTCACCCGTCCACCTCCGGCAGTCCCGCCACGCTGGTGAGCAGGGACAGCACCCCCGCCAGCACGGACGCGGATGCCACCAACGCCCAGTTCACATCGCCCATAGCCATCGCGGTGCCGATGGTGGCAACGGCGGTCTGGGCCACCGTCTTGACGGCCCGAACCGCCGCCGCCCTCATCCACTTCTTTGCGTACTCGTTCATCTTATGTATCTCCTTTCAAAGTCCGATTTTCGCCAGCAGAAACGCGATCACCGCCGCGCACACCGCCCACAATGCCTTTTCCGCCAGCGCCTCCCAGCGTTTCCCGGGCTTGGCCTCCAGCTCGCTGAGCTTGGCATTCAGTGCGTCGTGTTTCTGCGTCAGGCCGTCCAGCTTCTCCAGGATGGCCTTGTACTGCTCTCCCTGGATGCCCTCCAGGCGTTCCAGCTCCCGCAGGCGGTCATACATCTCCCGGTGCGTGCTTCCGTGCTGCTCGTTGGCCCGTTCCAGAGCCTCCACCCGGGGAATCAGCGGGCAGTTGTCCGCACATTTTTCCGTCATAATATCACTCCCGCAGTTTCATGATGTAAGCCAGAACATAATACGGCGGCATATTATTGTGTGCCTGCCCGCTGCCGGCTGACATGGTTGAAATGCTTGTTGTGTATGCCGATGTAATTTCTGTAGGCGTCAAGACATGGCTTTTATATGTGCCCGTGCCGTTGGGATAGCTCATGGTTATTTCATAGTTCCCGTAGGCATTCGGGCATTTTTCTATGTGCTCATGCGCCGGCATAGCTGCGGTCGTCAGCGTAACGGCTTCCTCGCCGCCAGTCTCCCCCGCAGAATGGCGGCTGTCTGCCCCCAGCACGAACCTTCCGCGCAGATCCGGCGTCCCGTTTGTGCCGTCGCACAGTGCCCAGCCGTCAGGGACGTCCACACCGGACCAGATCACGACGGCCCCCGGCGGCATCTCAGCGGCGCTTATTTTTTCGTTCACGTAGCCCTTCACCTTTTCCCAAAAGCGGGACAGGCCGGCGCTGTCCAGGTATCCCATCTCACTCCTCCGTCATGGCGTCGATCTCCGCGTTGGTGATGCTCTCGATCTGGATGGTCTCGCCCAGGGCGTCCCAGCCCTGGCCGGTCCAGGCATAATTCATACCAGTGGCCTCCACATTCCACACATCGCCCGTCTCGCTGTCCCCGGCGGGCAGGGAGGCATAATTGGCCACGCTGCCCTTGTAGCGGTAAACACTGGTCAGGTCGCTTTTCAGGGCGACATCCGGCTTCCCGGTGATATTGCCCCAGGCCACGCTGTCCGCCTCGCCGCCGCCAGCGGCGGACAGCACGCCGCCGCTGATGGCCAAACCCGCGCCCACCTTGATGCCGCCCAGGGTCTCCGCCGTGGCGGCGGGCAGGGTGTAATTGCTCAGACCATCCAGCTTGCCCTTGTCGGCGTCGGTGAAGTCGTTGGCGGACAGGCCCATACCTTCCGCCTTGTCCACTTTGGCGCCCAGCAGGGCTTTGACCTTGCTCCACAGGTACAGCAGTCCGTTTTCATCCAGGAATTTGCTCATTTTAATAATACCTCCAAATCAAAATTTGTCAGGGCCTCCACGGGCTCGGGGATACGGCTCAACTCGCCCTCCAGGCCGTCGATCGCCGTGATCGGGTGCTGCTTCTCCGCGTCCCGGTGGGACAGCAGGCGGTGGTCGGGCAGGCTGCCCTCTCCCCCGCCGCCCGCAACGGGCACAGCGCTGAGCAGCTTGCCTCCGCCGTACAGGCCCAGCTCACCGCCCGGGGTGTAGTCCAGCCGGTCCCCCTTCCCTGCCAGCTCCTGCCGCCACAGATCCAGCGTGGGCGGCTGGGCGTCCGCTCCGGCAGCCACGCCCTCCAGAACGATGCCCAGTCCGGCCCAGACGGTGGGGAGCACCGTATCGCCGTCCCGAGTGCCGAATACACCGGCTGTCAGCGGCTGGCCATGGGCGGCGAGGACTTCCCACGGGATAACGCACTCGCCGCCGCTGTCCAGCGGGACGCTGCGGCTCTCAGCCCCCGACTTGAACACCGCCGCCCGTTCCAGGCCCTCCCAGTCCGGGGAGAACTCGAACCGGACGGTGTAGATGTTCACCGAGCCGCTGGTTACGGGTTCCCGGGCCCGGACGGTCAGCTTGTTTTTGTCTGCGTATAAAACAAAAATAATATCACTCCCTTTCTGGTTCGGGATTTCCGGCACCGGAATTGCACGTTTGCGTACATGGCCTCAATAGGGCGCAAGAAAACGCCTCCGTTTCATCGTTGACAAAACGGGGGCGCGCAGGTATGATAAATACAGAGGGGCGCTGTTACAGCAGTCAGCCCCCTGTTGCAACAGCTAACGCAGCATTAGCCGTCCCGGGGGCCACCGGCCGGCACGCCTTCTGGGCCGTGAGCAGCATCAGCGCAAGCGCGGCAGCGCCCACATTTCGTCCAGCGTCCACTTTCCAAAAGCACCGCCTTCCCTCGAACCAAGTCCGCGAGGGATGGGCTGACCGCCTTTTATGTAACAGCGTCCTTCTGACGGCAGTATACCATCACGCGCCGCGTTTCGTCGAACTACGCCGCCCAAATGGTGGGCGGCCTTTTTCATTTCCGGCCCTCCAGCCGGCGCCGCGCAGAGAGAGGAGGGATGATTCAACTCGCTTTCATAATTAATTTGCGGCGCCAGCCGGAGGGCCGGAATGTCCGGGCCGCTCCAGCTTGTCCGCTCGAGCCCAGGATCCGGCCGCATCTCCCAGATACTGCCCCGGCGCCTGCGCCGATATGGTGTACGTTTTCATGCCCACGGAACAAAAAAATATTTTCATCATGACCGCACCGGCAGCGCAGGCTGCGCAATAGTCAGAATGGAATGATGCCTTGATTTGTCCCGCCATCTGCGCAAAGAGCCCGCTGTCTTTCAACACAACCGGATTTCCTGTGTTTTAATTCGGGAGTAATATAATGCCTTTATTCAATGATTGGGGGAATCCACACATGACAGAACTGGAAGCCATCCGGGCGCGGCACAGCGTCCGGCAGTATTTGAACAAGCCCCTGAAGCCGGATGAGCTGGCGGCGCTCCGGGCGGAGGTGGACGCCTGCAACCGGGAGAGCGGGCTGCACATTCAGCTGGCCGCCAACGAGTCCAAAGCGTTCGAGGGCGCCATGGCCCGATACGGCAAATTCAGCGGAGTGCAGAATTATTTCGCCCTGGTGGGCAAGGCCGGGCCGGATCTCCAGGAGAAGTGCGGCTACTGGGGGGAACGGCTGGTGCTGAAGGGACAGATGATGGGTCTGAACACCTGCTGGGTGGCGCTGACCTTCACCAAGGTAAAGTCCGCCTATGTCCTGGAGGATGGGGAGAAGCTGGCCGCCGTCATTGCCCTGGGCCATGGCGCCGCCCAGGGCGTCCCCCACAAGTCTAAACCCATGGAGGAGGTGGCCAGGGCGGACGGCCCCATGCCCGATTGGTTCCGGGCCGGGATGGAGGCCGTCCTGCTGGCCCCCACGGCGGTAAACCAGCAGAAGTTCCTGTTCACGCTGGAGGAGGACGGCAGGGTATCCGCCCAGCCGGGCCACGCTTTCTATGTGAAGATGGACCTGGGCATTGCCAAATACCACTTTGAGGTGGGGGCGGGCAAGGATAATTTTCAATGGAAATGAGGGATCGGCATGAAGTTTGATATCAGCAAATTGGAGTGGCTCAGAGCGCCGGAGAAATATACGATGGAGGACGGGAAAATCACCATCACCACCATGCCCGGCACCGACCTGTGGCAGCGGACCTACTACCACTTCCGCAACGACAACGCCCCGGTGCTGCAGATGGAGACAGAGGAGAAATTCTTTTCCTTCGTGGTGAAAACCGATTTCACTGGCGCACATCACCGCTTCGACCAGTGCGGCATCGTCATGTACCTGGACAGCGAAAACTGGCTCAAGGGCTCGGTGGAGTACGAGAATGAGGAATTCCAGCACCTGGGCAGCGTGGTCACCAACCATGGGTACTCGGACTGGGCTACCACCGCCATCCCGGCCCAGGTCAAGACCATGTGGTATCGGTTCAGCCGGAGGGAGGACGATTACTGTATCGAGTGCTCCCAGGACGGGCAGAACTTCACCCAGATGCGGGTGTGCCATATGTGGGAGGGCGCGGGCCGGATCAGGTTCGGCGTCTACGCCTGCAGCCCGGAGGACTCCTCCTTCACGGCGGTGTTCACGGACATGGAACTCACCGAGTGCAAGTGGCTGGCCCATGACGGACAAAAACCTGACGAAGGCTGCTCGACAAATCAGGGGCAGCGGAGGGAATTCTATGCTTGAAAATATGCCGTCTCAATCAATTATGACTGAATTGCTTGGACCGCCTTTGTATGATGTTTGGCAAGCGTTATGTTCGTCTATTGATGAAAAATACGATATGGAACGGATATGGAATGCCGGTGGCAAGCGTTGGACTTACGAGTATAAGTATCGTAGAGGTGGAAAAACTCTTTGCAGCTTATACGCAAAAAACAATTGTGTTGGTTTCATGATTATTTTTGGGAAAGATGAGAGGGCAAAATTTGAGGATATAAGGGAGACTGTTTCAGATACTGTTTGCAAACAGTATGATGAAGCCCAAACCTATCGTGATGGGAAATGGGTAATGTTTGAGCCGGCTGATACAACTGAATTTGATGACTACATGAAATTGCTGGCTGTCAAAAGAAAACCCAACCGGAAATAATAATTGGGATTTATCGGAGGCTTTCATCTTTTGGGTGAAAGCCTCCTTGCCAAATGTTCTCGTGAGACAATGAGATCCAGCGAAAAGGGATGAAAAAACGGAGCGCACCCGGAAGGGTGCGCTCCCTGTTACGCTGCCGACGTAAAATTGATATCCTCCGCTCTGTATGGAACGAGCTTAACGCTCTTTTTGGTTCCTTTTTTCTCTCGAGAAAAAAGGAACTCAATCCAGCTTGAGGTCGTTTTCCTTAATCCAGCCCACCCGCCGGAACCAGATTCCAAAGGCCCAGCACAGCACCGCCGGAAGGACGAAGGAGATCAAAACCAGCCCCAGCCAGTCCATCGCGCCGGGGACGATTGCCGCCGCGCCGTTGGCCACGGCCTTCTCGCTGGGGGCCAGCCAGCCTGTCCACACGCCGATCTGCCCCACCAGCCCGCAGGTGCCCATGCCGGAGGACACCGGGGGGCCGTTCATCTCCAGCCTGAACAGGCAGGTGGCGATGGGGCCGGTGATGGCGGAGGTGAAAATGGCGGGGAGCCAGATTTTCGGGTTCCTCACGATGTTGCCCATTTGCAGCATGGAGGTGCCGATGCCCTGGCTTACCAGTCCGCCCCAGCGGTTCTCCCGGAAGGACAGCACCGCGAAGCCCACCATGTTGGCACAGCACCCCGCCACCGCCGCGCCTCCCGCCAGCCCCGTCAGGCCGAAGGCGGCGCAGATGGCGGCGGAGGAGATGGGCAGGGTCAGCGCCATGCCGATGACCACGCTGACGATGATGCCCATGAAGAAGGGCTGCAGGTCGGTGGCCCACATGATGACGTTGCCTACGGCGGTGGCGGCGGTGCCGATGGCGGGGGCGATGAGGGCGGACAGCCCAACGCCCGCCAGAATCGTCACCAGCGGGGTGACCAGGATGTCGATCTTCGTCTCCTTGGAGACGGCCTTGCCGAACTCAGCGGCGATGATGGCGATGAACAGCACCGCCAGCGGGCCCCCGGCCCCCGGCTCGCCGGAGAGGGTGGTGCTGCCCAGGGCGTTGGCGGCGTAGCCCACCGCGGCCAGGGAGAACAGCACCAGCGGGGGCGCTTTCAGCGCGCAGCCGATGGCGATGGCCATGGCCGCGCCGCTCATGGCGGAGGCGTATGCCCCCACGTCCACCAGGAACGGCAGGCCCGCCTGTTCCCCCAGGGTCTTGACGATGGTGCCGATGAGCAGCGAGCAGAACAGGCCCTGGGCCATGGCCCCCAGGGCGTCGATGCCGTAGCGCTTGCCGGAGATCACAATGTCCTTGCGTTTCAGGAACGCCTTGATGTTTTCCATATCCATCCCTCTCTCAAAAAAATGGTCCACGCGGGTGTCTTGACACCTGTGTGGACCATTATAACGCCAGGGGGAAAAATGTCAATGGGCTTTTTGCCCAAACTCAGGGCGTTTCGTTTCCTTTTTGATAGAGATACACCGCCAGCGCCGCCCCGGAATATCAGTATGGGACAGCCCGATCCGTCACATTGATGTAAGTCGGCGTATGGGAGAGCTTTCCGAATGGGACGGCCTGGTTTGCGTCCGCCGCAAAAACATACAGCGTGTCTCCATCGTATACGGCGCAGGCAGCATTGTCCGAAAAGGTCATAGACACGGCATGATCCTCAAGGGCATACGTCCCATACTCGACATCGCCAAACTGCACATAGTGCGCACAGACGCCATCTCGTTCAAAGACAATATAATGTGCGTCAGCGGCAGGGCCATTCCCGGCGGAAAAAGTGCCGATGATACTCGTTTCGCTTGGCCGTGGGGTATTTTTTATGTAAATACCTTGAAAAATAATAATAAGTGCCAGGACGAAAAACGCGCTGACGACAAGGGCATGGCCAGTTGCTTTCATAGTAATCTCCCTGTGCTCTAAGAAATCCTCCTTGCATAAGGATCAACATTCAGTACAACAACAGATTTCATTGTATAGGCCAAATGGCAATTCGCTGTAACGGGGGCATTGTTATAGGGAACCCTGTAGACTCCCACTGGATGAATTTCGACTTTCTTGCGAACCGCCAGCTTATAATAGTGCTCTTTATCCGGAACACGCACAAACATTCCAAGCGTATCTGCTTTATAGCCTAAAGATACTCCAACGGATACCCCAATTGGAAGCTTGCCGCTTGCAAGAGAAACCGAAAAAGAAATTGTCGCTTCTGGGCCACCGTCTTCACAATAGAAAAATCCTCCACCGGTTGGAAACCGATACCCATATTTAGATGGTTGATTGCCGACAATCTCATCGACTGTTCTTTCTACAGAAGGATATACCAAAGTTTTATAATAATCCCTTACACGCGAAGAAGTTGGTAAGTTGTTAATCTGGGAATCAATATACGCTTGAATCTCTTGATTGATTTCATCCGGAGTTTTGTTTCGTCCATCAATGTAGAGAGGAGCGAGTTCTATTGGTTTTTCGGTTGTTGGTCGCGAATCAGCGGCATATGCTACGGTGGGAACAGATGTCAAAACAAGTGTCAGAATAAGAAATGCGGTAATAATCTTTTTTAGATTTTTCATTGTACGGAACTCCTTTCTTGTTTTATGATGGCGGCTTCTATGCAAACATCTTTATTAAATGTTTCATAGACATTTTTCACAACAAGCCCCATTGCATTTTTTATCAAATTCTTTCCGCAATCTCCCCTCTACATTGTAAAAGTCTCCCACAAATCATTATATCTCATTTTGACAGCATCCCTACCACATTGTTACAATAGCACATATGCATAAAAATATCAAGTGTTTCCTGCTCATAATTTGGCCTTCTGCCCAAACTCAGGGGGTTTCGTTCCCTTTTTGATAAAGGTATATCGCCAGCGCCGCCCCGATGATCATGGTTACGATTCCGATAACCAAAATCACCGTGGCAAAGCCCAGGGCGAAGCCCTCCATCCCGTCCAGGGGGGAGGCGGCGGGGGCATACCCCAGCTCCTCCAGCAGCGCCCGCTGGACCTCCGGCGGGGTGTTGGGGGAGAACTCCACGCCGCCCATGCCGCCAAAATCACCGAAGCCGGACATAAAGCCCTTGGATGTGTCGAATATGGCCCCGAAGCCCCACCGGGCCAGCGCCCCGATGATGGTGGTAACCAGCCCGCCCAGGGCCACCCGCAGGCCGAAAAGCCAGCCGTATTTCCGGATCAGTCCGCCCACCAGCCCTGCGGCCCGGTCCACCCCGTCCCCCGCCGGGGGAGCCGGGACGGTATACACGGGCGGTTCCTCCCGGGGCGGCGGGGCCTGTTCCTTTGCCCCGGCGGGCTCGTCCCCGCTGAGCAGCTCGTCGGTGGTCACGCCGAAGGCTTTCGCCAGCGCCAACAGCTTGTCCACTTCCGGCGTGGCGTCGCCCAGCTCCCACTTGCTCACCGCCTGCCGGGACACCCCCACCCGGGCCGCAAGCTCCTCCTGGGACAGCTTCGCCGCCTTGCGGTAGTATAAGATTTTTTCGTTCAGCTTCATGAAAAGCCACCTCCTTCATGGCCCCCATGGTAGCAGGTTTTCCGGTTGCGGGCCACCAGCAGAGGCTGGAATCTTCCGCAACTGCCGGTTGCGGAAGGCCTATTTCGCCAAAAAACCGGCCTCGTCCAGCGCCGCCAGGGTCCGGTCCAGCGCCTCCTGGCTGGGACAGCGCAGGGTGTGCAGGTGGACGCCGTCCGTCAGGGCGGACAGGGGACGGGCGTCGTTTTTTTCAACCTTGCGTATAAATTCCGAGATATCATACCGGGAGGAAAGGGCCAGCGGCCCGGTGAGCTGGCCATACACCGGGTGTTCAATAATCACGTCCTCCACGGTACAGCCCTGGTCCACCATCAGCGTCAGCTCCCGCTCCATATCCTCCGGGCGGTGGAGGCAGGCCACGGCCCGCACCACCCCCTGCCGGGGGCGCTCCAGCACATAGCCCCGGGGGGTGGCGGTGATGCGTTCCCCCGCCGCCCGGAGCAGGGCCACATCCCCCACGATGATCTGGCGGCTCACCGACAGCCGCCCTGCCAGGGCGGAGGCGGGGAGCGGTCCGTCCGAGTGCCGCAGGTATTCCAAAATACGGTCCCGGCGCAGTGCTGTGTTCATGGCGGGTCCCTCTTTCGTCAGATTTTGGAAACAGTATACCACGGTCCGGCCGGTTTGACAAGCTGTGCCGGAAAAGGCGCTTCCGGCTTGGCCGGGGGCGTTTTTTATTTTCCTCGGCTCAGCCGCCCGCATACCTCCACGCGTTGAACACGCTGACGCAGATGATCCCCGCCATCAGCGCCATAAACAGCCGCTCCACCGCCCCGCTGTCCATCCGGCGGTTCAGCGCCCGGCCCATCATGCCCCCGCCGACGCCTCCCGCCGCCATCAGCGCCAGCACCTGCCAGCGCACGTCCGGCGCCGAGTGGGACGCAAGGGTGGCCAGCAGGTTGAACAGCTGGCTGAAAAAGATGATATACAGACTGTTGGCGGCGGCGGTCTTGGTGTCCATGCTGAAGAAGAAATACAGCACCACCAGGTTGATGGGCCCCCCGCCGATGCCCAGGAAGCTGGATATCCCCCCCAGCGCCAGCCCGATGGCCCCGCAGACCGCCCGGTTCTGAACCTGATGGGTGGGGATGCGGGACTTGTTCATCGTGTACAGCAAGGTACCCGCCGTCACCACCGCCAGACAGGCGGCCTGCACCGCCCCCACCCGGCCAGGGGAGCCGGACAGATCCCGCGCCAGGGCGAACAGGCGGCTTCCCAGCAGCCCTCCCGCCGCCGCGCCCGCCGCCAGGGGCGTCCCCGTGGACAGGGAAATGCTCTGCTCCCGGGCCGCCAGCGACCGGGCCACGGAATAACTGCTCATCACCAGCACCGTACAGCCGGACAGGAAGCTGATGGCGGACACCGTCTCCAGATGGAGGAGGTCCAGCACCGGCTTGATGATCACGCCCCCGCCCACGCCGCAGACCGCCCCCGCCGCGCTGGCCAGCAGGCTCACCACAAAGAAAATCGGCACAGAATTTCCCCCTCAAAACTGGATGCCGCCCCGGCGCAGAAGGCCCCGCACCCGCCCCAGACGGGGAAGGGCGCAGGCGAAAAAGTCCGCGTAGGCCCGGCAGTAAACGTTCCGGCCCGCTCCGTCCTCCAGCCGCTCCCGGCGGCATCCGTTCCGGCACAGGGGATGCCATTGACAGCGGCGGCATTCCTCCGGCACCCGGGCCGAGCGCTGGAGAAAGCCCATGGCCTCCCTGGCCCGGTCCAGTTCCGCCCAGCTGTCCCGGCGGATGTCCCCCAGGCAGTATTCGTCCAGGCAGTAGAAGTCGCAGGGGTATACGCTGCCGTCCGCCTCCACCACGTACTGGGCGGAACACCGGCCCCGCATGGCGCACTGTTCCGGCTGGCGCCCCTCCAGCATCCAGACCAGATTGTCAAAATAGCGGATGGAATAGTATTGTCCCCGCTCCAGCTCCCGGTACCACAGATCGAACAGGGTTTTCAGAAACTCCCCGTACTGCTCCGGGGACAGGGAGTAGTCCCGGCCTCCCCATTCCTCCCCCAGCGGGTCCAGGCAGGGGATATACTGCTGAAACCGGAACCCCGCCCGGCACAGGGCGGAAAACGCGGCCTGGGTGTGCCGGGCCAGATGCCCGGTCACCACCGTCAGCACGTTATACTCCACCCCGGCCCGCTCCAGGAGCCCTGCCCCCCGCAGGGCCCGGTCATAGGTCCCTTTTCCGGCCCGGTCCCGCCGGAAGCGGTCGTGGCACGCCCGGTTCCCGTCCAGGGAAAGCCCTGTCAGAAAGCGGTTCTCCCGGAAAAAGCGGCACCATTCCCGGTCCAGCAGGAGGCCGTTGGTCTGGATGGCGTACCGCACCGCCAGCCCCTGGGGCGCGGCCTCCCTGACCCGGGCCACAAACGCCCGGTAGAAATCCAGCCCCGCCAGCATAGGTTCCCCGCCCTGGAACAGAAACGCGATATATCCCTCCGCCGCCCCCAGCGCTTTTTCGATCAGGGCGCGGCTCACCTCCTCCGGCATGACGCCGCGGTCAGGCGCCTGGCGGCGGCGGGCCTCGTCCGCGTAAAAGCAGTAGGCGCAGTCCAGGCCGCACCCGCTGGAGGCGGGCTTCAGCAGGATATTCAGCGGCGGCATGGCGGTCCCTCCTTTTCCCCGGGGCGGGGGCTCAATGGCCGCCCCTCATATTCCGGTGCCCCCGGCGGTACTCCATAGGGCTCATCCCCTCGATCCGCCGGAAGCTCTGGGAGAAATAGCTCAGGGAGGAAAAGCCCAGGATCTGGGCGATCTGCGATAAGGTGTGGTCGGTTTCCGCCAGCAGAAACCGGCTCTCCCGGATGCGCCGGGAGATGAGGTAGCTGATGGGGGAGGTGTTGTACTCCCGCCGGAAGGAGTGGGCCAGATAATACTTGTTCACATGGGCCAGCTCCGCCAGCTGGTCCAGGGAGAGGTTTTCCTTGAAATGGTTGTCGATATACTGCCGCACCAGGCTGCATTCCCGGCTGATGCCGGGGACGGAGGGCGCGCCGCTGGACAGGGCGAAGTCGTCCCGGCGGCGCAGGCGCAGCAGCACGATCTCCAGCAGGCGCTGGCAGATCTGGTCGCAGCCGGACCGGGGGTCCCGGCTCTCCTGGACCAGGGTGCGCAGGCAGCTGGACACCGCGTCCTCCGCGAACAGGTGGAGCAGGGCGTAGCCGCTGCCGCCGGGGGCGGCCTCCAGGCCCTCCACCCCCAGCACCACGTATTCCATGGGGCTGCCGTTCTGGCTGGTCTCGGTATGGGGAACGCCGGGGTCCACCACCACCAGGTCGTTGATGGCCACGGGGAACCGCCCCTCCCGGATGAGGAACGCGCCGTTGCCTCCGGTGATGAAAAACATCTCCGAGCAGGTGTGGGAATGAAGCTGGGAGCCCCATTCCTGGCTGTAGTGTGCGTTCGTCACGTACAGCAAAGACGGGAACCTCTGCCGCGCGGCGTCCTGGTCCCCGCCCTCGGACTGCGCCAGAATGTATTGATGGGTGCTCATTGGACGCCCTCCAGTTCAACGCAAGATTGCATAAAACATCAAATTCCGTTTTCTGCCCCCATTATAGCTTCTTTTCCGCCATTGTGCAACTGTTCAAAAAATATTTTTGCATAACGGGCACATCCATCTAAAATTGCGGCTGATTTTTGTCGGGGCATTGGAAGAATCATGTATTTTGCCCAAAACGTCCTTGGGATAGACCTTGTTTTGGCGTCAAAACGCAAAGATAGCAATATTCATAAAAACCACAGCAACAATCGGATTGTTAATTGAAGAGAAACCATTTACCTTTAAACACGTAAAGGGCGAAGTGCAAACTCCGCCACACGCAGACATAATGAAATGGAGGAAAAACAATGAAAAAGTTCCTGAGCGTACTTTTGGCTGCGGTCATGGTTCTGGCCATGCTGGCCGGGTGCAGCAACCAGTCCGGCGACGGCACCAATCCCCCCGAGACCCAGCCTGCCGAGAGCCAGCCCGCCGAGAGCCAGCCCGGCGAGGAGAGCAAGGCTCCCGAGGGCGGCGACAAGAATTATGAGGGCGTGGAGCTGACCATGTGGTCCATGTGGACCTCTGAGGAGGCCCAGGCCAAGGTCATCTCCGAGGCCGCCGCAGCTTTTGAGGAGCAGACCGGCGCCAAGGTGAACATCGAGTTCAAGGGCCGCGACGTGAACACCCTGCTGTCCGCCGCGCTGGAGTCCAAGGAGAAGATCGACATCATCGAGGACGACTACCAGCGCATCGCCAACACCTATCCCAACGTGCTGGACCTGACCGACATGGCCAAGGCCGTCAACTATGACAGCTGGAGCTATGCCTGCCTGAACAACCAGGTTATCGAGTGGACCACCGAGGTGGACGACGAAGGCAACGTCACCAAGGAAGGCTACCTGAACTCCATCGTGGAGCAGCCCCAGGTTGGCGGCGTGTTCTACAACAAGGACCTCTTTGAGGCCGCCGGCGTGACCGAGGAGCCCAAGACCTGGGCCGAGTTCCTGGACGCCTGCCAGAAACTCAAGGATTCCGGCGTTGGCCCCATCGCCCAGGACAGCGCTTACGCTGATTTCGCGTTCTATCATCAGCTCGTCCGTTACCTGGGCGAGGAGAAGATCGCCGAGCTGGACAACAACGGCGGCTGGAGCGACAGCGACGCTGTGAAAGCCGCTCAGGACATCATCGACCTGCGCAGCAAGGGCTTCCTGGCCGACGGCGCTCCTGACGAGTACCCCGCCAGCCAGAACAAGGTCGGCTTCGGCACCGCCGCCATGGTCGTGTGCGCCAACTATGTCACCTCCGAGGTGAACAAGAACGCCGGTACTGAGGTCAACTGGGGCCTGTTCAACTACCCCGCCGTTGACGGCGGCGTGGATAACACCTCCGCTTACGCCGGCGCCAACTCCCTGGCCGTCACCGAGTACAGCGAGAACGCCCAGGCCGCCTTTGACTTCATCATCTTCCTGACCACCGGCGAGTGGGACCAGAAGATGGCCAATGAGGCCGGCCAGATTCCCGCCGACAGCCGCAACACCGCCCCCGCTTCTCAGGCCGGCACCATCGAGACCCTGCTGGCCGCCGAGAAGCCCATGACCTGGTGCGCCGGCATCCATGAGAACGACGGCCTGAAGGACACCATCAAGTCCATGTGCATCGAGCTGTTCGAGGGCAAGTACGCCGACGGCGCCGCTTTCTGCGCCGCCCTGGACGCCCTATACTAAATAAACAAAACAGCCTGACCCCCGTCGCGCTGGCAGGCGGCGCCAAATCCGGCGCCGCCTGCCTTTTCTGTATCCGTATTAGAAAGGAGAGGGCGTAATGAGAAAAAACAAGGCGATGATCTTCTGGTTCTGCCTGCCCACGGCGCTGTGCCTGCTGTTCATGTTCGTCTACCCGGTGTGCCGCACGGTGCTTATGAGCTTCTTCGCGGTGGAGAGCGTCACCGCCGGGGTGTCCGAATGGTCCTTCAACGGCCTGGCAAACTACCTGAAGATCTTCGGCAGCGCGGGCTTCCAGACATCCATGAAGAATATGCTGCTGATCTGGTTTGTGGGCGGGCTCATCAGCCTGGCCCTGGCCATGCTGATGGCTGTGGTGGTCACCAGCGGCATCCGGGGCAAGAAGTTTTTCCGGGCTGTGATCTATATGCCCAACATCATCAGCGCCGTGGCCCTGGCCACCATGTGGATCCAGTACATTTTCAACTATGAGTACGGACTGCTCAACCAGGTGGTGAAGCTGTTCGGCGGGGAGGGCGTGCGCTGGCTGGGCACCGACCTGAAGTTCTGGGCCATGACCGCCGCCTTCATCTTCGGCAGCGTGGGCTATTATATGCTCATCTACATCAGCGGCATCGAGGGCATCCCCCAGGACCTCTACGAGGCCGCCACCATCGACGGCGCGGGCAAGGTGGCCCAGTTCACCCGCATTACCCTGCCCCTGCTCAAGGGCGTCATCAAGACCTCCATCACCTTCTGGAGCATCAATACCACCACCTTCTTCCTGTGGACCAAGATGTTCTCCCCCATCGACACGGAAGCATCCACCATTGTGCCCGTCATCTATCTGTACGATATGGTGTTCGGCGGAAAGGGCATCTCCACCCGCGACGCCGGGGCCGGCGCGGCGGTGGGCGTGGTGCTGACGCTGATTATCATTGCGGTGTACCTCGTTACCGAGTGGCTCTTTAAGGGCAGCGACCTGGAATATTAAGGGGGGAGCGGCATGAAAAAAGATACGAATACCCACCGTACCAAGATCAACTGGCACAAGGAGGTGCGCCTCCTGCCCGGCTACCTGATCGTGATGGCCTGGCTGGCCTTTACCGTGGTCATGCTGGTCTGGATCATCGGGGCCAGCCTGTCCACCTCTGCGGAAATCTACAAGGGCGAGATCTTCAAATTTGCCAGCGGCTTCCACTTTGAGAACTACGTGGACGCGTGGAACGTCCAGAACGTGTCCGTGTTCTTCGGGAACTCCCTGCTGTACTCGGTGGTCTCCTGCTTCGGGGTGCTGGCCATCTCCGCCCCGGCGGCGTATGTACTCTCCCGCTGGAAGTTCACCGGCGGCAAGGCCCTGCGCATCGGCCTGGTCATCGCCATGAGCGTGCCTATCATCATGATTATCATGCCCATCTACTCCCTTTCGGTGCAGTGGGGCGTCAAGGGCCGGGTGCTGCTGGTGGCGCTGTATATCATGATGCGGGTGCCCTACACCACCATCTACCTGCTGGACTTCTTCTCCACCCTGTCCCGCTCCTATGAGGAAGCGGCTTACCTGGACGGGTGCAGCGCCCCGAAGACCTTCCTGAAGATCATGCTGCCCCTGGTGCAGCCCGCCGTCATCACGGTGACGATCTTCAACTTCATGTCCGTATGGAATGAATTCTTTATGGCCCTGATCTTCACCTCCAGCGAGGCCATGGCCCCTGTAGGCGTGGGACTGCTGAACATCATCAACGCCATGAAGTATACCGGCCGCCTGGGCGGTATGTTCGCAGCGGTGATTATCGTGTTCCTGCCCACCTTCCTGCTCTACATCTTCATGTCCGAGAAGATCATCTCCGGCGTCACCGGCGGCGGCGTCAAGGGCTGAGTTACTTTTTCTCGAGAGAAAAAGTAACCAAAAAGAGCTTTATGCTCGTTACCGCCGCAGTGCGGGGCTGAGACATTTCTGCTCGACGACTGGCACGAAGCAGCCCTGGGAGCGTTTTGTCCGGCGGCTGGCGTGAAGCGGTTCTGAGGGCGTTCTGTCCGGCGGCTGGCATGAAGCGGTTCTGGGAGTGTTCTGTCTGGAAATTGACGCAAAGTGGTTCTGGGACGCAAAACAATCTGGCAGCATAAACAGGGAGGATTCTTTCACTATGGCAGAAACAATACACAAAGGACGGGTCACCATTCCCACGGATGTGGACGTGGTGCCCGAGACGCTGGAAATTCTCAAGCGCTGGGGGGCGGACGCCATCCGGGACTGCGACGGCACCGATTACCCCGAGGAGCTCAAAAGCGTGGACGCAAAGGTGTACTCCACCTACTACACCACCCGGAAGGACAACGCCTGGGCAAAGGCCAATCCCGACGAGGTGCAGCAGTGCTACATCATGACCGGCTTTTACACCGCCGGGGACGGGCCGCTGTCCATCCCGCTGATGCGGGGGGTCAGCTCCGAACTGATGGAGGTGAACACCCGGGATGACATCAAGCGCTGGTGGGAGGTGGTGGACCGCACCGCGGGACAGCCCATACCCGCGGACGGGTGGAGCTATGACAAGGAGGCGGGCTGCGTGACCGTCGCCGCCCCTGTCCCCTTCCATGAGTACACGGCGAGTTTCCTGGCCTACCTCATCTGGGACCCGGTGCATATGTACAACGCCGTCACCAACGGCTGGACCAATTTTGAGCACCAGATCACCTTTGACGTGCGCCAGCCCAAAACCCGGGCCTTCACCATGGAGCGCCTGCGGAAATTCATCGCGGACCACCCCTATGTGGACGTGATCCGGTACACCACCTTCTTCCACCAGTTCACCCTGCTGTTCGACGAGCTGAAGCGGGAGAAATACGTGGATTGGTACGGCTATTCCGCCTCTGTCTCCCCGTACATCCTGGAGCGGTTTGAGCGGGAGGCCGGCTATAAGTTCCGCCCCGAGTTCATCATCGACCAGGGCTACTACAACAACCAATACCGGGTGCCGTCCAGGGAGTTCAAGGACTTCATGGCCTTCCAGCGCCGGGAGGTGGCCGCCCTGGCCAGGGAAATGGTGGACATCACCCATGAGCTGGGCAAGGAAGCCATGATGTTCCTGGGAGACCACTTCATCGGCACCGAGCCCTACATGGACGAGTTCAAGACCATCGGGCTGGACGCGGTGGTGGGCAGCGTGGGCAACGGCTCCACCCTGCGGCTGATTTCCGATATCCCCGGCGTGAAATACACCGAGGGGCGCTTCCTGCCCTACTTCTTCCCGGACACCTTCCACGAGGGGGGCGACCCGGTGAAGGAGGCCCGGGAGAACTGGGTCACCGCCCGGCGGGCCATCCTGCGCAAGCCCATCGACCGCATCGGCTACGGCGGCTATCTGAAGCTGGCCTGCCAGTTCCCGGAGTTCATTGACTACGTGGAGAGCGTGTGCGGCGAGTTCCGGGAGCTGTACGAAAACATCAAGGGCGCCACCCCCTACTGCGCCAAGACCGTGGCGGTGCTCAACAGCTGGGGCAAAGCCCGCTCCTGGGGGTGCCACATGGTGCACCACGCCCTGTACCAGAAGCAGAATTATTCCTACGCCGGGGTGATCGAGGCCCTGTCCGGCGCGCCCTTCGACGTGCGCTTCCTCAGCTTCGACGAGATCAAGGCCGATCCCCATGTGCTGGACGGCATCGACGTGCTGCTCAACGTGGGGGACGGGGACACCGCCCACACCGGCGGCGCGGTCTGGGAGGATCCGGACGTGTCCGCCGCCATCCGGGGCTTTATCTGGAACGGCGGCGGGTTCATCGGCGTGGGCGAGCCCTCCGGACACCAGTACCAGGGCCGCTGCCTCCAGCTGGCCGGGGCGCTGGGGGTGGAGAAGGAGACGGGCTTCACCCTGAGCTACGACAAGTACAACTGGGAGGAGCATCCCGGCCACTTCATCCTGGCGGACTGCGCCGGCGAGGTGGACTTCGGCGAGGGCAAAAAGGGCATTTACGCCCTGGAGGGCGCACAGGTGCTGGTCTGCCGGGACAAGGAGGTCCAGATGGCGGTAAACGAGTACGGGACGGGCCGCTCGGTCTATCTGTCCGGACTGCCCTACTCCTTTGAAAACAGCCGCGTGCTCCACCGGGCCATCCTCTGGTCCGCCCATGACGAGGACGGCCTGCACCGCTGGTTCTCCGCCAACCCCAACGCGGAGGTGCACGCGTTCCCCGCCAACGGGAAATACTGCGTGGTGAACAACACCTACCAGCCCCAGTCCACCACTGTATACCGGGGGGATGGCTCCAGCTTCCCGCTGGAGCTGGCTTCCAACGAGATCCGCTGGTACGAAATCTGAAAAAGCATCCCCGGCCTGGAGCCCAGGCCGGGGATGCTTTTTTATTTGGAAACGCAGTCGAGTACCGTTTTCGGCGTACAGCCCACGATGAGCCGTTCCCCGTCGCTGTAGCCCTCCTCCCGGCCCGCAAGCTCCTGTATGAGCAGGCCGCGCAGCTCCGCCGCCCGCTGGGCGCAGTCCGGGTCGGCAATGGCGTTGCGGGTTTCGCGGGGGTCGCGCTCCAGGTCGAAGTACAGCTCCAGCCCCGTCTGGGAGTACCACACGAACTTGTCCCGCCTGGTGACGATGAAGTGCATGGAATCCTGTCCCAGGGCGTGCTCGCCGTGGAGCCAGGTCCGGTCCACGCCGTGGAGCAGGCTCGCCCCGTCCACCGTGTCCGGGATGGGGGCTCCCGCCAGCTCCAGCAGGGTGGGCATCACGTCCCGCAGCTCCGCCAGGTCCCCCCGCACGCCCCGGCCCACCAGCCGCTCCGGGCCGGACAGGAACAGAGGCACCCGCACGCTGCCCTGATAGGGCTTGGCCTTCTGGAAGAACAGGTGGTCCCCCAGCATCTCCCCGTGGTCGGACACGAACAGGATCACCGTGTTGTCCATCAGCCCCTCCTCCGCCAGTCCGGAGACCAGCCGCCCGATCTGGTGGTCCAGGTGGGTGATGGAGGCGTAATACCCCGCCCGCATCTGGTGGATGAATTCCGGATCCAGCGGCGCGGTCTGGGCATGATAGCTGTGCTGGGCCTCCCGCGCCCGCTGTGTCCAGTTCCAGTCCCCCCGCCAGGGCGGGGCCAGCTCCCTGCTGTTATAGAGGTCGAAATAGTACGCCGGGGGATCCAGGGGCGGATGGGGCCGCACAAAGCTGGCCATGAGGAAGAAGGGGGTGCTCCTGTCCCGGCGGCGGAGGAAGTCCAGGCATTCCGCCGCCGCCCAGTTGGTGGGATGGTATTTCTCCTCCAGCATCCAGGGCCGGGCCGTCCAGCCGTTGCAGTCCATCCCGGTGTCGGTTGGGTCCGCCGCCGCCCCCAGCTCTCCCTTCAGCCACCAGTAGTAGTCGTCCGCCCGCCGCTGGTCCTCATAGGCGGGGGTGTCGGGGCGGCGGTAGGCGTGGAGATAGCCGTCGTGCAGACGCACGTCGTGGAAGCCCAGGCGGCTGCGCAGGGGGTGTACGTGCATCTTGCCCACGCACTGGGTGTAATAGCCCGCCCGGGCCAGTTCCCCGGCCAGGGTGTGCTCATAGTTCCAGGGCGCCAGGTCCTCATACCCCACCCGCCCCGCGTGGACGTGGGTCATGCCGGTGTACAGGCTGGCCCGGGCGGGCACGCAGGTGGGACAGGCGGAATAGGCGTTGGGGAAATACACGCCGTCCGCCGCGAGGGAATCCAGGTAAGGGGTTTTCACATCGGGGTGACCCGCGATGCCCAGGCAGTCCCCCCGGAACTGGTCGGCCATGAGCAGGATGAGGTTGGGCCGGTTGTCCATAATTCCGCCTCCATCAGCTTGATTCAGCCCGTTTCCCTGGGGTACAGGCGTTTCTGTCCTTTTTATTTTATCAGGCTGTACCCGCCTGTCAATGGGGAGATTGCCCGGTTTTTTCGTCACGTTGCTGTCCTGGCGGAAGTCAATTTCTGCCCTGCCAGACCAGCGGGGACGCATCCTCCCTTGATATTTTCTCCCGCAAGTAGTATAGTCAAACCACTCGAAAGCAATCCATCCCAAAGCGGGCCGGAAGGAGAGGGACTATGACCTATGACTGCCTGATGATCGACGATGAGAAGCTGCTGGCGGACAGCACGGCGGAATATTTCAACCTGTTCGGGGTTTCCGCCGCCGCCGTGTACAGCGCCGCGGACTGCCGGACGTTCCTCCTGGAGCACTCCGCGCGGCTCCTGCTGCTGGATATCAACCTGGGAGACGGGAGCGGCTTTGACCTGTGCCGGGAGCTCCGGGAGACCGTGGAGGCCCCCATCCTGTTCATCTCCGCCCGCACCAGCGACGACGACCAGATCGCCGCCCTCACCATCGGCGGCGACGACTATATCCCAAAGCCCTATTCCCTCAGCGTCCTGCTGGCCAAGGTCAGAGCGGTGCTGAAACGCTGCGGGGGGCAGGAGGGCGGGGGCTACGCCGACGGGCGTCTGCGGGTGGACCTCCGCACCCGGCAGGTGCTGGTGGAGGGGGCCCCCGTCCGGCTGACGGCGCTGGAGTTCAAGCTGCTGGCCTACCTCATCCGGAACCAGGGCCGGATGATCCCCAAGCAGGAGCTGTTTGAGCAGGTCTGGGAAAACAAATTCACCGGGGACGGCACGCTGAACGTACACATACGCAGGTTGCGGGAGGCCGTGGAGCGGGAGCCCAGCCGTCCGGAATACATCCTCACCGCCTGGGGCGAGGGCTACCGCTTCCAGGGGGGCGGGGAATGAGGAACAGAATCTTTTTTTCGGGCCTGATCCTGGCCCTGGCCCTGGAATTCTTTGCGCTGTTCCTGCTGGCGGGACGCCAGATGGATAACACCCAGGACACGGTAGCGGTCAACGAGGTTCTGCACACCGTACAGCGGGACTGGGATTCCCTGGACGGCCATGTCAACGGGACCGGGGTTGATTACGTGGTGCTGGACGCCGCCGGAACGGTTTTGTACCGCGCCAGGCCGGGGCTGAGCGAGAGCGTCAACGCCGCCGTGGCCCACCGGGATACCATCCTGGAGGTGCGGGTCAACGGTGCGCCTGCGGGAACGCTCATCGTGGACAATGATACCGCCCGGACCCTTCAGGAGGAGCGGCGGGCCGTCGTCCTGCTGGCCGGACTGGCCATGCTGGCCCAGCTGGCGGCCTGCGTGGGATATTTCTGCTATATGCGCCGCACCGTAGTGCTCCCCTTCCGCAGATTGGAGCGATTTGCCCGGCGGGTGGCGGCGGGGAATCTGGACATCCCCCTGGAAATGGAGCGGCACAACCTGTTCGGGGCCTTTACCGAGAGCTTCGACCTGATGCGCTGTGAGCTGAAAAGGGCCCGGCTGGCGGAGGCAAAGGCGGCGGCGGAGAAAAAGGAGCTGATCGCCAAGCTGTCCCACGACATCAAGACGCCGGTGGCCAGCATCAAGGCGGCGTCTGAGGTAGGCGAGGCCCTGTCCCCGGAGGGCAGGCACCGGGAGAATTACCGGCAGATCATCCAGAAGGCGGACCAGATCAGCACCCTGGTGTCCAACCTGTTTTCCGCCGCGCTGGAGGAGCTTGACCAGCTGGCCGTCACGCCGGAGGACATGAAAAGCGGGGAGCTGCGCATCCTGCTGGAAAACGCGGACTACCTGCGCCGTGCGGAGCTGCCCGAGATTCCCGGCTGCCTCCTGTTCGCGGACAGGCTGCGCTTACAGGAGGTCTTTGACAATCTTTTCGCCAACTCCTACAAATACGCCGGCACAAGCATCGGCGTGACGGTGGAGATGGGGGATGCCTATCTGACCGTCCGCATAGAGGACTTCGGCGGCGGCGTGGACGAGCGGGAGCTGCCCCGGCTGAAGGAGAAATTCATGCGGGGCGGCAACGCCGGGGGCGTGGAGGGCGCGGGGCTGGGCCTGTACATCGCCGACCACTGTATGCGGGAGATGGGCGGGCGGCTGGTGGTGGAAAACGGGGACTCCGGGCTGAGGGCGGTGGTTTGGATCGCCCTCAGCGCCGGGATTTAAGAGACATTTAAGGATTGCGTAAAGACAGTTAAGGGTTCAACCCTCAAAATAGGATGTGCAAAGGAGGGTAATCCCATTATGAAAGAAATCCTGTTACAAACCGAAAAGCTGAGCAAATCCTTCTCCAACGGCGGTTCCATGCAGCACGTGCTGAGGAACATCGACCTGGAGCTGTACAAGGGCGACTTCACCGTTATCATGGGGGCCAGCGGCGCGGGCAAGTCCACCCTGCTGTACGCCCTGTCCGGCATGGACACCCCCACCCTGGGGGCCATCACCTTCGGGGAGCGGGTCATTTCCGACCTGTCCCAGGACGCCCTGGCGGTGTTCCGGCGGGAGCACTGCGGCTTCGTGTTCCAGCAGATCTATCTCATCGACGGCATGAGCGTGCTGGACAACGTGCTGGCCGCGGGCCTGCTGGCGGGCAGGGACAAAAAGGCCCTGGTCCGGCGGGCGGGGGAGCTGTTCGCGGCGGTGGGCATATCGGAGGAGGCCCAGCGGAAATTCCCCGCCCAGATCTCCGGCGGCGAGGCCCAGCGGGCGGGCATCGTCCGGGCGCTCATCAACGCGCCGGAGATTTTGTTCGCCGACGAGCCCACGGGGGCGCTGAACTCCCAGACGGGGCTGGACGTGCTGGACACCCTGACCCGGTTCAACGAGCGGGGCCAGAGCGTGGTCATGGTCACCCACGATATGCGCTCCGCCCGGCGGGGGAACCGCATTTTGTATTTGAAGGACGGCGTGATCCTGGGCGAGTGCGATCTGGGCCGGTACGTCCACGGCGACGTCCAGCGGCACAAAAAGCTGTCCGCGTTCCTCCAGGAGATGGGGTGGTAACCATGGGGAAACGTCTTTTGATCGCCCGCTCCAACCTGCGTAAGGCCAAAGGTCAGGCGGTGGCCATTGTGGTGCTGATGCTCCTTGCCGCCATAATGCTCAACCTCTGGCTGATGCTGGCCATGGACTACAAGGCCAACTTCGACCGCTGTCACGACAGGCTCAACGACGGCCACGTCAACCTTGCGGCGGACAACGATTCCCCGGAATTCCGCGCGTTCCTCACCGATACCATCGAGGGGGACGGGCGCGCCGCCCGGTTCCGGCTGGATTCCTGCCTGTATGCGCTGTCCATCTTTGACTACAACGGCGGCACGATAAACACCTATTCGGTCTTTCTGGATAAGGGCGCCGCCCTGACCCGCGCCATCGGGAAAGCCGAGATCGTGGAGGAGGGCGATTGTACCAGCGGCATCTATCTGCCCATGCTCTATCAATCGGAGGAGGCGGCCGTGGGCAAACCCTTCACGGTGACGGTGGGGGGCCATGAGATCACCTGCACCATCTGCGGCTTTTTCAACAGCGCGATGCTGGGCTCCAACAACTGCGCCATCATGGAGTTTATCCTGACCCAGGACAAATATGAGGAGCTGGAAGCCCTGGGGTGCGCGTCCCGGGCCACCCTTTGCTCGGTGCGGCTGAATGACAGGGCGGAGTGCCAGACGTTCGAGGCGGATCTGAAAACGGCGGTGTCCGGCCAATTCCCCGGCGTGCAGGCTGTCAGCAATTCCTATGCCCTGGTGAGCCAGTCCCGCTACATTGCCCAGATGATCTGCTCCTCCATCGTGAGCGCCATGGCGTTTTTCGTCCTGCTGATCGCCCTGATCGTCATTGTCTCCAACATCATCAACTACATCCAGGTCAATATGAAGGATCTGGGGGCGCTGAAGGCCGTCGGCTACACCTCGGGACAGCTGTCCGGAGTCCTGCTGCTCCAATTCCTGGGGCTGACCCTGGCGGCGGCGGTGTCCGGCGCGGCCCTCTCCTACGCCCTGTTCCCCGGCGTCAGCGCCATGATGGCCATGCAGACGGGTATCCCCTACACGGTGCGGTTCCTGCCTCTGCCCTTCGTGCTCACCCTGGCCATCCTGTGCGGCGCGGTGGCGCTGGCGGTGGGGCTGGCATCCCGCAGGATCAGGAAAATCGAGCCCATCACCGCCCTGCGCTCCGGCCTGTCCACCCACAACTTCAAGCGCAACCACATCCCGCTGGACAAGGCAAACGCGCCGCTGAACTGCGCCCTGGCCCTGAAAACCACCCTGTCCGGGATGAAGCAAAACGTCACCGTCTGCGCCACCATGCTGGTGCTGTCGCTGGTGGTGGTGTTTTCCGGGCTGATGCTGGAGAACATGATCTGGAACGCGGATCCGTTCATTCAGCTGATCGTGGGGGAGACGGCGGATTCCTGCATCGGCGTCCTGGCGGACAGCGAGGAGGAATTTCTGGCGGAAGCCCGGGCGGACAGCCGGGTGGAAAAGGTCTATCTGTACCACTCCGTCAACGTCTGGCACGTGGGCGGGGTGGAGCTGATGGCCACCATGTGCGACGATTTTGCCCAGGCCAACAACCAGAGCGTGATATCCGACGGCAGGTTCCCCAAATTCGACAACGAGATCGCCATTGCCGCCAAGTATGCCCGGGAGCAGGGATTCCGCATCGGGGACGAAATTGAAATCACCAGCGGCGGCAGGTCGGAATACTACCTGATCACGGGCTTCACCCAGATCTCCAACAACCTGGGCAAGGACTGCCTGCTCACCCGGGCGGGCTATGAGCGGCTGGGGACGCTGGACAGCGCCAATTATTACATCAGCCTCACCGATGGGGCGGACATCGATGGCTTCAACGAGGATATGGCGGAGCGGTGCGCCGGTGTAGCCGCGTCGATCAATTTCCAGGCCACCGTGGACGCGGCGTCGGCTGTCTATGTCACGCTGTTGACCATCATCGTCATCGCGGTTTTCGTGCTGTCCGCCGTGATCATCGTCTTTGTGCTGTACCTGCTGGTGCGCACCATGCTGAACCAGAAAAACCGGGACTACGGCGTCATGAAAGCCCTGGGCTTCACCACCGGACAGCTGATTTTGCAGACGGCGCTGTCCTTCATGCCCACCGTCCTGCTGTCCACCGCCTTCGGGCTGACGGTGTGCGGCTTCCTCATCAACCCTCTGATGGGACTGTTTCTGAGCGGAATCGGCATTTTGAAATGCAGGTTCCCGGTGCCGGTGGATTTCATCGCCGCCGCAGGGGCCGTGCTGGTGGGGTTCGCCTTTGCCGTGCTGTGCCTGCTGTCCCTGAAGATCCGGAAGATCTCTCCCAAGACCCTGCTGACGGGGGAATAGGGACGGCTGAAAATTTCCCATTGACAATTTGGGCGGAAACGTGGAAAATGATAAGCGCATCACACATCTGTGATATCAGATTATACTATACAAACTGTTTTCAACGGGCAGGAGGAAGCAATCATGAAATACGCGCTGATTACCGGCGGCTCCCGGGGCATCGGGGCCGCCGCCGCCCGTCTGTTCGCCCGGCGGGGCTGGGGGGTGGCGGTGGGCCACTGCCAAAGCGGCCAGAGGGCGCGGGCTTTGACGGAGGAGCTTTCCGGGCTGGGTGTGCCCGCCATGGCCGTCCGGGCCGACGTGTCGGACAAAAACCAAGTGGAGCGGATGGTTGACAATGTGTTGGAAAATTTTTGTCAACTTGACATTTTGGTTTGTTCCGCCGGGGTCTCGCACATGGGCCTCATCAGTCAAATTGACGAAGACGAATGGCGTCACTTATTTGCCGTCAATGTGGACGGCGTCCACCACTGCTGCCGGGCGGTGCTCCCCCATATGCTGGAGCGCAAGTCCGGCTCTATCGTCACCATATCCTCCATGTGGGGGCAGGTGGGGGCCTCCTGCGAGGCCGCGTACTCCGCCGCCAAGGGCGCGGTCATCGCCTACACCAAAGCCCTGGCCAAGGAACTTGGTCCTTCCAATATTCGGGTGAACTGCGTGGCTCCCGGGGTGATTGACACGGAAATGAACGCCCATCTCTCCCCGGACGACCTGTCCGCCCTGGCGGAGGAAACGCCCCTGGGCCGCGTCGGCGCGCCGGAGGAAGCCGCCGCCGCCATCGCCTTTCTGGCGTCGGACGAGGCGTCCTTCCTCACCGGGCAGGTGGTCTGCCCCAACGGCGGATTGGTGGTTTGAGCACAAATATCCGTCATATTATAAAATAACGGACAGCCCGCCGGGGCGCACCTTGTGAACTTTGCCGGTTGACAGCATTCTGAGTCAAGTATATAATTGTCAACAATCTGGGGGGCGCAATAGTGCCCCCTTCGATATTAAAGGATCGTCAGCATTACATAGTTTTTAGGAGGAACCAAGCATGAAGAAGAAAAATCTCGCGGCCATGCTCATGGCCGGCGCCATGTGCCTGAGCCTGCTGGCCGGCTGCTCCAACGGCGGCACGGACGCTACCAATCCCCCCGACCCCTCCGGCGAGCCCAGCCAGGGCACTGACGCCAGCAATTCCCCCGATGCCTCCGGTGAGCCCAGCCAGGGCGGCGGCGACGTTGTCACCATCAAGATCGGCGGTATCGGCCCCACCACCGGCGACGCCGCCCAGTACGGCACCGCCACCGAGTGGGGCGCGGAGATCGCCGTGGAGGAGATCAATGCCCTGAACGGCCCCATCAAGCTGGAGTTCAAGTATGAGGACGACACCGGCGTGGCGGACACCGCCGTGGCCGCCTACAACTCCCTGAAGGACTGGGCCAAGGACGCGCCCCTGGTGATCTACGGCACCACCACCACCCAGCCCTGCCTCACCGTGGCCGCCGAGACCTACGCCGACCGCTACTTCCAGCTCACCCCCTCCGCCTCCTCCCCCGACATCGTGGCGGGCAAGGACAACGTGTTCCAGATGTGCTTCACCGACCCCTACCTGGGCACCGCCGGGGCGGAGTACCTGAAGGACAAGGGCCTGGGCACCAAGTACGCCGTCATCTATAACAACGGCGACCCCTACTCCACCGGCATTGCCGACGCCTTCATCGCCAAGACCAAGGAGCTGGGCATGGAGCTGGTAGCCACCCAGACCTACCCCGATGACAAGACCACCGACTACACCGTGCAGCTCAACGCCTGCAAGGACGCCGGGGCGGACGTGGTGTTCCTGCCCATCTACTACACCCCCGCCTCCCTGATCCTGGCCCAGGCCAAGCAGATGGACTATGCCCCCCTGTTCATCGGCGGCGACGGCATGGACGGTATGCTGGATATGGACGGCTTTGACAAGTCCCTGGCCGAGGGCCTGCTGCTCATGACCCCGTTCAGCGCCGGTGCCGAGGACGAGCGCACCAAGTCCTTCGTGGAGAAGTTCCAGGCGGCCCACAACATCCTGCCCAACCAGTTCGCCGCTGATGGCTACGACTGTATGTACGCCATTTATGAGGCCTGCTGCGAGATCGAGGGCATTGCCGGCATGGACAGCGCCGCGCTGTGCGACGCCCTGTCCGCCAAGTTCGGCGGCGGCCAGTTCCAGGTGGACGGCCTCACCGGCAAGGGCATGACCTGGAAGAGCACCGGCGAGATCGACAAGTCCCCGCTGATCTTCAGGGTGGAAAACGGCGCTTACGTGGACGCGCAGTAAGCAAAGAACATGAGGGGGCTGCCGGGACAGTCCGGCGGCCCCCCTTTTTCGCCGCGGCAGGATCGGGTTCCCGCCGCGGCCCTGTCGCATTTTATAGAGAGAGGTGAAGAAATGTCCTTCCTGAACAATGTGATCACCGGCATCAGCCTGGGCAGCATCTACGCCATCATCGCCCTGGGCTACACCATGGTGTACGGCATCGCCAAGATGCTGAACTTCGCCCACGGCGACGTCATCATGGTGGGGGCCTATATGTGCTTCTTCGCCATGGGCAATTTTGATCTGCCCCCGGCGGTGGGGGTGCTGCTGGCGGTGGTGGTGTGTACGGTGCTGGGCGTGGTGATCGAGCGCCTGGCGTATAAGCCCCTGCGCTCCGCCCCCTCCCTGGCGGTGCTCATCACAGCCATCGGCGTCAGCTATCTGCTGCAAAACGGTGCGCAGATCCTCTGGGGCGCCGCCACCAAGACCTTCCGGCCCATCGTGGAGGGCAGCCTGCCGCTGGCGCCCGGGCAGCTGTCCATCTCCTATGTGGCCATCCTGTCGGTGGTGTGCTGCATCGTTGTCATGGCGGCGCTGACCCTGTTCACCGGCAAGACCAAGATGGGCAAGGCCATGCGGGCCTGCTCCGAGGACAAGGGCGCGGCCCAGCTCATGGGCATTGACGTGAACACCACCATTTCCATGACCTTCGCCATCGGCTCCGCCCTGGCGGCGCTGGCGGGGGTGCTGATGTGCTCCGCCTACCCGGTGCTGTCCCCCACTACCGGCTCCATGCCGGGCATCAAGGCCTTTACCGCCGCCGTGTTCGGCGGCATCGGCTCCATCCCCGGGGCGCTGCTGGGCGGGCTGCTGCTGGGCGTGATCGAGATCTTCGCGGGGGCCTACATCTCCACGGACCTTGCCAACGCGGTGGTATTCGCGGTGCTCATTATCGTGCTGCTGGTGCGTCCCGCTGGACTGATGGGCAAGTATGTGCCCGAGAAAGTGTGAGGCGGCTATGAACAGGAACATCAACAAAAAATCCCTCAACGGGTTTATCAATTACGGCATTGTCATTGCCGCTTTCCTGGTGATTCAGGTCCTGCTGGGGGCGGGCAAAATCTCCAACTCCCTCCAGAGCCTGCTGGTGCCCGCCTGCTGTTACATCGTCATGGCGGTGTCCCTGAACCTGACGGTGGGCATCCTGGGTGAGCTGAGCCTGGGCCACGCGGGCTTCATGAGCCTGGGCGCGTTCTCCGGCATTGTGGTTTCCATCCTGCTCCAAAGTGCCATCCCCATGGCTCCCCTGCGCCTGGCCGTCTCCATGGTGGTGGGCGCACTGTTCGGCGCACTGGGCGGCGTCATCGTGGGCGTGCCGGTGCTGCGGCTCCAGGGCGACTATCTGGCCATCGTCACCCTGGCCTTCGGGCAGATCATCCAGAACATCATCATGGTGCTCTATATGGGCGTGGACGAGAACGGCTTCCACATCGCCGCCAGCTCCGACCGCTTTGACCTGGCCGCCGATGGCACCGCCATCATCAAAGGCCCCATGGGGGCGGTGGGCGTGTCCAAGCTGGCTACCTTCACCGCCGGATTTGTGCTGATCCTCATCACGCTGGTGGTGGTGCAGAACCTGGTAAACAGCCGTTCCGGGCGGGCCATCATGGCCCTGCGGGACAACCGCATCGCCGCTGAGAGCGTGGGCATCAACGTCACCAAGTACAAGCTGATGGCCTTTGTCACCTCCGCCGCCCTGGCGGGGGCCGCCGGGGCGCTGTTCGGGCTGAACTATTCCTCCACCGTGGCCTCCAAGTTCGACTTCAATACGTCCATCCTGGTGCTGGTGTTCGTGGTGCTGGGCGGGCTGGGCTCCATCCGGGGGTCCATCATCGCCGCCGCCCTGCTGTACGTCCTGCCCGAGATGCTGCGGCAGTTTGACATCGCCGAATACCGTATGCTCATTTACGCCATCGTGCTGATCCTGGTGATGCTGGCTACCAACAACGACACCGTCAAGGGCCTTGCGGCCCGTATCATCCCCAAGCGGAAGGGGGGCGCGGACAATGGCTGACAAAAAGAGGTTTGAAAAGGGCAAAATGGTGCCCGTGCCCAGCGTATCCATCATCCCGGAGCGGGATCTGGACAAATCCCCCATTCTGGAGTGCAGCCACCTGGGCATTGACTTCGGCGGTCTGACGGCGGTGAACGAGTTCAACATCACCGTGGGCCGCACGGAGATCGCGGGGCTCATCGGCCCCAACGGCGCGGGCAAGACCACCGTGTTCAACCTGCTCACCAAGGTGTACCAGCCCACACGGGGCACCATCCTGCTGGACGGGCTGGACACCCACGGCAAGACCCCCGCCCAGATCAACCGCATGGGCATCGCCCGCACCTTCCAGAACATCCGCCTGTTCTCCAACCTGAGCGTGGAGGACAACGTCAAGATCGGCCTGCACAACCAGGAGAAGTATTCCATGTTTTCCGGCATATTGCGCCTGCCCAAGTACTGGCGGCAGGAGAAAGCCGCCCATGAGCGGGCGCTGGAGCTGCTGAGCATCTTCAACATGGAGGACCTGGCGGGCCATCAGGCGGGCAGTCTGCCCTATGGGGCCCAGCGGCGGCTGGAGATTGTCCGGGCGCTGGCCACCAATCCGTCCCTGCTGCTGCTGGACGAGCCGGCGGCGGGCATGAACCCCTCGGAGACGGCGGAGCTGATGGAGAACATCGTCAAGATCCGGGACACCTTCCAGATCGCCATCATGCTCATTGAGCACGACATGAGCCTGGTCATGGGCATCTGCGAGGGTATCTGCGTGCTCAACTTCGGCCAGATCATCGCCAAGGGCACCGCGGAGGAGATCCAGTCCAATCCCACGGTCATTGAAGCCTATCTGGGCAAGCAGCAGTAAGGGGGTGCGGGAAATGCTGAAGGTAAACGATATCAATGTGTATTACGGCGCGATCCACGCCATCAAGGGCGTTTCCTTTGAGGTGAACGGCGGCGAGGTGGTCACCCTCATCGGGGCCAACGGCGCGGGCAAGTCCACCATTTTGAACACGGTGTGCGGCCTGCTGCGCTCCCGCACCGGCTCCATCGAGTTCCTGGACAAAAACCTGGCCGCTGTCCCCGCCCACAAGATCGTGGAGCTGGGCATGGCCCACGTCCCCGAGGGACGGCGCGTCTTCCAGCAGATGACGGTGGAGGAAAACCTGGAGATGGGGGCCTACACCCAGGCCCGGAGCACCATCGCCCCCAACCTGGAGCGGGTATACCAGCAGTTCCCCCGGCTGAAGGAGCGGCGCAAGCAGGTGGCGGGCACCCTGTCCGGCGGCGAGCAGCAGATGCTGGCCATGGGCCGGGGGCTGATGAGCAGCCCCAGGCTGCTGATGCTGGACGAGCCGTCCATGGGCCTTGCCCCCATTCTGGTGGAGCAGATTTTTGAGATCATCAAGCAGCTTCACCAGTCGGGCACCACCATCCTGCTGGTGGAGCAGAACGCCCGGATGGCCCTGTCCGTAGCCGACCGGGGCTACGTGCTGGAGACGGGCAAGATTGTGGCCACCGGTACCGGCGACGAGCTCCTCCACGACGAAGCGGTGAAACGCGCCTACCTCGGCGGGTAGTTCGTTCCTTTTTCTCGAGAGAAAAAGGAACCGAAAAAGAGCTTGACGCTCGCTGACGGGGCCGGGTGGTTATCTTGGATTTCTGCCCGGCGGCGTAGATTTTTTGTGGCGGGGTACATCTCTTTATTAAACGGAGTAGGGAAAGCAGGCAGCTTTTGGCTTTGGGCCGGGGCTGTCCGCTTTCTTTTTTCAGGAAATTTTGTCATACTCTGTTTTGGTTTGCGACTGTATCAATAGAAGGGCCTTTCAGATAGGATTTGCCGTAACAGGATATTACACGGAAAAGGGGGCTGGGCTATGGAGGATTCTGCCATTGTGGAGCTTTACCACCGGCGGGAGGAGCGGGCCATTGCCGAGACGGACAAAAAATACGGCGGGCTGTGCCGTTCCATTGCCCTGCGGCTGCTGGGGGTGCGGGAGGACGCGGAGGAGTGCGTCAACGACACCTGGCACGCCGCCTGGAACCAGATGCCCCCGGACCGGCCCCAGGCGCTGGGGGCGTTTCTGGGCCGCATCACCCGGAATCTGTCCATCAGCCGGTGGCGGCGGGACCATGCCCAAAAGCGGTATGACGGCATGGAGGTCCTGCTGTCCGAGCTGGAGGACTGCGTTCCCTCCCCCGGCACGGTGGAGGAAGCCGTGGAGCGGCGGCGGCTGGCCCAGGCCGTCAGCCGTTGGCTGGACGGACTGGAGGACGGGGACCGCTGGCTGTTCATCCGGCGGTACTGGTACGGCGACGCGGTGAAGGAGCTGGCGGCGGCGCGGGGCATGGGGGCCAACGCCCTGTCCCAGCGTCTGCTGCGATTACGGAAAGACCTGCGGGCTTTCCTGGAAGCGGAAGGAGTAGACTTATGAACCAAGAGGATATGTTTGACGGTATCACCGACATTCGGGACGACCTGATTGACGGGGCGAAGAACGCCCCAAAGCGGCAGAAGCGCTGGCGGAAGGGGGGATGGCTGGGAGCTGTGGCGGCGGTGCTGGCGCTGGCTATTGTGGGAGGCATTTTCCTGCGCCCCGGCGGCGAGCTTACCGCCAACGCCCAGGGCATCATCGCCCAGGCCCAGTATCCCGAGATGGTCCAATACCCCCGCGGCGAAGACTACAACGCCTATGAGGCATGGTGGGAGGGCGTGCGGGCACAGCAGCGGGACCTGGGGGACACCGCCCCTCTGGACGCCTTTTTTGCCCGGAGCGCCCAGACCTTTTTGTCCGGGGCGGACGGGGAAAACCGGGTGTATTCCCCGCTGAACGTCTACATGGCCCTTGCCATGCAGGCCCAGCTCACCGGCGGGGAGACCCAGGCCCAGCTTTTGGACCTCCTGGGCAGTGACAGCATGGACGCCCTGCGCCAGCAGGCCAAGGACGTGTGGAATTCCAACTACCGGAACGACGGCGCGCTGACCTGCATCCTGGCCAGCTCCCTGTGGCTGAACCAGAATGTGAAGTTCAAGCAGGGTACCATGGACACCCTGGCCCAGGACTTTTACGCCTCCTCCTACCAGGGGGAGATGGGCTCGGCGGAGTTCAACAAGGCTTTGCAGGACTGGCTCAACGAGCAGACCGGGGGGCTGTTGGAGGAGCAGGCCGGAAACATCGAAACGGACCCGAACACCATCCTGGCCCTGGCCACGACCGTGTATTTCAAGGCGAAATGGGGCAAGGAATTTTCCCCGGAAGACACCGCGCCCCAGGCCTTCCACGCCCCCGGCGGGGACATGGAGACGGATTTCATGCACCAGTCCGGAAGCCATGGCTATTATTGGGGGGACAAATTTTCCGCCGTGTGCCAATATTTCGAGACGGGCGGTTCCATGTGGTTCCTCCTGCCCGATGAGGGGGTGTCCCCGGAGGAGCTGCTGTCCGACGGGGAAGCCATGGACTTCCTCTTTACCGCCGACAAATATGAGTGGGAGAACCAGGAGTATCTTGTGGTGAACAAGTCCATCCCCAAGTTCGATGTGGCTTCCCAGTTCGATCTGATCGACGGACTGAAGGAGCTGGGCATCACCGACATCTTTGACCCGGCGCGGTCCAACTTCACCCCTATGACCGCCGGTATGGACGGCATCTTTCTCTCTAAGGCCGACCACGCGGCCCGGGTGGTCATTGACGAGGAGGGCTGTACCGCCGCCGCCTTTACCGTGATGACCGACGTCGGCTTCGGAGGGCCGCCCGATGATGAGGTGGATTTTGTGCTGGACCGGCCCTTTATCTTCTGCATCACCGGGGACAGCGGCCTGCCGCTGTTCGTGGGCATCGTCAATTCCCCCGCGTAAGTTTAAAAAGCCGCCGCTATGGTCTAAGCACCATAGCGGCGGCTTTTGGCGTGTCAGGCGCTCAGTGCGCCAGCTTGAACAGGTTCATGTCGGTGGAGAAATTGGCCACGGAGTAGAGCACCAGCACCTGGTCAATACCGTTGTCCGCCACATACTGCTGGACGGACATATTGTTGTAGCGCAGGTCAAACAGGTGGACCTCCTGGAACTGCTCGGCCAGGAAGGGGGCCAGGGAATCGGAATAGGAATCCCGGATGACCAGCAGCTTCCCGTCCGGCGCGTCGGGGTTCTGGATGACGCACAGCGGCTGGTTGCCCCCCAGGAAGTAGGCGTATTTGTCCTTGACCTCCAGCTTTTCCGGGTGGTACAGGGAGCTTTCGATGGGCAGGCCCTCGGGATAGCCGGTGACGGTGACATGGCCCTTGGTTCCGCCCTCGGGGATCACGGTATGGATGGTGTCCGGGCGCACCCACGCCGCGCCGGAGGAGGAATAGGTGGTGCCGTAAAAGCTGTCGCTCACCTCGGTGTAGGACAGGCCCTGATAGGAGAAGCCGTCCATATCCTCCTTCGGCTGGACGCGGCCCATACCCGCCATCAGCTTCCACCAGGCCCGCTGGGCCCCCTGGGTGGTCCAGTGGTGGTCGGTGCGGTAGAAGTCGCCGGCGCTGGTCAGGTCGCCCCGCAGGTCGATATACGCCACCTTGTCCCCGCACAGCTCCGCCGCCCGCTGGATGGTGGAACCGTCGTCCCGTTTGGGGGCGTTGGTGGGCAGCAGGGACGCCAGCACCGCGGATTTGTCCGGCACCAGGGAGAAGTACACCGGCACATTCAGGTTGTCCCCCAGGCTGTTGACGAAGCCCAGCCGCTGGGAAAGCTCCTCATCGGTGGGGGCGGTGAACTGGGCGAACAGGGTCTGCCCGTCGGCACCGAAGTAGACGCCATTGTTCTCCTGCTTGCCCAGGAGGCGCTCCGACCGGGCCTTGAGCCGAATCCACTGATCCCGCAGGGGGAACTGGTCGGTGACGTAGTCCTCAAAGTCCTCCATAAACTTGCCCGAGCGCAGGGTGTCCAGGGTGGGGGCCTTGAACTGGGCCAGGAAACGGTTCTCCTGGTCGGAAAAATCCCGGCTCGGGGAAAGAACCAACGCAATCCCAAACCCGAAAATAAACAGACAGAACAAAACCGTAATAAAAACAGAATATTTTTTGCTCATAAAAAACCAAACCCTCAATATATCAGAGATAAACGTCGCCGGGCAGCAATCTCACGAAAACCACCCCGCCCCGTCAGCGGGCATAAAGTTCGCGAGTCTAAGGCTCTTTTCGGTTCCTTTTTCTTTCAAGAAAAAGGAACAAGCCCTTGACCTTAGAACCGGAAGTACAGGAACGGATTGTAGGTGCCGTCCACCAGGTAGGCGGTGGTGAGCACCAGCCCCGCCAGCATCAGCACCGGGAACGCGATTTGCTTCGCCCGCTCCGGGAGCTTCTTCCAGAGGTTTGCCGCCAGCGGCGTGGCCGCCGCAACGGCAATGATAAGAATGGGCAGGTAGTTGCGCAGATCATACAGGAAATCCCCGTCCAGCAGGCCCGCCCCGAAGCCGAACATGGCGGCGAGATAGGGGCCCATGGCGGAGAAATCCTCCACCGCAAAGATTGCCCAGCCCACCACGGCGATGACCACGCCGTACACATGGCACAGCCAGCCGGGGGCCTGATCCAGCACCCTGCCCAGCCACACCTTCTCCAGGCCGATCCACACGAACCAGTACAGACCCCAGATCAGGAAATTCCAGCTGGCCCCGTGCCAGATGCCTGTAGCCGCCCACACCACCAGCAGGTTGAACACCATGCGGGCGGGCTTCACCCGGGAACCGCCCAGGGGGAAGTAGAGATATTCCCGGAACCAGCTTCCCAGGGAGATGTGCCACCGCCGCCAGAACTCGCTGGCGGACTTGGACAGGTAGGGGTAATTGAAATTCTCCAGAAACTCGAAGCCCAGCATCCGCCCCAGGCCGATAGCCATGTCGGAATAGCCGGAGAAATCAAAGTAGAGCTGGAGAGAGAACGCGATGATCCCCAGCCACGCCCCCAGAGTGGTGAGCTGGCCGGACGGCGTGGCAAGATACGCGTCCCACAGGGGGCCCAGGGCGTTGGCCAACAGCACCTTCTTGCACGCGCCGATGGTGAACCGCTGGACGCCGGAGGCGAATTTGTCAAAGGAGTGGGTGCGGCGCTCCAGCTGGTCGTCCAGGTCCTTGTATTTGATGATAGGTCCGGCGATGAGCTGGGGGAACAGGGTGACGAAGGTGCCGAAGGTGATGATATTCTTCTGGCACCGGGCGTCCCCCCGGTACACGTCGATGGTGTAGCTCATGGTCTGGAAGGTATAGAAGGAGATGCCGATGGGCAGGGTGAAGGGGATGGACGCCCCGCCGGGGAGGGGCAGGCTTTCAATCACCGGCAGGAAGCCCGCGCCGATGGCGGCAAGGCTTCCGGCGATGAAGTTCCAATACTTGAAAAAGCCCAGCAGGGCCAGATTGAACACCACCGACGACGCCACCGCCATCCGGGCCCCCCGGTCGTTGCCGCTGGCCTTGCACCGGGTGACGATCCGCCCGTGGCTGTAGTCGATGGCGATGGACAGGAACATGATGACCACATACACCGGCTCGCCCCAGCCGTAGAAAATCAGGTTGGCAATCAGCAGCACCAGATTACGCCACTTCAGGGGGGAGACGTAGTAGAGCATCAATACAATGGGAAAATACAGGAACAAAAAATACGGACTGGAAAATATCACAGGCGCTCACCTCGCGGAACAAGTTAAGCTGCCCCGGCGCAAGCGCCGGGGCAAGCATTGATTAAAACAGTGCGTTGAACTGGGACACGATGGCGTCGCAGTTCTCATGGACCACCATCATGACGTAATTGCCGTTGGACACCACCCGGGAGTTGTTCATCCAGGAGTCCACGGCGGCGGGATACCAGGCCCCGCCGGGGCCGTTGCCGTCGCCCGCCATGTAATTGATGCGGGCCTGGAAGATGGCCTTCACCCGCGCCACATCGGCGCTGTCCTTCACCTGCACCAGGCCGAACTCGCCGTTGTTCATGGTCATCTGGCAGATGTACACCAGGCACTGCTCCGTGGGGACAGAGGTCAGTCCGGCGTAATAGCCGTCCAGCAGTCCGCCGCTGGCCAGCTCCAGGGGGCCGAGATCATACTGGCTGGTGACGCTGGAGTAGAACGAGGCCAGATTCACGCTGGGGGCGGGGGCAGGCGTAGGCTCCGGCGTGGGAGCCGGGGTGGGAGTGGGCGCGGGGGTAGGCTTGGGGGTGGGGGCAGGAGTAGGCTTGGGAGTAGGAGCCGGCGTGGGCTTGGGTGTGGGCTTGGGCGTAGGCTTGGGGGTAGGCTTGGGACTGGGCGTCGCCGGGGCCTTTGTGGCCTCCGCCGTGGGCTGGGCGGTGGGCTCCTCTGTGGGTTTTTCCGAGGGCTCCTCTGAGGGCTCCTCGGACGGCTCCCCGCTGGGCAGGGCCAGGGAGGGCTCCTGGGTGGCGTCCCCTTTGATGGGGGCCACGGTGGACGGCTCGGTGGCGTCAGGGGGGACCACGGTGGTATCCGGGTCGGCGCTGCCGCCGCAGGCGGACAGCAGGGACAGCATCAGGGCGGCAGACAAACACAGCGGGATCAGACGTTTCATGGCGCTTTTCTCTCCTTATGTCACATACTAGTCAATAATCAGGGACGGTTCCCTTTTTATTTGAGCATTTCGTTAAACTCGCTGACAATGGCGTCGCAGTCCTCATGGTTCACCAGCATCACGTAATTGCCGTTGACCGTAACCTTGGAGCTGCGCTGCCACATTTCAACCTCCTCGGGATAATTGCCTGGGCCGTCGGTGCGCTTGGAGTCCATGCGGGCCTGGAAAATCTCCTTCACCTTGTTGGCATCCTCGGCGTTTTTCGCCTGTACCATGGCCAGCTCGCCGCCGCTGAAGGAGATCATGGACAGATAAATCTCCATCTGCTCCAGCTCCAGGCCGGTGAGGCCGGGATAGTAATTGTCCAGCGCGTTCTGGAACAGCTCGCCCATCTCAGCGTCGGCGGGGTCGGCCCGTTCCAGGCTGGAGAAAGCGTGCTCCTCCTGCACGGTCTTGGCAAAGGCGGCAAGATCCACCTTTTTGTCCTCCTGGCCTCCCTCGCCATTGGGGCCGCAGGCGGACAGCAGGGACAGGCACAGCGCCATCAGGGCGCACAGGGCAAACATCCGATTCTTTCTCATTTTTTTGATGCTCCTTTGTTTTCATTGGTAACAGCTAAAACAGCGCGTTGAAATCCTCCGCGATCCGCTCATAGTCCTCGCCGCATACCAGCATCACATAATTTCCCTGGGTCACCACTTTGGCGTTGTTGAGCCACAGCTCGGTGGGGCCGGGATAGAACACCCCGCCGGTGTTTTTCCCGTCGCCCGCCATATAGTCGATGCGGGCCTGGAAAATTTCCGCCGCCCTGGCGGCGTCTTCGGCGCTTTTGGCCTGGACCAGGTCGATCTCGCCGTTGTTGATGTTGATCATGGTATGGAGAAGCACCCGCTGTTCCAGGTCCATGGCCAGCAGGCCGGGGAGGGCGCGCTCCACGTCCTCCTCAAAATACTCGTATTCCGGGGACATCTCGCTGAGGTAGCCGGCAAACTCGTACTTTTCCTGGAGGGTCTTGGCGAAGGCGGACAGGTCAGCCCGCTTCTGTTCTCCGCCGGTTCCGGCGCAGGCGGGCAGGGCGGCCAGCAGCGTTGCGGCCAGCGCCAGAGAAAGGATTCTTCTCATAGCTTGGAAATCACTCGCAATCTTCTTATTTTTGGAGCGATTTCGACAGGGCGTTCCACTGGGAAGTGTATACCGAAGGGCCGCGCTTTATGCGCCGCCTGCGGTAAGGGTTTCCATATGCAGCCCTCCCGCGTATCCGCGCCCGTTTGGCATGGCCGTCTGCCGTTCCGCAGATATTGTAACACACACGCGGGGAATTGGCAACCATTTCCCACGGGCCGTGGGGCAGGGTGAAGCCGCTCCGTAAGCAATACCCTGCGGCGGGCCAAAGGGTTGCGCATATGGATAAAATTTTTAAGATTTTTCCTCTCCGGGGCCTTTTTTTGCCCCGGATCCTGCGGGGTTTCCCGGGCCATTCGGCAAAGTGCCAGCAAAAAAGGTTAATTTTTTGACAGATTTGCCACATTTTCTCTTGTAATTTTGAGCGCAAGCGAATATAATGTCCGTGGTTAAGGGAGGATGTTATGGTCAATATCGTGTTGGTTGAACCAGAAATCCCGCAGAATTGCGGCAATATCGCCCGCACTTGTGCCGCCACCCGCAGCCGCCTCCATCTGGTGGAGCCGCTGGGCTTCGATATCAGCGAAAAGGCGGTGAAGCGGGCGGGCCTGGACTACTGGCCCATGGTGGACCTGACCGTGTACCCCAGTCTGGACGAGCTGTTCCTGCGCAATGAGATCTCCGACCTGTGGCTTGCCACCACCAAGGCCCCCCGGGACTATTCCCAGGCGCGGTTCCGGGACGGGTGCTGGCTGTTTTTCGGGAAGGAGACCGCCGGACTGCCGGAGGCGTTCCGGCGGGCCCGCGCGGAGCGCTGTATCCGCATCCCCATGCGCGGGGACGCCCGCAGCCTGAACCTGTCCAACTCTGTGGCCATCCTGGCCTATGAGGCCCTGAAGCAGCAGGGCTTCCCGGGGCTGAGCGGGGCGGGGGAAATGGGCGGCACGCCGCCGGAAACGGCGTGCGGCGGCAGCGTTACCCTGAAACAATCCTAATTCACTTCAAGTTGTAAGCAATGAAAGGAGTTTTTACCATGAACTACAACAAGAAGACGGTCAAGGACATTGACGTCAAGGGGAAGAAGGTTCTTCTTCGCTGTGACTTCAACGTGCCCATGGCCAAGGACGGCAGCGGCGCCATCACCGACGACAAGCGCATCCGCGCCGCCCTGCCCACCATCCAGTACCTGCTGGAGCAGGGCGCGGCGGTCATCGCCTGCTCCCATATGGGCAAGCCCAAGGGCCAGGTCAAGCCCGAGCTGTCCCTGAAGCCGGTTGCCGCCCGCCTGGGCGAGCTGCTGGGCAAGGACGTCATCCTGGCCGCCGACGTGGTGGGTCCCGACGCCGCCGCCAAGGCCGCCGCCCTCCAGCCCGGCCAGGTCCTCCTGCTGGAGAACACCCGCTTCGAGAAGGGCGAGGAGAAGAACGACCCCGAGCTGGCGAAAGCCATGGCCGCTATGGCTGAGGTATATGTGTCCGACGCCTTCGGCGCGGTCCACCGCGCCCACGCCTCCACCGCCGGCGTGGCCGGCTTCCTGCCCGCCGTGTCCGGCTTCCTGATCCAGAAGGAGCTGGACTTCATCGGCGGCGCGCTGGCCAACCCCAAGCGCCCCCTGGTGGCCATCCTGGGCGGTTCCAAGGTCAGCTCCAAGATCGGCGTCATCAACAACCTGCTGGAAATCGCCGACACCATCATCATCGGCGGCGGCATGGCCTACACCTTCTCCGCCGCCCAGGGCGGCAAGGTGGGCGACAGCCTGCTGGAGGAGGACTGGAAGGACTACGCCAACGACATGGTGAAAAAGGCCGCGGACAAGGGCGTGAAGCTGCTGCTGCCCATCGACACCGTCATCGCCGACAAGTTCGCCCCCGACGCGGACTCCAAGGTAGTCAAGGCCGGCGAGATTCCCGAGGGCTGGCAGGGCCTGGACATCGGCCCCGAGACCGTGAAGCTGTACTGCGGCGCGGTGGCCGACGCGGGCACCGTGATCTGGAACGGCCCCATGGGCGTGTTCGAGTTCCCCGCTTTCGCCAAGGGCACAGAGGCCGTGGCCGAGGCCCTGTCCAAGACCGGCGCCATCACCATCATCGGCGGCGGCGACAGCGCGGCGGCGGTACAGCAGCTGGGCTACGCGGATAAGATGAGCCATATCTCCACCGGCGGCGGCGCCTCCCTGGAGTTTATGGAGGGTAAGGAGCTGCCCGGCGTGGCCTGCCTGCTGGACGCCTGACTGCCCGCGGGGACACGCGGCAGCACCCCAACCCGGCAATCAGAGAGGAATGTGGAGATTCTAAGAGAAAACCCATCCATTTTACTATTTTGGAAGGAGCCCAACCATGAATCTGAAGTACCGTAAGACAATTATCGCCGGCAACTGGAAGATGAACAAGACACTCACCGAGACGAAAGCCTTTGCCGAGGCCATCAAGCCCCAGCTGGGCCGCCACAAGTGGTGCGACGTGGTGCTGTGCGTCCCCGGCGTAAACATCCCCGGCGCGGTGCGCCTGTTCAAGGACACCCGCGTGGCCATCGGCGGCGAGACCTGCCATTACGAGGCCAGCGGCGCGTTCACCGGCGAGGTCACCGTAGAGATGCTCAAGGACGTGGGGGCCAAGTACGTCATCATCGGCCACTCCGAGCGCCGGCAGTACTATAACGAGACCGACTTCACCGTCAACAAGAAGGTCCACGCCGCCCTGGAGGCGGGCCTGCGCCCCATCGTGTGCGTGGGCGAGAGCCTGGAGCAGCGGGAGCTGGGCGTCACCGAGGCGCTGATCACCTATCAGGTGAAGGTGGCCCTGGCGGGCCTGAGCGACACCCAGGTGCGCCGTGTGGTCATCGCCTATGAGCCCATCTGGGCCATCGGCACCGGCAGGACCGCCACAGCCGAGCAGGCGGGGGAGGTGTGCACCCACATCCGCACCATCATCCGCAAGCAGTACGGCGCGCGGGTGGCCCGTGCCGTCACCATCCAGTACGGCGGCTCCATGAACGCCAAGAACGCCCACGAGCTGCTGGCCCAGCCCGACATTGACGGCGGCCTCATCGGCGGCGCGGCCCTGAAGCCCGACGATTTCATGGCCATCATCAACGCGGCAAACCAGGAATAAAACCCAGGGGAGGGGGCAAGTCCCTCCCCTGCACCTCCTAACAGCAAGGAGATCGTTAGTATGAAAACACCCACTACCCTCATCATCATGGACGGCTTCGGCCTGTCCTCCTCCGCGGCGGCGGGGGACAACGCCATCAAAGCCGCCAATACCCCCAATCTGGACAGAATTTTTGCCGGGAACCCCTGCTGCAGGCTGTCCGCCTCCGGGCTGGACGTGGGCCTGCCCGACGGGCAGATGGGCAACAGCGAGGTGGGCCACACCAACATCGGCGCGGGCCGGGTGGTGTTCCAGGACCTGCCCAAGATCACCAAGGCCATCCAGGACGGGGACTTCTTTGAGAACCCCGCCTACAAGGACGCCATGCTGGCGGCGAAAAACGCCGGAAAGGCCGTCCACATCTACGGCCTGATGTCCAACGGCGGCGTCCACAGCCACATCACCCACATCCAGGCGGCGGTGAAGATGGCCCACGGCCTGGGCTGTCCCAGAATTTTCGTCCACTGCTTCATGGACGGCCGCGACGTGCCCCCCACCTCCGGCAAGGGCTTCGTGGCCGAGATGAAGGAGGCCTGCGACCAGTACGGGGCCCAGATCGCCACCATTTCCGGGCGCTACTACGCCATGGACCGGGACACCAACTGGGACCGGGTGGAGCGCTCCTACAAGGCCATGGTGTACGGCGAGAGCGAGGCCCGCTTCATCGGCGACCCCGTCGGAGCCATGCAGGCCAGCTATGACGCGGGCGTCACCGACGAGTTCGTCGTCCCCGTCATCACCGCCGAAAACGCCGAAATCGGCGAGGGGGATTCCATCATCTTCATGAACTTCCGCCCCGACCGGGCCCGGGAGATCACCCGCACCTTTGTGGACCCCGATTTCTCCGGCTTTGAGCGGAAAAAGGGCTTCTTCCATGTGAACTACGTGTGCACCACGTCCTACGACGCGTCCATGCCCAATGTGGCCGTCGCGTTCCCCAAGGAGAGCCTGGACAACATTTTCGGCGAGTATATCGCCCGGCAGGGCATGACCCAGCTGCGCATCGCCGAGACCGAGAAATACGCCCATGTCACCTTCTTTTTCAACGGCGGCGTGGAGACTGTGTTCCCCGGGGAGGACCGGTGCCTGATTCCCTCCCCCAAGGTGGCCACCTACGACCTCCAGCCCCACATGAGCCAGCCCGAGGTCACCGCCGAGGCCGTCAAGCGCATCGAGAGCGGCGCTTATGACGTGATTATCCTCAACTTCGCCAACTGCGACATGGTGGGCCACACCGGCGTGTTTGAGGCCGCTGTGAAAGCCGCCGAGGCGGTGGACAGCGGCGTGGCCCAGGTGGTCGCCGCCACCCGGAAGATGGGCGGCGTAGCCCTCATCACCGCCGACCACGGCAATGCTGAGCACATGGCCGAGGAGGACGGTTCCCCCTTCACCGCCCACACCACCAATCTGGTGCCCTGCTGCGTGGTGGGCGCGGACGTACGCCTGCGGGACGGCCGTTTGGCCGACCTGGCCCCCACCATGCTGGATTTGATGGGGCTGAAGCAGCCCAAGGAAATGACCGGGCAGACCCTGATTGTAAAGGAATAACGCAGCCTGCCGCGGCCCCAATTGTTGTGTCCCTTGAGGTTCGCACCTCGTTAAACTATAACCTTTGACATTTTGAAAGGAGCTTGATTCCCATGAAACAGATGCTTGAAATCGTTGACGTGCTCGGCCGTGAAATTATCGACTCCCGCGGCAACCCCACCGTCGAGGTGGAGGTTGTCCTGGAGGACGGCACCATGGGCCGCGCCGCTGTTCCCTCCGGCGCTTCCACCGGCGTTCACGAGGCCTGCGAGCTGCGTGACGGCGACAAGGACCGCTACCTGGGCAAGGGCGTGGAGAAGGCCGTCAGCAACGTGAATACCGAGCTGGCCGAGTGCCTCATCGGCATGAACGCCCTGGACCAGGTGTCCATCGACCGGGCCATGATCGACCTGGACGGCACCCCCAACAAGAGCCGCCTGGGCGCCAACGCCATCCTGGGCTGCTCCCTGGCCGTGGCCAAGGCCGCCGCTGAGAGCCTGGGCACCAGCCTGTACAACTATATCGGCGGCGTCAACGCCAAGACCCTGCCCGTTCCCATGATGAACATCCTCAACGGCGGCGCTCACGCCACCAACAACGTGGAGATCCAGGAGTTCATGATTATGCCCGTGGGCGCCCCCACCTGGAAGGAGGCCCTGCGCCGCTGCGCCGAGGTGTTCCACCAGCTGAAGAAGACCCTGAAGGAGAACGGCACCCCCGCCGCCGGCGTGGGCGACGAGGGCGGCTACGCCCCCAACCTGAAAAAGGATGAGGACGCCCTGAAGGTCATCGTGCAGGCCATCGAAGAGGCCGGCTTCAAGCCCGGCGAGGACTTCATGATCGCCATCGACGCCGCCTCCTCCGAGTGGTGGGACGACGAGCAGAAGTGCTACGTCCAGCCCAAGTCCGGCAAGAAGATGACCCAGCAGCAGCTGGTGAATATGTGGAAGAAGTTCGCCGACACCTACCCCATCATCTCCCTGGAGGACGGCATGGCCGAGGACGATTGGGAGGGCTGGGCCATGCTCACCAAGGCCATTGGCTCCAAGGTCCAGCTGGTTGGCGACGATCTGTTCGTCACCAACGTGGCCCGTCTGTCCGACGGCATCGCCAAGGGCGTGGGCAACTCCATCCTCATCAAGGTCAACCAGATCGGCACCCTCACCGAGACCCTGGACGCCATCCAGATGGCCAACCGGGCCGGCTACACCGCCATCGTGTCCCACCGCTCCGGCGAGACCGAGGACGCCACCATCGCCGACATCGCCGTGGCCACCAACGCCGGCCAGATCAAGACCGGCGCTCCCAGCCGCACTGACCGCGTGGCCAAGTACAATCAGCTGCTCCGCATCGAGGAGGAGCTGGGCGACGCCGCTCAGTATCTGGGCCGCGACGCCTTCTTCAACCTGAAGTAAGAAAAGCTTATATGCGCAAAAAGCGTCCGGCGGCACAGCTGCCGGACGCTTTTTTTCTGCAAGGGCGGACGCGCAAGAAGCGGCGGAGATTATACCCATGTAACAAACGCAAAGAAAAAGGGCGGGTTTCTCACGGCGGGAACGGCAAAATAAAGGCACAAGGACGCAAAATGCGCCCTCGTGCCTTTTGTTGGAATACTATGCAGCCAGTTAATTGTATTCCCGTGTCATGTGTGCTATTATTAGTGAAGATTGTATTTATTTTGTTCCCTGTCTGGCTATTCAATTTCCAGATTTTGCACTCCATGACTGAGAATGATGTTGATCAGCTCGTTACGCGAGCGGTTTGTTTCCGCTGCGATTTTGTCCAGCGCGTCAAGGGTATCTTCTCTGATCCGAACGGTAATAACCTTGTTCCCGTCCTCGCCGCGCCTCTTGATTTTCAAGGGTTCACTTTTCATGTCACTGCACCTCTCAATCTGTAATGAATTATAGCTTGACAAAGAGGCACAAAGTATAATACAATTAACTATCGTCAAGACTATCACTTTGTATTACAGGAGGAAACTAAGAATGAAGAAACTTTTGGCACTCATGCTTACGGCGGCTCTGGCCCTCTCTCTGGTGGGGTGCGGAGGAGATGGCGGTACATCTGATGACACGGCCGCATCCGGTACCCCCGCCCCCGCTCAGGAAAGCGAAACCCCCGCGCCTGCGGAGGAGGAAAAGACAATCCCCGGGACATACGCGCCGGTGGGCATGGTCCCCGGCGATGTTTATGAACTGAACGAAAACGGAAGCTATGACTACGGAGAAGAAAAGGGCACCTATACAGCGGACGGCGACGGCAGCAGTATCACGTTCCAGCCCAAAGACGGGAATTCCCGCACGCTGACCGCCTGCGGCGCGTATTATCACACAGGCGCCAAAATGGCAGAGGATACTGAGTACGGCCTGTCCCCTTCCTTTGACGGGAGCGGACATTCCAACCAAACCTTCCAGGTCGAGGCGAATGGCACGTCCCTGACGCTGGAGCTGCACGAGGACGGAAGCTATGTGTTTTCCTACAGCAGGACATCTCCGGCCTTTAACAAATTCTTTGATACCGTCACCTTCGAGGGGAGCTATTCCCTGGAGGATACCGTCCTGAGCCTGAGCTGGCAGGGCAGCACCTTCCCCTTCCTGTTTGCGGACGGGGCCATTTATCCCATCGTTTACGCAAAGGAGGACGACGGGAACCGCGGGGACATGGAAGTAGCCCGGGCCGCTGTTCTGGCCGCAGAGGAGGAAGCCGCCCAGGAAAGATGGTGGACCCCGGCAGATGAGGCGACCGCCGCCGCCGTGACCGAGGCGCTTGCGGGCACCTGGGAATATACCGACGGATACGGCGTCTACCAACTGACCTTTTCAGACACCAGCGTTTCGGTCTACATGGGATTTCTGGGCCAGACGGCCCTAAGCAGCACCGGGACATACAGCATCCAAAACGGCGCGGTCCTGTTGGAATACAAGTCGCAGTCGGGAAGTTACACCATCATCAATCACAGGGCGGCCCCCTATACTTATGCGGACGGGAGCCTGGTGCTCTATGAAATGCTGGATATGATGAACGAAGAAGGGCTGCTGGACCCGGCGGCGGACATAACTGCGATTTCCGAATATCAATATCAAAAGACCGAGTAAGGAAACAGGTCAAGGGGCGGCACATCGACGTGCCGCCCCTCTTGTGTTCATATTCCCTTACCAGCCGCGTTCTTCCAGAATTTCCATTCTGTCCGCATCATAATTCTTTTTGGCTCCCTGGTCCGCCTCATGCTTGATTGCTTCCAAGGTATAATACAATTCTTCATCGGTCATGCTCTCATACTCGGCCGTGGCCTGTTCGCGCTCGGTATTCCTTGGTGGATACGTCAGCGGCGCGGGCTGCAAAAGCCTTGGCGATGGTCTGCTCTCCGTGATTGATGATGTAATCTCCTTTTCATTATGTGGCAAAATATCAGTGGCGGCGGGTAACTATCCACAAAACTACCACAACGGGGCTGCGGCACACCTATGGCACGCTCATGGCGGAAATGAATACCCCCACCCATTTGCTGTGCAATCAGATGGGGCATAGGGGCTGACTTTGTAAGCGGCTCCCTTGCGGCGTTCCACCTGGGTATTTTTATCTTGAATTGTGTACTTCAAATATTTGAAACTGATTTTCTGCGGGGTCTTGGGCTTGCCGTTCTCCCTGGTAGACATGGCGGCTTGGATAATGCCGATAATCAACAGAATATCCTTGCGGGTGGTCTTTACCCGGTCACATAGAAAAACTTCCCTGTGTAATTCCTCGGCCTGGTAGCTGCTGCAAAATTCGGCTATCGTAGAAACAAGCTCTTTTGCCTTGGAGGCGGAAATAAACTTTGCAGCATGAACACATTCCGCCAGTAGACGTAAATCGTCAAATTCAAATTGCCGGGATAACAGGCGGTATTTCCCGCCCTGCCCCCCGTATATATCCATGCCGAACACATCACGGAGGGCGGCAATATCGCGGTAAATGGCGCAGCGTTCCGATTTAATACCACATTCATTTTGGAGATAGTCGGTAATGTCCCCAGCCGTGACAGGGTAGTTTTCGTCTGAATTTTCCAGAAAATATTTAGCCACATAAAGCGTTTTCAGCTTTTGGTTTTCTGACTTTGCCATTCCGGGGGCCTCCCCTCCATGTACTTTACATGGTACATCATACCCCTAAACCGCCGATATGTCAATGAATGGGGCCGCTCATGCAGAGCGGCCCCCGTTCATCATGCCGATATACTATACTTATAAACTGTCGTGCGGCTCAAATTGCATACTCGCGCTAACTCGCTGACGTTCAGACTTCCAGCGGCAAAGGCGGGGTAATGGCGGAAGAAGATAGGCGGTATATCCTCGGCGGTGGCCTGTGGTCTGCCTATCTGCTTTCCCTTGGCTTTTGCGTTTGCCATTCCAGAACGGACGCGGGCGCGTATCATGGAAAGCTCTACCTTTATACCGTCATGCCAGCGATGTAAAACGATCCCGTATAGTTTCATCTCTGAAACTAATGGTTGTATTTTTGAAAAAACGCCTCTCTTGAATCCAACCAGCCCTTTTGCTATGATACAACCATCGAACGAAAGGACGGTGTTTTTATGCCGGGTATGTTGAGCGAACGCATTGCTGCGCTACGGAAAGAGCGGGGCCTTACCCAAGAGCAGTTGGGTAAGATGGTGGGAGTATCTTCCCAGGCCGTGGGCAAATGGGAGAAAGGCGGCGCGCCGGATGTGGAATTGCTGCCCGTCCTGTCCAGGCAGTTGGGAGTAACTATTGACGCCCTCTTTGGTCTGGAGGGCGGGGAGCAGGTCGATGTGGAGGACGCGGTGGGTCGCTGGCTTCAGGGATTTCCCAATGAGGAACGGATGAGCCAATTCTGTCGGTTGGTCTGGTCTTCCATCAAGTACTTCCTGCCGGATGGGCTGAGTTTGCCGGTAATGGGCTATCTGGAAACGTGCCGGCCTGACTTGGGTGACTTGGGTGATGACAGTGAACGGCTGATGCTCAGCCAATGCTGGGGCGGGGGCGGCATTCTGCTGAATATCCACGCGGAGGACTTATCTTTCGTTACGCTCTGGCCAAAGCCTGAGAAGGGTTATACACAATGGTTCGCTCCCAAAAGCGAGTACCGCCGCCTGTTTGAGCTTCTGGCAAAGCCTGGATGTCTGGAACTGCTGGGGTATCTTCACAGTCGGAAACTCAGCTATTTCTCCCTTACCGTAGCGGCAAAGCATCTAAAGATGCCCCGCGAAACAGTGGAAGAATTGTTGGACGCATTGGCGGAAAGAAACATCCTGCGTTCTGTGGATTTAGAGGTGGAGGACGGCGAGGTAAAGGCTTATCAGGTTGCGGAACCACTGAAACTTGTCCCGTTCCTCTACCTGGCCAGGTGCTGTATGCAGTCTGATATGAACAGTATGCGGCTTGGGGACTGGGCGCCGCCCTTGGGGCCAGACGAGACATGGAAAGACGAAAAGGAGAAGAAGCAACATGAAAAGCAGTAACAAAAAAGCCAATATGGGCATGGCCCATTATTTGAAGAAGTTTTGGAGGGCCAATTTCCTGGCAATCCTTCCGGTTCTGGCCGTGTGCGCCCTGCAAACCGGAACCAGCCTAGTGATGATCCAGACCTTCCAGCGTATCATTGAGCGCGATCTGCGTGGGTTCGGTTTTTGGATTTTGATGATGGTGGGCGCGTGGTTCCTTCTGCTTGGGATTAACAGCTTGCAGGAGTTCTTCCAAGGCCGCGCGGTTAGGGCCATGAACAATGCCGTCCGGCGGGATATGGCGGCAACGCTGCTGCGAAAAAACCATGGGGAGTTCCATGAGCTGGACACCGGGGAATATCTGTCCTGGTTCACCAACGACATCAATCAGATCGAAAACCTCGCTTGGAAACCCTTCTATCAGTGTGTGGATTCCGCCGCCACCATCGTATTCAGCGCCGCCGCCCTGCTGACACTCCACTGGTCGCTGCTGGGGGCCGCGCTGGTAACCACTGTGGTTATGCTGTTTGTCCCCCAACTGTTTAATAAGCGGATGGAAAAGCTGGGCGACGCCTGCGCCCAGGAACAGGCGGCGGCTACCAGCAAGTTGAAAGATCTTCTGGCCGGGTATGATGTCCTGCGTTTCTTTGGCCGGGAGCAGCGGTTCAGCCAAGGCGCGGATGCGGCCAGCGACCAAATTGAAAAGCCCAAGTTTCGCTTGACCTACGTGAAGGGCTTTGTCAGCGCGGGGATTGGCTGTGTCAATATCGTCTGCCAGATGCTGGTCAACGTCCTGATTGGCGTACTGTCCATCCAGGGCGTGATCCTCCAAGGTTCCTTGATGGGCGGCGGCAATCTGTGCGGAAGCCTCTCCAACGGCCTGGGGAGCATGGCGCAGCTCCTATTGTCCTTCTCCTCCTCCAAGCCCTATTTTGAGAAGATTACCGTCCACGCCGACGATGCCCAGGCCGAAAACGTCACCGGGCGGGAACAGGTGAACAGCGCTATCACCGTGGAGAACCTCAGCTTCCAGTACGGTGAAAAGCCCATCCTGCAAGACCTATCCCTCCAGTTCCAGAAGGGCGGCAAGTATGCCCTCACGGGCCCCTCCGGCTGCGGGAAGTCCACCCTGCTGAAGCTCCTGCTGGGCTGGCTGCCGGACTATGGCGGGGCCATCCGCTTTGACGGCAAAGACGCCAAGGACTTCACCCCGGAACAGCTTCAGCAGCAGATGAGCTACATTGAACAGAACGTGTTTCTGTTCAACTCCACCATCCGGGATAACATCACCTTGGGTGAAGCGTTCACCGATGAACAGATGGAAAAGGCCCTGCGGGACAGCGCCCTGGCGGGCGATCTGGCCTCCATGCCCGAAGGTCTGGACACCGTGGTGGGCGAGGAGGGCGGCAATCTCTCCGGTGGGCAGAAGCAGCGGGTAGCCATTGCCCGCGCCCTGATCCACGACCGCTCCATTCTCCTGGTGGACGAGGGCACCAGCGCCTTGGATCAGAAAAACGCCGACATCGTGGAAAAGAGCCTGCTGGCTAATCCGGAACTGACATTGATCCTGGTCAGCCACCATCTCACCCCGGAGCGGAAGGAGCAGTTTACCCAAGTGTACGATTTGCAGCTGGCGGCACCACATTTGCAATCGGCATGAGCCGCAGTAAGCGTAGGAAAGCACCGCACAGTCCGTGCGGTGCTTTCCTTATCTGCTGTCCCCGTCAACGGCCTTTCTTCGTGGCTGTGACTGCTGCCGTCTGCCCTCGTCCTGCAACCGACGCAGCCGTTCCCGGACGCTTTTCGGCTCCGGGGGCCTCTCTTTTAGGGCGGGCCGCTGCCGCTCCCACTCGGCCATCTCCCGGTTATACCGGCTGACAAGAGCCTCGGCCTTGCGGTAGGTGGCTGTAAACGTCTGCACATCGGGATAGCCCTCCGCCTGGACAATGGAAGGAAGCACATTCAGCCTGTGGCTAATCTCTTGTTCCGTCCATCAGGAATTGAGGGTAGGGGAAATAGGGCGGCAAATCGGTATCTATCGCCATGTAGTCAGTCATGGTGTCGGCCTCCTTGGTGTAGGGCTGTTCAGACCGCCGCTGTGGGCCGTTAGAGGCCCGTTTTCGGGGGTAGAAAGGAAATGTATCAGGCCCCCATTGAGGGCGGTCTTGAAAGCCTTGATATTACTGCAATTCAGAGGGTACTTTTTCTACACATCAGCCCGGTTTTTCTTTGCCCAGGTCCGATTGCTCCGTTTTTGTACGTTCTGCGGCACAAGCAGAGCAATAGAGTGTGTTGTGCCTGGGCGGGGCAAATGGCCCCCCGCACTCCCGGCAACGCCGCCGTCTGACAGCGGGCAGAGGGAACAGCGCGGCGCACAGGCCAGCGTCCAGGGGAAGGACAGCGGCGCGGAACCATTTGCAGATCAGGTAGTAGGTGATACTCTGCGGACAGACACATTCCTCGCCGTTGTCCAGGAGCAGGCAGTTTCCGCAGTCATAGTTGCAGCACTCATGCACCAGCCTCCGGGCTGTGCGGTATTGCTGATAGGTCATGTGGGGAATTTGGGAAAACACCATTTCACACGCTCCTCCAGCAAAATCCTAAAAACGTCAGATTTGCGTTTTTAACGTGAGCGCCAATCTGGCACTGACGATACCTGACCCGCCGGAAAGGAACAGACGCGAAGCGGGTGTTCCTTTCCGGCGGGTGTGCAAGGGGTTTGGGGAGTGCAGCTCCCCATCGCGTCCGAAGGACGCAACGCCCCCGGCAGGGCGCACGACACCGGAACGGTGTATAAGTGCGCCGTAA
>CAJTGJ010000023.1 GCA_910575695.1 Oscillospiraceae bacterium | reverse complement strand
CTGGCTGGCTGGCTGGCTGGCTGGCTGGCTGGCTGGCTGGCTGGCTGGCTGGCTGGCTGGCTGGCTGGCAAAAGCGTGGCACATAACCATGAAAATTGCAACCCCTTTCTTGTGAAAATTTTATGAACTTTCGGATTGTTGACGGCATTGCAGATACAGATTTATTGTATTCTACCATTTTTTCGCTGAATCTGTCTACTCTATAACCATATAGTTTGAGCAGTATTTTCTGATTTTTTTATGTGTCAACATGCTATAGCCATCCAGAAAGCATCTGCACTCCGTGTGGATGTTTTGTTTGACGGCTCACAATCCGAATGGGGAACTGTTTATCTGCCGGCTCTATACATTTGCAACGGTTTGTGGTATACTTTATCTGAAATAATCTGTATGCAATTAGATTGAAAGGGGACGTGTCTTTATCGGCTCCTGCAGGACGCTGAGGTACAGTATCAGGAATGTCACGGTGACAGACCGCAACACAAAACTGAGGGGGAGGTTGGCAGAACAGCGGCTGGAAAGCAGAAATTTATTATAATGCTGGAGAACATAGTAGGGACGGTTGAACAATGCAAATTATCAGGAACGACTGGAATCCATAGCCGCTTTCTGCTATACTCAAGCCAAATCCCAGCAGTTTTCGTTTAACGGAGATAAATTTGGAGGAACAGCAATGGCAGCCATTGATGAACTGATTGCCCAGGTGGAGAACCCTGAACTGCGGGACAGGCTCCAGCAGGAGGTTTCCCGCATGAATAAGCATAAAAGGTTTGGGCTTGTCTTTGAGGAGCACTTGCCGGAATGTACTCCTCTTCATGGAATCCCGGTTAAAGCGGGAAGCAAGGTAGCGCGGAAGACTGGCAATATCAATGAACTCTATCAGGTGCTTGCTATACGGGAGGGAAAGGCGCTATGCCTCCGGCTGGCCGACCAGGAGAAGGCCGAAATTGAGGTGCAGGAGTTGGTCTGTGCGGCGCAATTTGGAGAGCCAATCTACCCTTATCTCAAGCCGATGGCCTCCGTGTGCCGTGCTCCGGACAGCGACCTCTGGCATACTCTCATTGAAGCTGACAATTATCATGCTTTGCAGTTACTGGAATATCTGTACGCCGGGAAAGTAGACTGTATCTATATCGACCCGCCCTACAACACGGGTGCAAAGGACTGGAAATATAATAATAACTATGTGGACAGCAGCGATACCTATAGGCACAGCAAATGGCTGTCCATGATGCAAAAGCGGCTGAGGCTGGCTAAGAAACTGCTCAATCCCCAAAATTCCGTTCTCATCGTGACAATTGACGAAAAGGAATATCTGCACCTTGGCTGCCTGCTAGAAGAAATGTTTCCCGAAGCTAATACTCAAATGATTTCTTCTATTATTAACCCAGCTGGAGTTAGTAGGAACGGGGCATTTGCACGTGTTGATGAATACATCTATGTCGTACAAATTGGTGCTTCAGAAGTGTACCGCTTAGAATTAACTGACGAATGGAGGATTAGGCCTGATGATAAACGTGCCTTGCGGCTTCGGTGGAACACTTTGATTAGAACGGGTACTAATGCACGGAGAGTTGACCGGGAAAACCAGTTTTACCCTGTGTTTGTCTATGAGGATGGACATGCAATCCATTCGGTAGGTGAGCCTTATTATGGCACAGATAGAAACGAAATTGTACCACCAGAGGGTACGGTAGCTATCTGGCCTATTAGAAGTGGCGGAGAGGAAGGCCGATGGCAGGTGTCCAACGATGTGTTGCGGGAATTGGCTCCTAAAGGGTATGTGCATTTGGGCCGATTCACTGAAAATGGCATGGCGATTTCTTATTTGAAACGTGGTGAGATCCAGAAAATTGAATCAGGAGCATTTGAAATCAGCGGGTATGCGGAGGATGGCTCAGTTATTTCGGATACAGAAGCTACGTCTTTAATTCCCGGAACACAGTGGAGGATTTCATCACATGATGCTACCTTAAATGGGACAAAACTTTTGCAGGGCATTATAGGGGCGCGATTCTCTTTCCCAAAATCTCTTTATGCTGTTCATGATGCGATTCACTTTTTTGTAAAGGACAAACCAGATGCTCTCATTGTGGATTTTTTCGCCGGTTCCGGCACTACCCTCCACGCTGTCAATCTGCTCAACGCTGAGGACGGCGGACGCCGCCGCTGTATCTTGGTGACCAACAATGAGGTGTCTGCGGACGAAGCCAAAACTCTGTCGGCGCAGGGGTTCCGTCCCGGTGATGCAGAGTGGGAGAAACTGGGGATTGCCCGATATGTCACCTGGCCCCGAACCGTTTGCAGCATTGAGGGCCGGGATGTAAACGGCCAGCCCCTCAAGGGGAACTATTTGGGTAGCGATTTGCCTATGGCGGAGGGTTTCCGAACCAACGCCGCTTTTTTCAAACTGGGATTTTTGGATAAAACGTCTGTCCAGCTGGGCAGTCAGTTCCAGAATCTGCTGCCTGTACTGTGGATGAAGGCCGGGGCAATCGGCCCCTGCCCGACCTTAAACGGCGAAACATTGCCTGATATGGTGATTCTGCCTCAAAACAGGTTTGCCGTTCTGTTGGAGGAGACCTCTTTTGCCGACTTTGAATCGGCGGTCAACGGTGATTCGACGATTGAAACCGTATATATTGTAACCGACTACGAGGCGGGTTACCGCGCTATGAGCAGCAGCCTGCGTGTGAAGAGGAGCTATCAGCTCTATCGGGATTATCTGGATAATTTCAGGATTAACCAGGGGAGGGATTCGATATGAGGGTAGAATTGTTTCCGTTCCAGCAAAAGGCGGTCAACGATCTGCGAACCCGCGCCGCCGCCGCTCTCGGAATGTATCGGAGCACTCATATTCCCCAGGTACTCTCCCTCCAAGCCCCAACCGGTGCAGGTAAAACCATCATCATGGCTGCGCTGATCGAGGACATCTACTTCGGCACGGAGGATTATGTAGAACAGCCGGAGGCAATTTTTGTATGGCTGTCGGATTCCCCGGCCCTGAACGAGCAGTCCAGGCAGAAAATCGACCTGAAGGCCGACAAAATCAAATTTGGGCAATGCGTTACCATTGAGGATGAATCTTTTGACATGGAGGAATTGCAGGACGGTCATATCTACTTTTTGAATACGCAAAAGCTGGGCAAGGCTGGAAATCTGGGGCATCACTCCGATACAAGGCAGTATACCATCTGGGAAACGCTGGAGAACACTGCGAGAAACAAAGCGGACAGGCTTTACTTTATTATCGACGAGGCGCACCGTGGAATGCAGGGCCGGGCCGCTGGCACGGCCACGTCCATTATGCAGCGGTTTATCAAAGGGAGTCCTGCCCACAAACTATCCCCAATGCCGGTAGTGGTCGGAATGAGCGCGACATCGGCCCGGTTCAATCAGCTTGTGGGTGATACCAGCTCCACGCTACAAAAGGTGACGATCTCTCCCAGCGAAGTGCGGGCATCCGGTCTGTTAAAGGATCGCATTTTAATTACTTACCCCGAAGATTCGACCAAGCATGACCCGATGGCTGTGCTCCAGGCCGCAGCGGCCGAGTGGAAGAAAAAATGTGAGCACTGGCGTCTATACAGTTATGAGCAGCATTACGCACAGGTCAATCCGGTTTTCCTGATCCAAGTACAGCCGGGCACGAGTCAGGCGGTGTCAAAGACGAACTTGGACGATGTAATTGCGAACATTGAGGCGCATACTGGCTGGACATTCAAGGAAAACGAGGTCATACACACCTTCGGCTCCACAGGTGTACTGGAAATCAATGGGTTGAAGGTGCCCCACGTAGAACCGGAGGAAATCACCGAGGACAAGAGGATACGTGTTGTCCTGTTCAAAGAAAATCTTTCCACTGGCTGGGACTGCCCGCGGGCGGAGACTATGATGTCTTTTCGACACGCAGAAGACGCAACTTATATCGCGCAGCTGTTGGGCCGTATGATCCGCACTCCATTGCAATGCCATATTTTGGTGGACGATTATCTGAATGATGTGCGCTTGTATCTCCCCTATTTTGATCGTGACACTGTAAAGAATGTCGTGGACGAACTGCAAAATGCCGAAGGTGGGGAACTTCCGGTTGTGGTGGACAGCGAGGCACTGGAAAATCAGGTTTATGTCCCGTGGACGATTTATGCCAGTCGCAGGCAGCATACAGACAATGTCCAGATGCCGGGACAGGTGAGTTTGTCCGAACTGGATATATCAGTCATTTCTGAAAATGCTGTTTCGGAGCAACCTTCTGAAACACTGGATGCCCCAAGAGCAGCCACACCGTTGCGGCACGATGTACCGGGAGAAGGCTTTGAGAAGCACACCCAAGCAAAGACACTCCCCGCCATTTCTGTTCCGGATCAGACAGCGCAGGAAAATGCGGAATCTGTTGGAGAGCAGTTGACGGTACTCCCGGGGATCGACCGCGAAGCAGTGACAAGATTTATCAATAGCCAAGGTTTTCTTACCTATGTTGTGAGAACCGCAAAAATACATAGCTATTTGAAATCCCTGCTGGATCTAACCGTGTTGCTTACAAAGGAAGCTATCTATATGAAAGCAAATAGCGAGGTTCGTGCCGATGTTGTTGGGATGATCCGCGCCTATGTAGAGCAGCTGCATGAAAGCGGGCAATATGATACGCTGGCGGCCAAGGTTTTGCAATTCAGACTGCTGGTAGACGTCTTTGATGTATTCGGGGAGTCGATCCGAACTCACGACCAGATAGAATTCTATACAACTTCCAACATAGATTTAGACAGACAGCTGAGGGCAGCCGACGCACGGATGGGCAATTATGGCTTTTCCAATCTGTACGGTCAGAAATACTTTGATGCGGATTCTCCAAGTACCTACGCCATAGATTGCATTTTATTTGCTGCAGACGACAGTTGCATTGCCGCCCTGCACAAATACGCGGAAAAGAAGTTCCATGAATTGAATGACACCCACCGCCGCTATCTGGTGGGCAAATCAGAAAAATGCAGGAAGCAGTATGACGATATTGTGGCAAACAGCGATATTATAACGAAACATAACTTCATGCTTCCGGAAACTGTCCATGTGAGAGTCGATGTTGACGGCGAAAAATATGATAATCACCTGTTTGTCGGGCCCGATGGGCTGGCGCAGATCAGGCTGAATGGCTGGGAAGCTGGCCTGATAGCAGAGGAGACCCGACAGCCTGGTTTCGTATGCTGGCTGCGGAACCCGCCACGCGAAAAATGGTCACTGTGCATCCCATATGAAATGGGCGGCGAGATGAAAGCAGCTTATCCTGATTTTATCATCGTCAGGAGAGACGATGTGCTTGAATACGTCATCGACATTCTGGAGCCGCACAATCCGGCTTTCAAAGACAATTTGGGAAAAGCGAAAGGGCTCGCTAAATATGCACAGGAAGAACCGAGAGTTGGCCGCATACAGTTAATTCGGATGGAAAAAGACGCTGCCGGAAACTATCGTTTCAAACGGTTGGACATGACAAAGGGACTTGTTCGGCGGAAGGTGATTCAAGCCATCAGCAATGAGGAGCTGGATCATATTTTTGATATAGATGGAATTTTTTGAGTATGGATTGAAATGTAGCGAGAGATATGCTATAGTTCAATTATTCTTTAACACAGGAGGCTGGAGCCATGTCAGAAAGTAGTGCCAAGCGAGTTCGCCGTACCCCGGAGCAATTAGCTGAAGCGGTAGATGAGCAGATTCGCAAACAGGAGGCAGTGATTACTGAACTTGAGGGAAAAAAGCAGGCCGCTGCCAAAGAGTATGACGAAAAGATTGAGGCGGTTCGTACCAAGATAAAAGGTCTGGAAGATAAAAAAGCATCCATTCTCGCCCCCAAACCTGCCCGCAAGCCCCGCATGACAAAAAAACAGAAAATGGAGGCTATCCTGAAGCAGGCGCAAAAGGCCGGAAAGACTCCGGAACAGATTGCGGAGGCTCTGGGTCTCGATCTGGGACAATAAGCTTTGTCCGTGACTATGGGTTTCAGCAATAAGGCATGTCCAAGCTGCGGCAGAAAAATGAAACAACAGTTTATCGGCCTGCAACATTGCAAGTGTGGCATGAGCTGGAAAAAAGATGTAGGTTTTTTTGAACGTACATCTGATATGGTTTTCACTCTGGAGCGGCGGACTGTCGGAAAAAAGGTTAAGCAGATCCCGGTTATCCAGTTCAAGAATTAAAAAATCAGGAGGGCAGCTATACCCTCCTGATTTTCATTTTCCTCTAAAGGCAGCCAGCGTGTTTGACATAGCGGATAATACGCTGTCAGAAACAGGTCCGCCCCAGGCAATCGCTTGAACTTCGGAACCGCTCGGCTCTCTTTCTTGCTCTTTGCGAATACCTGATGAAAACTGCGGGTCGCTCTGCAGAATTTCCAGCATCATAAGTTTTAGCACAGACATGTCTATGCCGTTAGAGGCAGCAAGTTGATCAGGGCCATTGGGGTGCTTGATGTACTGCAAAATCGCGCTGGTGAGGAACTGTGCTTTCCGCCGTCCTTGCTGACCCAAAATTTCCGCCGCTGTCCGTTGCTGAGGGTCTTCCACATTGAATTGAAGCGTGAAGCGGCCCAGATATTTCCGTTCTCTCACGATCATCACCTGCCGTCCCTGGACAGCTTATAAAGCAGTTCATAGCCTTTGGCGTTGGCGCGAATATCGTCTACAAACATGGGACGCGCAACCTTTCCAGATGCTTCAATCTGTTTTCGGAGTAGAATGGAGCCGCCGCCCACAAAGACCACCGGGCCAGCCTTTAACTCCAGCTGCCGCTCTCGCATGGCGCTAAGCAGGTCGGCCACAAATTCCTTTGCGAGCTTCCTTACCACAGGTTTTACATCTTCCAGCCCCTGGGAAGGCTGATCCAGCAAAATGGCGTCGATCACATCCTCCGTCAGCAGCAGATCCTGTTCCGCTCTCACCTTGGTGATGATCTTGTTGTAAAGCATAATGACACCATTTTCCATGGAATCGCAAACAGATAGATCGCCTTCACCCCTCTTGATTCGCAGGTAATCCGCAGTCATACCGCCAACATCCAAAATGAGGGCCAGAGGCTCGGTTGCGAGGGCCTGCATGACGGTTACCGCTGCAGCGTAGGACTGCGGGAAACAGGCCACATCATCAATACTGATAGAGTAGGGCTTTTTGTTGTAGGTGAAGGTCACAGCGCCCCGCCCGGAAAAATACCGGGTAAATGCCTCGTACTGCGCCCCATAGTGTGCCGGAGGCAGCCCCACTGCAAGCTGGACGCGGATAATGCCGGGATAGTAGCCGTGCTGGGCCTCGATCTCCTTGGCGATGCCGAACAGTGTCAGGATAAAAAACCTGTCATCCTCCGTTTTGTCCCGGCGGTAGGGGATGCGCTGATCGGTGAGCTGATAATACCTGCTTCGGTACTTCAACACATTCGGGCCGAATGGCTCAACCTCGCTCTCTGTCAGTCCTGAGATGAAGGGTTCCATATGGGCTCCTTTGCAGAGCCGGTTTCCGTGGTCGATTGCAATTAACATAGTTAAATTCCTCCTTATATCTTTTTATACGGAAATTACACGCTTTCTTCAACAGAAATAAAAAATCTTCTGCGGCGAGTGCCACAGAAGACTTTTTAACACATGATAAACCAAAAGGAAACCGCCTGTTCTATATCAGACCAGGATAACAAACGGCTCATTATAGTACGGAATTAGTGAGTCGTGCGTCAAGAACTTCATCCCCTCGGCCTTAGCCTGGGCAAGCATAATACGGTCAAACGGATCGTTATGCCGCGGCGCATTTTCCGGTCGCTTCAGAGTTTCCAGAGCAAACGAATGGTGATTCAAAACCGGCAGTGTGATGAATCCGTTTTCATCACAGCCTTTTGCAAGATGATAGCCGCTATAAAGGAATGTCTCTGGATGCGCCATATGCTTGATCGTGATTTCCCAGATAGAGGCGGAGCTATAATATATTTCATTCTCACTGCTCAGGAGAATGTCCCTTGCCGTCTTTGACAGCTTTGGATCATCCAGCACAGACCATATGGCGATGTGGGTGTCAATCAGAACTCTCATTCGGTCACAGCTCCAAACATCTGCGCAATCTCATCGTCATAGTCATCTATCTCATGCCCATCCGAAACAAACTTTTGCCCCTTCATACTTCCAAGCCTGCGAACGCTCGGTTGCGCCAAAGTATCTCTCTGGACGGCTCTGGTTTCCGAGGGAACAACAAACCTTTGTATCATATCAAGTATGAAGTGCAGACTGTCATCAGACAGGCCGCTAAGAGACTGAAGAATCTGACTTTCCAACGCGGACATACAACGCACTCCTTTCTGGCGCTTCATCTATTCTCTGATTATATAGTTTACCACAATCCCTTTTACTTATCAAGTCGATTTGAGGAAAAGGGAAGGAGTGTATCAGATCAAAAATTTTCAGCCGACTCCAACAGAAAATTGCGGCTCTTGCATTTTTTGCAATAGAATTTCACTGTGTTTGGATTTCTCTCCAATTCCTGCACAATTCCCACTTTTCTCCGATAATGGGAGACGCTTCCGCAACCTTGACAGATTACCTTATACTGATAAATGCTGTCCACCTCATCAAAGTTCTCACACCGTTGGGCGTTACAACCAAACCGCAGCGCCGCCCGCTTCCAGACCGCATCATGGCCGTGTTTTTTGTTGTACGTCAGCATCACATATGCGTGGGCGTATTCATGGCGGATCACGTTCAGGATATGCTCCATTGTCCCATACCTCAACAGACGCTCAGCAAAAACCAATTCTTTAATCTTATAATTTTTTCTCTCGCAGATATAGCTGCACTTGCCCCAGCCGTAGGTCATTCTGGAAGATATGCGTACAGGGATAGCACTCGTGTCCAGACCAGAAATCTGATCCAGCCGCTTCATTTCATCGCGTATGATTTTTATGTCCATAGTAAGGCTCCTTTTTTTGAATTGTAATCACAAGATAGGCGGGGAATGGCGAGTTTCAATAACAGATGATATATCAAGAGGCGGGGCACAGAATCATCTGCGCCCCGCATCTCAGGATCATATCTTGGTTGCTTTATAGAATGATTTTAGTGGTAGTAAAGCCCTCTGCGTCAAGTGCAGCACGCAGCAGATCTTTCATGGCTCTGCCGCAGGCCTTAAACTCCTCAAGCGGACAGGTCTCCATAACTTTGTCACCGTTGGGAGAATCCACCCGGCACTTGGCAGCCGCTTCCATGTAGGCGGCTGAGGCCCTTGCGTAGTTCTGGATATACGGCTTTATGTGATCGACCTGTATGCTGTTACCTGCTCTCTCTAACGCCTGATAAAATTCCAGGGTTTGAATGCTGTAAATCTTACTGTAATCTGTATGGTCTGTAAGAATCACTTCCTTCTTCTCGGTAATGTGGAGTGAAAAGCACTCTATTGCGCCGTCCATTTGACACCATACCGACTCTTTGCGGGTTTCCTCGTTCAGCTCCCGTTTAATCGCTAATTCCTTCATCCGAATCCTCCTGTTCACTGATAAATTTGGTCCAAGGAGTCGTTGTGCATGACCCAATCCACGCCTGCACAGCGGAACCGAATGAAATTCCAGTCTGATGCGTCATAGTAGGGTGTGCCAACTATCTCGATCCGTCCAATATCAAAGCCCCATTGATTGCTGATGATCTGCTTTGCGCGGTCTGTAGAGATTTCCTCTCCGCAGTTATTGACTACCCAGCGTTTTGGCCCGGTTTCACAGGCGATAACAGCCTCCGGGTGACGCAGACACCACTTAAAGCGTGCGTATTCATAGAGATTGGAAGCCTTTAGCGCACCGGTTTGTACAAGCGGATACAGTTTGGCGTATAACTGTCGCCCCTCAAGTGTGTATTTAATGCCCAGCTCCGACAGAAATTCGTCTTCCGTAAGAGGAGTACCCTGATAACTCTTTACCTTTCTGGTGTATGCCGCCAGGATATCGTCCTCCGTATCGTATTTCCATCCCTCGTCACGCAGAAAAGCCTGAAACGGCTTGTCATCTGTCGCGTCACACATTTTTTTGATCTGTTCCTGTTCCATTATGGAATCCTCCTTAATTTTATTGTGCGACAGGCGTCTGATTTACAGGCTGCCCGCTATTTCTGGGGAGTTTCCTCCCACACATTGCAATCATAGCCGTCCGAAGTGTCGAAGGCGATGGCACACTCTATTTCGGGCGGTTTGATCCTGACGATCCGATAGTCGTTTCCGCACTGGCGGTGGATAAAGTCCACCTTTGTGCGGCGCAGGCAGTCAAAGGTCAGCATCTGCTCCAGGCTGGTTTTCTGTCGGCATGAATTGGGGCCGTAGCCAAAGTCTGTGCCAAACAGAAACTCTCCAGTCTCAATGTTTTGAATTGCGTACACGCATATCACCTCCTACAGCGCAATCCACCAATCTGGCGCAATATACAGTCCATCGTTCAAATCAGCCAGACCATATTCAACCAATTCATCCCACGGCCATTTTATAGGGAGCTGTTTCCAGCTTCCATCTTCAATCTGCACATCAAGCGTACTTTCACTGCCGTATGCAAGGCCTGGATCGGTAATTTCCACCATGATTATCTTGCGTGTCACAGTGCCATCTGTCATGAAAGCAGACCTGCCGGTAGCCAGCGCTTCAGTTATGCGGCTTAGAATTTGCTTTGCCTCTTTTATGTTCGTCGCCCCCCTTGTTTCTTCTGCCAATGTAAATTTAGTAGAGATGGTTCTCTTTCTTCTTACTTTGCCTGAACAACGATTGTAAATTGTTTCCCGTTATGCTCAAACCAATATTCCCCCAACAAGTTGTCTGATACCTCAGTACAGCCGCACTCACTTCCGTGCAAGAACAGCACACCCTCACACCATAGCGGATCACCGTAGTTCGAGGAACAGACTTTGAGGTCTGCTTCATAGCCGTCGCCTAAGTCAACCGACCAGGTTTTTACTGTGGTATAACGGGGGATGTCGTTTTCTTCATAGTCTACCTGGCTGGCCTGCATCAGCCTGTTATACCTGTCTACGTCTGTTTTCGGAATGTTGAACACTTGCTGCATTGCTTATACCTCCTCGCAAACTTGCATTACACGGATACTTGTTAACGCCTGTGCCATAGATTGTCTGAACAGGCATCAGGCCGGGTTTGAAAGATTGCAATCAGTCATGATTTGCTATCAGGGGATAATCAGACTGATCTGTAAAACCATGAGCGATCAGCAGGGCAGACACTTCATCCGGCATGGGGTCATGATGACGGCTCATTTGGGTCAGCTCCTCCATAACCGCTGCGAAGGTGGGTGTCTGCATGATCTGCCACGCATCGTTGTACACCTCCAGCCGGGGAACCGGCTTTCCGCCGAGTGTGTGCCAGCGGATAGCCAACTCACCCAGTGTGCCGCCCTCAATACACTGGACGCCCAGCATGACTTCATCCATGCAGTCCAGCGAAACAGTTTTGGAGTAGTTCTGGCGGGAGAAGCAGGTAAAACCCCAAAAATACAGGTTCCAATCCTCTCTGGGGAAATAGACGTTCATCTGCTCAACGTCTCCCTGCGGCAGTGCATTGATACTCTCTTGCCCCATCATCAGCAGTTTTGGCGCGCAGGGAGACGGTGCAGGGTCCATAGCACACACAATGTCGTTCGATGGGGGAGAATATGGATTTCCATCTCCATCCCGTACATCATAGTGCTGGTCGAACACTTTGTTGTAGCCCTCTTTTCCAGTGGCTCCGCAGCTGAGACACGTCCAGTCGCGGACACCACCATCATCCAGAGGTTCATCATCTCCATACTCCAGGTCACCGCCGCAGATGGGGCAGATCCCTTCTTCTTCCGCATCAGGGGCCTTTATCTCCATACCGCCGCACCGGAAACAGCGGATCAACTCTGCCGTCTCCAAATGGGCCAGATTTTTACAGATATCTACAATCTCCCGGAGTTTTTCTGCTGTGTAAAAGCCGCCTAGGCTGGACACACAGCCTGCGGTCAGTTTGGATACATCCTCAGACTGGATCATTGTACGGCCATTCTGCCACAACAACTCCAGCGCCGTGAGCAGAACCACTCGGTCGGTACGGGCCAGCTTGTCAAATCGTTCAAAATTCATCGTACACGCTCCTTATACAATAAAATTGCTGTAGATACGATTATCTCTGTCTACATAAGGCATGATTTGTTTTTCAGCTGCGGAAACACTATGTTCATTGCCCCATAGATGCAGGCAGGCTGAATCTTCCAGATCCAGCTCACGCCAGAACCATCCAAACAGGAGGCGCCCCAACCGGAATCATAGGTGCCATCAAACAGCGCCTTTGCTTCATCGTAATCTTTCTTCACCTGCTCAGCTTCCCGTCCGGTTTCCTCGGCCAGCCGGGTCAGCATACACCCCAGCGCATCGCTGTAGCTGTAAAACAGCTTCGGTGCAGGAATGATGCATTCACTGCTCTCAATCAGCAGATAGCCAGCGATACCACAGTCCTCCACAACCCAGCCATCTTTTCCGGCGCACTCCGCAGCCATCAGCCCTTCCAGGCGGAGGCAGGGATCAGTACCGTCCAGACAACTTCCAAAGATGGAGTAACCACCCTTGTTGGGTTGGAACGCCTTGTTGTCGCTGGAAATGACATAGGTGCGGCTGTTCCAGGGATACTCCTTTTTATTGTTGGGGCCAAAGGAGGCAAACGTGATATAGGCGGTCAGATGGGTCTCAGGGTGCTCACACTCGTGCCGGAACAGAAGTTCCTTTAATTGCTTATAGTCCATAAGTCACCATTCTTTCATCAAAATAAAAGGAACCGGCAGGCTTCATTACACAGTCTGTCGGTTCCCTCGTTCATTTGTCCCGCAGGATCGCGGGGATTGTCATTCTATAATTGCTGCAACCTTAGCTATCTCCAGCTTCCTGATCCCGAAAATAGCTGTTGTAGTAAACCGTGTCGTCTTTGGAGGCGCAGTAGACGCCGACACACAACTCATGCCCCGGCTCCTTCTCCAAATTATACTCTGCAAAGCATACCCGGTCTTCCGTACCATCGGCGGCAATCAGGTCAATGTTGACGCAGGGATAGGCTGTTTCTTTGCATACCGTTACCCGGAGTGATGTTCCATCTGGGAGCCCTAGGGGACAAGCCGTTGGATTCTCCGTCGGGTGATTGGGGCTGGACTGGAACGAGACCTGCTGAAAGCCAATGGCTGCACAGAGATAGTAGTTTCCCTCCAGCTTGACAACATCTCCCACCGACAGACTGCGTCCGCAATAGCCGGATGGGTGGGCTGTGTTGAAGATGGTGTAGACTTTCTCCAAAATCATGCACGTCCGCTGTTCATCGTTCTCCAAGAGCGACGGAGAATACTCAATCTCGCCGCGAAAAACAGGCAGATAATATTCGGCGGGTACAGTCCTACAGAACGGATGGTCGTGGTCGTGCATCTTCAGGTACAGTCCGCGCTCCATTAAGGATGCGAACGGCGCTTGGAAGATCATAACAGGTATCTTTTTTTGCTCACTCATATGCAATCCTCCGATTTATTCCGCACCGCCAATAGGCCGGCGCTTCAAATTCCGAACACCGGCCATTGTTCCTCATAGCTGAAATCATAGCAGCTTTCGGCAGTCTTCCGGTCAATAGGGGATACATTCAAAACGTGTCCGCCAAATTTGGCAATGTCTGCGGCGAGAAACTGTTCCGCCTCCTGGACAGATGGCGTTTTCACACCTCGAATGCACATCCAGGTATCGTTGACGCTCTCTTTTGAGCCATCGCCAATGCAGACCTCAAAATACTTGTATTCCATCCTGTACCTCCGTCAATAGTCGAGCTTCGTCTGCCATGCAGGGTTACCCAGCATGGCGGCCGCATGACGTTGGGCCAGATCTGAAATATCCAGATGGTCGTAGCTTGTACAGGTGATGATTTCAGCGGTGCCAACGAGGTAACACAGCTTTTCTCTTCCGGATTCCAGAATGATAACCGCGTCGTTTTCCTGAATATGTTGCTGGAGTCCGCAGACAAATTCATCGTAGGCCGATTCGTCAGCCGCTTCCGATGTATCCTCCGCCGTGTTCCGCAGGCCACTGATCCCGCCGTTGGAGCCGAATGCAAATGTGGTCTGGCTGTTGGTGTCCAGTTCCTCCCAGAGCTCTACAGCGCCGTCTGCGCCGTAGACACGCGCCATAAATTGGCGAAACAGCTCCGGGTTTTTCACATGGAAATAGTTCGTTCTGATAGCACAATGATAATTTGCCAAAATAATTCCTCCAATCTGTATTTGGTTTCCCATTTCGCGCACATTGTCTTTAAGTGTGTATATTGCGTGAAAAGATTCTATTCTTCAGACCGGTAATCCCTAAGCCACATCAGACACTTACGCTTCGTAGCAAAGTCCGCTGTCCAGGCATCGCCAGTCCGGTTGTCAATGCCGGTGACTACATTATCCGCTGCCAGGAAAAACATGCCGCGTGGCTTCCGGGTTTCAATGACCTGAGATGCCTGCTGTTTGTTGATCTCAACAGGCTTCTCATACATCTTCCGGGGACACCACCTCGGCGCTGTCTTAATGGCCGGTAGGTCAGAGACTCTGTCGGTATAGGCGATGAATCCAGGCATACGGCGGCCGCAGGGACAAAGCAGCTTAAAAGCCGCTATAGCATCGGGGTGTCCGCAAAAGCAGACCCCGCGGGGCCGAACCATGTGGCTGTTATTGCCGGTGTACTTTGCGTGACCGATTATTTTCATCATCGGACAAGTCGCACAGCAGATGTCATTCTTCACGTTGCCATCTCACTCCTATCCGATCAGCCCATAAAGGCGACCGCAGACAATCATATCATGGACGAGCGCCTCTACCAATTTGGTTCGCTCTTTCTCATCCGCAGTAAGCCCTATTTTTTGTGCCCTGCTCGCAAAGTTGGACATCTCCATTTTCAGGTTGGTGTACGCATAGTGTTCGTCAGCCGCCTGCGCCGCCATTCTGATGGCATCGGCCATCTCCTCGTGCCGGCGGGCTGTGCTGCTGTAGCGGCTTATTCCGGTTTCCTGATAGTTCCGGTAAGCTGTGTCGGCCTTCGTCTGAAAGCTGTCCGCCAGTTTTTCCAACTCCTTTTTCTTCATTTGTTGCCCTCCTGATGGTCATGGTCTGTGCAGTCAGCTTCCTCTGGAATATGATCGCCTCCGTCTTTATTCTTTGCCATGGATGTCAGAAAATCATTGACGGCATCTGCCCGGATTCTCGCAACGATGCTCGATGGCAAAAGGATGTGCATGGAATTGTAATGAAAATTGGCATCGTCAGGCGTTGTGTCCAGCGTATCCGAGAGCTTGACCGCCATTTTTTCATCATCGTGATGCCCTTGCGGATCTACCGCGTCAAAAGCATGGTAGATACCGCTCTCACATTCCTGGTATCCGTAGTACAGCTCAATGCGATATGTTTTTTCACTCAAAGCATTTCCCTCCTCAATCAATAAATTTGGAACATCTGCGCATTGGCAATTTGGCACTCCAACTGCCTGCTCTGCTCGTCAATTTCCTCCTGCTCCTCCGGGCTCTGTGTGTCCCGGTCAATGACCTCAACCATTACAGCATCTTCTTCCGACGCATACACAGCGGTCACGCGGCCATCTTCTACAACGATTACGATATCTGTCATAGCCTGCGCCTCCATTTGCTCCATAATATTTTCGGTGGTTTTCTGCACCTTTTGCCTACGTCCATTCCATTTGGACGTCAACCCGCAAGGCGGGAGAGGTAGTCTTTATCCACCAGGGGCGGCGTATGCTCCTGCCACTCCGCCTTCGTTGCGGTGCGGATACCTGTGCCGTTCTTTGTCCGTGCGGTAATCAAGCGCCCCTCCGCAATCAGTGATTCAATCAGCTGGCTGACGTACAGATTGGCTTTATTGCGATTACCCTCTTTGTCACAAAGGCGGCGGACTGTAAACCGTTGGGCAATGTTCATGGCAGCTTCCCCGGACTTATAGAGGTTCCTGCGTTTTGTTTTGAACTGTTCCAAAATTACGGCTGTAATTTCAGCTTTTTGGGTTTCCAACAGGGCCCAATAGTCCTCATCGCTCAGTTCCAGATATGTTTCATAGCAATCGGTTCCACGACACTGGAATGTAGCGGCTTTTGCCAGCAGTGCTTCGATTGTGGGGATATCCTCCTCCAAAATCACACCGCTGAAATTCATGGGGTGCAGGTAGAGATCTTGCTGCCCTTTCACAGCTGTGTCGCAGACGGATTTGTTCTTGCTTATCTGGAGCGTCCACCCGGCCTCTTGGAACAATCTGCGGGTTTCTTCCTTAAAAGCCTCGGCAGCTTTATCGTCATTTGACCATCCACTGCCATACGCATATTTGCTGTTGATACGAAAATATACTTGCCTGTATCCCATCGCGGATTTCCTCCTAAAATTCAAGTAGAATGTCTTCTTTTACCGGCCATTTGCATGGTTGGCTGGTCTCCGTTGCCGGGAAGTAACTCTCACCATCCAAAGCAAATTCTCCCAGCTCGATTTTTTCGCGGATAAGGGCGTGGGCGGCCTCTCCGCCGCTTATGACGGTCGCATACTCCGTACCTGTCAACTCCAGCATGAGACCAAACCGCCCCCAGAGTTCCTTGGCGTGTAGGCCGCGATTCAAACAGATGGCATCGCTGTGAACGCATCCATCTTTGGGAGCGCACGCCGTACAATCACAGCTGCCGAGAACGCAGTTATCTTGATCCATCCGCATCCGTTCCTTTCTTTATGCAGAGGTCTGTGCCTGCAAAGCAACAGTCCTCACAGCCTTTGTAGAAGTGGCACTCCTCACAGCTGTGTATGACAGGATAGCACCGCTCCTCATATTCTTCCCGGTTGGCTATGGGGCAGGTTCCATCTATACAAGCGATGCCTGTATATATCTTGCATTGTTCCAATAGTGCAAACCTCCTTCCGACCACAACAGCTTCCTCCTGTGGTGTCCATTTGATAATTGACGGGAGAAAGCAAATGCTTTCCCCCGTCAAAATTGTTATGCCACACCGGCCATGCGGTAAAATTCCGCAGGCGACAGGACAGGAATGCCCAGCGACTGGGCCTTTTCCAATTTGCTGCCGGCCTTTTCACCGCAAACCAGGTAGTTTGTTTTACTGCTTACGGAACTACCCGCGCGGGCGCCCAGCGATTCGATCAGCGCATTGATGCCCTCCCGGGTATACGGCTCGACCTTGCCGGTTACTACAATGGTGAGACCTGCAAAGGGATTATCTGCCGGCCCCGCCACTGTGACAGGTGCAGGTGCCTGGATATTGACCAGCGTTCTCAAGTCCACCCAGGTATACCAGTTTTCTTCACTGTGGAACCACTGGTGGATGTTGCTGTGGAGCGTCTCGCCAAAATCGGGCAGCTTGGTGAAATCATAACCGCCTATGACGGCAGCCTCAAACTCGTCCAAACTACTGTGAAATTCTTTGGCAAGGGCACGGCTGGCATTGTTGCCAATCATGGGGATATCCATCGCAATCAGATACCGCTCAAAAGTGGTATCACGGCTGCGCTGGATCGCATCCCAGAGATTTTGCCATGATTTTTCTCCAAAGCCCTCCATTTTGATAATCTCCGCCTGGTGCTCGTTCAACCGGTAAACATCCATATAGCTGTGCAGCCAGCCCCGGCCGATAAACTTTTCCAGCGTGGACTCAGACAGTCCCGCAATATCCATAGCCTTTTCTCCGACAAAATGGACAAACTGGCGCAGCCGCCTGGTTTCACAGGCCGCATTGTCACAAAACAGAGTTTTGGTTCCATTGTCGCTCACATGAATGCGCGTAGGCTCACCGCAGCACGGACAGCGGGGCGGGATGACGGTATTCAAATCGAAACCACCCCGATCCAGATTTTCCTCCACCTGGGGGATAATCATATTCCGTTTGGTCACCAGCACCCGGTTTCCGGGCATCAGCTCCAGTCCCTCGATAAAGGAGAGGTTGTGCAGACTGGCCCTGGACACCTGGCAGCCGTCAATTTCAACTGGGTCAAAGATTGCCACTGGAGCGATTTCACCTGTGCGGGTGGGCGTCCATTCGATCTGCTGGAGTTTGGTTTCATACGGGGGGTCCTCAAACTTGAAGGCGATGCCATCTTTATAGTGGTGGCCGGTGCGTCCACAGGATTTGGAGTAGGCGACATCATTGAAAGACATCACAATGCCATCAATGGGAACGTCAATGGCTTCCGCATATTTTTGAAGCGCCTGGATAGCATTCTCCAACTCATCCTTTTTGAGTGCCGATTTGCTGACCATGTACTTGCAGAACTGGAACCCCAGCACCCGCAGACAGCTCAGCTTCTGAGATTTCGTCTCATACTGATCCAGTCCTTCCAGCACACTGAATGGCATAAAGGTGAGCCGCCGGTCTTTGCTGACCGCGCCATCCAACAGCCGGATTGAGCCGGCAGCCAGGTTGCGGCCATTTTTAGGCTTCTCCTCATCCTCCGGCAGGGCGTCAATGATAGCCTTGAAGTCCGATGGACGGATAAACGCCTCGCCTGTGACCACCAGGCGTTCCTTATAGGGAATCAAATCAGGAATGCCGGTGATGCCGTGTACGTTGTGTGTGACAATTTCTCCCTCATTGCCGTCGCCGCGGGTGGCAGCCTCCATCAGCATCCCATTTTCATAGGTCAGCTTGATCGTCAGGCCGTCCAGCTTCAGCATCAGCATGATCTGATGGTCGCCGGCGAAGGAAATCAAATCCTCCACACGTTTTGTTTTATCCAGCGACAGGAGCGGGATATTATGGATTGTCTTAGGCAGCGCACTGACTGCCGGATAGCCCACAGTCTGTGTGGGCGAATTGGTCATGCGGATGCCTGTGGCCGTTTCCAATTCCTTTAAGTCATCAAAGCGCCGGTCATAGACCGCATCGCTTACGGTCGGAGCGTTCAAATTGTAATACTCATGGCGGTAGCGATTGAGTTGGGCCGTCAACGCCGCGACTTTTTCATATGCTTTTTCTTCCATCAGGCTGCCTCCTCCAAAATGCGGAACGAGATCACTGCATTTTGCACTGTATGCTCCGTTCCCTTGAAATACTGGGTACACAAACCGTCCTGAAAACCCCAAACATCGGCCTTGCCCCACGAGAGGACAAGACCAAGGCCGTTGTTGTTACGGTTGATCTCATGGTCCGGCTGTCCCTCCATACCGCTGTAGAAGCCCTGGGTGTTTGCCAGCGTTACCCTGCGGATCTGTCCGATGCACTCCGGACGGCAGTGCCCAACGATCTCAAATTTAGGACAGCCTTTCATCGCTTTTTTGAGCTGATTCAGATTTTTAATATCCATAGTCCGTTACCTCTTTCAATTCAATTCGGGAGCATCCGGCCCATTTGCACACTCGTCAACATCGCTGGAGGAAAAATGGAATTCCTCAATGAGTTCATCCGATGTGAAGTCCATATCCAGAAGAGCTTCAATGACAGGCTTGACATGGCCGCCCTCATCGTTGAGCATTCGGTCGATCAGCCGGTTGATAAGGGTTACGGCCCGGCTGCCGGAAATCGACCCCTCACACTTTTTAGGCGGAACACAGCTTTCCGAGGGATTTTCCGCAGGGTTTTTGGATGCGTACTTGCCGAAGTTCAGTTCGTGAATGATGCTGTTGATTTCCGCATCATTGTCCCAGGCAGCAGCGAGCACCGCCCTGTTAGGACCTGCGCTGGCATAAACTGCCGCTTGACCGTTATGGATCTGCAGCAAAACTTCCGGACGCTGGGCACAGACCATAGCCAAATTACCGAGCTGTTTCATATTGACCTCCTAATAGTTATTTGACAGGGATGTATGTGATTTCATTCCCTATCTGTCAGTTTCCTGCAGGCGGAGCGTTCTTTGGCTCCAGCTTGAGCTCCATATATCCGCTTGTCAGGGTATTTTCTCTCGCGCCTGATGCACAATAGCCCATGAGAGCAGGTGACAGCAGGAGCAGCCTTGATGACCGGCTCATTGGTGGTTCCTTTGCACAATGTTTTTAGGATCGCAAATGCCATGACAAAGCGAACTGCAAATGAGCCTTTTAATTCGCTCTATGTATTCATAGTCAAGCTGAATGTTATATTGTCGATTGATGTCTTTTGCAATGTCCTCAACTGTCTTCATATGTTTGCATGTACCCATACCTATATTCAGTCTCCTTTGGGCCCATATTGGCCTCCAACATAAATCTCGTCTCGTCCGATAATCAGAGAACACGTTTGCTGGACAGTAATTCGTTCCATATCTGTACCTTTCCGTCAAGCCGCAATCCGTCTCTCCCAGTACGGGTCGTCCTCCGCCAAAGAGTCCATGGAAACTACCGCATCACGCAAATGGTACGGCGCATCCATGAAGCCATACTTTGCCTGCGGCCCGCTGCAGGAAAGCAGCTCATATTTCAGCTGGTCAAAGATATAGCCTTTCAGACTCCTGCCCTTATCAGGGTTAAACCGTCTCACGGCCTGGATAAGACGCACGGCCAGGGATTGGTACACGTCCTCCCGGTCAAGGTGCGCTCCGACGATCAGCGTCTGGTTTTGCCAAATCACGCTGTCGATACACCAAAGATACTGCTCTACAAGGTCGTTACGCTGGGATACTGTCATTTTAAACATCTCCTTCTTAAAATTGAGCAGGGTGGACAGTTCTGCCCACCCTGCTTGTTAATATTGCGGCTATGCCGCTGCTTCCATCAAATCTGCGGTAAGGACATCCACCAGCAGCTTTCCGGCCAGATCCCCTGTATGGATGATAATCTGGTCGTTTCGCATCTGGATGAATTCCTGTTCCCGCAGAACCTTGCTGGCCCTCGCCAACTTATGGTCTTCCTCATTGAGCCGTTTGGCTACAATTTTCTGCCATGACCGCAAAAAGGAGCGGGCTGCTTTGATGTCCTTCTCATTTTGCCGGTCATAATACGTTCGGAGCTGCCGAACCGTACCGTTGGGTTCTACCTCCAATGTGTAGTAAGGCTTGTCAGGAGCGTTTACCTTTCGCAGAAATAGGATATAACTCTCCCGCTGCTCCATCCGATCCCAATAGCGGACAGCGCTGGACATGCAGTGATGGAGCGTATCTCCCTCTAACAGGATATCCTCAACACAGGTCGGCGCAACAATCTTGTACTCTTTTCCGGCGTACTCGAACTTCTCTTTGACCGACTGCATGATCTCTTCCACATGGGGGAATTGCAGCAGCAGCTTTCCGGCGCGGAGGACAACAGGCTTTCCGGCTCCTCTACGCGCCAGCTCATCGTGCCGCTTTTTCAGCTTGCGAACACGATATATGATGGCATCATCTGTATCCATGCCAAACCGCTTTGCCATGGAGAGGTAATCCGCCCAGGTATTCAATACCTCATCGCTGGTCATGCCGGTTTCCGACATCTGCCGCCGGATGTAGTTGCGGATTTGGGTAAGGCTCATTTTGCCGTGGATGAATTTCAAATCATTCACGGTGATTTTTTCCGCACAGAACCACGCCGCGACATCATCGGGAACCTGGGTTTTCGCCGCCTTTTCGTAGCGAAGCCAGTCCAGAAAACGAAGACCGCCGTTTTGGGCGCGAAGCCGTTTTAACTCCTGCTGATCGATGCCCATGATTCCCGTCAGGCTGGTTGCTTTGGAGGCACCGAACCGTTGTTGGAATTCATGGTAGTCAGAAACGCATTCACCAGCCAGCCGGGGCAGCCTTGCTTTTACCAGTTTTTCCAACAGAGGGATTTCCCGAAAGACAGCAAGATAATGTTCCGGATCGATAACCGACCCGATTGCTATTTCAGGCAGCCCCGTGCGGCTCAACTCCAGCTTGGAAAGGCTGGGAATCGTTTTACCATAAACGCGGCCAGATTGGTCACTGTAATAATAGGAGCGGAACGGTACGCAGAGCCCTGTTGGTATCCACCGGAGTGTGTGCAGCTTATAGCGCCCCCAGCAATAGGCCCGAAGCGGTTTTGCATCAGGAGTATAGATTGCCCTGCGAATTTCCCGTATGGACAGCTCGGGGGTCTGATACGTTTCTTTGGAATAGAACCGCTGTCCCATGAACTCTCGGATCACGAAGCCGTCTTTACAACGCTGGATTAGGTACATATACGCATCATTTGTCCAGAGCCGACCGAATTTTCCAATGGACTTATAGACAACTTTGTGCCGGCAGCAAGGGCAATGTCCTACTTTATTGTAGTAAGGACGTTTGATGGGGACTTCTTTATCACAGAAGGAGCAATATCCTGTATGCGTGCCCCTCTTGTCATAACGGTAAAAGATAAAATTTTCCTGGATGCCGACTTTACTCACCCAGCGTTCCCAATCCTTTGGAACAGGAGGAATCTGGAGCAAATCAGCATCCCATTGGTCAGTTTCTTTTTTATGACGCGCCGCCAGTTCCTTTTCACGGATCTGCAGTTGATAGGAGAGGATTCCGTCGTATCCGCTGTCAGTTCCGAGGTACTGCTTGATGATGTTGTCATCAGAATCGGAAATCCATTTCTTGTCACAGTGGTAATGACAGCTGGGCCAGTTGATGCGATCTACTTTTGATTCCAGCCATTTGTGGTTGGCGCAGTCAAATGTGATGAACCTGTCGTTTTCACGGTCGATATAGAGTTCGTAAGCAGGCCGGCGCCCTCCCAGACGCATAGCGTCCGGGAGGAAAAAAGCGACCTTCAGAATATTGTTCTGTACTACGCACCGCATATAAAGGCCATACTGACGGTGTTCTTCTTCATAGACATGTCCGGGCCAATATTCCCGTTTTACCTTGACAGGAGTATCGTTCTCCGCCAGCCGCATCATCTTTTGTGTAGCTTTCAACGAGCGCATTTGCAGCAGCTCTTTTTTGAGCATGGTTATGCCGCCTCCCTTTGTTTCAGATCAACGCCATACCAGATGTCCGGCATTACTTTTTTGCCGTCCACCTGTGCCAACGCAACCTGTATGATATTTCTGCCGTCTGCGGACTCTTTGGCAAAAGCCAGGATAGCCCCCAGACCGCCTTTGGCGACAGGATCTATCCCGCGAACTACCGCAAAGCCGGAGTTCGCTTCCGCAAAGTTGCTGTGAACATGAAGATTCCACTGCCTGCTTGGATGATCCACCATATAGGCAAGGGCGTGGAGAAAAAAATCAGGTTTGCTCAACTGCTTGACGATTGTCAGTTCCGTGCAGGAAATCTTGGAATCGCAGTTATCCTCATCCACGTCCCCGCCGGCAATTACCAGATAATATACAGATTGCTCCATATTGGGGTAATAGCTTAGGCAGTCCAGCGGATTCTCCGCACAATGGAACCCATTTTGGGCACAGTTGGCCTTATCTGTCACATTCAAGCCCATGTGGAACTGATATTCTCTGCAAATCAGGCCTTGTTCAAATCCTTTGTACGCAATCATCAGGCCACTTCCAGCAGGCTCATCTGCCCTTCGTTATCCTTGGGCTTCGGTTCAGGCTCAGGTTTGGGCGCTTCAGAGGTTTTCTTCTCCGCCTTTTTCGTGCCCTTGTCCTTTTTGCCTGTTGTTTTGGACTTAGACGTGCTGCCGGTGTAAGGCTTCGGAACAAACTTTTCCTCGTCCTCATGATCTTCTTTAGCATCCGGGTCGCGGAAATAGTCCTCCGCCCACTGATAGCACAAGCCGTCGGGAACATCGCATCCGTAGGCCTGCTGGCCGGGGCCGGGCTTGATGCCGTTGGCCTTCAACTCGTCCTGGACATACTCCCATGCCTTCCGGCTGATGTACTGGAAACAGTGAATCATGCTCTTCTTCGGGTGCATGGTCAGTCGGGCAAAAGCCGGATCTTCTAGGCACTTGGTCTGGATATGCTCAGCCACACACTCCTTCATGTTGCGCCGGGTCAGCTTTTCGGTGTCCTCGCTGACCCGCTGCATGGAGGCTGCCAGTACCTCCTCGTCACTCATAGCGGCCAATTTGGCGAGCTGTTCCTGCATAGCTGCATTTTTTGCCGCCTGTTTGGCGTCAAATTCGGCTTTACGCTTAGATTCAGCCTCCTCATGGGCCTTACGCTTGGCATCCTCAGTCTCTGCGGTTTCAGCTGTTTTCTCCGGCACTTCCTTGGCATCGGTTCCAATACCCTCATTGCCGGTGGCATCAGCGGGTGCTTCCGATACAGTGTCAACCGCCGCAGGCTGTTCCACCGGCGATACTTGCATTTGGACAGCCTGGGGTTCCAAAGAAACCGGCTCTTCCTCCATAGAGAAACCGGCGGGTGCGTCCTGCTGGGAATGAAAATTGTCACGTTCCATATCAAGCTCAGAAAATACGCCCATTGTCGTAATCTCCTTTTTCTTTATTAGATTTAGAAATCGTTGTCAGTTTTCCGTCGAACAAAGATCTTCGCAGGAATGGCTGAGGTACAACCGCACTGATAAGCCGAGAGGTCATACATGGTCTTTATGACAATGTAGACAATTCCATTGAGTTCAATTTGGTCCCCATGTCTCGGGAGAAACGGCAGGAGAACATGGAGGATTTCTTTCGTCTCCCGCAACAGGAACGAAATATCAAACAATGTGTTCATGGGCCGCCCCTTTACCAGACGACCCTGCATGGAGCAAATTCGATCCCGGCGGATACCGGGCAGTCCGGTTCCCCGTCAAACTCGTTGTTGCATTTGGTACAGATATGCGGCTGCCAGCCCTCTCGCGGGTCAACATCGACGTACAGCGTGCCGTCGCTGTCCTGATAAACCGGCCTGTCCCAACTGTCGCTCCCAACATATGTGAGCAGTAATTTCATGGTTTCTCTCTCCTTCTTTTCAGCCCGACCGCCGTTCCGATACCGTATAAACCAATGTGCTGAAAGCGTCGAAGCAATAGCACACCAGTCCCGGATAGCTGGTGGTCAACTGTCGTATTTCTTCCTGGATGGAGCGTGCCTGTGCTTCGCTCCATTGATCTTCTTCCCAGAGCATTGCCGTAAAATGACCATATTCCGGGTGATAGCGAACCTCTGCACCCAAATTGCGGCAGAAAGCAGACAACTCCCTTAGTTTTTCATCCTGTGTCATCCGCCGCGCTTTGCCAGCATGGGCGAAAACTGTACGGGAGCGAATCCGATATGATCGCAGTAAAAATACCTGCGGTCGTTTTTGTCGTATAGCTCAATGACATCCGACATGGATACGCTGCGGCCATGGTAGCCCTCGGGCAGGTTGTCATTGAAACAGGCGAAAACACGTTCCAAAACCTCTGCGTTTGTTTGATCCAACGGCGCCATAAAATAGCCATCGTAAATCAGGCGGTATTCAGAGGCAGGCGGCTGGTCATAGCCGGCGGCCCGCATTTTCTCAATACCCTGGAAAGCAAATGGGATTACCCTGTCGCCGCTGAGATCGAGCTGATAGATACGGAAATTCCGTTCCTGACGCTGGCTGTTCATCAGAGCCTCAAAAGAAACGCTGACATCGCCTTGCAAATAGACCTCATATTCATGCTCCGTCAGGCCCAGGTATTCCCGCAGACCGACGCTGACGTCCGGGTTGTTGTGCCACTGCTCCGTACAGTCCTCCATATATCGAAGGTCGCACAGGCCGTGCAGGTACATCTCTTTGAAATTCATTCGCATTGTCACCTCATTTGTGTTTTTCTTGCGCCGCCGCGCCAACAGCCAGTCATCCATCCCCTTGTAGTTTGGATTCCAGACCAGCTGGTGGCACAGCAGGCCGTTTTTCTCTGCCGTCCGGTGGATTTTCATTGCGCCGCTATGTACCATCTTGTTATAAAACTTGTCCATATCGTCCGCTTCTACGATTTGCTGGGCTCCATTTTTCTTCAGAAGGGCGAAAAGGCCGTCCAGAGCAGCCACATTGTTCGCTCCAATGGTCGCGGCAAATGTCCTGCCCGTCAGAGCATGACAAATATCCGCTTTCAATGCGCCCTCTGTCACATAAACTGCACGGGCATACGGGTCTCCCACAAAATGGACGGGGCTGCCCGCACTGGAACCCATGCTTTTGCCGGTAGACGACAGCGGAAGATATTTCGTCCCTGTTTTCTCCGGGGGATCATCCTTATCCTTGATAGGGTTGTCCAGACGAATCTGTAACCCGTGGATCAGACCGTCGATCTCCCGGATAGGGATGATGATGCCGGATGTGCGCTCATAGAATTTGACCGTCCACTTACCATAGTCGTTGACAAAAAAGCCAGGTACACCCTTTATCGTGCGGCCTTGTTTCATCAGGCGTTCCGTCAGGGTTCGGCACATACGGGAGGACGGCGTGCTTTTGAAACCGAAGCTCTCGATCTGTTCATCCGTCAGTCCCCGTGCTGTGCGCAGATGCTCCCGGTGGGCGCTGTTCAGCATCAGCATTGACAAAAGCGCAGAGTATGTTTCGTGAAGCGTCTCCGCACTGGCCCTGTCTGCCTGGGTAGATTCCGCGGCAGAAGCAGAGGATGCCTTTGCGGGCGCCTCATATGCCTGCGCGAAACCGTCTGTCGCCAGGGCATCCCATATTTCATGGTACGCCTCAGAATTGCTGATACCGTATATTTGGGCATAGAGGGTAAGCATACCGCCGCCCTCGCCGCAGTAGTTACAGCGCCATACATTTTTCTCCGGGCTGATACCCAGCTTGCCGCGGCGGTCGCCGCAGAACGGGCAGTCAGTATAAACATGGCCCGCCCCTCTCCGCCTGATTGGCAGACGGAGAAGGGAGACCACATCCATGATGGTAAACGGGAAATCCGACGAATAGATGTGGCTCACTCCTTTCTTCGCATTTTATAAAAGGGACCGGTATGGAACAGGGAGCATCGTATGGTCAGGCCGCGCTTGCGCCGTCTTTTAGACGCATGGGCAAAACCATTGCCAGGTCCCCATCGCCGTCTGTCAAAACAATGGGGGCGACAGGGCTGGAGAGACCCATAGTGATGCTGTGCGCTTTCTTTGCGCTGAACTGCTTTAAGCCCTCCAGCATATACCGTCCGTTAAAACCGCAGACAGTTTTCAAAGGCTGCTGCAGCTCCAGGGCCACGCTGCCTTGACCCACAGGGGTAGACAGGCTCATGGTTTTTTCAGCGAAACGGACAGCCTGACTCTCCGGGGCTGTGATAAACTCGCTCAGATATTGCAGATCATGGATGAATGTATCAACATTCACGGTGTGCTCTTCCTGGCTCGCTTTCGGTATAGCAGCGTCTATATTCAGCCCATCCCCCTTGGGGATACGGGTCACAATGCGGACGCCGTTGGCCGCAAACGCGATGTGCTTTTCCCCAACCAGCAGTGTGCAGGATGTATTCCCCAAAACAGGGAGCAAATTCATTGCGCCGGGCGGGATAAAAAAGATGCCTTCCACCTGGAGCGCAGGATCGCGGCTGACCGCCAGACGGTATCCGTCCACCGCCACCATGCGGCTGTCCTGGAACTGCACGCATTGGCTGGTAGGCCGCGCGCTGTTGTCAGATAAGGCGTACTTGATCCTTTTATATCTCTGAAACAGAGTGCCTGCGTCCGCCTGATAGGTATGCGTCTCTTCGATTTCCGGCGGGTTCAGGATGTCATCCGCCTCCGCAGCTTCCTGCGTGCAGGCTTTCCCGCCGCACCGAAAGGTAAGGGCGCCATGCTGACTGTCACACCCGGTGGCCGCGTACTCTACGCTCAAATCACCGGAATAGTGATTGCAGATTGTCAGAGTGCGTTTCGTGTTTTTAAGCTGGAAAGAGAATGTATCGCCGCAGGCCGGAATGGTTACCTGACACCATTGGTTAAAATCCGTACAGGTGACAACGCACTCGTTTCCCTGAAATGAGATCTGGGCGTTCATCAGGCCTGGGATTTTGGATTTTTTCGCGGAGGAAAGAAACGCTTTTTTCAATGCACCGTAAAATTCCTCCGCATTGATAATGCTTTTCATAAACTCCTCCCGCCTTTATCCGGCCTTCTGCTGGTTCACTTCCTGCAGCATCAGGGTGGCGGCGGCCTTAAAGATGTTGGCGGCCTCGCAGTAGGGCGTCGTAAAGAACTTCAGGCTGGAAGGACGCCTTTCCGCAACCTGCGCTAAAGTCCAGCCTTTGTTGGGACCGGAGGTGACGACCATTTTCTGGGCCTCCTCCATCGTCATTCGAGCGGCGATCTCCTCGACAGTCATATCCTCCGTATAGGCCGGGGACGTACTGGCAGTCACTGTCTCGGTGAGTGCGGCAGATGCGGCTTCCTCGTCAGGAGCAGGTGCGCTCCCGGTTTTGGCAAGGAAATCCAAAACCTTGACGGGGGAACTTTCCTGCACAGTCTGGCCTGCCGGTTCCTGATGCGGTTCAACCACTTCCTCCGGCTGGCGCTCTGCGCGTACCGGATCGCTGACCTTGCCCGGCTCCTCCATATGGGCCGGGACGGTATCGGCGGGGGCGGGTTCTTCCTGCAGCTGCTGAACTGCGGACGCAGGCTCCACTACCTCCTCTTGCGGATGAGCAGAAGCTGCGGCGCCGCCAGACTGCTGTGCCGCCGGGACAGGCATTACGGCTTTACCCGCTCCCTGTGCCGGGGCAGGCTGTTTCATGCCCTCCACAGCCGGAGCCGTGTCCTCCAGGGGCTTTCGCTGCGGCTGCACGGTGGCTGCTGTATTGGCTTTCGGGCAAGCCGCTTCGGAGACGGTCTTGCCGCCATCCGCACTCTGCGTCACATCGCAGAGCTGGATGCCAAAGCCGGCGTTGTCCAACGCAATGCTCAGAGCCTCGTCCTGGGCGGCGCGGATATAACCTCTGGCCTCCTGTGCTGTCTTGGTGGAGGTAAAGCTGCTGGCCGGGGTGGGGTCCTCACGCTGGAAGAACACCTGCGCCTCGAAGATCGCCATCTGATCGGTGATCCGCAGCGGGTTCAGCAGCAGCCTCCCGCTGGGACAGGCCAGGCGGAACCAGAGACGCTTGTAGGGAAGCCCCAGCTGGAGCACCTGATCGCCGTTGCCGTTGGTGACCCGCTGCAAATGCCTGAGCGGGTCAAAGCCGGGAACCTTATGCAAGGCACCGGCGGCGGGGACAGTGCGGATAATCGTGGTTTCGTTTGCGTTCATGTGTTTTGCTCCCTTCAACATAAATTCAAATAGCGGCGTAACCGCCAAATGACAACAAAAAAGACGCCGGCATCCTTTTGGGTGCCTGCATCTCCCCGAAATTAACGCCTGCCCGTAGGAGGCGGCGTTCAGCTTGCCCGGCGCATGGCCGGTTTATCTGCGGCGGTTTTGCCGGATAGGGATTGGTGGTACAGCCGCATCCGCTCCGCCAGGAGGGTATTGCGTTTGCCCTTCCGTGTTTTGCCAACAGCCATGTAAAGAGCTTTTCTCTGGCCCACCAGAAACACCCGGCGCTTGGCACGGGTCACTGCGGTATAGAGCAGATTGCGGGTCAGAAGAATCTTGTGCGCCGCCAGCATAGGGATGATAACGGTATCGCATTCGCTGCCCTGGGATTTATGGATGGTCATGGCATAGGCCAATTCCAATTCATCCACGCTTTCCAACGGATAATCCGCATAGCGCCCATCGTAATTTACGGTGACGGTGCCGGATTGAATATTGGAGATGTATCCGGTTTCACCGTTGAACACGCCTGCGGATACCTGCTTGCCGGTGCTGTCATGCAGCGTAATATCGTAGTTGTTTCTGATCTGCATGACCCGGTCATTCAACCGGAACAGCCTTCCGCTGCGGATGACCTCCGGCTTGTTCTCCGCTGCCGGATTGATTTCATCCCGGATGGCTTCATTCATTCCCTGCGAGGATGCCTCGCCCTCTGAACGGAATGGGGAGAGGATCTGAACCTGACCGATGCCGGTGGTCGCCGCTTCCTTTTTATACAGACTGCGGATCAGTTCGGCCACCTCCGGCTGGGATTCCGCCCGGATAAAGGCAAAGTCCGCGCCATAGTACAGCTCACCGTTACCCTCGTTGATAAATCTGGCGTTGTAGGCAATAAGGCTCCCTTTGGCCTGACGGAAGATCTCATCCAATACCGTCACGGGTACAAGGCCGCTGTCAATCAACTCCTGAAACACATTGCCCGCACCGACGCTCTCTAACTGATCGGCGTCGCCTACCAGCAGGACTTTGGTACCGGGACTCAGCCGGGAAAACAACTGATGCGCCAGCCACATATCCAGCATGGAACATTCGTCCACAATCAGCAGATCGGTTTTCAGAGGCTCTTTTTTTCGCCAGCCGCTGTCTTCTCCATGGAGTCCAAGCAGGCTGTGAATGGTTTGTGCGTTGTTGATGCCGGTAGTTTCCGCCATACGTCGGCTTGCCTTACCCGTAGGGGCCGCAAGGGAAATCGTACCCCTGGGATATAACAGGCGGTATGCCTCCACCACAGCTTTCAAAATGGTACTTTTTCCGGTACCGGGTCCGCCAGTGATGATAGACAGATTATGGCGGAATACCATCTGCACACCTTCCGCCTGCCGCCCGGACAGAGAGATACCCAACTTTTCCTTGATCTGCTCCATCACGGAGGAGAGGTTTACAGGAGGGGGAACCTCCAGCGCCATCTGAACAACCTTGTGGGCGGTTTCATTCTCCTGAGTAAAAACATGAGGCAGGTAGATGTTCCCCTTATTGGATACCACTACATTGGTCAGGATCATGGCTTCCAATTCCCGCTCTACCTGCGCTTGCTGTAGCCGGTCTTCCTGCGTGGGGATCTTTTCATTGAGCAGCTGCATGGCCGAGCGCATCATCTGGGCCGCTTCCATGTAGAGATGGCCGCACTCACTGCGGGATTTCTCCAGCGCATAGAACAGGGCGCCTTGTATCCGCATGGGGTCCTGAAGGTCGCCGCCGGACTTCTGTACGATGGCGTCCACGCGCTTGAAGCCAAAACCAGGGACCTGGCACAGGCGGTACGGACTTTTTCGCAAAAGTTCAACGCCAACGCTTCCAAAGTGCTGATAGATTTTCATGGCTGTGGCAGGGGTTACCTTGAACGGGGCCAGCAGGGTCATCAGTTCCCGCATGGTCTTGCTTTCGGCGTAGCCGGTCTTGATTTCCTCAAGCCGTTCCTCCGTGATACCGCGGATCTCCAGCAGACGCTCAGGGTGCTTTTCCAGCACATTCAAAGCGTCTACGCCAAAGCGTGCCACAATAGCGTCCGCTGTCTTCTCTCCGATGCCTTTCAAAAGACCGGAGACAAGATAGCCGCGGATGCCCTCGATGGTCGGCGGGACGATTTCATGCCAACGCTCTACCTGCAGCTGGCAGCCGTATTTTCCTTTGACCCAGGTTCCCTCCAACTCCATCTTCACCGCGTCCGTCTGGGGCAGGTCATAACCCACAGCGGTAAAGCGGATCAGGTTATCGCTATAGTGGTAGGGACTCCGGGCCTCCTGGGGGATCATAATGTCAGCCGTTTTCAGCCGCAGAACGACGTAACGGCTGGCGGGGTTACTGAACAGCGTTCTATCAAACGCCGCTACGATACTCATATAGCGTTCCTCCTGTCGCTTTTACGCAGCCTCCGGTTTGGGCAGCTTGATATTGAAGCGTCGGCTCTCGGAGACCGTTGCGTATTCCGCATAAATTTCGGGATGCACCTCTTTCAGCCGCTCTAAGTCGTGCTTGGATATTCCAACCTTGCGAACCGGCTTCCAGCTCACGGTGCAACCGTCTTCACAAATTGCGGTGAGACTGTGACCCATGTCGGCTACGATGAGGGCTTTCAGCCGCTGCATTTCTTCATCGACCGCTTTTGTGTCACTATCGTGCTTTCTCTTTTCCTCTTGAAGGCTTAGATACCGTGCAATTCGCTCGGACTGTGTTTTTGAAAACTCTACCGGGGGTGCGTCTGCATCCGATGGGCCTAATGCTCTTCGCAAGCTCTCCAGAATGAGGTCGCCGTCCTCCGTATAGGGAGGCGGAACACGCGCCAACACATTTTCGTGCCAAAAGTCGTATTCCAGCGCGATTAGCTCCATCTCGTAGGGCATATCCCGATCAATATGCCGGATAATAGCCTCGTCCTCGTTGTTTCCATAAAGACAGCAGTAATAGACTCGATCCAAATTCATGACGGCCATGTAGTGACGGCCCTGGGTTTCGTAGTACACCGGCACGATTTCTTCCCCGTTGTACCACCATTTGTCCTTCGCGTTATAGTTGGTGGTCTTGATTTCCACGATGGCGGTGGTTCCATCCGGCAAATCTACCAGATAGTCCAGATCCGCCAGCATAAAGGGATGACGCGGGTGCTGGAACATACATTTCCGCTGATAGACTTTCAGGCCGGTCTTTTCCTCAAAGATACGGGCCACCAAGGGTTCTAGCAGATTGCCGACCTCCAGTGCGACCCAGTTGGCCTGATCGTCCGCCGTAACGACACCCAGCTTGTCATAGTACAGATCCCGGGCCGTCCGAAAGGGCGAGATACCCAGGACTGCCGCCGCATCGCTGCCGCCGAGACCTTGCCGCCGCAGCGCCAGCCAATCAGGCCGCGCGAGATTCGCGGTATCCGCCAGCACCAAAGGCTGGTACGACTTGTTCACACTGCGTTTCCTCCTCTCCGGGAATCATGTCCCTGATCTGCACTTTCCACATCTGGCGGTACTTACCTCTGGCAGGCCCACTGCGGGGCTTGGAGTGCTTCTTGTGTTTCCACTTCTTTGTCATGTCATGTGCTCCTTTCAAAAAATGAATATATCTCAAAACCTTTCGGCTTTTGAGCATAAAAAAAGAGCGGGAATGACAGACTTGCAGTTCCAAGACCGCTTTTGCTCCCCCATGTGGAGAGCCCCTGTCATTCCCGCTCAAAGGCGTTGGGGCAGACTACCCCCATAATATCCACCGGCAACCGTCCGCCTATCCGCGCAACGGCCCTGCCGGCATAACGTACAACCCTAACAACGTGTGCAATACGGGTGCCTCCCGTTCCCAGACCACTGGCCCAGCCTCACGCTTTCAGTGAGGAACGCACAAACAATCAATTACACACTAACCATACCACAAAATATAGTGGATGTCAACGAATATTATTCGCACATTTTGTATATTCTTGTCGAATATATCGAAAATTCCAAGAAACTCATCTATGTAATGAAAGCTCCTGGCATAAGCGGCGGTCAGACGATAAAACGTCTGGCCGCCGCTTACATGGCTATACAGGGTTTCATGCTTCAAACGCAAAGAGAAAATCTGCGATGATTTTTGAAAGCGCTTCTCGCTGCTTGGGCGTCAGGCCACTGATTTTTTCACGTTCCATCACAGTGCCGAGAAATGGGGATTCCCCGCGCAGGAGGAAATCTGCTGAAACGGAAAGACTGTCGCATATTTTTATAATATTCTCTGGCCTCATGGCCTTATGTCCATTCTCGGCGGCGGAAATCATTTTGATGGAAAGCCCGGTCATATTTGCCAGTTGTTCTTGGGTGTAGCCTCGTTCTGTGCGCGTTTTTACAAGACGTCGGCCAATCTGGACAAGAACATCGTTTTTCGTTTTGGGATTCTCCATAATCGTACCACCTCCCTTATAGGGGAAGATTATAGCGAAATCATGGTTTTTGTAATCCCTCATAGTGGCTATTATTCCCCTATGGTGGTATAATGAGAAAGATTTTCTATAACTTGATGGAGGCGGCTATGACAATGCGAGATATGACCTGCTGCTTTACAGGTCACAGGGACATCCCACAAGAACAAATTCCGATTCTGGAAGAGAAGATAGAGACTTTGCTCCGAACGCTGGTAGAGCAAAAAATTGTTTACTATGGGGCGGGTGGGGCCTTGGGCTGGGATACGATTTCAGCAAGGGTGGTTCTCAGACTGCGGCGGGAACTTCCACAGCTCAAACTAATCCTCATCCTCCCCTGTCTCTCTCAGGCTCAAAAGTGGAGCCGCCAGGATCAGGAAATCTACGAGGAGATTAAAGCTCAGGCTAACAAGATTGTGTATACCTCCCAAGAGTATACCCGTGGTTGTATGTTCAAACGGAACCGGCATTTGGTAGACCATAGCGGAACCTGTATTTGCTATATGACGAAATCGGAGGGTGGCACAGCATATACTGTGAATTATGCCCGGAAAAGGGGGTTGAGAATTATTAACCTTGCAATCTGAAAAGTGTTTGATGACTGTACGATGTTTGGCAATAAATTCACCTGTGCTATAATTAGGTAAAAAATCAAGGGATTGACATACATGAGATAGCAGATGGAGGTATCGCCATGAAAATCATTTCTTGGAATGTCAATGGATTGCGAGCTTACATAAAGAATAATTCGTTACGCTTCTTTGAAAAAACAGATGCCGATGTGATTTGTCTCCAGGAAACGAAAGGTATGGCAGATTTTGAATTGTCGGGATTTCATGCGTATTGGAACCCGGCAAAACGTTCTGGCTACTCTGGGACTCTAACGCTGTCAAGAATTGCTCCAATCTCTGTCCGCTATGGCTTTGGTGTTGAAAAATTTGATAATGAGGGTCGGTTGATAACGTTGGAATACCCTCGGTTTTTTCTGGTAAATGCGTACTTTCCCAATTCACAACATAGTTTAGACCGGCTGGAATATCGAACAGAGTGGGATTCGGAACTGCTGCTTTATCTTCGACAGTTGTCCAAGCCGATCATCCTATGCGGCGATGTCAATGTTGCGCGGGATTACATCGACATCTACCCGGAAAATCTACGCAATGAAGAAAACCCTCCAGGATTTCGTTCAGAAGAGAGGGAAGGATTCGAGGCCTTGCTGGAGGCCGGCTTCATTGACGTTTTTCGCAAGTGGTATCCCAAAAGGGCGGGAGCTTATACATGGTGGTCGAACCGCTTAAATAAGCGGTTGGAAAACCGAGGCTGGCGGCTGGACTACTTTCTTGTCACAAAGGACATCGTTGGTGATGTCTGCGATGTCCAGCACTTAACGGACGTACTCGGTTCCGACCACTGCCCGATTGAACTGACAATTTTGGATCGCGCACCACAAAGAATTACGTCAAAAAATGAATTAGCGCAAGAGTGGCGAGAGATGGACTGGAACCGTGCGGAACGGGAGCTGTTGAAATATCAGCAAAGCATTTCCCGGCTGACATATGCCAGAAATATGACCGAGGTTACAGAAGTCCAAAAGATGCTGGTGCGTTCCAGATGGGCAAAAGCCCTGGCAGTCCGCCATGTAGTGAAAGAGGATTCTGAACCCGGAATTGACGGCTTGAAGTGGACAACGGACGCAGAAAAGATGGAAGCTGCTCTTTCTCTTACCTCGAAGGGGTATCATGCAAAACCGTATCGAAAGATCATCATAAACGCAGACGGAAAGGAGCGGGGAATCAATATTCCAGTCTGTTATGACAAAGCGATGCAAGTCCTTTACGCATATTCTGTTGATCCGGTTGCAGAGTCATCTGGTGACAGGCAATCCTACGCATTTCGGAAAGGCCGCTCTATTTTCGATGCACATTCATACGTTCAGCGGAATTTCAGCGGCGACAGAGCGCCGCAGTTTGTCGTCCAGGCTGATGTACGAAAGTGCTATGACAGAATATCCCACGACTGGCTCATAAGGAATATTCCGCTTGATAAAAAAGTTCTGGCAGAAACGCTTACCGCTGGTTCGATATACGATGGGGAGTTGTTTCCGCCTCTGGAATATGGGATTTCACAAGGAGCCTCCTTGTCGCCCATTTTGGGAAATATGACCTTGGATGGGCTGCAGTATGCCGTGTTTGATCAGCTTTATGGCAGTGGAGAAATAGATTATGGCGATGGTAGCATGGTACGATTCGCCGATGACGTAATTTTTACGGCAAGAACCAAGGAATCTGCCCAGGCCATTATGGAGACCATACAGGAGTTTCTCGCTATACGCGGCCTCGAATTGAATTGGAGCAAAAGCGGTATTGTGGATATTGAGGATGGATTTGAATTTTTATCCCGGTGGTATCAGCGAAAGTATCATGGCACTCTGTTGGTATCTGAACCGTCAGAAAGGGCAATAGATAATTTTCAAGCGCGGCTGTATCGCTATATCTCTACTTTTAAGGGATCACAGCTAAAGCTGATTGACGGATTAAACCGCAAGTTAGCGGGATGGGGAAACTATCATCGTGTAACTGATGCGCGGGAGGCATTTCGTACCATTGACAGCAGTGTTCAAACCTTTTTGCTGGAAAAGGTGAGGAAACTTCATCCTGCCCGTCAGATGGGTCACTTGGTAAATAAGTATTGGATAACAGATTCTCAGAAGCGTCACGTTTTTGCCCTGCCGGATACGCCAACTCGCTCTGTTATTTTTCTTTCTGACATGAACGTTGCCCAGCATATTCCAATCAAGACAGGTTATCAGCCATACTTGGATATTGCCTACTATGAGCAACTGAAGCGCAGGCGTGATAATCAAAAAGTAAGCGGCGTAGAGCGAAAAGGCATCTGGACAAGGCAAGAGGGCCGGTGCTTTTACTGCGAACGGCGTATGCTGACGGATCAGGATATCACTTTAGTTGAGGTAAACCCAAAGGCCCCAAGCAAGAGTTTGAAATACGCTTATGTCCATGCGGCCTGTGCTGGGTTTATTCAGAATGAAGCAGAAGCAGACCCTGTGCCAGTTCTTGAAAAACTTGAAAAGGTATCTGCACCAATTTCCGTTTTGAAGCAGCCGTATGATGGACTGCGTGAGTATTTTCGTCTTTGCAAAAAAAACATTGTTGTACTGCGTTTCAAGGAGATTGAAAAACTGTTGGGAGAAGAACTGCCCCCAGCAGCCAGTACCTGTGAAGCGTTTTGGACGGACAAAGTATCTATAGACGACGAAACCGGTACGATGTCTTTTGATGCCTCGTTCCAACAGGACACTCTAATTTCTGCTTGCTGGGAATCGCAGAGCTATGAAATCCAACATCTTGATTTGGAGCAGAGGAAAGTAGTCTTTCGCCGTAAGAATGAAAACACATCTGGATTGGAGCTCCCAAAGTATCTTGTAGAACATCCACTGCCAAATGCTGCAATAAGGGAAGCAAATGAATTCTTCAAGTATCTAAAGAAAAAATACGGATTATAGAAACTTTGCTCACTGTATAAAGTCGAATTGCGTAAAGCTCTAAAAAATATTATGGGACATTTCTGCGATTTCGTAGAAATGCTGGGATAAACCATGCTGTTTATCATTGAAAAATCCTCCTATTGTCTGATACAATAAACATTATATGTATCAAACAATAGGAGGGCTTTTATATGTATAAGAAACAGGGAACAAGAGTGCTCACTTACGAAATAATCGGTAATTATTTGGGTTTTTTACAGGAAAACGAAAAAAGTCCAGCTACAATTCTGAAGTATAATCATGATCTCAATATGGCTGCCGCATACTTTGATGGCAAAGTGCTGACTAAATCGGCTCTTATTGAATGGAAAAATACCTTAATCGTGAAATATGCCGCCGCTACTGTCAATTCTATTCTGGCAGCGCTCAACGGGTTTTTGAAACATATGGGCTGGGCTGATTTAGCTGTCAAACTGTTAAAAATCCAACGATCATTGTTTCGTAGTGAAAACCGCGAATTGACATACGCTGAATATAAGCGTTTAGTCCATGCAGCTGAGAATGCGGGAAATCGCCGCCTCTCCTTGGTGGTGCAGACGATCTGCGGAACAGGTATCCGGGTTTCTGAGCTGCAGTTTATAACTGTCGAAGCAGTTCGTACTGGCAGGACCGAGATTAACAACAAAGGAAAGCGCCGGACTGTTTTCCTGCCCAAGAAATTGCGGAAAACTTTGACAAAGTACCTCCAAGAAATCAACAAACGTGAAGGCGTGGTTTTTACCACTCGGAACGGCAAACCGCTGGATCGCTCTAACATCTGGCGTGATATGAAAGCATTGTGTGAAAGTGCTGGTGTCGATCCAACTAAGGTTTTCCCTCACAATCTCCGGCATCTATTTGCCAGAAAATATTATGGAATCGAAAAGGATATATCCCGCTTGGCCGATATTCTGGGTCATTCCAACATTAACACGACTCGTATCTATACGATGGAGAGCGGCGCTGTCCATGCTCGTCAAATCGAACACTTGGGGCTGATAATCACATAATTTCCGTTCTGTTGTAAGCCGTGATATGAAAGGAGCGCAAAATAAATATTTTAGAGACTAGTCTTTGGAATTTATACATGGCTTCGTAAGGGGAAAAGTTTAATTCTTCTCCCCTGAAATTTTTGCACTCTTCTCGACACAAATCTCGCTTATTTTTTCCAATATCGTTGTATTATCCCGTTAGAACATATAGCTGGAACAAAGACAAACTACAACAGAACGGAAATATTGTTGTGACGAGTCGATGATACAATGAATCTGTATAAAAAAGCGGAAGCGACAGCCAGCATCTTTCAGCAGTCGCCAGGTAATACAGGGGGAGAAATCTTATGCTGTTGATACACCACTATATGACCAACAAGAATAATATTTGCAAAAGGCCGTTGTCTTGAAGAAAGGGACAGCGGCCTTTTCACTTCGACAAAATATCTGAAACCACCTGCCTAAACCACATTTTTTGACGGCCCTTTTTGTTTCTTGCCACAGCCGGTCGGCACAGACACATCTGTTAGATGTGTCTGTGCGGGGTGGTTGTGCTATGCATCTATACACACTCCGAGTGCACCTTGAAAAACAGGAGTTGAATACTCCTTATCGTCAGTATGTGAGAAATGTTCTGTTATGGCACAGTTACGGACGCAAAGACTGTCTGCGGAGAGAAAACAGATCGAACAATCATTTTCATCCGTCAAAACGATAGCATCAAAGGCACGAGCGGGACACCATAGCTGTTGACACGCGAGGCAAGGCGAAAACATAACAGGACGTGCGCGAAATCTTATCATAGGGATAAGGTGGGGAAGAACTGTGGGATCGGCCTGGGCAGCCTCGTCAACTGCCGAATCACCATCTGTCGGTTCCGCGCCGGGTGCCGCCGGCGGCTCACAATATACTCCTGTGCCGGGGCCGGAAGCAAGCGGGCGATCCAGTCGTCTGTGAATACGGCACATTACCTTATAACACACATCAGGGAATGGCGTGGGCATTTTGCCGCCGGAATTGGTTCAGGCTAGCAAGCCGAATGCAACGAGGTCCTGCGGCGCTGCCCGCGTCATTTTCCGCAAAATGAGGAGGTGCGGCATGCGCATCCAAATCGACAAAATCAAAATCAACGCTGGCCGCCGTGAGGCACTGCCAGAACATATAGAGGAACTTGCGAAGAGCATCGCAGAGATTGGCCTGCTCAATCCTATTACCATTGACCGCGATTACACGCTGATTGCGGGACTGCACCGCTTGGAGGCCGCCAAAAGTCTGGGCTGGACAGACATCGAGTGTACCGTCAGCACCTTGGAGGGATTGCAGGCTGAACTTGCTGAAATTGATGAAAACTTTGTCCGGCGAGATTTATCTGCTGTAGATTTTGGGGATCTGTTGCTGCGCCGCAAGGAAATCTATGAAACACTGCACCCGGAAACAAGGGTTGGTATATCCCAGGCAGCAGGGATGAATCGGGCCGTTGGCAACAACGTCGCGGAAAAAATGTCCGCGACGTTAAAGCCTTTCGTGGAGGACACTGCAACTAAACTGGGAGTTACACCGCGCACCGTCAGGCGTCAAATTCAAGCTGCGAAGAATTTAACGCCCGAAGCCAAGGAACTAATTCGTCATACAGATATTCCAAAAGAAACAACGCTTAGGCTGTCCCGCCTTGCGCCGAATCAGCAGGCTGAGGCCGCTTCTTTGCTTGTTTCAGGAAAAATAAAATCGATAGACGAATATTTGGAAGGTCAAACGGTTACTCCGACTACGTCTGTTTCGCAAACAGAGCAAACCGCAGATGCTTCAGGGCTGGCTGTCCATCCCGCTGCCAGCCATAGTGGTCAACTTGGTCCAAACACTGAGGGGGCGCACAAGGAAGGGCCGGAAAATGTGATTCCGGATCAGAAGCAACCGCCTACAGAGGCAACAGCAAACTCTGCTCCTGTGCAATCAGGCGAATTGGAAGGTACACCATTGCCTGCTGGTGCAATACCTGGCGTTCCATACTCACTTGGTGGAGTGAAGTATGCAAGCATCAAAGAGTCCGTAGCCGATTTGAAAAATCCAAATAAGGATTGCAGCAGCACACCAGATAGCTTTCTTGCAGAAATTACTGAATTTGTCCGTAAGTTCCAGCAGGAGATTGACTGGTTCCATATTGCAGAGTACGAGCCGGTATTCCCTGGCTTAACCCAGGTTCAATTTGAATATTTCCAGCAGCAAATGAATGAAATTCATAGCGCCGTGAAGCTGTTATCCCACCATGTTCAGAAAGGAAGAGACAACCATGAGTAAAAGGAGCCGTTGCAAAACATTCCAAAGGCCCACGCAGCAACCCATCGCTGAATCCCCTGCCGCTGTCTGTGTTGAGCGGGTTATTTCTACGGACAAACTGACCTCTGGCTTGCCTTACCAGCGGCCCGTAGATGATCGGGAGGTAGATCGTCTGGTCAGGGAATGGGATGAACGACTGTTCGATCCTTTAGCGGTCAGTTACCGGGATGGGCGGTATAATGTCATTGATGGGCAGCATAGAATTTCCGCCTTGCGAAAGCTCCATGGAGGCCGGGAGGTCATGATTCGCTGCAAGGTATATAGCGGTATGACCTATGAGCAGGAGGCCGAACTGTGCTATAAGCTGGACAAAGCAAAAAAGCGGCTAAGCCTGTCCCAATCTACGAATGCTTTGGCAGAATCCGGCATGGATGCGGAAACCACAGAAATCCGGCGGTTAATGGGTATGGCCGGTTTCGTTTGGGCGTTAGGGCAGCGCCATGGCGGAGAATATGAAGTAGTTGCTACTAGAGCGGTCATCAATGCTTATCATTTCCTTGGAGATGAAGCGTTCCTCCGCATGTTCCGTCTCTTGAATGATACATGGAAAGGAGATCCCCGTTCTGTGATGGGGCCGGTTCTGTCCGGCATGGCCCTGTTTCTGAAAACGTACGGAGCGGAACTGAATGACATCGTTTTTGTTAAGCGGTTGTCTTCGATTGAGCCGGACGAAATCATCCGGCGTGGCAAGTTGGATTTCAGCACAAATAGTGCTGCCCTGCGCTACGCCAAGGTCATTTTGGAAAAGTTCAACAGTGTGCGGGGCGGAAAGAAACTGTCCTATCGCTTTAACGTATAATACCATGGTTAGGAAATCATTCGTTTTGGGGGGTGTAGCAATCCTTGTGATCTGTTGCATTTACCTCATGGTAGTGACGGTCTATTTTGCTGCTGAACCTCCAATTTACTATTCTCCGGATTATGAAGAATCCTATACCACCGGTGATTTTGATCAGTTACAAATTTGGCGAATATATCGGCTCACTTCTGCTGATAGTCCATCCTACATCCCTACAAAAGACTTTGAATTAAACGGGTGGAAATATCATATGCTGAGGAAGGACAAGGAAGAATCAGACGGCCGAACGGTTTACACGGTAATTTTTAACGGAACAAAAATTCGATAAGGGGGGTGCGTTAATTGGAGCAGGTTTTGCCTACGGAACAGGAACTTGAAATCTTGCGTTCTGTGGATATTCACACGGTAGACCCGGAAACCCTTCGTGATATCCGGGACGTAAAAATAAAAACGGAACTTCCGAAACGGGAACGGATGCTGGATTATCTTCGGCAGATTGGGAATCCCTACTGCTATCGGCATGGGAAGTATGTTGTAAAAGTCAGCTTTGTGGAAACCGATGTTACCCTGGAAGATAGGCTGCTCAGCTACATACGGTCTAAATGCTGAAAAAATCTCTGGACAAACGGGGGACGGGCTGATATAATATTTTGCATAGGTGAATTGAATCAGCGCCTCCCGCTTGTCCAAGGGCTTATTGGGCCTTTAGACAGGGAGGTTTTTCTTATGCCCGAAAACATAACTAAAGTATGGAATACCTATGGGTATGTCCGGCTCTCCCGTGAGGATGGCGACAAAGAGGAGAGCAACAGCGTCAGGGGTCAAAAAGAATTGATACGCGACTATCTGCACCGGAGTCCAGATCTCCGGGAATGCGGCATGAAAGTAGATGACGGGTATACAGGTTCCAATTTTGAGCGTCCTTCTTTTCAGGAAATGATTGCTGACATCAAGGCCGGCAAGATCAACTGCATCGTTGTCAAGGATCTATCCCGCTTTGGAAGAGACCATTTGGAAGTGGGAGAATATATCGAAAAGATATTCCCCTTCCTCGGTGTGCGATTTATTGCCATCAACGACCACTATGACAGCCTGCACCGCAACCCGGAATCGGATGAGCTGATCGTTCCGTTCAAAAATCTGATGAATGAGGCTTATTGCCGGGATATTTCAATCAAAACCCGTAGCCATCTGGACATCAAACGCAGGCATGGTGATTTCATTGGTGCGTTCCCCGTATATGGATACAAGAAAGACCCGGAGGATCATAATCGTCTGCTGATAGATGAAGAAGCTGCCGGTGTGGTGCGGGATATTTTCCGCTGGAAAATGGACGGGGTCAGCGCACAGGATATCGCCGACCGGTTGAATGCAACCGGTATTCCAACGCCAATGGATTATAAAACCTCGCAGGGCATGCGCTACCAGACGAAGTTCCGTAAAAAAGCGGATTCCGGCTGGTGCGCCAAAACAGTCTTGCGAATTTTGAAAAATCCTGTTTATATCGGAACGCTGGAGCAGGGGCGGGTAACAACACCCACCTATAGGGTCAAGCGTCAGGTCAACCGCCCACGGTCAGAATGGGCCGTAGTGGAAAATAACCATGAGGCAATTATTGACCGCATGGATTTCCAGATTATGCAGCAGGTGCTGGCTCTGGACACCCGCACCAGTGTTGGAGGAACATCTGTCGAATATTTTTCCGGACTCCTGTTCTGCGGGGAATGCGGTGCTTCCATGGTGCGGAAAACCGTATCATCAGGGAATAAAAAATATGTGTATTATGTATGCTCCGCTCATAAACAAGACAAGACATGCTGTTCCTCTCACCGCTTTCGAGATACTGCATTGAATGAGGTTGTGCTGGATTCGCTGAAGCAGCATATCCGTAGTGTGATTGATCTGTCAGAATTGCTGGAAATGACGGATACAGCACTACTCCGTCAGGCCAGTATGCAGCGGCTGCAAAAACGGCTTGACCGCAAACGCCAGGAAATTGACCGGGCACAGACGCTTTTGCAATCCCTCTATGAGAATTTGGCCGATGGTATCATTGACCGTGAAGACTACAAGGATTTGAAAGCCAAATATACCCGGCGGCGGAAAGAGGCTGAGGAACAGGCGGAGGGTATCCGAGAGGAAATGAGCCAGGAATTGGCGGGTTCCTCAGAAAATCGCGCGTGGATGGATCAGTTTCGTAAACACGAAAATATCTCGGAATTGGATCGGTCTGTTGTTGTAATGCTGATTGAGCGGATCATGCTGTACCAGGAGCACCGGCTGGAAATCGTATTCCGCTGGCAGAATGAGTTTCAGTGGTTGAGCGATTTGTTGGCCCGTCAGGCACGCTCTGAACAGGAGGTGGGCTGACGTGGCAAGGACAAAACGCAAGGTCAACTATGTGCAGCCTACAACAGTAGAACCGCTTGTTCCTCAAAGCAAGATTTACCTTGCCGGTGGATATATTCGCCTTTCTGTAGAGGACAGCGGCAACCCGGGAGCAGACACCATCCATGCACAAAGGGAACTCGTCCTGAAGTATATCGAAAGTCAGACGGATATGAAATTTTGCGATATATACTGCGATAACGGACGGACGGGAACCAACTTTGAAAGGCCGGAATTTGAGCGGCTTATGTCCGATATCCGGGAAGGCAGAATTGACTGTATCGTAGTCAAAGATCTATCCCGCTTTGGAAGAAACTATTTGGAGACTGGCAATTATCTGGAACGCATATTCCCATTCCTGAATGTCCGCTTTGTTGCTATCAATGACAATTTTGATACCCTGACTGCCGAGAGGGACGCGGAAGGATATATTGTGCCGTTAAAGAATATCTTCAACGGTGCTTATAGCCGGGATATTTCCCGGAAGTCCGGTTCTGCTTTGGCAACAAAACAGAGAAATGGAGAGTTTATAGGCTCTTGGGCGCCATACGGCTACCAGAAGTCAGCCGTTGACAATCACAAGCTGGAGCCAAACTCGGAGACCGCGCCCATTGTCCAGATGATTTTTCAATGGAGGGCCTCTGGGGTTAGTTATCTTCAAATTGCTCGAAAACTGAATGAGATGGGGATACCGTCTCCATCCCGCTATCATTATCAGAGAGGGGAGGTCAAGGCCGAACGCTATGCCAATGCGGTATGGCATGTTCCTGTAATTAAGGTAATCCTTTCAAGCGAGGTGTATCTTGGCCATATGGTCCAGGGCCGCAGCTACAACATTCTTTCTGCTGGAAAAAGGATGTGCAAACGTCCAAAATCTGAATGGGTGGTGGTTCCCAATACGCATGAACCGATTATTGACGAAGAAACCTTTTCCATTGTCAAGGAGATAGCCGAAAAGTGCCGGGCGGTTCATCAGGAGAGGGTCGGACGCTTTGACGATTTGGGAACGATTCCTCATATCCTCCGTGGTTTGATTTTCTGTGCGGACTGCAAGCGGCCAATGGTCCGCTATAAGAATGTATCTGAAAAGTGCGGTCATGTGTACTACGCATACATCTGCCTCACACATTCCGAAGACCCATCTTCCTGTCCAAAAAAATATCTGCGGGAAACAAAGTTGCTGGAGATTCTATGGGACACCGTGCAGCGAGAAATTGCGTTGGCTGGGAACCTAAAGAAATTGGCAGAGAAGTATAGTCAGTCCGCTAAATCAACCAGCCATGGGGAGGCGCTGAGGCAGGAGATTGCTGCGGCAAATAACACGCTTGAGCGTGCAAGGATGCTCTATGACAGTCTCTATCAGAATTATGTGGATCGTTTGATGTCGGAAGACGAATATATGCGGCTGCGAAACCGCTACAAGCAAGATATAAAAAATGCAGAGGTGCGTTTGGCTGATTTGGAACAGCAGAAGCAGACTGAACTGAAAAAGATCGATGAGAATCCTTGGCTTATTACCTGTGAGCAGTTTGCACATGAGACCGAACTCACAGAAGGGATGGCCCATGCTTTGATTGAGCGGGTGGAAGTCGATGCGGACGATCATGTTTCCGTTGCCTTACGTTTCCAGGATGAATACCGCACTCTGGCCCATCTTCTGGAAAAAAGCGAAGAGGTGTCGGCATGAGTTCTTATGTGATTGCTGAATATCTCCGGTTATCCTCCGAGGATATCGACCTGAAAGAAACCAAAAAAACAGAATCCAACAGCATTTCCAATCAACGCGCTCTGTTAAATACGCATATTAGAAAAATTTCGGAGTTTTCCGATGCTGAGGTGATAGAGTTTTGTGACGATGGCTGGAGTGGGAAGAATTTTGACCGCCCAGCCATTCAGGAAATGCTTACACAGGTGCGGCAAGGCAAAATCCAATGCGTGATTGTCAAAGATTTATCCAGATTTGGGCGGGATTATTTAACTGTGGAAAACTATATTTCCCGAATTTTCCCCTTCCTTGGAGTGCGGTTCATTGCGGTCAATGACGGCATCGACAGCATACATCCTATGGATGTGGATAACCTGGACACATCTTTCCGGGCCCTTTTGTATGACCTGTATAGCCGAGACTTGTCACGTAAAGTGCGAAGTGCCAAAAGACAGAGGGCCCAGCGGGGTGATTTTGTATCACGTTATGCGCCCTACGGCTACATCAAAGACCCGCAAAGAAAAGCCCATTTGGTGATCGATCCGCCAGCTGCTACAGTCGTGCAACGCATTTTTCGGATGGTAGGGAACGGGAAGTCTGCGCTTCAAACTGCAAAAGCATTGAATGACGCTGGCATACCGACACCCATGCTCTATAAGCTGGCGGCAGGCTGTACTCAAAAATCTTGGAACAACGTCCAAGCGGAAAATTTTTGGACAGACAGCGCAATTATTCGGATCATTCGAGACGAACAGTATTTGGGCAAGGTGGTTTACGGGAAACGATACTACGATATCGTGGGTCAAAAGCATAGTGTCAAGGTTCGTAAAACGGACTGGATCATAACAGAGCACTCACACGACGCTATCGTCACACAAGAAGAATTTGATCGGGCTCAAGCTGCATTGAGGGAATACGTGGAACGTGATAGTTTTCCTGAAAGACAGCCATTACGAAAAAAGCTCCGATGCGGTATTTGCGGTCACGCCATGGCACGAAAGGAGGCTAAAGCACCATACTATATCTGCCGCACGTCAAGCATGACGGACGCTTATTCGTGTATGGGAACGAGGATATTGGAGAAGGATCTTTTTGCATTGGTCCTGGACGGACTTCATGTTCAAGCGGCGGCGGCACTGGAGGTTTCCGCAATATGGGAGGAGCATCACAGGCAAGATAGGAAAGACACCCAGGCTATGCTGACTCAGTTGGGAACGCTCAAGGATGCGCTCAATCAGATAAAACAGCAGACTGACAAACTATATGAGTTATTCGCTTTGGGGGAGATCAGTAAAGAAGCATATATCTCACAGCGAACCATCTTGAAAAAGGAATCTGATGACCTTTCTGACCGAATTGCATCGCTGACAACAGGCATAGAAAGTAGCTGCTCAAATGCTGAATCACAGAACTGCTTTGTGGATACGTTCAAACAGTATGCCGAGGTTCAGGAATTAACGGATGAAGTCGTTGCCGATGTGCTAAAACAGGTTCGGGTTTTCCCAGATCGTCACATTGAAATTGTGTGGAATTATCAGGATGACTTTCAAAAGTTAATTTCATGCGGACATTTGAAAGAGGAGCAATTAGGATGAGCAGAGGCAGCCGGATAAAAGAGCAGACGAGTATGTGAACCACTGGGTATCTGTCTGGAGCCCAGCAACAGTATTTGCTTCCGACAATATTCAGTGCAAAATTATTAAATCGCCCTCCATTCACAAAATGTTTACAAAAAAGCATGGGTCTATGCTTGACAGGGGCGAATGAAAAGTATGTCGGCGAGGTGCGGATGCAGAAAACTTTCACTGCCGATTTCTTGACCGGCAGGCGGGCAAAGAACATAGGTCAGCTTGACTCGTACTTGGTGGAAAACGCACATGAGCCCATCATTGGGCGGGAAATCTTTGAGTTAGTGCAGAAAATGAAAGGAAATAACAAAGGGAAATCCGATAAATTTCATCCATATTCTGAAACAACCGGGTAAGATTGTACTTAGCGACCATTTTCATTTGCAACGACATTAATGTAAAATCGTCACAGCAATCGGTCACACTTTATCTACTATAAGTTGTGTTCCTCTCAACAAAAAAGCTCAAACAAATCTTATACAGGGAATTCCTGAACAAACATTTTTGCATCGAAACGTCTCCCCCGCATACAGTTTAAATACAGATATGCCGTTGATATTTATTTTGTAAGCGAGGGATTCAGATTGCTTTTTCAAGAAAAGTATGGTATCATATTAATTATAATTATAGCATTATGGGGTATTATAATTATGGTACACACTAATCGCAAAGAAAAAAACAAGCGATTTCATGATTCCCGTTGCCGCAAAATATTACAGCATTTAACAAAGCGGAATAAAAGGAATGAGTTGCAAAAACGTTTTCAGCATTCAATGCAACCAGGAGTTGCTGCAGTCAACTCAACAGGGAGAACTTCAATTTATAGGCTTAAAGCTCCCCGACATCTCAGCATTTTTGACGAGACACAAAGCGCAATAATTTACTTTGATAAAGTCTTACAGACAATTCAGAAATGTAAGTTCAGGGATTCAATTCTCTTTGATTTATCTGAGGTAGAAATAATTACTCCTGATGCAATTATGTACCTAATAGCTATTATAAGAAATACGCGTCGTATTCGATTTCTTAGAATAAGCTGTGGTGGAAATATGCCTAAAGCAGATTCTGCACGTGACATAATTGAACAATCAGGCTTCTTTTCATTTGTTTCTTCTACCTCAAAGCTACAAATTGAGCCAGATAATAGTTATATGAAAATTTCGGATGGAGTCGATGCTGACGGAGAACTGGCCAGTTCTTTTTGTGATTTTGTGCAAAGCTCGTCTACGCAGACAGTCTTAAGTACTAAGCGTCTATACCCTATGATTATTGAGCTTATGACAAACACGCACCAGCATGCCTATGACACTCAGGAAGCTCAGACCATGATGGGCAACTGGTATATATTTGCGCAGGATACTGGGACTGCAATACACTTCGTTTTTCTTGATACTGGGCTTGGAATTCCGAAAACTGTTCTAAAAAGATTCTATGAAAAAATTAAAGACTTTGCATTCAGAAACGATGCCGTGTATCTTAAATCAGCATTGCAAGGGACGTTTAGAAGTGAAACCAAGCAAGGACACCGGGGAAAAGGACTGCCTGGAATATATGAGGACGCATGTAATTTGTCAATCATGGGTTTAAGTATTATTTCCGGACAAGGAAAATGTACAGTAAAAGAAAATGGTGGAATTGAAACCGAAAACTTTGACCAAACTTTTGAAGGAACATTATTTACATGGGATATATTAAAAGAGGAGGTATTATATGATCACAGTTAATATCGCAACTGACTACACGAGAACTCCTGGCGGGCGGTTCGCTTCAGAAGGAAAATATTCTGGCGAAGATTTTAGGGAAAGAATACTCAAGCCCAAATTTTTGGAGGCCTTAAAAAGCTCTCAGGGACTTACGGTGATTTTAGATGGAGGATATGGATATGCTACCTCTTTTCTGGAAGAAGCGTTTGGTGGCCTTGCACGAGAACTCAAAAATGAGAAACTTAAAAAGATAACTATCATTTCAGATGAGGAACCCCCACTAATCGCAAAGGTAAAGCAGTATATTGAAGATGCATTGAAATAAACGGTAGGAGATTTCTATGACCAAAATACTACGCACGATAGCCAAGTGGTTTTTTATTGGAGTAGGCATTATATTATTTTTCTGGTTTGCTATTTATAATGTGTCGGAACAAAAAGCAGCATTCTGGAAAGCCTCTGCAGTTGATTGCATTACAATTGCTGTCGCTGTCGCTATTTCATATTATCTTGTCCAGAGACAAAATAACCGGCAGAAGCAAAAAGATATTGTTTCAGATCTGATTTTAAAAATGCAAGTCCTCTTTGACCAAAAGGTTTTATATGATTTTTCAAATCAAGAAAAAGAAGATATAACCATGCGCACACGAGATTTAAATAACAAGATACATATTTTGGAAACGGTGAAGGATGAGTTTTCCATTTCTGATAAAGTAGATTTTATTCGAAAGCGCTTTGACGAGTACAACACATTTATTGGTGATCATATTGGCGATATGGAATATTTGCTATTATCTCAGAGGGAACTTAAACGGCCAGTTGAGTTGATTAGTCAAAAATTATTGGAAACAGCACTATGCTTATATAAATAGAGCCGATCAGGGTTGCCATTCTTTCAAAAGCGAAACGACGAGATTTCAAGCTGAACCATATTGCAGACAGTTTGTTGCCCTGCAACGCGTTCCCAAAAGCGATTTTGCCACATTGAGCCAACCATAGAAACCTGTTTTTTGATTGATTCAAAAGATAGGTTTCTTCCTTTTCCTGTAAAAAATATACGAGGATCCCCCTGAATTTACTCCTTGGCAGGGATTTTCACCGAAAACAACCGCTTTAAACCCACATATACGTATCAATTTGTTTTTAGCAAATACACCTATTCGTGACTTTTGAAAGGAGATACCATCATGCCGCTTCCATATGGATTCATGTTAGCCCCAGATGGCCACATAGCTATCGACCAAGAAAAAGCCAATATTTTAAGAACTATCTATCGGCAGTACCTCTCTGGCATGAGCCTGAAAGGTATCGCTGATTTTCTTTTTGCCCAAGCCATCCTATCACCAAGGGGCAAAGCCCAATGGACTCAAGCTGTGATCAGTGACCTACTCTCCAACCAGCGCTACATTGGCCCCATCATTAGCTTCGATGAATTTTTTTTGGCACAGGGCGAGAAGGGTAAGCGCAGCAATATTGATGAAGATACCAATCAACGAAAGGCCACCCGGTACAACTCTCAGAGTGTACTGAGCGGCCTTTTGACTTGTGGGGAATGTGGGCGCAATTACCGACGCATCACACGCCCCTCTGGCGAAGTAGTATGGCGCTGTGCCAATCGAGTGGAGCACGGAAAACATTTTTGCAGGCATTCGCCATTTGTTCCAGAGCAGCAGATCAAAGATGCCATATGCACAAATCTTGGCTTGGTTACCTTCGATGAGCAGGCAGTGAAAGAATATATCGACTTTATCACAATTCATCCAGATGGAACCTTGGAATTGGAAATTCAAGAGTTGGGACTATCTTTGTCATAACTTGTCTGATATAATAGCCCTATATGCAGGTATAGGGGGATCATTCATGACGGATCGAGAAGCTCAAATCGAAGCGCAGTGGACATACGAAATCTCCAAGGAAAAGGTTCTAAAGCGGCTTGTGAAAAAGGGAATCATGACTCAAGCTGAGGCTGACGATCTTTCTGAAAGAATGCTTGAACAGTTGGACACCGACAAGATTCCCGGCTTTCGGTTATCTCCGCTTGGTGAAAAGATGCGTACTAATGGTTCATGCCTTAACCCCTATGTTTCCCTAACAGAAATTGCCAAAGAAAAGAAAACCTCCAGTCCAAGCTACCTCATCCAAAGCTGGTTGCGGAGTAATACGACAGTTGAATATTTACGAATGTGGGAGAAAATCTACAATCCCAAGTTTCAAGACAATGCCTGCGATGAACTGATTCACGCAGTACATACTACCGGCACTACATTGACGCCTTCGCTGTGGATTCGTTCCACCAACGCCAAAGGGATAAAAACAAGCCGTGGCAAAGGGGGCGGGACGATTGCCCATCCAGAAATCGCAGAGATGTTCCGGGCTTGGCTTTTTCCAGAGTTTATGCTGAAACTGGTTCAATGGTATCGGGACTTTTATCATGATAGACATAATGGCGAGGAGGTAGAACTATGAAAAGTTACAGTTATAAACCAACAGATGACAATGTGCTCCATTTATTAAAATCTAACTTAATCGGGCGAAAACAAGATATCATGCGGTTTTTGGCCCTTTTATCAAACATGGAGGGTGATTGTTACTCGATTGCTCTCAACGGGGAATGGGGTTCAGGCAAAACATTTTTTATTAAACAAGTCAAACTGCTACTGGATGCCAAAAACCCTTATTCGCAGATGCCTGATGACCTGCGTAAAGAAGTCATAAAGATAGTTGATTCGAATTTCTCTGTTCCAGAAAGCTGCACAACAATCTACTATGATGCATGGATAAATGACAATCACGATGATCCGATACTATCATTAGTTTATGCCACTATGGTTAGCAACCAAATCAAGTTTTCCCCTGAAAAGAACCGCTCCTTAAGTAATACCGCTGCGGCACTTGCTTCTGTCATAAGTGGTCGCGATATTTCCACGCTTCTCAGTCAGGCAAAAGGCACTGACACATTTGCATCTTTAAGGAATGCAGATAACATACATAGTCTTGTGAGAGAATTTCTTGATCAATTGATTCAAGAACACGGAAATCGCTTAGTTTTCTTTATTGATGAACTTGATCGCTGCAAGCCGAATTACGCAATTCGGTTTTTGGAACGTATCAAACATTATTTAGATGATGATCGCATAACTTTCGTTTTTGCCGTTAGTCTATCTCAACTTCAATGGACCGTAAAGAGTTACTATGGTTCAGAGTTTAATTCAACACGATATTTAGATAAGTTTTTCGATCTTCGGATATCGTTGCGAAGCATCGACCACGAATCTTTTTTTAATCGTCAACTTGATATAGGGCATAACTACATTTTCGAGACGGTGTGCATTGAGGCCGCAAAATATTTCAATTTTTCTCTGCGTGAAACGGAACGATATGGGCAGATGATGAAAATAGCTGGTAGTGCCATACAAAAGCATCCGGGTGGATTTCCTGAAGCAAACGCAGAAGTTTTTGCTTTGTGTTATGTCGCACCCATTGTACTTGCCCTGCAAATGTATGATATTGACTTATACAATAGATTCATGGCGGGCTTAACCCCAGATCCAATGATCGGCATTCTGCTGAGTCCTAATGTTGGGCTTCGAGTGGATTTTCTCCTTTCCCGCCAAGAAACATATGATTCAGAAAGCCAAGTTATAAACTATGCAGGAGAGGAAACGCCAATTTTGCTGTCAGATAGGTTGAGAGAAGTTTATGCAGCACTTTTCTCAAAACCTTCTGGACGATACCGCCGCGAAGTCACCATTGGAAGCATGACTTTTGAAAAATCAACACGTCGTTGTCTTGAAGAAATTGTTTCCATGCTCTCTCCTCAGTCAGAGTATCAATTTGAGTAGAGAGGTGGATGAGTTTACCCCAACATGCCAAGAATTTGAGCGGCAGCTCTATATGAGGTTCTTGCGCATTTGGCTCTGAGAGCGCAGACACAGTAAGTGTATGCGCTTCCTTCCAAAATTTGAAACTGCGGTTCCAGTCATGTTATAATAGTAAAACACAGTTTCCAAGCAGAAAGAGGTGTAGGCATGATCAAAGTGGTCTTTATTGACTATATGGGCGCCACCGTGGACGAACACGGTCAGGAAATGGGAGAAATCGTCCGTCATATCTGCAAAAACAGTGCCGTCCACGACCCGAAACAGGTTCAGCGTTTCATTCTGGACAACCGCCGCCGCTATGAGGCGGACAGCTATTTGGATGCCTATCTCACGGAAGATGAAATTGTGAACCGGCTCATTTCGGATATGGAAACACAGATTGGGCTGACAGACGAGCCGGATGCTCTGCGCGGCCTGATCCGCAGCCATTGGGTCAACGCCCCGGTATTCCCAGATGCCCATATCTTTTTTGAGCAGTGCCCTGTCCCCATCTATATCATCACAAACAACGGGCGTCCCTACATGGAGCAGGCCCTGCGGCGCAATGGGCTGAATACAGCGGGGGTCATCAGCGCGGATACAGTGCGGGCCTACAAGCCCCACCGAGAGATATTCGACGAGGCCCTGCGGATCAGCGGCGGTACACCGGAGGAAGCCATCCATATCGGGGATTCCTATGATACCGATGTGGCAGGTGCAAGGAGTGCTGGGATCAGGCCTGTGCTCCTTCTCCGGGGACAAGTACAGCAGCATGATGATGTGGACACTGTGGACGATTTGACGCAGGCTCTTGATGTGATTTCAACGAAATGAATAAAGCTGAGATTAGGGCTTGTTTGAAAAAAGGATATTACACAAATAATGAACAAGTGTAAAATAGTGGCATGAAACGATATGAATTGACAAAAGAACAATGGGAACGGGTGAAAGCGATGCTTCCACCGGAAAGAACAGGGAAGCGAGGCCGCCCCCGGAAAGATGACCGGAAAATGCTCAATGGTATGCTGTGGATCGTCCGCAGCGGGGCGCAGTGGCGGGAAATGCCGGAGGTGTATGGCCCCTGGCAGTCTGTGTATGCCCGATTTGCCAAATGGCGGGACGATGGCACATTGGAAGCCATATTTCGCGCATTGTCCGCAGATGCGGATATGGAAAACCTGAGCTTGGACGCTACCTGCATCAAGGTTCACGAAAGTGCCAATGGAGGGGGAAAAGACGGCGGATAAGGCGGTTGGGCGAACCAGAGGCGGGCTGAACACAAAGCTGCACGCTATCGTGGATGGACTGGGGAACCCGGTTGAATTCATGCTGTCTGCGGGGAATGACCATGATTCAGTCCACGCTGTTGAACTACTGAAAAAGGTTGAAATCAGCGGAAGCAACGTATTAGCAGACTGCGCTTATGGAGCAAAGACGATCCGGGCTTACATCTCGGAACAGGGATCCAGCTACGTAATCCCACCACAGAACAATGTTTCTGATCCGTGGCCTGTAGACTGGTGCTTATATAAAGAGCGGCATTTGTTTGAATGCTTCTTTCAAAAGCTCAAATGGTTTCGCAGGATTGCCACCAGATATGACAAATTGGATGCGTCTTTTCTCGCCTTTGTTTACCTGGCGTCCATCGCCATTTTGTTGATTTAGCACAGCTCCTTTAATTTTTCAAACAAGCCCTAAAGCCCGTTTGCGCAAGGCTCCCAGGATGACAGCTCCTAAAATGGCAAGGTGCGAATGCTATGGCTATAGAGGCAGTTCAGATGGTAAGCTGGAGATTGATTCTGATGAAGCCCGAGTGATACGCTGGATGTTTGAGCAGTATCTGGCGACAGCCTTGGAAAAATCGCTTTAGTCTGGAACAACAAAGTATCCCATCCCCGACAGGCAAACCCAAGTGGAACCGGAAAGTAATCGACAAGCTGATTTCCAACGAAAAATATATCGGACGAGTGTTGCTTCAAAGCTTCAAAATACGATTAGCACTGGCGTTTCTCAAATTGAGAAAAATGGCCTTATGGCTCAGTAGCTCTACACCGACTCCCATATCAGTTTCATTAACAAAACGATAAAGAACCATATTAGGATGTAAATCTTTCAGAAAAGTGTTGAACTCTGTCGAATTATGCTGTACAATTTATACATTAAACTGATGTAATATCCCTTTGGGGAGTACTTTGGGGGATCAATATGAGAGAGAGTACATTTTCTTTATGGTTACAGAAACCGCTTGTTAAAAATTTACTACTCAGTATTCTGGTGCTAATCATTGGTGGGATATGTTCTGCGATGGGTAGCTGGGATCGAATTAATGACAAACTGTTTTGGTACAAATTATTTGCGCTTGTAGGCTCTGCTATAGTGTACATTGTGTTGCTTGTTTTTTATGGGACCAAAGAAGTTAATAATCGCAGGATTATCAGCATCCTTAAAAATCAGAATTCCGCATATGATGAACTTCTTGCTAATATCATTAGCATCTGTAAAGAAACTGCATCAGATGTTACCACTGTAATACGCCAAATTAAGAATTCCGGTATTATTAATTTGGAAACATGGAATTTTGACAAGGCCTGTAACGCTGCTTGCCGTAGCGTATATAATATCACGAAAAACATTTGCGGAAGTGCAGATATCGCCGTTGCATATGTGCGGTTGGACGATTCTGAGTATCCTGCAAAGAAGATATATTTAAATTCTTTTGCTAATCAAACGCATCTTAGGCCATCAATTTTTGGAAAGAAGCGTATATTTTCAGAAGAGTATCCAAACAGTTATCACGATGTGGATCTATTTAGAAGTGGAAGCTCAGAAATTGAAATCGTGATAGGCAATGAGAACATTGATAATATTTTTGCATACACTGACAAAGGGAGCCACGCAGATGGGAAAAAGAAATATAGTCAATATGTAGCAATTCCTGTGTTTTGTAAAGATGAAAAAATGGTTGGCCTTTTAGAGATTGTTGCCTTAAATGATGCAAAAATTGGTTTGAATGTCAACGAGGTCAGAGAGGTTGCCTTAAAATATTTTGTTCCTCAGTCGTACCTTTTCTTATTATTATATAAACTTGAACGTTCATTACTTGCAAAACCGGGGTGATGAAGATGGCAAAAGCAAAATTCGATGTATACCATGTAGATGCGGCACCAAGGGCAAAAATTAAAATGGTTCAATCCAAAACGGAAATTTCAGATAGCGAAGTGGAAAGAATAGTTTCTGAAATAGATGATCTTTTTTTGCAAGCAAAGAATAAGTACTACTCCATTAATGAGCGAGTCGAAAGGGTTCAAAGGCGGACTTTTATAGATTTACTACTTGCCCGCTCTTTTCTACGCTCCATAAACAGGAAATGACGTACTCCTGCTTTTCAAGCATTTTCCTCGCCCCCTTGATTTGAATACGAGTTTTTCGCCAAATGAGTTATTACTTTTCCTCAAATGTCCCTTTAGAATTAGGTTTGCTCAAATCAGCCCAAATCATGTTGAAATTAACCAAAAGGTTTTGAATCTTTTACGTTGCAACGCTTTTCGAAAATAGTGATTTCGTAGTGACAAGCCATAGCAAAAGCCTTGAACCCCAACGGGTTCAAGGCTTTTTTGCTACCCATTTTTGGGGTTTGACCCTTTAATTTACCCTTTACAGATTTTTTACCCTTTAGCGGCCAGCCCATCATAGTAGCTTTGCATACGCGCCGCTGTGTCCTTCATCATCTGCTCCGACGTATGGGCGTAGACGTTCAGGGTGAAGCTGGCGGTGGCGTGGCCAAGTAAATCCTGCACCGACTTTATATCCGCGCCGCTGGCAATGGCTACAGTTGCCGCTGTGTGCCTGAGATCGTGCGGCCTTGCGTCCGGCCTGCCGATGCTGGCGGCAATTCGCTTAAAACGGCGGTAGAACATGAAGAACGTGAGGTGCTTCCCAGCTTCATCTGTAAACACCAGATCGTCCGGGTTGTTCCAGACTGGGCCAGCTCTCAGCCGGTTCTCCAACTGCTTCACCCGCTCGGCCCGGAGATATTCAAAGACGATGGGCGGCGGCTCGATGGTTCGAGGCTTGCCGCTCTTGGTGCTGGTGGCAATGTAGTACCTGCCGCCTTTGCCCTTCTCCTGCTGGAGCTGCTGGCTTACTGTGATCCGGCCCCGCTCGAAGTCCACCTGCTTCCAGGACAGCCCCAGGCACTCCCCCTCACGCAGTCCGGCGAACAGGCACAGTGCGTAGGCATTGCGCATGGGGGAGCCGTCGATAGCGGCCAGGAAGCGGGGTATCTCATCATCCGCGAGCGGGCGAATCTCTTTGTGCTCCGCTTTGGGCAGCTCTGCCGCGTCGCAGGGGTTGGCGGCAATGATACCCTGCTTTATGGCAACGCTGAAGGACTTATGGAGGATAGCGCCCACATTCTTTACCGTCTTTCCCGACAGCCCCGCCTTTGTCATAGCGTTATATAGGCGCTGGACGTGGGAACCTTTGACCGCTTGGAGTTCGACTGCCCCAAAAGCCGGGACAATGTGGTTTTTTATCATAGCGGAATAACTGGAAAGCGTCAGCGGCTTCACCTTGTTGGCACAGAACGTGGCAAGCCATTCCTCCATCCATGCTTCAACTGTGATTTTGTTGGGGGCCTGATAGGTGCCTTTGTCGATGGCTGCGGTAATCTGTGCCAGCTTTTGCCGCACCTCTTTTTGCGTGGAGCCGTAGATACTGCGCTGAATCTGCTTCCCTGTGCCGGGGTCCCGGCCTGTAGTATAGCGGGCCTCCCATCGCCCATCCGGCCGCTGCCGGATTGTGCCGCCGCCCTGGGCGTTGCGGGTTGATTTTCTTGCCATTGAAATTCCCTCCAATTTCTGATAAGATGGAGAGGCAACAGGCCGCAAAGTTTGTTGCCCCTATCGCCGTCCCTGGTGTGTCAGCACTGGGGGCGGTTTTTTATTCGTGGTATACCTCAGTGTCGTCGTCAAGGGAATAAAGATAGCCATTCTCTTGAATTTTGAACCTTTCAAGATTTGCAAGCTGACCTTCTATGATTGTATCATATAGCTCCTTTGTCAACGTCCCGTCATTACGCAGCGGGGAGAGCTTCTTTTTCGTATCGAAAAACTTGGCCAGTATTCTGTTATCCAGCGTGAACACAGCCATTGGAACGAAAGTCTCTTGGAGTTCGTCTGGCAGGCCCGACTGCTCCATAGCTTCTTCCTCGGTCAATCCGCGCTTTTTTGTGCCGCCGTAGCATTGAATGTATCGTGAAATTCGGAATAAGCATTCCACAATATCCCGCAAAGACTCCATTTCACACCCTTTTGCACAAGTTTCCATCCCGCATAAATTGTCAATAGAAACTCCCAGCACTTTCGATAAGGAGATCACCTTATCAAGCGTCGGGGCTTTGCCTTTGCCGCTGAATACATTTTTTTCATAGGCAGAGATTGTTTGCGCGGATACGCCGATTTTTTCCCCGAGTTGCGCCTGGGTCATGCCGAGCTTTTCACGCTGTATCTTCATCCGGCTTGCAAATTCAACCAAATTATCCATAGATACACCTCCTTGAGTATAGTATAGCTGATTTTGATTGAAATGTCAACAACAGCAATATTAAATCATCATCACATCTAATTTGCACTATAAACTATAATATGGTTGATTTTATGTGAATTATTAGATATAATACAACTGTAACAACAATTTTATTGGAGGTGCAACACATGGGAAACCAAGACATTAAAAGAGCAGCCGGTGGCGCTGGTGTCCGCCTGTGGCAAGTTGCCGACGCGCTGGGGATCACTGATTCTGCACTGTCGCGCAAACTTCGCAAAAAGCTGCCCGATGACGAGAGGGAAGAAATCCTTTCCATCATCAAGCAGCTTTCCCGGGAGGCGGTCTGATGACGGACAATCTGGAGCCCCTGGCCGTAGGCACCACCGAGGCGGCGCGGCTGCTGGGGGTATCTCGCCCCACACTGTACCAGCTCTTGAACCGGGCTGATTTTCCATCGTTTCGGGTCGGGTCTCGCGTACTTATCAGCGTGGCCGGGCTGCAGGACTGGATCGACCGGCAGACGAAGGAGGGCGTGGGATGATGCAGGACAAAAAGAACGACCGCCCCAGTGTTAGCGCACCGGGACGGTCTGAGGAATCTGGAGTTTGCGAGACTTCCCATGATTCCACATCCAATGATACTACATCCAGCCCGCCGGGGCAAGCGGTGAAAGTTGCCGATTTTCTCAGCACCGGCCAGCAGAACGCGGTGCCCTTGAAACATCTGAAAGATTTGCTCCACCTGGACGGGCGGACAGTCCGGCTGATGATCCGGGCGGAACGGCTATCAGGTACGCCCATTTGCGAGGACAGCCAGAGCGGTTACTATCTGCCCAGGAGCACTAACGAGCGGGACTTATGCGCCAAACGGCTTCGGCACCGCGCCGCCCAAATCATTAAAGTAGCCGATGCAATCGCGGCGGCGACAATCGAGCGGGAGGGGACGTCAGATTGAATAAGGTGCAAGCAAACAATCTGCCCGCCGAACTGCGAGAAAGCGGCCTTTTCTGCTGCTGGCGGTATGAAACCCGGCCAGGGACGGACAAGCCCACAAAAGTCCCCTACAACCCGCGCACCGGCGGCGGGGCGCAAAGCACCAACCCCGGCACCTTCGCGCCGCTGTCCGTAGCCCTGGAAGCAGCGGAACGGGGGCAGTATGACGGGGTAGGTGTGGGTGTGTTCAACGGCCTGGGAGCTATCGACATTGACCATTGCCTGGACGATAATGGGAGGCCGTCGGAGCTGGCCCGCGATATTGCGGGGACTATTCACGGATATACGGAACGCTCCCCCAGCGGGAAGGGCCTGCGCATTCTGTTCACTGTGCCAGACGGCTTCCAGTATGATAAAGCCCGATATTACATCAACAACCAGCGGCTGGGCCTGGAGGTCTACGTAGCCGGAGCAACACAAAAATATGTCACCGTCACCGGGGATGCCATCAACCCCGGTTATCCCCTGGAGGAACGCGGGGAACAGCTTGCGGCGGTACTGGAAAAGTACATGGCGCGGCCCAGGGCACAGACACCCAAACCTCAGACACAGACACCTATAGCCCTTGTAGAACTGGATGATCTGGCGCTGATCGAGCGGGCCAAGCGCTCCAAGAACGGCGCGGCCTTTACCGCTCTGTGGGCGGGGGACACCACCGGCTACAAGTCCCGCTCGGAGGCGGACATAGCGTTTTGCAATATGCTGGCGTTCTGGACAAACAAGGACGCTGCCCGGATGGATAGGCTTTTTCGAGCGTCCGGCCTGATGCGGAGCAAGTGGACACGGCGGCAGAGCGGTAGCACCTATGGGGTGTTGACCATCCAAAACGCCATCGCCACTGCCGGGGGCGGATATGACCCCCAGGCCCATTTTCGGCGCAAAGCGGAGAAAATCACCACACAAACGAGCATCGGCCCTGTCAAGCTGGCAGACCTCCACCCGGAGAAAAGCGACCGCTACGGCTGGCACGACATAGGAAACGGCTATTTGTTCGCCGATTGGTACAAGGACGTAGCCCGCTATGTGCCAGAGCGGAAAAAATGGTTCATCTACAGCGGCAGAGTATGGGAGCCTGACACGGGCAATCTGCGGGCTATGGAGCTATGCAAAAAGCTGGCGGACGAGTTGGCCATCTACGCCCTGTCTCTCCCGGAAGGGAGTGTCAGGGACGATTACCGGGAGTTTGTAAACCGCTGGCAGGTTCGGCGGAATCGGGAAACCATTCTGAAGGACGCCGCCAGCGTGTACCCGGTGCAGCTGGCCGACTTCGACTGTGATCCACACTTGTATAACTGTCTCAACGGTACGCTGGATCTGCGTACCCGCAAATTCCGTCCGCACTCTGCCGCCGATATGCTATCCACCATTTCTGGGGTGCGCTATGCCCCGGAGGCCCGTTCAGAGCTGTGGGAACGGGTGGTAAGCGAGGCCATGCAGGGCGACGCCGGGACGATAGCTTTTCTGCAAAAGGCTATGGGCTACGGCCTGACCGGGGATACGTCGGAGGAGTGCTTTTTTACCCTCTACGGAGCCACCACCCGCAACGGCAAAGGCACACTCATGGAGACCTATATGCGGATGCAGGGTGGATACGGGCGCACGGCAAGGCCCGACGCCATTACCCAAAAGCAGACGGTCAACAGCAACGGCCCTACTGAAGATATCGCACGGCTGGCCGGGGCGCGGGTGGTAAATATCTCCGAGCCTGATAAAAAGATGGTTCTTTCTGCCGCTCTGGTGAAAACCTTGACCGGCAATGATAAGATTACTGCCAGATTCCTCCATGAAAATAGCTTTGAGTTCTATCCGCAATTCAAATTTTTCATCAACACAAATCATCTGCCAAAGGTGACAGACGTTACAGTGTTCAGCTCTGGCCGGGTGAAGGTCATCCCCTTCGAGCGGCATTTTTCTGAGGCGGAGCAGGACAAGGGCTTAAAACGGAAGCTGGCCCAGGCCGACAATCTGAGCGGGATTTTTAACTGGTGCCTGGAGGGGCTTCGATTGGCCCGGGAGACAGGCTTTGACCCACCGCCCGCTGTGCTGGCAGCTACGGCCCAGTACCAGCGGGACAGCGATAAGATCACCCGCTTTGTGGAGGACACAATGGTGCCGGACGCCATGAGTGAGATCCGCACTGAGGACGCATACCAGCGATATAAGAACTGGTGTGCACTCAATGGGCAGTTCCCAGAGGGTATGCCATCCTTTAAACAGTCGATGGAAACCCACGCCGACATTAGAAAGAAGCGGCCCAATGGGGCAGGCAGAGAAGCGTCAAAACTCCAGCTTATATGTGGCATGAAATGGCGGTAATTTAGGAATGTGGTCCGGTGTGGTCCGGCAATTTATAGTCCTCTCTACGCGAGTAGGATTTTTTTGCCTATATAAAAACCCGGACCACACCGGACCACACCTCCGCAAACCGTTGGGGCACAAGGCTTTCGGGTTGTGGGCCTCAACACGATGAAAGGAGTAAAATTTTTGGACTACACATTTTCAGACGCCGAAAAACTGATAGATTCCCTATGTGAACCATTTGGCGATTATGCGCCCAAAAAGCGGTGTCTGATTGCAGACTACAAAGACGCCAACGGCACGGACGCAAACCAATATTTGACAGTCTATCACAGCCGAAATTCTACCGATGAATCCCTGGTAGAATCTGTACGGCAGGATCTGGCTGGACAGGGCTGCACACTGACCGCCCTGGGTGAGTTTACGGCAGACGGGAAACAGCGGGCACTGTATCTGGCCCCTGGCTATCTGGAGGAATTTGCAGCGGAAATGGGGCTGACCATGCCGGAGGATATCGCCGCCGCATTGACCGCCGCCGGTGTCCATCCTGTGAACTGGGAGGAACTGACACATGGGAGCTAAGAGCCAGCGTAAGGGCAGAGGTGGAGAACTGGAGCTTGCCCGTACCCTACAGGGCTACGGCTACCCGGCGGAAGCTGGCCGCGCTCAAAGCTACGGGGAAGTGCCGGACTTATCCGGCCTCCCCGGCATTCATATCGAGTGCAAGAGGGCAGAGGCGCTGCGGCTGTCTGAATGGATGGCCCAGGCCGAGCGGGATGCCCTGCGGTTCGGGGACGGCTTGCCCGCCGTGTTCTTTCGCCGCTCCCGCTCGCCGTGGTGCGTGGTGATGAAGCTGGAGGACTGGATGTCGATTTATAAGGCCCAGGGATGCCGGTGTGGTTGTTCAGCGGCGAAACCCGGCGAAAAGCGGCAGGAACAGGGTGGTTACCAGCCGCCTAGACATAGTAACCACACAGAGGAAGGATGATTAAAATTGGGCACATTCGGAATACAGGCCGCCCTCAACCAGATGGACCAAGCCTGTGAATCCATCAACAAAGCGATGTGCGCTATCGACAGCTTCAGGCAGCGGCCCGACATCAAGCTGTTGGACATCGCGGTGGACTATCTCAAGGAAGCCGGCGGGGAGCATTTGCAGCAGGCAGATAAGTTCCTCACCCTGCACATCAATGAGCGGTAGTTACCGCCAAACTGTATGCGGTAACCACAAGGAGTAAGTCATGTATTGTGTGATACAGCAGGTCATGAAGAAAAGGCCGAACCCATACGGGGAACACAAAGAAATCGTCGCCTATCAGAACCAATGGCGTCTGGACGAAAGCAAGCCCTTCACCTGGGCATGGAAATACAGCGATGAACGGTTTGAGCGCCCTCGCCTGGAAGCGTATAAAATCAGCGTTCACCACAGCGACCGGGAAGGGGGTAAAATCAAAAAACAGCAGTATTCCATATGCACCATGAGCTATTATGATATCGTCGAGTATAGCTTATACGACTGCGCAGACAGCCGCATACAGGCCACAGCGGACAAGCTGGGCATGGACCCCGCCGAGCTGTATGAGCTCATTGAAACCAAGCTGGAGCCATTGCGGGAGCGCCTGGAGGATGAATTTCATCAATCCCCCGAGTACATCGCCAAACAGGAACACGAGCGGATCAGGGCGGATTACCTGACGGCGCAGAACAAATTTTGCAGCAAATACGATGTAGACAAGGATGATTTTGCCCGCTGCTATGACATATTCCTCACTTTGAGGAACAAAGAATATTTGGAACAGATCAAGTCCCAGCACAAGGCCCGAAAAGAAACCGAGCGTAGGTATCGGGAAACTTGGCAGAATACCTACGAACAGTATTCCAGTGGTAGTTACTCCATCCCGTCTGTCAGCACCTACGGTGAGAGCGAGCGGGCGCTACTCAAAAAGTTCTATCGAAGCCTGTCCAAGACCTATCACCCTGACTTAAACCCGGATGAGGACACCACAGAGGCGATGAAGCTACTGAACAAGCTCAAGGAACAGTGGGGCGTATAGCAAAAGGAGCCGCAAAAGCGCGGCCCCCCTGTGGCGGGATGTGGAGTTGTCACTCACATTCTACCACAGGGAGGCCGGGAGCGCAATGAGCAACGAAGAATTGGCGGCAATGATCCAGAGCGGCGAGCGGGAAAGACTTATAGAATTATGGCAGCAGATTCGGCGCATGGCACTGAAGGAGGCCGTCAGATGGGCAGCGTATCATTCCAATGGTGTAGAGTTGGACGATCTGGAGCAGGCCGGATTCATTGCCCTTATGCGGGCGGTGGACAGCTTTGACCCTGCCGCTGGCGCCCGGTTCAGCACCTGGTATCACCGTATCCTGCGGACAGAATTTGCAGCTGCTACGGGGCGAAGGACAGAGAAGCAGCGGCGCGACCCGCTCGATGCTGCTGTTTCTTTGGACGTACCAGTGGGGGAGGATGCGGGCGGCGCCACCCTGGGGGAATTGGTGCCGGATTCAGCGGCGGAGGCAGCTATACAGGCTGTGGACAGGCGGGAGGACTTGCGCCGTCTCCATGCGGCGCTTGAGGCGGCGATAGCACTTCTGCCCCCTGAGCTGCAAGCCGCTGTCCGGGGCCGCTACTATCGCGGGGAGATTGTTGACGCAAAGGCCCACAGCAAGGCCCTGCGTATGCTGAGAGCGCCCAAATGCTCCCAGGCGCTGCGGGTGTATCTGCTATAAAACAGGGCGGGCATTATGAACAGAAAAATGCAGAAAAGTGCACATAAAAAAAGGGCAAACTACTGGGGAAAACTTGGTATTTACAAAGGGCCGAAACCGGACATTTCGGACGCCCTAAAAAATGAAGTGAGAGAAAAGCAAAATTTGCGAGGCCCTATAAAGGCAGCTTGTCAAAACTTGACCTTTGCGGAAAGTGGTACAAAACGTTACACATAAAAAAGAGCTATCCGCAGATTTCGCAGTCCCTAAAAAGCGGCGTCAGAGAAACGGCAAAGAGGAAATCGGACATTTCGGAGGTCCTAAAAAAGCGGCAGAATCGGCAGTCCTAAAAAATAACAGAAAATAACGGTTGCAAGATTTGCGGTGACATAAAAGGGCCGGACCCTGAGAAAACCTGAAATTCAACAAATCAGACCCCCTAAAAAGGCAGCAGCGGGCGGGGTGGTATCTCTTATCCCCACTTGTGGATGGCGGAGATTGTGGGCCATCTACAGGCCAAATAGAGGGGCCAGGAGCGACAATGCCCCCGGCCCTTGTGTCAAACGCTTTGAATGATCTTGTATATCCCGAACATCGCCAACGTTCCCACCGGCCACACAAGGCCCCATACGCCCAACATATGAACCAGAAGTAACAGCACGGCACCGATGATAGCGGCCAGGGCCAGGGAGCACAGCGCCCGGAAACGGCCCTCCGGCATGGGGCGGTACTCGAACTCAATGGAGCGGTCACCATGCTTCCATGTGATCTTCACACCGTCACCTCCCGGAACTTGTCCAGGGCACAGCTCTGGAACGTGCAATCCCGGCAGCTGTCGAAGAACGGGCACACCCTCATGACGCTGGTGGTAGTCCTGCTGCATTTAGGGCGCTGGGCAAAGTGGGTCAGGGCTTCCGTCAGGTCGGCGCGGCTCAGCCCCACCATCTCCCCGATCTGCCGGACGGGGAAACCCATCTCGAACAGCTCCACAGCCTGAGCCACCGCGCTCATACCGCCGCCCCCTTCCGGGCAAGCTCCTGCTCCCTCTCATCGCTCATCATGCGGATGTTCAGCAGGGGAATAGGCTGGCCGTTGACGGCGATGGTGCCCAGCACCGGGTATTCCCGGTTGTCGATTTTCATGGTTTCCATTTCGCAATTCCTCCTCTTGATTTCTCCCGGGAGGGGCGGTATAATGGCTGTACCGGCCCCTCCTGGGCTGTGTGTGGGCCTCTTGCAATCGTCTTGGCGGGTGATGCAAGGGGCCTTTCTCATGCGATGGTGAAGCGCCTGGATGCGCTGGTGCGGCAGAACTGGCCGTACACGTCCGGGAGAGCGGCCTTGAGGGCCTTGCTGTCCAGGCGGTTGCTGATGATCTCCTTCCAGCGGAGGATGAAGTTCTTGGTCTTGAGCTCATCCACGCCCTTCTCCTCCAAGTCTGCCTTGAGTTCGGCCCGGATGGCGTCGGCCTGGGCCTCCAACACCTTCTGCTGGGCCTCGATGGCCTGGAGCTTCTTCACTCGGTTCTCAATCATTTTCTCGGTCATGGTGTGTACCTCCTTCAAATTTGGGGGCACCGGCGGCGGTGGGCTTTATGGGGGAATCCTCGTCGGGGCCGTTCCGTATCCCGTCCCGCTCTTATAGGCCATCTCTTTTCGCCTTGCGGCTACTCATTGGAACCTTTGCCGGTGCTGTTCCCTCCTGACATGATTATAATAACATATCTAGGCCTAGTTATCAATTGGCAATGCTCACAAATATAGGCCTAGATATTTGGTTAATATGTATCTAGACATAGATAGACAAGTGCGGTATAATAACACCATAATGGAGGAGGTGTCGAAATTTTCAGCGCTTCCGATCGAAAGGAGAAGTGCGTCGTGCCAGAGAAAACAGTTGCACAGAAAAAAGCTCAGCAGAAATATATGGAAAAGTTTGCTGTCGCTAGGGTTAGGATGAATAAGGACAGATACGAGCTAGTCCAGGCCCACGCCGAAGCCCGGGGCGAGAGCGTCAATGGCTTCATCAACCGGGCCATAGACAATCAAATCTCCCAAGACCGCCGTAAAGGCCCCTCAGAGGCCGCACAAGCCCCGCTCGAGCGCGAGAAGGTATATCTACCTTCCGAGCGGGAGAAGGGTCAGGAAACGGCTCAGAATGGCGTTACAGCAAAGGAGGACTAAACTATGGCACTACCAGCAGAGAAGGAGCGGTACACGTTTGCCGATTGCCTCACATGGGGAGAGGATGAGCGGATCGAAATCATTGACGGCGAGGCCGTCATGATGGCCCCGCCCACAACGGCTCACCAGCTTATCAGCGGTGAGATATTCCGGCAGCTTGCCAACTATCTGGAGGGGAAGAAATGCCACGCTATCCCCGCCCCCTTTGCCGTCCGGCTTTTTGAGAAGGACGGGGACAGCCCGGAAGATGTAGACACGATGGTGGAGCCGGATATTTCCATCGTGTGTGATTCCTCCAAGCTGGACAAATACGGCTGCAAGGGTGCTCCGGATATGGTGGTGGAGATCCTTTCCCCCTCCACGCAGCGCCATGACCGACTTGTAAAGCTGGGCTTGTACCAGCGGGCCGGGGTACGGGAATACTGGATCGTCAACCCGGAAGATCAAACAGTGCAAGTCATGCTCTTGGATGACGGCGGGGTCCTTCAACTCCAAGAGGTCTATGACCGAAAGGGCGTGGCAAAGGTCAACGTACTGGATGGCTGTTTTATTGAACTGAGCAAGGTGTTTTCGGAGTGACAGGACGAGGGCCGGGGAGCGATTTCCCCGGCCCTTTCCGCTACCCTTTTTTGACCCTTTAAAATACCCTTTAGAGCCTTGACGGTTATTTACACTATTTTCACAGAAACGGCGGAAACCGTTGAAAGCAAAGGGTTTCGCTTACTGTATTTTACGGCATTTTCAGCCCTTACAATAATTCGAATCCCTCCCACTGCGCCAAAAGAACCGAACAGTTTAGATGCCGTGGGCTGAACGCCTACGGCATCAACTGTTTCCGGGCTTTTCACCCCCTCAAATTTCTCAAGCCGAACGACAGATGCCAACGGGCCATTTTGAGCGACTGGCGGGATTTGAACCCGCACAATAGTCAATCAGCTTGGCGCCCTTTTTGAGCGGGAAAAAGGGCGCCAAATTTTTTGAGCTTAACGATGCAAGATACTGCAATACAATTCCATAATCGGTACTCCAGCGGGACCGTGATTTTTCGTTTGTGAAAGATCACGGCCTTTTTTATTTTCAAGAAAGGAAATGGCCAAACATGAAAACCACCCACACCAAAGACATCAGAGTCATGAGCAAGACAGCGCTCCCCGGCATTCGGGTGCGCCAGGAGTTAGGGAGGCTGCTCCTATGAAATACCAAGCGGTTCTCGGCAGCAAAGCCCTCCCGGGGGTTGGGCAGATCACCGTTCCCTTCCCCATCCCGGACAGCGAGTACGACCATATCATCGGTATGCTGGAGAATATGAGTATCGGCTCCGCCACTGTGCAAGACTGCTGGGTGCTGGAGCTGGACAGCCCCTACCCCATTCTCAACCGGCTGGTGAGCCAGTACGTCTGTCAACGCCAATCTGAAATTGTAAGAAAACGCCGAAGAAATTTTGTAGTTTTTCGGCGGAAAGGGGGGTAACAAGATCAAGTGTTTCCTTGGTCAAATAGGGTATTTACAATTTGCTGTTTCTGGCGCATAAATTCCTTGCGCTCTTTCAGGCGGTAAGACTCACCCTTGATATTGATAACGGTACAGTGATGCAGAACGCGGTCCAGAATAGCGGAGGCGATGGTAACGTCGGCAAAGACCTCGTTCCACTGAGAGAAGGTCTTGTTTGAAGTGAAAACGGTAGACGTTTTCTCATACCGTCTGGCAATGAGCTGGAAAAAGAGATTTGCGCCCTGGATATCCATAGGGAGATAGCCGATTTCGTCAATGATGAGCATCCTGTACTTGGCCAGAATTTTGAGTTTGTCCGGCAGGCGGTTCTCAAAGTGGGCCTTCTTGAGCTGCTCAATGAGTTGATGGCAGTTGATGTAGTAGGTAGAGAAACGGTGCTGTGCTGCCACCAGGCCCAGGGCGGCCCGAGGAATACCACGTTTTCCCCGTTCTCCAGGAAACGCATGGTGGCCAGCTCGTCGATCTGGCGCTTGTCGATGGAGGGCTGGAAGGAGAAATCGAAGTCGTCCAGGGTCTTCCTGATGGGGAAGCCGGACATCTGGATTTGCTTCTCATAGGCCTGTTTCCGCTTGGATTTTGCCTCTTCTGAGAAGATATGATCCAAAACGTCCACAATGTTGAGATTCTCCGCCACCGCCCGTTCCAGGTAATTGTCCAGGATTTCCAGGGTGTTCTTCATCTTAGACAGTGTTTACACGAGTTAAGTGCGAATAGCAGCCCAAATAGCGATACAACGGACGTGTACCGCAGCGATAAAAGCATCTGAGGTTTTGGCATAGCGAGTGGCAATCCCTCTCCAGCGTTTCAGAACCAGGAAGCAGTTTTCTACCAAAT
>CAJTGJ010000022.1 GCA_910575695.1 Oscillospiraceae bacterium | reverse complement strand
GGCCTTCTTCCATGATTTTTGTTTCGCAACTTAATCATAGTCGTTTCCCCTGTGCTGCCAAGGGCTTGTTCAGTTTTTACCACCCACTCATTCTACCGATGAGCCTTTTTTCCTCGGCGTTTTCTTACATTTTATCACTGGCGCTGACACTGCTGAACGCTGAATTTTTTGAAAGCGCACTTTCAAGGCCCACCATCACCATCCAGTCCACGCCCCGCGCATACGGTTATTTCTCCTTGCGGGATGATACCTGGGTTTCCAAGCTGGGCGGGACGCATGAAATCAACATCGGCGCGGGAACGCTGGCCCGGCCCATTGAGGAAGTAGCCGCCACCCTCTTACATGAAATGGTACACTATTTCAATTATGAGAATGGCATACAGGATTGCAGTCGGGGGAACACCTACCACAACAAGAAATTCAAGGCGGCGGCAGAGGCCCACGGGCTGAACGTGGAGCACAGTGACAAATACGGTTGGTCGCATACTTCCCCCAGTGACGCGCTCCTTGACTTCATCCTTGAAAACGGCCTGACGGATATTCTGATTAACCGAAACGAATACAGCGGTTTTCAAATCACGGGAACGGGCAGACACAGCGGAACGAATACCATCCCGCCGCCGCGCCCGTCCAGCACGCGAAAGTATATTTGCCCCTGCTGTGGTAATTCCGTCCGGGCAACGAAAACGGTCAATATCGCCTGTTAGGATTGCAACGTGCAAATGGTAGTTGTAAAGTGAACTTCAAAAAATGGGCGGGGATTGCTCCCGCCCATTCTGCCATATTATCGCCCCATTTTGATTTTACTGCCCTCTGCACCTTTTATCTGTGTCAGCGGGGAAAAGCTGTCATAATTTTTGGTAATGTCTGCGTCAAATATCGCGCAGTAGTGTTTTGTCATATCAAGGGTGGAGTGGCCCAACAGCCGTTGGAGCGTGAACGCATTCCCGCCGCAGTCCACCAGATACTTTTTTGCGAACGTGTGACGGAACAGATGAATACTTGTCTTTTCCACGCCGCGCCGCCTGTTGTACTTGGAAATCGTACACCGCAAGCCGTTTTCCGTCAGCTGTACGCCGTTCTCATTGGGAAACAGGTATTCATCCTCACCGCCGCCGCGTACCCTCATATACTCCCGCAGAATGCCGCAGAGGGCTTCACAGAGGGGGATAATCTGCGCCCGCTTATTTTTGGTATGCCGCAGATAAATCACCTTGTTTTCAATGTCCACGTCCTTGATTTGAATATTGCGGATGGTTGCGGCGCGGCAACCGTTATTGAGTAGCAGATTGATTATCACCCAATTTCGGTATTCTGCGAAAGTGCATTTCTTCATATTGGGCTTTTTGAGCAATTTTTTCAATTCTTCGTCTGAATAGGTTTCCTTGATGGTTTCTTCGGCCTTGTAAAGCTGGATATTGAGCCGCGTTATCCCGGCCTCATTGCACCATGAAAGGAAAGATTTCATCGTCCGCGTGTAACTCTTGATGGAGTTAGCCGCAAGGCCCGCGTCCCTCATGCTGGCAATCATGGCCTCCAAATCGGCCTTGTTCAGCGCGTCCATGGGAGTATCAGGGGAAAGGTGCTTGCTGACCGCCGAAAAGTGTTGTCCGTAGGTGAGTAGGGTTTTCTCGCTGACCCCCGCCGCCTTTTTCCCAACAAGGAAATCGTGAAAGGTTTCCGCAACCGTGACACTGTTTTTCATTTTGATTTTAGCCATTTTCAGCACTCCTTGATTTGTCAAATATTTTTGAAAAATCAAGCGTTCTACTCTTGCAAGTGCTAAATCACAACTTTGAACAAATCAAAAGAAAAACCGCTGTAACCTTTCGATTACAGCGGTTTTTCTTGAACCCTTTACGGGTTCTGGTGGAGATAAGCGGGATCGAACCGCTGACCTCTTGAATGCCATTCAAGCGCTCTCCCAGCTGAGCTATACCCCCATATAAACTTTTCTCAGTACTTCCATGTACTGCTACCCGTTGATTTTTTCAATCAACATCGCACATTATACAACATCTCTCGCAAATTGTCAACCATAAATTTTCCAAACTTTTAGAACAAATTTAAAGACATTTTGCTAACGATGTGTGCCTCCAACTGAACCATACTCCATACAATCTGTTCTGTTTTGCGCCTTGCTTAACGCAAGAGTAATAATAACAGACGGCGCACCATTTGTCAACACTTTTTTGCTTTATTTTCAAATTTTTTTACGGCGAACCTGGAACGCTTGACTGTCCACACCGATACTCCTGCCTGTGAGTACCGGTTGGGGGGGGGGAGGAGGCATAAATTTGAATGCGTTGGGGCGGGAACTGGGTGTAAGGGGCGGGCCGTTCCCTATTGCCGCGCACAGGCCCGCTCATCCACAAACCGTTTCATTTCCCGTGCCAGCATGGCGAAGAACTGCCCCATACGCGCCCCGTCCACCAGGGCGTGGTTGACCAGCAGGGTGGCAGGCATTACCGTCCGTCTCCCTTCCGTCGTGTATTTCCCCCAGGTGATCCTCGGATTGCTGTCCGCTGGGGTAGGCACTGGCTGGCGCAGATCAGTGCAGCGGATCCAGGGCAGGGTGGAGATAAACAGCAGGCTCAGCGTTTCGGCTTCGTGACCTACATTTATCTTGACCTGGCCAGCCATATTGGTATAATAAAGGCAGGAGCAAAATCGACCGCAGGAAAGCTTAAACAAATATGTAATAGGAGAAAAAACGAATATGGACGTCCGTTATTCCGCCAACCAGCGCGACGCGAAGCGTTACACCACCCAAGAGCTCCGGAACGAATTTCTGATCCAGGACCTCTACCAGCCTGACACGGTCCAGGCCGTGTACTCCCATGTGGACCGCATGGTGACTCTGGGCATCATGCCGGTCAATGAGGCCGTTTCCATCGACAAGGGCATCGACATCTGGCACAATTTCGGAACCCAATACTTCCTGGAGCGCCGGGAGGCGGGCTTCTTCAACCTGGGCAGCAGCGGCGTGTGCACTGTGGACGGTACGGACTATCCCATGGGCCATAAGGACTGCATTTACATCACCCAGGGCGCAAAAAGCGTGGTGTTCCAGAGCGACGACCCCGGCCTGCCCGCCCGGTTCTACGGCGTGTCCGCCCCGGCCCACCGCGCCTATGAAACCCGGCTGATCAAGCTGGCCGACGCGGCGAAAAAGCCGCTGGGCTCCCCGGAGACGGCCAACAAGCGGGTCATCAACCAGTTTATCCACCCCGATGTGCTGAAAACCTGCCAGCTGTCCATGGGCATGACGGTGCTGGACAGCGGAAGCGTGTGGAACACCATGCCCGTCCACACCCACGAGCGGCGCATGGAGATCTACACCTACTTCGATATCCCAGAGGGCGAGGTGGTCTTTCACCTGATGGGCGAGCCCACCGAGACCCGCCACATCGTCATGCACAACTTTGACGCGGTGATCTCCCCCTCCTGGTCCATCCACGCCGGGTGCGGCACCGCCAGCTATACCTTTATCTGGGCCATGGGCGGTGAGAACCAGGCCTTTGACGACATGGACACGGTGCCTGCCGCAGAGGTGCGCTGATATGGAACTGACCATTTCCATTGTAGGCGCGGACGGCACAGTGAAGGCCCGCGCCAGCGGCACAGAGGACGCAAAGCTGGTTTACGCCGCCGCCTACGAGGAGGGCGACGTGATCTGCCTTGACGGCAGCCAGCCGGGATATGTGGCGGCAAAGCTGGAGGACAGCATGGACGAGGTGCTGGGCTGGCTGTCCGGGCAGTTCCGCCTGATGGCGCCCTTTGGCGAGAAACGGGTGAGCTATTCTCCCAGAGCCTTCACGGGGGGCGCCCATCTGCTCCAGGCCAGGGCGGCGGGGCGGGATGAGGTCAGCGCTTACCGCAACCTGGCCCTCAACCCCCTGGACAGCCACGAAAACAGCGGCCTGTTCCCCCACGCCTCCGCCAACGTGGAGACCCGGGGCGAATCCGTTTTTGCCGCCCGCAACGCCATTGACGGCTGTTATGCCAATGACAGCCACGGCCCCTGGCCCTATCAGAGCTGGGGCATCAACCGGGACCCGGAAGCGGAGCTGACCCTGGAGTTTGGCCGGGACGTGACCATCGACCGGCTGGTATTCACGCTGCGGGCGGACTTTCCCCACGACAACTGGTGGAAACGATGCACCGTTTGGTTCTCGGACGGCTCCCGGATCACTCCGGCCTTTGTGAAAACGGGGGACCGTCAGACGGTTGACATGACGCCCCGCACGGTGCGCTGGCTGAAAATCGGGCAGCTCATCAAGGACGAGGACGATCCGTCGCCCTTTCCCGCACTGACGCAGGTCGAGGCTTGGGGACGGGACGATCCCATCGTTTAAGCGGATGCAGAGCAGCCAGACGGAGCACAAGGCTGCAAAAGGCTTGCTCGTCCGGGTGCGCTGAGCACCGTGTGGCTCGAAGGCAGAACGCGTCAACAGGTGAGTGGGGATGTCCCTTCGGGACATCCCCACTCATTTTGTTTGCCCGGACGGACCGCCATCATTACTGTCCCCATCCGGTTTCCGGAAAACTGGATGATTCTGGAATGCGAATGACTGTCCTATGCCTGTCAAATACTATGCAAACTGCATAGTATTTACAATATTTAGCTGCGGTGTTATGATAATAATGAACAAAAGAGCTCAGATAATCTCATGCCGTATATATCAAAAATCAGGCTTTATCTGGGAAGCACGAGGAGGTCACGACATGAATAACGATCCCAACACCGCAGCCCAGGTCCTCTTTGCGCCGGGGCAGGAGCCGGAGGCCATCCGGCAAAGGATTCAGCGCCTCAAGGAAAAGCTGGATTCCGCCTATCCGGACAAGGTGGTCACCCGTCTGCACAACGACCATAAGAAATGGGGCGAGGCCGTAACCCAGCTGTACCGCCGGCTGGGTTACCCGGACGGCAAAGCTTTTTTGACAGCCTATGGCTACACAGTGCGGGACGGTAAAGGGGGGCGCCCGGCGGGGAACCACATGGACGTCATCAACGAGCTGAAAAAGCGCTATGCCGGTGGGCCCAATTGCTGCACGATGGATGAGTTGAAGGCGGCAAATCCGGACCTGGCTCCAAAATTCAAAAACCTGAGCAATCAGGCGTCCAAACTGTTCGGTATGACCTTGGCGAAATACCTCCAGCAGCAGGGAGTCCTTGCCACCTCCGCACAAAAGCGGGAAATGCAGGCGCGGCAAGCAATGAAGCAGGCCCTGGAGGCCGCTCCCGGCGAGCTGGAAAAGCTGCAGAAGGAGTGCCACGTGATCTGACCATCAGAGCCGGAAAGGAAATGGCGCCGGGAGACTGATCCAGTCCCCGGCGCCATTCCCTCATCTTTTTTTCCTGTGCCTGTTACACGGGCTCCTGTTTGCATACTGAGCCCTTTTTCTGGGCCATCAGGTAGGCGATTTCCACAATTTTGTCCTCCTGCCCGCCGACCATGCCCCGTCTGCCGATTTCTACCAGCAGATCCCGGGCATCGACCTGGAAACGGTCCGCGGCGCGGTAAACATGGAGCAGGAAACTGGAATACACGCCAGCGTAGCCTAACATCAGCGGTGCGCTGCGGATTACCTGAGGGCGCTGCATCAGTGGCTCCACCACATTTTCCGCCACGTCCATCAGATGATAGAAGTCCAGCCCCGTGTCCAGCCCTTTGCGCTGAAGAACGCCTGCCAGCACCTCCAGCTGGGCATTGCCCGCCCCGGCGCCCAGCCCGCGCAGTGTGGCATCCACATAGGATGCGCCGCTGCCGATGGCGGACAGGGTGTTGGCAATGGCCAGACTCAGGTTGTTGTGGGCATGGAACCCCACGGGGATGGAGACTGCTTCCCGCACCGCCCGGATGCGGACAGCCACGTCCTCCGGCAGAAGATATCCGGCGGAGTCGGCAATATTGATGTAATCCGCCCCATAGCGCTCCATCAATTTGGCCTGTTCGGCAACTTTTTCCGGAGGCACCATGTGGGCCATCATAAGGAAACCGGTGGCAAACATCCCCAGCTCCTTGGCCGCGGAAATATGCTGGGCGCTGATGTCGGCTTCGGTAGCATGGGTTGCTACCCGAACCGCGTCGACCCCGAGGGAACGCACCTGCTTCAGGTCAGCCACCGTACCGATTCCGGGCAGCAGCAGAACCCCTGTTTTAGCCTTCTTCACACAGTCGGCTGCCGCTGCGATTAGCTCTAATTCGTCATGCTTGTTAAAGCCGTAATTATAGCTGGAACCGGAGATGCCGTCGCCATGGGAAACTTCGATCAGGAACACCCCGCTCTCGTCCAGCTGGGATGCGATGGCGCGCACCTGGTCAGGGGAATAGCTGTGGGAGACGGCGTGGGAGCCGTCCCGCAGGGTGGTGTCAATGATGTGGATGGAATGGGCCATATTATTCAGCCTCCTTGATATGAATAAGTTTCAAGCCGCTCAGGGCCGGTATTCACAGCCGAAGCCGCCGGATGGGCGAGTTTTGTTCGCCAGGTAAGGCAGATTATCGCAGGAATGCCTGATGTATTTCCAGAAAATTTAACGCGGCATGGCGGGAAAGGGCCCGGCCAGACGGCGGATTGAGGTTGTGAGTACAGGTTCTCAGGCAGCAGGCCTGCAGACGCCCGCGATAGAACGGCCGCTCAAGCCCTCATTGCTGCATAAGCTTTTCCGCGATATGTTCCGCCGCGGCGATAGCGGCGGAATTGATGATATCCAGATTGCCGGAATACACCGGCAGGAAGTCCCCCGCGCCCTGTACCTGGATGCACACCGTGACCTTGTCCCCGTCTAAAAGAGGGGGCACCCGCAGCTGATAACCGGGGACATACTGCTGGATCACACCCACCATCTCATGGACGGACCGGGTAATGCGCTCCGAAATGCCGGGGCTCCGATCCTTGATCTGGACGTAAACCGTGTTGGACATCATGATAGGGGGTTCGGCAGGGTTGAGGATGATGATGGCTTTGCCCCGATCGGCGCCGCCCACCTGCTCCAGCGCCTTGGCGGTGGTCTCAGTGAACTCGTCGATATTGCCGCGGGTGCCGGGGCCGGCGCTTTTGGAGGAAATGGCGGAGACGATCTCGGCATATTTGGCTCCCGCCACCCGGGATATGGCATACACAATAGGGACGGTGGCCTGACCGCCGCAGGTTACCATGTTGATATTCATCTCGTTTTCAATCCGCTCGAGATTGACGCTGGGTACTAAGTATGGCCCCACAGCGGCAGGGGTCAGGTCGATGGCGTACAGCCCCGCCTGGCGCAGCAGGGGGGCATGGATCAGATGGGGGGCCGCGCCGGTGGCGTCAAAGACAATCTGAACGCCAAGCTCGTCCTTGCGCGCCAACAGATCGTCTATGCCCCGGGTGGTGGCGGGGACGCCCCGCTGCCGGGCCCGCTCAATCCCTGCGGACTCCACCACGCCCACCATCATACGCATTTCCAGGCGGGTGCTGCGAAAGACCTTGAGCATCAGGTCGGTGCCGATATTGCCGGGCCCAATGACGGCTACGCCAATTTTGTTCATCGTAGATTCCTCCTTGTGTTTTTTGACTATACTACGGCTTCAGCTGCTGGGTGCGGTACGCACTGGGTGTGATGCCGAAAGTCTGACGAAAACTGCTGATAAGATAGGCCGCGCTGTTGAACCCGGTCTGCATGGCGATGTCGGTGATGAGGCAGTTGGTCTGGACCAGCAGCCGCTTGACGTGCTGGAGCCGGGTGCTTTTCAAATAACTGCGGAAGGTGCAGCCTGTGATCTGCCGGAAGATGGTGCTCAGATAGCATGGGTTGACAAACAGCTCGCCGGCTACGGCCTGCAGGGTCAGCTCGCTGGCGTATTCCTGGCAGATAATCCGCTGTGCCTGTTCCACGATCTGCCGGGCGTGGGAGCGGTCTGCGCGGCTGACCGCGCTGGGCCGGGATATACAGAGGGCCAGGGCACGGATTGAAGCCTCTGCCGCGGCGTCGGACACATGGCAGGGGAGTGGCTCCAGCAGGCGGAAGGCGGCAAGGAAATACTGCCGCAGCGCTTCAGACACGTCCGGAACGAGAAGGGGGACGCCTCCAGCGGGCAAATCGGGCAGGCCGGGGGAGAAGGAAATGACCAGCGCCTCACCCTCGGGACTGCTTGTCTGAAGCTCAAAGGGGCTCAGCGGAGTGAGCAGCGCCGCCAGGTTCTTTTGAAACTGGCAGCCGTTCAGTGCGCCGGCTGAATTTTGGATGAGCAGCAGCGCATCATGTCGAGCGCAGGGGCAGGGCTGCTTGAGGTCTGAGCAGCTCTGCCGGGACAGAATGATTGTTTTCATGGCGCGGTACCTGCCTTAATTTGGAGAATCGCACAAATAACTAAAGATAATGATATTTTGAATGAATTTTTTAATATCATTCATCATAACATTATGATATACTAACACTGTCAAAAAAGCAAGAGGTTTTTTCACAGTTTTCCCCACAAACTAAAAAAATGAAAGGATGGAACGAAATGAAGAAAGCAATTGCAATGCTGTTGGCCGTGTGTATGCTGGCCGGAGCCCTGGCCGGCTGCGGCAGCGGGGACGGAGGGAACGGAAAGACAGTTGTCACCTTCTGGACCCAGGACACCGTAGCCTGGCAGGCGTACTTTGAGCCGGCCATTGAGCGCTTTGAGAAGGAGCATGAGGACATCGACATTCAGGTTGAGTACTTTTCCGACTTTGCGGACAAGCTCAGCCAGGCGTTCAGCGCCAGCCAGGAGGCCAATGTGATCTTTACTTACTCCAGCATCGGCGAGTATGCCAATGCCGGCAAGATCCAGGAAGTCCCCTCCGATGTGTACACCGCCGGGGAGATTGAGAGCACCTTCTTCGAGGGCGCTGCCGCCAACAAGATGCTCAATGGGAAGTATTATGCCATCCCCAACGAGATTAATGTGGAATCCCCCAACCTGTTTGTCAACATGACCAAGCTGGAGTCCCTGGGCGTGTCCCTGCCTGACGGCTGGATGGAGAACGACGGGCCCCAGACCTGGGCGGAGCTGGTGGAGTTTGCCAAATCCGTCACGGTGAAGGACTCCTCCGGCAACGTGACACAGGCCGGCTTAAGCTATGCCTACGCCCAGTGGGAGGCCATGTTCCAGTCCCTGATTTTCCAGTTTGGCGGCGACTTCCGGGATGAGGCCAACCAGACCGTTCACTTCCAGACCGAGGAGGCCCGCAAGGCCGTGGAGTTCATGCTGCAATACCTGGGCACAGGCGAGGACGCCCTGTGCAGCGGCAACAACTCCCGTTATGAGGACTTTGTGGAAGGCACCGCTGTGATGTGCATCGGAGCCCCCTGGTACGCCGGCGGCTTTGACAGCGACATTCCCGACAGTGAGTACCAGGTGTTCAACCTGCCCCCCTTTGTAGATGGTTCCGACCCTGTCTCTCTGGCCACCGGCGGCTGGGGCTACATTGTCTCCTCCCGGTGTGATGAGACTGTGTCCGCCGCAGCCTGGGAGTTCGTGAAGTTCATGACCTCCGCCAGCGAAATCGGCGACTGGGCGATCACCACCGGCGCCCTGCCCTCCCGCGCGGACGCACTGGGCGACCTGGAGTACGACGCCAGCGTGGGCTCCATCGAGAAGGCCATCGCCATTGCCAACAAGGTGCTGCCCTATGCCCAGGAGGACGGCGCGTATATGCTCACCCCCTCCACCTTGACCTATACCATTATTCGTGAGGCGCTGCGCCAGGTTCTGGTGGACGGCGACGTGGACGCCTGTCTGAACAGCATCCAGAGTCAGGCGGAGGTCATGCTCCAGGAGAACTTTGGCAGGAGCTGAATCAGGACAAACTGTGATGTGTTGGGCCGCAAGGCCCAACACATCATAAAATCCCGTGGAAAGCAGGAAGATTGACATGACGGAGAACCAGCTGAAAAAATTAGTGCGTCTGCAAAGCGCGGGGGAGCCTGTGGGCATTTACTCCGTGTGCAGCGCCAACGAATATGTGATCCGCGCCGCCCTGGCCTACGGCAGGGCACAGCGCATCCCCGTGCTCATCGAGGCCACCGCCAACCAGGTCAACCAGTTCGGCGGCTACACCGGTATGACGCCGGCGGATTTTGCCGACTGGGTGTATACCCTGGCAGATGAGACTGGAATGCCCTGCGGAAACGTGATTCTGGGCGGGGATCATCTGGGGCCGCTGGTGTGGCGGGGTGAGGACGCCGCCGCCGCGATGGAAAAGGCGGAGACGCTGGTGGCGCAGTTTGTGTCCGCCGGATTTCAGAAAATCCATATTGACGCCAGTATGGCCCTTGGCACGGATTTGACGGATGGCGCCTTCAGCCACGAGCTGATCGCCCGGCGCAGCGCCCGGCTGGCTGTCGTGTGCGAGAAGGCATGGGAGAAGCTGGGCGCCAGTGTCCACCCTGTCTACGTAGTGGGCAGCGAGGTGCCCGTGCCCGGCGGGGCCATGGAGGACGAGCTGGCGGTTACCGGCCCGGAGCAGTTCCGCAGGGAGCTGGAACTGTTCTTCCGCTGCTGTCAGCAGGTGGGCGTGGATCTGGAAAACATTGTGGGCTTTGTGGTGCAGCCAGGGGTGGAGTTCACCAACGACACCGTACATCCCTATGACCGGGCAGCGGCCGCAGAGCTGTGCCGGGCCAAGCGGGACTACCCTGGTATCGTGTTCGAGGGGCACTCCACGGACTACCAGCCCTTGGAATGCCTGCGGCAGATGGTAGAGGACGGCATCGCCATCTTAAAGGTGGGCCCCGCCCTGACCAACGCGGCACGGGAGGGACTGTTTGCCCTTGAAGCCATTGCCTCTGAGCTGCCCGGCGTGGAGTGCGTGTCCTTCCGCGCGGCGCTGGTTGCCGCCATGAAGGAAAACGACAGCTATTGGAAATCCTACTACCAGGGTACGCCGGAGGAAGTGGCGTACGAGATGTGTTTTGGAATGTCCGACCGCTGCCGGTACTACCTCAACACCCCCGGGGTGCAGCAGGCGGTCAGCGGCCTGATCTCCTGCCTGGGCGAGCGGGAGATCCCCCTCCAGCTCATCTCCCAGTACCTTCCCCAGCAGACAGCGCGGGTGCAGCAGGGTGCGCTGCGCCCCGTGGCGCAGGAGCTGCTGCTGGATCGGATCGCGGAGTGCTGCCGGGAATACCACTACGCCGCAGGCGATATGGGGAAGCTTGGCTTCCTCTGACTGGACGAAACAGCCGGGCGGCGCGGCCTGAAGAAGATTTACATACGAAGGTGCATAGACGGCATTCCGTAAAGGGGCTGGGCGTTTGAAAGTATCGGATGTATTTGTAAATCAATTCAGGAGGACTTTATGCGAAGCAGTAAAAATCTCAATAAAGACCAGCAGATGCTGGCCAGTAGTGTGCCAACGCTGTTCCTTCGTTTTCTATTCCCCAGTGTGATTGCGACCATGTTCGTGGCAGGGAACTTTCTGATTGATACCATCTGCGTTGGGCTGAAAATTGGCGAGGCTGGTTTGGCGGCGTTAAATGTAGTGGTTCCAGTCACCGGCCTTTTGTATGCCATCGGGTTTTTGTTCGGTTATGGCTCGTCCAATCTCTTTTCCAACCGCATGGGCGAGGGGAAGCGAGCGGAAGCCAGGCGGTATTATGGGACCTCGGTGGCGGTGATGGGCGCGGTCACTGTACTGATTATGGTGGTGGGGGTAAGCTTCAACGACCAGATCAGCTACCTGCTGTGCGCTGGGGCGTCCTTTCACACCATGTCTGCGGAATACCTGCGGTATGTGTTCTGGTTTGCCCCCTGCTATTGCTTTGAGACCTTCTACACGGTCTATATGCGCAACGACGGGGCGCCTGGCTTTTCCATGGTAATCACTACCGTGACCACCAGCAGCAACATCATATTGGACATCCTGCTGGTATGGGAGCTTCAGATGGGTATGGCGGGGGCGGCCTTGGCCACCGGCCTGGCTCTGGCCCTGGGCTTCCTGGTGGCAGTGTGCGGCACCCTTCGGAAAAACTCTGATTTAAAGGTGTGGCAGAGCAGTGTCAATCCAGTGCTGATCGGAGAAATGGTGTACAACGGCGCGCCAGATTTCTTGCGGGAGTTTTCCGGCTCTGTAGTGGTGCTGCTGGTAAACTTGATTTTGATGTGGGTCTCCGGGGACACGGCAGTATCCGCCTACGGCGTTATTGCCAATCTGGGCAATGTGGTTGTGTGCGGGCTGGCGGGTGTGTCCAATGCGGTGCAGCCCCTGGTAAGCTACAACATTGGCGCGGGATGCCGGGATCGGGCGGCGCAGCTGCTCCGGCTGGGGAGGATTGCCTCACTGGTGCTGGCGCTGGCCTATGTGGTATTCGCTGAGCTCTGCCCGGAGGTGCTGGTGTCCGCGTTTCTGGATCATCCGACTCCGGCCCTGTCTGGGCTGTGCCGCGTTGGCATCCGCATCATTTCCCCCGCCTACGTTCTGGCGGGCCAGGCGGTGCTGCTCAATGTGTACTTTGAGGCCGTCCACGCCCCCAGGCAGGCATTCTGGACGGCTATGATCCGCGGCATGGCGGCCCCGGTGGCCTGTATCGTGATTTTTGTGCTGCTGTGGGACGTGAACGGCGTCTGGATCGCCTTCATCGTCTCGGAGGCGGTGGGCCTTTTGGCCGCGGCGCTCATGTACCGCGGCGTGAAGCGAAACATGGACAAGGGCGGCGCGGCGCCCGCACTGTGTAAATGAGGTGAGCTTTTGAATCAGAACGATTTTTTATCCAGCATTGCGTTCGACAAGCGCACGCTGGAGATGTTCCGGTACCTGATGAACAAGTCCTACATCCGGGTGGTGAACTACCATAACACCGACCCGGTGGATGCGCCCCGGTTTGAGCGGGAGATCCGCTCCTTTGCCGAGCATTTCTCGCCGGTGTCTATCGCGGACATCGACCGGTTTTTTGAAACCCGCGTCTGGGACAGGGACAAGCCCGGCCTGATCCCCGCGGTGTTTGAGGGGTTCCGCAGCCAGCACGACGTGCTGCTGCCCATTCTGGAAAAGTACGGCTTCAGGGCCTGGTACTACATCCCCAGCTTTTTCATGGACGTGCCTGTAGGGGAGCAGCTGCGCTTTACCGAGCACTATGACCTGACGGTTTACCGCCCGGAGGTGTATTCCGACAGGCGCTATGCCATGAACTGGGACGAGGTGCGCCGCATTGCTCAGAACCACGAGATCTGCTGCCACACGGGCAACCACTTCCAGATCGGCCGGGACACCCCCGACTACGATATGTACCGGGAGATCGTGGTAGCGAAGCGGAGACTGGAGGAGAAGATCGGCCGGCCGGTGGACGTGTTCTGCTGGCTGTACGGCGAGGAGTACGCCTTTAATGTCAATGCGCAGAAATATTTAAAGGAAGCGGGCTACCGTTATGTGGTCAGCAATCTGAAATTAGAAAAGATTGGGTGACAAAGATGGATATGGAGACCATTTTAAACGAGCTGAAGAACCTGGATCTGGACGCCTATCGGGAGATCATCGTCTACTGCGAAAGCCGCAGCACCGGGACCGAAGGCATCCCCGCCGTCATTGGGCTGGACGATTTGACCCGTCCGGACGAGCCTGTGTACCAGGGCGCGGCCATGGACGAGAAGATGCATGAGAAAATGGCGCTGGACGCGCTGGTGTTCACCTGGCTGTACACCGAGGTGGAGGGCCGCGACCCCCACTATCCCTGCATCGCTCCCGCCATGAGCGCCCTGGCGGAAAAGAGCTTCCTCATCCCTGAGGGGGAGGAGGCCCCCGTCCAGTACAGAGCTCTCTGGAAGGAATAGGGTGGGACGATGGATTCGATACAGCCTTTTCTCAGTGCCGCCGCCCAGGATATGAGGACGCTGGAGATGTTCCGTAGCCTGGTCAACGGCGCTTACATCCGGGTGGTGAACTACCATAACACCCGGCAGGCGGACGCCGTCCGCTTCGAGCGGGAGGCGGCGTCCTTCCGCAGGCACTTTGTCCCCGTCACCATGGAGCTGCTGGACGAGTTTTTTGAGACCCGCCGCTGGCCGGCGGAAAAGCCGGGGCTCATCCCCGCGGTGTACGAGGGCTGGCGCACTCATTATGATGTCTACGCCAGGATTCTGGACAAGTACGGCTTCCGGGGCTGGTTTTACGTCCCCGCTTTTTTCCCCGACGTACCAGTGGATGAGCAGATCGCCTACTGCCAGCCCCACGGCCTGCGGCTGCGCGCACAGGACGACTATGACGATCCCCGTTGCTGCATGACCTGGGAGGAGCTGCGGCAGCTCTCCCGGCGCCATGAGATCTGCTGCCACACAGGCAGCCATTGCGACGTCACCTCCGATATGCCCGAGGAGTTGATCCGGCGGGAGGTGGTGGGCTCCAAGCAGCGGCTGGAGGAGCGGCTGCAAAAGGAGGTCAGCGTATTCTGCTGGCGCTCCGGAGAGGAGTACCAGCGGGTGCGGCACGCCCACCGTTTTTTTCAGGAAGCGGGCTACCGCTATGTGGTGAGCAATCTGAAATTGGAAAAGATCAGGTGAGAACATGGAAGGAAGAATCAGCGCATCCATTCTGAGCCGGCCGGATAACTGCTTCAACCGGGCGGTCTACAAGTCCATGGGCTATTCCGACGCGGATCTGTCCAAGCCCATGATCGGCGTAGCCAACACCTGGAGCGAGCTGGTTCCCGGCAGCTGCAATCTGCGCGCCCTTGCCGGGCGGGTGAAGCAGGGCATCTGCGCCGCGGGGGGCACCCCCTTTGAATTCGGTGTCATCGGCTGCTGCGACGGCACCGGGCAGGGAAACGAGGGCATGAAGTTTATGCTGCCCTCCCGGGATATCATCGCCAACGACGTGGAGGTTATGATCCGGGCCCACAGCCTGGACGGTGTGATCCTGCTGGGCTCCTGTGACAAGATCGTGCCAGGTCTGATGATGGCGGCGGCCCGGCTGGACATCCCGGCCATCCTGCTGCCCGGCGGCCCCATGCTGGGGGGCCCGGTGTTTGACGGGCGCAAGTCCGACCTGACCACCATGTCAGAGGGCTGTGGGATGCTCAGGGCGGGCAGGCTGTCGGAGCAGGAGCTCTACAGCATGGAGAATAAGTGCGGGCCCACCTGCGGCTCCTGCTCCTTCTACGGTACGGCCAACACCATGTGCTGCCTGTCCGAGGCGCTGGGGCTGACTGTGCCCGGCGGGGCGCTTGTGCCGGCGGTGTACGCCGAGCGCACCCGGATCGCGTTTGAGAGCGGGGAGAGGATCGTGGAGCTGGTGAAGCGGAACATCACCGCAGGGCAGATCATGACGGAGGCGTCGCTGGAAAACGCCATTGCCGTGCTTAATGCCACCGGCGGCTCCACCAACGCGGTGATGCATCTGACGGCGGTGGCCCGGGAGCTGGGCATCGAAAGCGGGCGCATGATGGAACTGTTTGAACGCATGAACAAGCAGGTTCCCCTGGTAGCCAAGGTAAACCCCGCCTCCAAGTACAATATGGAGGACTTCTGCCAGGCCGGCGGCATCCCTCAGGTTATGCGGGAGATCCGGCCGGTGCTGCACCTGGACGCCATGACCGTCACCGGAAAAACGGTGGGTGAAAACCTGGACAGCTATCCTTATGAGCCCCCCGACCGGGAGATCATCAAAACGATGGTGGAGCCTTTTGCCGCCTTTGGGGGCGTGGCAGTCCTGCGGGGCAATCTGGCCCCTGAGGGCTGCGTTACGAAGCCCTCGGCCATCGACCCGGCCATGCACGTGTTTTCCGGCAGGGCCCGGGTGTTTGACAGCGAGGAGGCGGCAGAGGAGGTCATCCTCTCCGGCGGAATCCGGCCCGGGGACGTGCTGGTGATCCGGTACGAGGGCCCCAAGGGGGGCCCGGGAATGCGGGAGATGTACAAGGCAATGAAGTACCTGTACGGTATGGGGCTGGCCAGGCAGACTGCCATCGTCACCGACGGGCGGTTCTCCGGCACCAACAACGGCTGCTTTGTGGGGCACATCTCCCCCGAGGCGGCGGAGGGCGGCGTCATTGCCCTGGTGGAGGACGGCGACCACATTACCATCGACATACCGGACCAGCAGGTGACGCTCCATGTGGATGAGGGAACGCTGGCCGTCCGGCGCGGCGGCTGGACACGGCCCCGGGAAAAATACCACAAAGGCTATATGGCCCTGTATGAGCGGTGCGCGGCTTCGGCCAGCCGGGGCGCGGTGCTGGAACTGTGACAAAGAAAGGTGGACATACGATGGATTTGGGATATCAGGGGAAGGTAGCCGGAATCACCGGCGCGGCCTCCTCCAAGGGGATCGGCTTCGCCATTGCCCGGCAGATGCTCCAGGAGGGCGCGTCGGTATTCCTGTGTGATTTGAAGCAGGAGGCGGTGGACGCGGCGGTAAAGGAGCTGTCTGCCTATGGCACAGTGAGGGGCTACGCTGCGGACGTAAGCGGCGGGCAGGCGGTGGCCGCCATGTTTGACCGCGCCATGGCGGACTTTGGGAAGATCGACGTATTTGTCAGCAACGCAGGGATTTACCCCCAGTGTGCGCTGATGGACATGACCGCGGCCCAATGGGATACCGTGATGGGTGTGAACCTGCGCTCGGTATTTTTGTGCGCCCAAAACGCGTACCGCTGCATGAAAGGCCGGGGCGGCGTGCTCATCAACGCGGCCTCTTATGCCGCGGTGCTGGCCAGCGCCGGCAGCGGCGCCTATGCGGCCAGCAAATCGGCGGTGTACAGCCTGACCAAAACGCTGGCAGCGGAGCTGGCGCCCTATAACATCCGGGTAAACGGCTTCATCCCCGGCGTCATCGCCACCGGCATGACCCAGGGCGTCATTGAGGCGAAGGAGGACAGCCTGGTCAGCCAGATTGCCCTGCGCCGCCTGGGAGAGCCGGACGACGTAGCCAGGGCGGTGGCCTTCCTGGCCTCTGACGCGGCGGGGTATATCACGGGTACCTTCGTGGAAATCAGCGGCGGCAAGCTGTGCGTGCAGAACCCGGACTACGCCTATCAGAACAGGGGGAATAGCAATGGCTGAACAGGATCTCCGCTTTGACCTTCCCGCCCTGCTCTCCCTCCATCGGTTTGGCGATATCTATGCCCGAGCCATCCGGGACATCAGAAGCAGCCGCGTGGAATTTGAAGTGCTGCGGGACGCCAGGGATTCCATTGGCCCCCACTGGTATGGGATGCGCTGCCGGGCCGTTTCCAAGGTGAGCGGCATCAGCTTTTACCTGCATACAGGGCTGATTTTCCTGCCCTCCACCCAGATCGGGCTGATGGTAGAGGTAGACGAGAAAAACAATCAGTCCGTCTATGGCCAGGTTGTGGAGCGCTTGCGGGATGGAGAGGACTTCACCGTCAACCGCGAAGAGCGGGAGTACCTGAAGCTGTTCATGCCCCGGCATACCTTTGAAGCCATGAACCGCGCCGGGGTTCAGCGCCAGGAGCGGCTCCTGGGCCGGTATATGAAGGCCTGCGGAGAAGCGCTGGCCGCCGTGGTGGACGGCCCATGCTTCCGGCTGTGCCAGGAGGACCTGCTCCACGCCTACGGTCTGGGCAGGGCGTTCCGCCGGGTCATCACCGAGACCGTTTCGCCGGACTTCACGGTGGAAATCAACGAACAGGATCCGGACAACTTTGGGCAATATGCCTCCGGCTACCGCTGCTGGCTGACCAACGCCTCGGGCAGCGCGAAGCTGTACTCCTATTTTGGGGCTATTTACAGCTATAAAAAGCGCCCGGCGGGCATTTTTGCCGAAATTGACTGGTTCAGCAACCAGGAGATGTTTGACGCGGTAAAGGCCCGCTTCCAGGGCCGGGACGCCTTTGTGTACAGCGGCAGCGATGAGAAATTCATCAAGCTGTTTATGCCCCAGGCGGCGATAGAGGAGCTGAACGCCGCAGGGTATGACCGGCAGATCGAGCTGCTCAAGGAATTTTTCGCATCCTGCTGCGGCGCGTTATCCCAGGCGTCCGAGGAGCAATGATAAGGAGGAAAGCCATAATGGATCGCAAAAAAATCGTATTGATCGGCGCGGGCAGCGCCGTATTCACCAAGGGCCTGATCGCGGACTTCATCCAGTCCGACTTTGGCTGCTGGGAGATCGCCCTGTGCGACATCAACCCCAAAATCCTGGAGCCGGTGGTAAAGCTGGCCAAAAAGATGGTGGAGGTTCGCGGCGCTCAGGATCGGATCACGGTCACCTCGTCCACCGACCGCACCGAGCTCCTGCCTGGGGCGGATTTTGTGGTCACCACCATAGCCGTGGGCGGCCGTCGGGCCTGGGAGCAGGATGTACTCATCCCCCGCAAGTACGGCATCTATCAGCCGGTGGGGGACTCCATCATGCCCGGCGGCATTGCCCGGGCCCAGCGGATGATCCCCCAGATGGTGGCCATCGCCAAGGACGTGGAGCGGCTGTGCCCCAACGCGTATTTCTTCAACTACTCCAATCCCATGACGTCCATTGTCACCGCGGTGCGCAAAGCCACCAGCGTGAAGCTCATCGGCCTGTGCCATGGCGTGATTTATGGTGAGCGCTACCTGGCCCGGATGCTGGGGGTGGACGTATCCCGGATCACCACCATCGGAGCGGGGCTCAACCACCTGACCTTCCTGTACGATATCCGGGTGGACGGACAGGACGCCAAGCCCCGCCTGCGGGAGATCGTGGAGCAGCAGCGCAGGGACGCGCAGCTCCATGGCCATGAGTATAACTTCTTCAACTCCCAGCTGGACGACACCGAAATCCCGCACTATCTGGACAACCCCCTGTCCTGGGAGCTGTTCGAGCGCTACGGCGCGCTGCCCGCGGTGGTGGACCGCCACGCCAGCGAGTTTTTCCCCGAGCGCTTCCCCGGCGGGCAGTTTTACACCCGCACCTTGGGCATAGACGCCTTCCCCATTGAGGAGGTCATCGCCCGGGGCGAGAAGACCTACCAGGATATGCTTCGCCAGGGCGAGGAGGGCGTCGAAGTGGACGAGACCCTGTTCCAGCGTGCCGAGGGCGAGCACGAGCAGCTGGTTGAAATGATCCGCTCCCTGATTCTGGACGAGCGCAAGACCTTCTCCGTGAACATTCCCAACGATGGTGCGGTGAAGGGCCTGCCAGACGATGCCGTTCTTGAGATTCCCGGCGTAGCCGCCGGCGTCGGCTTCTGCCCCATGCGCCTGACCGGTTTTTCCGATGAGCTTAAGGGCATTATCGCCCGCCGCCTGGCCCCCGTGAATCCCACCGTCACCGCCGCCCTCACCGGCAGCCGGGATATGTGGGTGGAGGCCATGCTGCTGGACGGTGCGGTTGCCGATGTCAAGACCGCCAGAGCCCTGGCAGAGGACTTTTTGGCCGAGTACCGGGATTGTCTGCCCCAGTATTTCAGTTAAAGGATGGATACGATGGGAAATAAGGTTCTCATTATCTCCTTCTCCTTTGAGCAGGAGCCGGACGCGTTCCAGGCGCTGCGCAGTGCCGGCCTGGAGCCGGTGCTCTGGGCCGGCGGGGAACGTAAGGACGCGGGGGAGGAGGAGCTGGTCGCCTTCTGGAACGCCCTGCCGGAAAAGCCGGTGGGGGTGGTGATGGGCGCGGACGTACCCATTACGGAAAACTTCCTCTCGGCAGCCCGGGGGCTGCGGGTTATCTCGCTCAATTGCGCGGGGTATGACCACGTAGATCTGGAGGCGTGCCGGCGGCACGGTGTGCAGCTGGTCAACGTCCCCCGCAGGAACTTTGACGCAGTGGCTGACCTGGCCTGGGGATTGATCCTCTCCCTGATGCGCAATATTCCCCGGGGGGATGCGGCGATCCGCGCCGGACGATGGGCCCAGGGGGTGGAGCGGTCTATGGCGGTGTCCGGCAAAACACTGGGCATTGTGGGCATGGGCGCCATCGGACAGGCCGTGGCCCGCCGGGCCATGGGCTTTGATATGCGCCTGGTTGCCAAAAGCGGCAGCCGCAAGCCGGAGCTGGCCAGGCGGTATTGCCTGACCTATCTGGACGACGCGGAATTCTTTTCCCAGTCGGACATCATCGTGCTGTGCTGTCCCAATACGCCGAAGACCTGCCACATGATTAACCGGCATACCCTTGGCATGATGAAGCCCTCGGCGGTGCTCATCAATCCCTCCCGGGGCGGGCTGGTGGACACCGGCGCACTGTGCGAGGCCCTGCGCCAGGGCCAAATTGCCGGGGCGGCGCTGGACGCCTATGAGGAGGAGCCGCTGCTGGAAAGCCCGCTGTTCGGACTGGAGAATGTGGTGCTCACCCCGCATATCGGCGGGCTGGCGGATAAGCAAATCCATGACGTGGCTGTCCTGTCCGCGGAAAACTGTGCCGCGGTGCTGTCCGGCCATACGGACAATTTGAATATGATTTGTAGGTGATAATATGGATACAATATTGAACCACAACAGGGAAGACCTGAAGAGGAATATGGCGCTGGTGACGGCCCAGGAGATTGACAACCAGCCCGCGGTCTGGAAAAAGCTGGCCGCCATGCTCTCTGAAAACCAGCGGCAGCTGCGGCAGTTCATGGATAAGGTGCTGGCGGTGAAGGATCTGCGGATCATATTTACCGGGGCAGGCTCATCCGCCTTTATCGGCGAGAGCATGAGTATGCTGCTGATGCGGGAATTCGGCATCCGTTCCGAGGTGCACCACACCACGGACATTGTGGCCACGCCGGAGGCCATCCTGTGCGATGTGCCCACGCTGCTGGTGTCCTACTCCCGCTCCGGCAGCAGCCCGGAAAGCTGCGCCGCCATCCGCTGTACCCAGAAGCACGTCAGCGAGCTGTACAACCTGGTTCTGGTGTGCAACAGCGACAGCGCCCTGTCCCGGCTCCCGCTGGATCCGGAGCGCTCCAAGGTGATCCACATCCCCCAGGAGGCCTGCGACCAGGGCTTTGCCATGACGTGCAGCATCAGCTGCATGGCACTGGCCACCTGGGTGCTGTTTTCCGGGGACGAGATGGGCAGGCGCATTGCTTACCTGCCCACCCTGGCGGACAGCGCGGCGAGCCAGCTTTCCTCCATGCAGGAGAAGGCCGCTGAGATAGCCGCCTGGGAATACGAACGCATTGTCTACCTGGGCTTCGGCTGTCTGCGGGGGCTGGCGCGGGAGGGTGCGGTAAAGAGCCAGGAGCTCACCAACGGCCGCATCTGCGCCTCCTACGACACCCCCACCGGTTTCCGCCACGGTCCGAAAACCATCCTGAACAACAAGACGCTGACGGTGATGATGACCTCTCCGCTGAAGCTGGCGAGGCTGTACGACCTGGACATGATCCAGGAGCTGACCGACCAGAAGGTGGAAAACAGGGTTGCGGTGGTAACGGACACCGGTACGCAGCACGATTTGGGTGGGGCGGACTATGTGTACCGCTGCCAAACGCCGGCGGAGTACGCGGGCTGCGAGATCAACGCGTACATATTCTGCCTGCTGTTTCTTCAGATCCTCTCCTTTGAAAAGTCGTGCCAGCTGGGGATCACCACGGATAACCCCTGTCCCGGCGGCGAGGTGAACCGGGTGGTGCAGGGCATTATCATCCACGAGGAATAAGCGCGGGCAAAGGGGAAGAGAATACAGAAGAATAATCGGCGTATATACTTGAAACTTTTTCCTGCTTGTGATAACTTTATAACAACTTAATGCAAAAGCAGGAGGAAATTGTATGTACACCGTTGGTGATACCTTTATGACGATGAGCCACACCCCGAAATATGTGCAGGTAAAAGAGGAGATCCGGCGCAGGATCCGCTCCAAGGAGTGGACAGCCGGGTGCCGGATCCCTGTGGAATCGGAATTCTGTGAAATGTTCGGCGTCAGCCGGATCACGGTGCGAAAGGCGCTGGAGGAGCTTCAGATGGAGGGGTACCTGGTGAAAATCCAGGGCAAGGGAACCTTTGTCCGGGAGCAGACTGTGGAGCAGCGCCTGTGCAAGTTTTACTCGTTCAGCGAGGAGCTGCGCCGGCAGGGCATCCAGGAGCAGGCGCGGGTCATGGAGCTGTCCAGCGTCAGCGCGGATGCGGATCTGGCCAACCATCTGCAAATTGTGGTGGGGGAGCAGGTACACCGCGTCTACCGGATCCGCTGCACAGAGCATGGGCCATACGCTGTGGAGACCTCTTACATTCCGGTGAACTTCGCGCCGGCCATTTCCAAGGATATGATTAACGAAAATGGGCTTTATAAGACGCTGGAAGCCCATGGAGTCGTTGTGGACTCCGCAAGAGAGACCTTTAAAGCGATCAACGTAAACAAAGAGCAGAGCGATTTGCTGAATGTGCGTATTGACGCGGCTGCAATCGGTCTGACAAGGACGACTTACAGCGGTGCGGTTATCGTGGAGTACTGCGTCAGCGTAGTACGTGGAGACTTCTTCAGCTACTCGGTGGAACTGAAGTAACAGCCGTACCGCCCCGAGCCGTGGAAAGGGGTTACGTATGAAACGAGCAAAGCTCCAGCCTCCCGCAAGGTCTGAGCGGGCCGACAGGGGTTATATGACACGGAAAAACAAGCGGATGATGTTTACCATGGCTGTCCTGCTGCCTTTTGCGGTGTGGATGATGGTGTATATGCTGATTCCGCTGGGTTCGGTCATTTTCTACAGTTTCACGGACGCAAAAATGGCCTACAGCAGCTTTCAGATGGTAGGCCTCTATCAATATGAGAAGATGTTTACCAATCCCACTGCACTGATCTCCATCTGGAACACGGTGAAGGCGGCGCTGATTATCATGCCGGTTTCCCTGGTCCTGGCCATGCTGACCGCGCTGGGCCTGAATGCCCTGAGCGAACGGTTCCGAAACCTCTACACTTTTGTGTTTTTCCTGCCCAACATCATGTCCATGACGGCGGTGTGTCTGGTGTGGAAGTGGCTGTACCATGAGCAGTACGGTATTTTTAACGCAGTGCTGGAGTTTTTCGGCTTTGAGAAGATGCAGTTTCTGCGCTCGGTGAGCCAGGCCCTTCCCAGCCTGTGCGTGATCCACATCTGGAGCATTTTCGGCTACTATGCTGTTATCCTGCTGGCCGCGATCCGGGGGATAGACAAGACGCTGTACGAAGTGGCGGATGTTTACGGCGCCAACGCGCTGCAAAAATTCTGGTATGTGACGCTGCCCATGCTGAAAAACCAGCTGCTGTTTGTGTGCATCATGCTCACTACCAGCGCGTTCATGTTCTTCACCCCGGTGAAGCTGCTCACCGACGGCACGCCGGGCACCAGTACGTCGGTGTTGCTGTTCTATATCTACCAGCAGGGCATTCAGCAGGGGAATCTGGGCTATTCCAGCGCCACATCTCTGGTACTGATGCTGATTATCCTGTTCTTCAGCCTGGTTCAGTGGGTGCTGACCCGGGAGAAAAAGCCGGGGCAGAAGGCCGCAAAGGCGCTTGACGCTGCGCGGAAGAAGGAGGCGGTTCAGGCATGAAGGCAGTTAAGCTGAAAAAACGCCGCTCCAAGGGCTATTGGGTCATTCTGGCCGTGATGAGCATAGGCGCGGTGGCCATGTTCTTCCCGACGGTGTGGATGCTGCTGTGTTCATTTAAAACCCAGGGCGAGCTGTACCAAATGCCCCCGACGTTCCTGCCCGAAAACTTTAATTTCCATAACTTTTCCAATGTGTTTAAGCAGATGCCTTTTGGGCAGTATTATTTCAACAGCCTTTGGACGTCCCTGCTGAACACAGTGGTCGGCGTTTTGAGCAGTGCCCTGGTGGGCTATGTGTTTGCCAAGTACCAGTTTCCGGGCCGGGAGGCCATTTTTCTGGTGGTGCTGGCCTGTATGATGATCCCCTATGAAACGCTTATGCCCACCGTCTACAAGCTGATGGTGGCAGTGAAGTGGACCGATTCCTACCTGGTGCTCACAGTTCCCTATTTTTGCAACATCTTCGGCATTTTCCTGATGCGGCAGTTCTTCCTGGACCTGCCCAACGATTACCTGGAGGCGGCGGAGATTGACGGCTGCGGGCAGCTGCGCACCTGGTGGTCGGTAGCTATGCCGATGGCAAAGTCCACCGTTTCCACGCTGGTTATCTTTCTGTTCATGGCCTCCTATAACTCATTCCTGTGGCCTTTGATCAGTACGGACTCCCGGAAGTACTTTACTCTGCCGGTGGGGATTCAGTCTATGATCTGGGATCGGGGCAGCCAATATGCTATGCTGATGGCGGCCTCCGCCATGGTCATCATCCCGGTGTGTATTTTGTTTGCGGTGATGCAGAAGCAGTTTATCGAAGGCATGACGGCCGGCGGGATTAAGGGGTAAGCCAGATGGAGTATGTGATCGGTGTAGACGGCGGCGGCACAAAAACCGCCGTTGCTCTGGCAGGCCGGGACGGGACGCTGCTGGCCCAGACCGTGCTGGAGAGCATCAGCTATCGGGAGCATGGTATGGACGCAGTAGCCAGCCGGCTGCGCGCTGGGGCGGGGAAGGTGCTGGAGGAGAGCGGCGTCCCGTTTCATCAGGTGCGCTGTGCGGCAGTGGGTGCGCCTGGCTATGGGGAGAATGAGCAGGGCGACCAGGCGCTGCGCTCCGTGGTAAAAGAGGCGTTCCCCGATATGCGGACTGTGGTAGTCAACGACGCACAAATTGCCTGCTACGGTGCGCTGTCGGGCCGGCCCGGGATCAACATTGTGGCTGGCACAGGAGCCATCGCCTATGGCGAGGACGGGTACGGCGCCTCCGCCCGCAGCGGCGGGTGGTCAGAACAGTTCAGCGACGAAGGCAGCTGCTACTGGCTGGGGAAGATGGCCATGGGGCTTTTCTGCAAGGAGGCGGACGGCCGTGCGGATAAGGGCCCGTTATATGAGCTGCTGAAAGAAAAATTAGCGCTGTCTGACGACCTTTCCTTTATTGTCGAGATGGAAAAAGAGTATCTGCCCTACCGGGATCGGACAGCCCGGCTTCAGGTCTGGCTGTTCCAGGCGGCCCAGGAAGGGGATAAGGCGGCGCAGGAGCTGTACCGGCAGGCCTGCCGGGAGCTGGCACAGCTGGCTGACGCAGTGCGGGGACAGCTGCGGTTTCCCGGGGAGGTTCCGGTGTCCCTTACCGGCGGGCTGACCCATTGCGGCACGCTGGTAACGAAAGCGCTGAAGGATATTCTGCTGGAGAAGGGGATGGCCTATCGCCCCTGTGAGGGATCCCCGCTGGAAGGTGCGGTGCGCCTGGCCTGCCGGGAACTGGGAAGCGGGACGGTGTGACCAGGCCAGAGGAGGGGAAAAGACCATGAAATTCACGGGAATGGAAAAAGTGGGCGAATTGATCCAGCTCAATATGCTGTTTGTTCTGTGCAGCCTGCCTGTGGTGACGGCCGGAGCCTCGGCTGCTGCCCTGAACTATGCCCTGTGGCGGAGGAGCGAGGGAATGGGAAACGTCACCACGGACTTTTTGGCGGCATTTCGGAAAAATTTCCGTCAGGCTGCTGTGCTGTGGGTGTGCGTGCTCCTTCTGGCTGCCGGACTGGGACTGAACTTCTGGCTGGTCAGCGCATGGACGGGGCCGGCCTATTTTCCGGCCATGGTGCTGCTGGTGGTGGCGGCATATATGCTGCTGACCTGGTCCGCAACGGTTTTTTTGCTGCTGCCGCGTTTTGGCGGCGCCGTCCTGGACACAGCCAAAAATGCGCTGATCATAGCGTTGGGCTGCCCGGTTCGGGCGCTTCCAGCCGCTGTATTAAACGTGGCGCCTTTTGTGCTGGCGCTGCTGCTGCCGGAGCTGTTTCTGCTAATTGGATTTTTATGGCTGTTTCTGCTGTGCGCGGTGAGCGCACTGGCGGCGCAGAAGCTGTTTGGGCCGGTATTTTCCCGCCTGGAACGGGCTGCGTAAGAAAAAACGGGCGGGCTCCACGGCATAAGCCGTTTGGCGCATTTGAATAATACCGCCCCAATAAAAACGGACAAGAGACAAAAGCCCCCCTGTGTAGGCTCAGAGCTACATAGGGGGGGTTGACTATAAAGGGAATGGTGTCAGGAGGAAGAAGCCAACGGAAAATTGCGGAGCACTTTGGGTTAAGAGATTAAAATGTGGTAAAGGAGCGATGCCTCTCCATAGTTCCCGCGTTTTACAGCGACAGGATGAATTGCAATGCGGTCCGGGGCGTCTGAGCGCCATGGAACCGCTCCCAGGCCACAGCCTGGCGGTGAAGCTCCTCCGGGGGCAGCTCTGCCCCGCGCTGGCCCGCCAGCATATCCACCAGCGCCAGAAATTCCGCCTTGTTCAGCCCCTGGAACAGGATCCGCACCCCAAACCGGTCGGCCAGTGAGGTCTTTTCCCGGATGGTTTCCGAGCGGTCCATCTCGTCCCCGGCCCGTTCGGAAATGGTCTGCCGCACCAGGTGGCGGCGGTTGGAGGTGGCGTACACCGCCACGTTCCGGGGACGGCGCTCCACGCCGCCCTCTAAAATGGTTTTCAGCACAGAATATGTAGGATCGTCCCGGTCGAAGGTCAGATCGTCAATGAACACGATAAACTTCTGCCGCCGCCCGTCCAGGGTGCGGATCAGGGCGGGCAGGCCGCCCAGGTTCGCCTTGTCTGCCTCAATGATGCGCAGTTCCTCCATCCCCGGCAGGGTGAGCAGGTTTTTCACCGTGGCGGATTTTCCGGTGCCGCTCTCGCCGTAGAGCAGGACGTTGTTGACATACCGGCCCTCCAGCAGGGCCCGGGTGTTGCGCTCCACCTCGGCCCGCTGGCTGTCGTAGCCCAGCAGTTCGCTGGCGGCAGGGCAGTCGGGATGGGCCACGGGAATCAGCTGGCCGCTGTCCCATACAAAAGCCCGGTACCGGGCGAATTTCCCCGCGCCTTCCTTTTGATAGGCCTGAGTGAGGGAATCGAAGGAAAAGGGCACGCCCCCCTGCCACCGGGGCAGGGAGGTGACAACGCCCTGGTAATCGCTGTCCAGCAGCCGTCCCAGCTGGGCCAGCCACTTGTCGCAGTCCACGCTGGCCAGCACCTCAAGGGCGGATATGTCCAGCCGCGCCGCCTTTTCCAGCGCCGGGTCCCGCCCGTCCCGCTCCACCAGCCGGGGATAGGGGCTGTCCGACCACCGCAGGGCATCCGCCAGCCAGGCCCCCAGCCCGGGGAAGTCCTCCATCCGCAGGCGGTAGAACAGGTCGGTATACGCCTCCAGCCCGCCCAGGCCGTCCCCGAGGACGGTGCGGGTGACCAGGCGCAGGGCGCACTCCATCACGGGCAGGGTGAGGATGTCCTTGTAGGCCGTGATGCCCTGGAGGGCGGCCAGCATGGTTTTTGTGTTCATGGTGTTTCTCCTATAAAGCGCTCTTTGTAATTGCCGGCAGCGGGCCGCTTGCAGGGGCCGACCCTTTTGCCGAAAATTTTGATTTTTTCTCAAATTTTTAAACTGTCCGCCGCCGTCGCAGAATGAACCGATATCATTCCATGGAGGAGACGAGCTGAAAGCTCTTTTTCGATTCCTTTTTCTCTCGAGAAAAAGGAATAAGCCCTTAAAACAGGCCGCTGATAACGCCGTTCTCGTCCACGTCGATCTTCTCGGCGGCGGGGACCTTGGGCAGGCCGGGCATGGTCATGATGTCGCCGGTCTGCACCACCACAAAGCCCGCCCCGGCGGACACCTTCACCTTGGATACGGTGATGGTGAAGCCCTCCGGACGGCCCAGCTTCGTCTGGTCGTCGGACAGGGAATACTGGGTTTTGGCCATGCACACGGGCAGGGAGCCGAAGCCCATGGCCTCCAGCCGGTCAAGCTCCTTGGACGCGGCGGCGGAATAGCTGACGCCCGCGCCGCCGTACACCCGCTTGACAATGGCCTCAATCTTAGATCGCAGGGGCTGGTCCAGCTCATAGGCAAAACGGAAGTCATGGGGCTGTTCGCACAGGCGCAGTACCTCCTGAGCCAGCTCAATGCCGCCCTCGCCGCCCTTGCCCCACACCTCGGACAGGGCCGTGTTGACGCCCAGCTCCCTGCACCTGTCCCGGATCAGGGCCAGTTCCGCATCGCTGTCGTTGACAAAGCGGTTGATGGCCACCACACAGGGCAGGCCGTACACTTGGGTGATGTTCTCCACGTGCTTGAGCAGGTTGGGCAGACCCTTTTCCAGGGCGTCCAGATTTTCCCCGCCCAGTTCAGCTTTAGGTACGCCGCCGTTATACTTCAGCGCCTTGACGGTGGCCACAATAACCACCGCGTCAGGATTCAGCCCCGCCGCGCGGCACTTGATATCCAGGAATTTTTCCGCCCCCAGGTCCGCGCCGAAGCCCGCCTCGGTGACCACATAATCCGCCAGCTTCAATGCGGTGTCAGTGGCGGATACGGAGTTACAGCCGTGGGCGATGTTGGCGAAGGGCCCGCCGTGGACCAGGGCCGGGGTGTTCTCCAGCGTCTGCACCAGGTTGGGCTTGATGGCGTCCTTCAACAGCGCCGCCATGGCCCCCTGGGCCTTCAGATCAGCGGCGGTGACGGGCTTGCCGTCATAGGTGTAGCCCACGATAATCCGGGCCAGACGGGCCTTCAGATCCTTCAAATCGTCGGACAGACACAGTACCGCCATGATCTCCGACGCCACGGTGATGTCGAAGCCGTCCTCCCGGGGCACCCCCTGCATCCGCCCGCCCAGGCCGTCCACAATATTTCTGAGCTGGCGGTCATTCATGTCCACGCACCGCCGCCAGGTGATTTTTTTCACATCGATGCCCAGGGCGTTGCCCTGCTGGATGTGGTTGTCCAGCATCGCCGCCAGCAGGTTGTTGGCCGCGCCGATGGCGTGGAAATCCCCGGTGAAGTGGAGGTTGATGTCCTCCATGGGCACCACCTGGGCGTATCCGCCCCCGGCCGCGCCGCCCTTTACCCCGAATACCGGGCCCAGGGAGGGCTCCCGCAGACACAGCAGTACATTTTTATCCAGTTTATTCAGCGCGTCCGCCAGGCCCACGCTGGTGGTGGTCTTTCCCTCTCCGGCGGGGGTGGGGTTGATGGCGGTGACCAGGATCAATCTGCCCTTCCGGGGCCTGTCCCGCAGGGGGCCGATGTCGATCTTCGCCTTGACCCTGCCGTAGTGCTCCAGCAGGTTCCCGTCGATGCCGGCCCTGGCGGCCACCTCGCTGATGGGGAGCATTTTGGCGCTTTGAGCGATTTCAATGTCGGTTTTCATGGCGTTGCCTCCTTAAAATGTTGGGGGGTGCGTCCAAACAGCAAGGGCGCACCGATGTTCAGTCAGTGCGCCCAGACGGTCGGCAATCAAGCGCGTCAAGCGCCGCTGTACTCCATGTGGTTCGTCCACTTCCGTCAGTCATACAGCAGACATAGTTTATCATGCCGGGGGGATTCCGTCAAGGGCTATACACAGCGTATAACTGTTCCCCGGCGCAAATTTTTTGCCCGAGGGAAGGAGGTGGATTTGCAACGGGTTCCGGGGGCGGGGTGGGGGGCAAATCGGTTGACCATAACGCTGGATATAAATTCACATACGGAAAGTTATCCACAACTTCAACAATGTTTTCAACATTCGGGATTGTGGAAGCTGTGGAGGTTCCTGAGAAAAGTAAAAATATGGAAAACCTGCAATTGAAGTTCTTTCCTATGCAAAAGTGCGGATTTGCTTGACATAACTATACGGCGGGGCAGGACCGAGCGGTCCGCAGGGCGGAAAAAGGGCCGGGGAATACGCCCGCGCCCCTGCGGCCGCGGGGAGGACGCCATTGCCCGTGTGTCCGTGCTGGCGGACGAGCTGGCGGACAAGGGGGTGCGGGGCGAGACCATCACCAGCCTGTTCGGCCCGTTTTACACAGCCAGCATCTATGTGAGCTGGGACGACACCACCACCCGTATCTGCGACGAGCGGGGCGTGATGATCGCCAGCCGCAATACCCGGAACAATCCGGAGTGGGTGCTGTGCCCAACTGCGGAGGAAATGCAGTTCACATATATTGTCAATCAAATTTACAGCAAAGCCTGCAGCGAGGCCAGGGTCAGGCTGACCAGCCCTCCTCTTTTTTGCGCCGGGAAAAAAATGATACAAAAATGATGGACAAAGGATGTATAATAGAGCTGTATCAAAGAACCGGGAGGTGGGCCAATGAACAAAATTCTGATTGCTGAGGACGAGGCCGCCATAGCCAACCTGATTAAGACCGCGCTGGACGGCCCGGACTACCAGTGCGCCTGGGCCGCCGACGGCATCACGGCGTCGGATATGCTGGAGCGGGACAGCTACGATCTGGTCCTGCTGGACATCATGCTCCCCGGGGCGGACGGCTATGAGGTGCTGGAATACTGTCAGGCGCTGGAGGTCCCCGTAATTTTCCTCACCGCCAAGGGGACCGTGGAGGACCGGGTGCGGGGCCTGCGCCTGGGGGCGGAGGACTACATCACCAAGCCCTTTGAACTGATGGAGCTGCTGGCCCGGGTGGAGACGGTGCTGCGCCGGTGCGGCAAGACGGGCCGGGTGCTGTCCCTTCCGCCGGACATCGAGATCGACACCGCCGCCCGGACGGTGCGCCGGAACGGCGGGCCCGTAGCGCTGACGGCCAAGGAGTATGACCTTCTGCTCCTGTTTTTCCAGAACAAAAATGTGGCCCTCTACCGGGACAGCATCTACCGGAAGGTGTGGGGGGAGGACTTCATGGGGGAGAGCCGCACGGTGGACCTGCACATACAGCGGCTGAGGAAAAAGCTGGGGCTGGAAAACCGTCTGGTGGCGGTGTATAAGATCGGCTACCGGCTGGAGGTGTAAGCGTGAAGCTGTTTTGGAAGCTGTTCTGCTCCATGGTGTCCGTCACCATCCTGGCCTGTTCCACCGGCGGGTTTGTGCTCATCGACAGCCAGTTCCGCGCTTCCCTGGACCAGGAGGTGCAGTCGCTGTACGAGGAAAACGATATGCTGCGCTATGTCCTGCTCCAGACGGCGGAGGGGGAGGTCCTCACCGGGCGGGAGGAGCTGTCCCGGCTGGCGGACAGCATCGCCCTGCAGGTGGCCTTCCGGCTCAGCGACAGCGGCGGCAGGAACCTGGGGTCCAGCGACGTGCTGGGGGTGGAGGCCGCGCCCCTCACCGGGCCGCTGGCGGAAAACCAGCGGGGCTGGGTGCTGGAGCGGGATACGGGGGGCGCGGCGGTTCTCCACGGGGCCAGCGCGTTCACGCTGCTGGACGAAACGGTATACCTGGAAAACTGCCGGGATGTCACCACCCTGTTCATCCAGCGCGATGTCCAGTACCGGAGCTTTTTCTGGGTGATGCTGGCCCTGATCGCCGGGGTGGCGGTGCTGTCGCTGGCGGTGTCCCACCTGATCTGCGCGCCGCTGACCCGGGTGTCCGCCGCTGCCCGGAGGCTGGCGGACGGGGAGCTGAGCCAGCGGGTCCCGGTGTCCAGCGGCGATGAGCTGGGCCAGCTCTCCGCCGATTTCAACGCCATGGCGGTCCGGCTGGGGGAGCAGATGGAGGAGCTCACCCGAGCGGCCCAGCGGCAGAAGGATTTCACCGGGAGCTTTGCCCACGAGATTAAAACGCCCCTGACCTCCATCATCGGCTACGCCGACCTCCTGCTGTCCCGGGACAGCAGGCCGGAGCAGGTGCGGGAGTGCGCCGGGTACATTTTCCGGGAGGGGAAGCGGCTGGAGGCTTTGTCGGGCAAGCTGATGGAGCTGATTGTGCTGGACAGGCAGGACTTTCCCCTGCGGGCGGCGTCCATGCGGCTGTTTTTGGAGCAGGCGGGGAATGCCATGCGGCCCGCCATGGAGCAGGCCGGACTGCGTCTGGACATTGACGCGGAGGAGGCTCCCGCAATCATCGAGCCGGATCTGATGAAAAGCGTGTGCCTCAATCTGCTGGACAACGCCCGGAAGGCCACGCCGTCCGGCGGAAGCGTGACCCTCACCGGCCGGGCAGGGGAGGGGGGCTATCTGATTCAGGTGACGGACACCGGCATGGGCATCCCGGCGGAGGAGCTGGGCCGTATCACCGAGCCGTTTTATATGGTGGACAAGTCCCGGGCCAGGGCCCAGGGCGGCGCGGGGCTTGGGCTGGCGCTGTGCCGCCGGATCGTGGAGCTCCACGGCGGGACGATGGAATTTGACAGCGCGCCAGGCGAGGGCGCCACGGTGCGGATCTGCCTGAAAGGGGGCGGGGGCGCGTGAAACAAGTGAAAAAGTGGCTGTTTCCGGTTTTGACCCTCCTGATCGTGGCGGGGGCGGCGGCTCTGCCCCCGTATATTTCCAAAGCCAGGGACGCCGGACAGTTTGGACAGCTTCACGCAGAGGTGCTGGAGGCGGACGCCCTGCCCGTCCGGGAGCCGCCCACCCTGCTGGAGCGGCTGGAGCTGTACGCCCGCTGGCGCACCCCCTCTGAGACGATTCCCTCCTTCCAGTCCCCTGTGGTGGACGGCACACTGCCGGAAACGGCGCTCCGGGAGGCGCTGCTGTGTCTGGCTGAGGCGGAGATCATTCCCAATGAGCTGGCGGAGCGCATCTTTGATTATACGAACATGGACATCGTCCTGCTCTGGGACCCCACGGACAGCATGAGCGGCCAGGAGCCTGTCCCCATCTGGTGCATCAGCGGCGGCCTGAACCTGGGCCAGGGCTCGGTTTCGATAGATCTGGATGCCGGGAGCGGCCTGCCTCTGCAGCTCAGCCTGTATGACCCCTACATGGCCGAGTGGCTGTCGTATAAGGACCCAGACGCGCTGCCTGAGCTGGGGCGGCGGTATTTTGACCTGCTGGGGCTGGAGGCCGAGCTGCTGGAACTGGACGATGACGTTGGCAAAACTCCTTGGGAAAGGCGGTTTTCCGTCCAGGGAATGGGACAATCCTATCGAATTTCCTTCAATGCGACCATGCTGGACATCAGCCTGGACAGCAATACGGAGAAAATCATGGTTTCCGTTGACACGGACAGATCTGTTTACTCGGACGGATGAGAGCAACTCGATCCGGACCGGTCCCGGCCTGCGGCGGAGCGGTTTTGCGGGCGAAAAAGCCCCCTCTTTCGGGAATTTTCCGAAAGAGGGGGCTTTTGTCTTAACCGGTATTGGACGAATGCGGATAGACCTCCTGACGCCGGTCCACCCACAGCGCCAGCGCCGCCCCGGACAGCGCCCCGCCCAGCTTCCCGGCGATCAGCGGGAGGAGCAGTTCCGGCTCCGTGCTGGCGGCGAAGCCCATGTGTGCGGCCAGCAGGCTTGCGCCGCTGACCAGAAATGCCCCCACCGCTGCCTTGCCCCGGGGGTCCATATCGTGATATGCGGACAGGGCGGGCAGGGGAGTGGCCAGGCTCACCAGCATCCCGGTGAGGCTCTGGGGCGACACGCCCAGCCTGCCCCCCAGCCGGGCAAAGGGGCGCTCCAGCGCCCGGCGCAGCAGCTCCGCCACCGGAAGGCTGCCCAGCATCACCACGCCGATGGAGGACACCACGCCCATGGCCTCCCCGATGGGAGCCATGCCGCCCACCGGGTTCCAGCCGGTGAGGGATTCCACCGCAGCCAGCACCAGACCCGCCGTGATGACAGCCCGGATGCCCTCCGCCAGCAGGCAGAAGCCCTTCACCATCCGCTCCGGGATGCGCCAGAGGCCCAGGCCCAGAAGCAGGGCCAGGGCGAAAACAGGCAGGTTCTGGTGCAGACAGGCGGTGAGAGACAGCCCGCACAGCACTCCGCCTATAATCAGCCCCACCGGCATGGCGGCCAGCCCCAGCATAATGCCCCGGGCAAAAAAGCCCCGGTCGGCCCGGGGGATCATCCCCATGCCCACGGGGATGGTGAACACCAGGGTGCATCCGAAGATGGCGGACACCACCAGTCCGGCGTAGCTCCCGGCCAGAGGGTCTGCCGCCAGCTCCTTTGCCAGCTGATAGCCCCCCATATCAATGGCCAAAAGGCTCCCGAACATGGCCGGGTCCACGCCCATGAGACGGTAAACGGGGACGACCACCCGGCCCAGCGCGTCTGCCAGCACCGGGGTCAGGCAGATCATTCCCGCCATGGACAGCGCCATGGGGCCCAGCAGCTGGAAGCCCCGCTCAAACTGCTCCCCCAGGCCAAAGCGGTTCCCCAGGATGCGGTCAGCGCCGCCCAGCACCGCCCCCGCAGCCATGACGATCATCAATATCTGGTTCATGTTTCCCTCTCCCGCAGCGTAAATTTTATGATTAAGGAGTATACCATGCCGCGGGAGCGTTGTCCAGCGCCGCCGGGGCGCGGGAGTTCCGGATTATCCCCCGATTTTAAGGATTGACACGTCTGTTCTAATGTATTAGAATGCTAACTGATCGGGGAGGATGGTTATGGCAGACAAAGCAAAATTTGTTGGCAGTATCCGGCATACGGAAGCCACGCTCCAAAAGCTGTTCAAAACGGAATACCGGACCTATCACCAGCTGCGCATTTTGATACAGCTGGCGGTTGGCTTTGTGCTGGCGGCGGCAGCGCTGACGGTGCGGATGGACCGGATTCTGCAGGCGGTCCTGCTTCTGGCGGGCTGTCTGCTGATGATTGGCAGGGACGCCCCCGCGGCGTTCCAGGCGGACAAGGCCATGGACGCCCGCCGGGGGAAGCTGCCCCATAATGTGTGCACGTTTTTTGAGAATGCTCTCACCCTGTCCGGCGAGGGCAGTATGCGCCTGGAATACAGCCGGTTTCACCGGCTGGTGGAGGACAACGAATACCTGTACCTGTTTTTAGGCCGGAAATCGGTGTGCATGATCGACAAATCCACCATCCAGGGCGGTACTGCCGATGAGCTGAAAGCCTTCGCGGCGGAGCGCACCGGGCTGTCCTGGCGGCGCGGCCGGTCGTTTTTCACCATGAACCTGGCCGACCTGCGCCAGATGATCCGGGACCATCGGTCCCGGTGAGCATATTTTAAAGAGAGGAAGCGACTATGGCAGGTGTACTCAGCGCACGGGAAACGGCATATCAGGCCCTCCGCTCCCGTATTCTGAATCTTGATTTGAAACCAAACGACAGCCTGAACGACAAGGAGCTGGCTCAGGAAATGGGGATGAGCCGCACCCCCATCCACGAGGCCATCATGATGCTTGGCATCGCCAGACTGGTGGTGGTCCGGCCCCAGAGCGGGACGTATGTGGCCCCCATCGTCACTGAGATCGTGGAAATGGAGCAGTTCAGCCGGTTTGTACTGGAAAAAGAGATGCTTTTCCGGGCCGTTCCGCTGGTGACCGATGAGGCGGTCCGGCGGTATCAGGAGAATCTCCAGGTCTATCAGTTCTATCTGGACGCCCATGCCCCGGACCGGAAATCGAAGCTTTTTGAGCTGGACAACGCCTTTCACCGCATTGCCTTTGAGCTTACCGGGACGGAAAAGCATTTCGACTGGATGCAGGGGCTCCGGCACCATATTGAGCGGGTGCGGGTTCTCAGCTTTGTGATGAACCTGGATGATTCCATCGCGGATGACCATTGGGCCATTTTGGCGGCCATGGTGGAGCGGGACGGGCAGACGGCGGTGGAGGTGCTGGAGCGCCATCTGACGCTGTACCAGGAGCATTTGAAGAAAATGCAGGCGGTGTATCCCCATTATTTCCAATCGAAAGCGTGACACATTGATCGATATATTTCTTTTTCAGCAGAAACGAACGGTTTCTGCTGAATTTTTTTGCGTACGTTCGTATTACTTCTGATTTTTGCATAAGAATAAGAGTGTGTATCGGCATTTTGCACAAAAAATGGCTTTGAATTTCTCAGAACTGCCATCTTGTCAACAGATATATTAATATACTAAAATATCAGCAGGAGAGGGGCACAATGCCCACACCAACCATAAGGAGGAGTCAGAAATGAGAGTCAAAAAGTTCCTGGCCGGCGTGCTGTGCGCCGTATTTCTCTGCTCTCTTGCCGCCTGCGGCGGGCAGGGGATCGGCGGAGAGACCAACGCCGATGGGGAAAAGGTCTTTCACCTTCGGCTGGCCCACGGCCTGGCGGAGGACCACGCGGTCCATATCGCCATGACCGCCTGGGCTGAGGAGGTGGAACGGCGGTCCAACGGGTCGATCACCATCCAGATTTTCCCCAACGGCACCCTGGGCAGCGAGACGGACACCATCACCATCATGCGGGCCGGGGGCCTGGACATGGCCAAGGTATCCGCCGCCGTCATGGGCAACTTCAAGGACGAGTGGAACGCCCTGTCCGCCCCCTACGTGTTCAATGACCAGCAGCATTATTACAACGTTATGGACGGTGAGATCGCCCAGGATATGTATATGCTGACGGAGGACGCCGGATTCATCGGGCTGACCTGGCTGGATTCCGGGTCCCGTTCCTTCTACACCGCCAACACCCCAATCCGCACTCCGGCGGACCTGAATGGCCTGAAGATCCGCACCATGGATTCCCAGATGGCCATCGACATGATGAACGCCCTGGGCGGCTCCGCCATGGTGATGAGCTACAGCGAGATATACACCGGAATGCAGCAGGGCAACATCAGCGGCGCGGAAAACAATGTCACCGCCCTGCGGGACCACAGCGATGTGACCCAGTACTACTGCTTTGACGAGCACACCCGCATCCCCGATGTGATCATCCTGTCCACCGACGTGTGGAACGCCATGAGCGAAAACCAGCGCCAGATTCTGAAGGACACCGCCGCCGAGATGACCGACGCGTACAAGCAGGCCTGGACAGACTTCGAGAACGAGGTGCTGGAGGCTGCCGTGAACAACGGGGTGGAGCTGATCCGGGACGTGGACACCGCCGCGTTCCAGGAGGCGTGCCAGTCCATTTATACCAGCCTCCAGGCAAACAGCCCTGCGGTCTATGCCTTTGTGGAGCGCATCCAGAACGCGGGCTGAGGCCCGGTTCTGCAATCTGATATGAGGAGATGACACCGTGAAAAAGTTTGAAAAAGTTCTGGACACGGCCATGCGGTTTCTGATGGCCCTGTTCATGCTGGCGCTGGTGCTGGGCGGCACCTGGCAGATCGTCACCAAGCTGGCCGGCCACCCCTCCACCGTCACCGATGAGTTTCTCCGCTTTGTGCTGATCTGGGCCTCCCTGATCGGCTCGGCCTACTGTTTCTACCGGGATGAGCACTTGTCCCTGGACCTGGTGAAGGACCGGGTGAAAGGCCCCGCGGCTATGGTGCTGGCTGTATTCATCGAGGCCATGATCCTGTTTTTCGTCTGCTTTGTCTTTATCTTCGGCGGGTTCCGGCTGTCCATGTACGCCATCAACAACTCTCCCGTCATGCACCTGTCCTACCACTTCCTGTACGCCATCCTGCCCCTGTCCGGCGTGTTTATCGTGATTGCCCGTATTCTGAAGTACATCCAGTACTTCACCAGTAAGAAAGGAGGGGACGCGTAATGCTGCTCACCGTTTTGGTCCTGTTTGGGTCCTTCTTCGTCATGCTGCTGGCAGGCGTGCCCATCTCCGCCGGAATCGGCATCGCCTCCATCATCACCGCTCTGGCCAGCGGCATTCCCGCCGACACCCTGGCCGTGGTGGCCTCCCTGCGCTGCTTCTCCGGCCTGGACTCCTTCGCCCTGCTGGCCCTGCCCTTCTTCTCCCTGGGCGGCAACATCATGAACAAGGGCGGCATCGCCCGCCGCCTGGTCCGTCTGGCCCGCCTGCTGGTGGGCTGGGTCCCCGGCTATCTGGCCACCACCAACGTGCTGGCGAATATGTTCTTCGGCGCGGTGTCCGGCTCCTCCGTGGCCGCCACCTCCGCCATGGGCTCCATCATGAGCCCCCTGGAGCTGGATGAAGGCTATGACCCCAACTACTCCGCCGCCGTCAACATCTGCTCCGCCCCCACCGGCATCCTGATCCCGCCCAGCGGGCCCCTCATCCTGTTCTCCATCACGGCGGGCGGCGTGTCCGTGGCGGCGCTGTTCATGGGTGGCTATCTCACCGGCGCCATCCTGGGCATCGCTGTGGCGGCGCTGGCCATTTTCCTGGCTGTCAAGAAGGGCTATAAGAAGTCTGAGGTAAAAGAGACCGACCCTGCCTGGAAGATCTGGGTGGACGCCGTTCCCTCTCTGCTGGCCGTTATCATCGTCATGGGCGGCATCCTGACGGGCAAGTTCACCGCCACCGAGGCGGGTGTGGTCATGTGCCTGTACTGCGGCCTGCTGGCGGCGATCTACCGCGAGATGAACCTCAAGACCCTGTACGACCTGATGGCGGACACCATGAAAAGCTCCGCCACCATCCTGTTCCTCATTGCCGCTTCCTCCATCATGTCCTTTGTCATGTCCTATACTGGCATTCCCGCCGCCATCAGCGCTGGACTGATGAGCGTGTCCAGCAACCGCTATGTGCTGCTGCTCATCATGAACGTATTCCTGCTGGTGATGGGTATGTTCCTGGACCTGACCCCCGCCGTGCTGATCTTCACCCCGATTTTCCTGCCCATCGCCCGGAGCATCGGCATGAGCGACGTCCATTTCGGTCTGATGCTCATCATGAACCTGGGCATCGGCTCCGTCACCCCGCCGGTGGGCTCCTGCCTGTTCGTGGGCTGCGGCGTGGGCAAGGTGAAGATCGAGGGCGTCACCAAGTATATTGTGCCCATCTTCGCGGCCATGGTGGTGGCCCTGCTGGTGGTCACCTTTATCCCCGCGATCCCGCTGATCGTCCCCTATCTGTGCGGTCTGGTCGAATCCTTCTGGTGGAACTGAGCGCACCTCTGACGGCTTAGTTGCCCTGCCTGATTGGCCGTAAGAAGTCTCTGGATCTGAGGCGGCTTCCAGCCAACGTGCCCCATTGCGCGCTGGCTGGGGGCCGTCTGCTCTATCTATTTGACAGGAGTGAAGCTATCATGAAAATCTGTTCTGCCGTCACCGGCCTGGAGCGCCTGTCCGGCGCGTTCCTGCTCCACACAAATTGCGCGGACATCAAGCTGTGCTTTGTTACCGATGAGATCATCCGCGTCCGCGCTTCTTTTGACAAGGAGCTGGCGGAGGAATCCTATGTGCTGGCGACCACCGCCTGGGAGGACCGTCTGGATCCCCTCTTTGCGGGGGAGCGTACCCGGGTGGAGCCCTTCCTGCCCAAATTCTCCGAGGAGGAAACCCGCCTCGCGTTCGACACCGGAAAGCTCCGCCTGGAGGTGGACAAGGACCCCATCTCCTTCCGGCTGTACGACAGCGAGGGGGCTCTGCTCTACCAGGATCTGGCGGGCAACCCCTTTGTGGAGGATTCCAACCGCCGGGTGGCCCACTACAGCCGCATGGAGGAGGATGACTGCTTCTACGGCTTCGGCGAGAAGGCCGGCCTGCTGAACAAAAACAAGGAATTCCTCCGGGAGCGGGCCACCGACGCCATGGGTTACGACGCGGAGAAAATGGACACCCTGTATAAGCACATTCCCTTCTATATCCGACTGAGCCGGGCGACAAAAAAGGCGGTGGGCCTGTTCTACCACAATTTCTACGAATCCGTGTTCAACATGGGCCGGGAAAAGAGTAATTACTGGCCCCGCTACACCTACTGGCAGGCGGACGGCGGCGACATCGACCTGTTCCTGCTGGGCGGGAACACCCTGGCCCGGGTGGTGGACAACTACACCCTGCTGACGGGCCGCCCCGCCCTGCTGCCCAAGCGGGCGCTGGGCTACCAGGGTTCCTCCATGTACTACCCCGAGCTGGAGAAGGACAGCGACGACGCGGTGCTGGAGTTCATCGACACCATCAAGGAGGAGGGCTTCCCCATCGATGGGTTCCACCTGTCCTCCGGCTACACCAGCTATGACAACAAACGGTGCGTGTTCACCTGGAACACTGACCGTTTCAAGGACCCCCGGGCATACTTCGCCGCCATGAATGAGAAGGGGGCGCAGAACGTGCCCAACGTAAAGCCCGGCGTCCTGCTGATGCATCCCTGGTTCCAGGAGTTCGTGGACAAGGGCGTATTTGTCAAGGAGCCGGACAGCGATGCCTATAGTGTCGGCAAATGGTGGGGCGGCGACGGCGCGTTCTGGGACTACACCAAGCCCGAGGCCCGGGAGGCGTGGAAGAAGTACCTCACCGAGCACGTGATCGACATCGGTACCGATTCCATCTGGAACGACAACTGCGAGTACGACAGCCTGCTGGACAAGGACAGCCGCTGTGACTTCGACGGCAAGGGGGGCACCATCGGCCAGCTCAAGCCCATCATGAGCACCATCATGTGTAAGATCGGCGCAGACGCCGTGGTGGAGCACAACCCGGACGCCCGGCCCTACATGGTGTGCCGAAGCGGCTCCTCCGGTATCCAGAAGTACGCCCAGAACTGGTGCGGCGATAACTATACCAGCTGGAAGTCCCTGAAATACAACATTCCCATTATCACCGGCATGGGCCTGTCCGGCCAGCCCAACGAGGGCGCGGACATCGGCGGCTTCCACGGCCCCGCCCCCGATGAGGAGCTGTTTGTCCGCTGGGTGCAGAACGGCATCTTCCAGCCCCGGTTCTCCATCCACTCCGCCAGCAACGACAACACCGTTACCGAGCCCTGGATGTACCGCAGCTCCGCCGGACTGATCCGGGACGCCATCCTGCTCCGCTACCGCATGACTCCCTATCTCTATTCCGCCGAGTACGAGGCCAGCCAGACCGGCGCGCCCATCATGCGTGCCCTGGTGTACGAGTTCCAGGACGACCCCAACGTGTACGACGAGAGCTTTGAGTTCCTCTACGGCCGGGACATCCTGGTGGCTAACGTCATCGAGCCAGGGGCTGCGACCCGGAAGGTTTACCTCCCCGCCGGATGCAAGTGGTACGACTGGAACGACAATTTCAAGTGCTACGAGGGCGGCCAGACCATCGAGACGCCCGTGGCCCTGGAGACCATTCCCATGTTTATCCGGGAGGGGGCCGTCATTCCCATGGCGTCCAACCAGCTCATGAGCATGGAGCGGGACCACGCCTCCGGACTGCACATCATCCTGGCCCCCGGTGTGGAGCGCACCTATACCCTCTATGACGACGACGGCGTGACCAACGACTACCAAAAGGGCGTGTTCCGCAAGACCAGCATCCGTATGTCCGGCGCCGACGTGGTAAAGGTTGACTTTTCCGCCGAGGGCGGGTACACTGACTTCGTGGAGGACGTGACGGTAGAGATGATCCGCAAGGACCGCAGCCCCTTCTGGGCGGCCCTGGGCGGGGAAAAGCTGGAGCACTTCCTGAACCGCCGCAAGTTTGAGGCGGCGGACAGCGGCTGGTACTACAGCCAGACCAAAAAGGCCGTGCTGGTCAAGTACCCCAACCCCAAAAAGGACGTGACACTCACCGTCTCCTTTGAGAACTTTGACCTGATCGGGATGTGACCCGGGAAAGGAGCTCTCCATGCTGCTGAAACAATATGTCTCTCATGAGAAAACCCCCGTGGGCTATGTAATCCATGGGGACCGGGCCGACGTGCTTTTAGCTTTCCTCAGCGACGATGTGATCCGTATCCGGGCGTCCTTTTCCCGGGCATTTCCCGAGCAGTCCTACGCCCTGGTGACCACCGCCTGGCCCGACCGGCTGGATCCCCTGTTCGCGGGGGAGCGCCGGCGCGTCCAGCCCCTGGACGTCCCCTGCGAGGAGGGGGCATCCACGCTGACTTTCCGCACCGGCACCTTAAAGCTGGTGATGAAGAAGGAGCCGCTGTCCTTCTCCCTCTACACCGCAGAGGGCACGTGCATCTACCGGGACCTGGCCGAGCGGGCCTTTGAGATCGACCAGCTGGGCCGCGTCAGCCACTACTCCTGCATGGACCGCCAGAAGGACCATTTCTTCGGCTTTGGTGAAAAGACAGGACACCTGGACAAAAAGGGGCGCCGCCTGCGGATGAGCCCCAAGGACGCCATCGGCCACGACCCGGAGCACGGCGACCCCATGTACAAGCACATCCCCTTTTATATCCGCGTCAACGAGGACCGTCTCCACGCCCTGGGCCTGTTCTACCACAATTCCTATGACTGTGTGTTCGACATGGGCCAGGAGATCAGCGGCTACTGGGAGCGTTACTGCTACTGGCAGGCGGACGGCGGAGACATCGACCTGTTCCTCCTCAACGGCCCCCGGATGGCGGACGTGATCGAGCGCTACACCTGGCTGACGGGCCGTCCCGCCCTGCCCACCAAGCAGTCTCTGGGCTTCTGCGCCTCCACCATGTACTACGCCGAGCTGGAGCAGGGCTGCGACCAGGAGATCTACAAGGTCATCGACAAGCACCTCCAGGAAAAGCTGTATATCGACAACTTCTGGCTGGCCTCCGGCTATTCCGCCGGGGAAGCGGACGGCCTGCGCTATACTTTCAACTGGAATTACAAGCGCTTCCCCGACCCGGAGAAGTTTTTCGCCGCCATGAACGCCAAGGGCATCAACGTGATTCCCAACCTGAAGCCCGGCGTACTGGAGCACCACCCCTACGCCCAATACTACGAGGACCACGACGCCTTTATCAAAGCCCCCGGCGGGGAAGGGGACGCCTATGGCCGCTGGTGGGGCGGGGAGGGCCGGTTCATCGACTTCACCGGCCCCGCAGGCCGGGACGCCTGGAAGCACCTGCTGAAGGAAACCATTCTGTCCAAGGGCTGTAAAACCGTCTGGAACGACAACTGCGAGATGGACGGCATCGACGACCGGAACGCCCAGTGCGATTTTGAGGGGCAGAAGGGCACCATGGCGGAGCTGAAGATCATCCACTCCAACATGATGGCCTATGTGGGCTGGAAGGCGCTGGAGGAGATGTATCCCAACGAGCGGCCCTACGTCATCAACCGGGCGGGCTACGCGGGCATCCAGCGTTACGCCCAGGTCTGGGGCGGCGACAACCTCACCGATTGGAGGACGGTGAAGTTCAACCTGGCCACCATCATGGGCATGGGCCTGTCCGGCTGTGCCAACATGGGCTGTGACATCGGCGGCTTTGCCGGGGGAGCCCCCGAGGGTGAATTGCTGCTGCGCTGGATTCAGAGCGGCATCTTCCAGCCCCGGTTCACCATCAACTCCGCCAACGACGACAACACCGTCACCCAGCCCTGGATGTACGAGGAATGCCTGCCCCAGGTGAAAGCGGCCTATGCCCTGCGCTACCGCCTGCTGCCCTATCTGTACTCCCTGATGTACCAGGCAAGCCAGACGGGTGTGCCCGTCATGCGGCCCCTGTTCCTGGAGTTCCCCGAGGACGTGGAATGCTACCGGGACCAGAATCTGGCCTTCATGTTCGGCCCGTCCCTGCTGGTGGCCAATGTGGTGGAGAAGGGGGCCGCCGAGCGTACTGTCTACCTGCCCGCCGGTACGAAGTGGTATGACATGAACGACTTCATGCGGGAGTATGAGGGCGGAAAGACCATCACCGTTCCCGTGACGCTGGACAGCATTCCCATGTTTCTGCGGGGAAACGCCATCCTGTTCACCAGTGAGGACGTGACCCACGTCCTGTCGGATACCATGAGGCAGCTGGATCTGACCATCGCCGCCGGTGGGGACAGCAGCATGGTATTCTACGATGACGATGGCCACACCCAGGACTACAAAAACGGCGTATATGCCAAGACCACTATTTCCGTTAAGGGCGGCGACCGCAAGATCATCTCCTTCCACAAGGAGGGCAGCTACCCCGGCACGGTGGAGCGGCTGACGCTGAAGGTGGTCAGCAAGAGCAAGGGCGCTTACTGGGTCACTGTGGACGGGGCGCGGATTCCCCGCTTCCTGGTCCGGGACAACTGGGAGGAGGCAGAGTCCGGCTGGTACTACAACCTGTCCGACCGCACCATCTGGGTGAAGTGCCTCAAGCCCCAGAAGAACGATTTTGATATTGTGGTTTCCACGGAAAAATTCGACCTCATCGGCATGGCCGACGAGGTGGCGGAAAAGGAGCAATAGCTCTTTGGCCTGATTATTTTGTGAGGTGAGTTATCTATGAAAATGACATGGCGCTGGTACGGCAGGGGCAACGACCAGATCAAGCTGTCCGACATCAAGCAGATCCCCGGCGTGGAGGGCATTGTCTGGGCGCTCCATGACAAAATGCCCGGCGAGGTGTGGGAGCTGGACGAGATCGCTGCGGTCCAGCAGCAGCTGAAGCCCTACGGCTTCAACATGGACGTGGTGGAGTCGGTGAATGTTCACGACGACATCAAAATCGGCCTGCCCACCCGGGACCAGTATATCGAAAATTACAAGCAGACCATCAAAAACCTGTCCCGGTTCGGTGTGAAGGTCATCTGCTATAACTTCATGCCCGTGTTCGACTGGACCCGCACCGACCTGTTCCACCCGGTGGGGGACGGCTCCACGGCGCTGTACTACGAGGCCGGCAAGATTCACGACGACCCGAAGGAGATGGCGGATTACGTCATGTCCTTCACCGAAAAATACAATATGACCTTCCCCGGCTGGGAGCCGGAGCGGATGGCCAAGCTGGATGAGCTGTTCGAGAAATACAAGCCCGTCACCAAGGAAAAGCTGTGGGAAAACCTGAAATACTTCCTGGAAGCCATCATGCCAACCTGCCGGGAGTGCGATATCAAGATGGCCATCCACATGGACGATCCCCCCTGGGACATCTTCGGCCTGCCCCGGCTGATGGTGGACGCCGCCGCCGTGGATAAATTCCTGTCCATGGTGGACGACCCCTGCAACTGCCTGACCCTGTGTTCCGGCAGCCTGAACGCCAACCCGGACAACAATGTGGCGGACATCGTGCGCAAGCACTGCGACCGCATCGCCTTTGCCCACATCCGCAACATCAAGCACTTCGACAATGGCGATTTCTCCGAGGCCAGCCACCGGGACTGCGACGGCGACACCGGCATACTGGACATACTGCGGGCCTATCACGACTGCGGCTTCGACGGCTATATCCGCCCCGACCACGGGCGGCACCTTTGGGACGAGGGCCCGGGCACCGTGCGCCCCGGCTATGGGCTGTATGACCGTGCCCTGGGCATCATGTATATGCTGGGCGCCTGGGATCTGATGGACAAGGAGGCGGAGCAGAAATGAAACTCACCGGCCTGTTGAAGCCCGGTTATGACACCGGGGACTGGGAGGGCTACCAGCTCCCTAAATTCGACCTGGAGGCCGTCCGGGCCAGGACCCACGACCAGCCCACATGGCTCCACTTCGGCGCGGGCAACATCTTCCGGGCGTTCCCCGCCGCCCTGCTGGAGGACCTGCTGGACCAGGGAGCCTATGACCGGGGCGTTATCGTGGCTGAGGGCTTCGACTTTGAGATCATCGACAAGGCCTACGCCCCCTACGACAACCTGAGCCTGCTGGTGGTGCTCCAGTCCGACGGCACCATCCGGAAGAAGGTGGTGGCCTCCGTCACCGAGAGCCTGAAAGCCGACCCCCAGTTCGCCGGCGACTGGGCCCGCCTGGAGGAGATCATCACCGCCCCGTCCCTCCAGATGGTCAGCTTCACCATCACCGAGAAGGGTTACTCCGTGGCCCCCGCCGACCTGGAACGGGGCCTGTCCCCGGCGCTTATCATGGGCAAGGCGGCGGTTCTGCTTCACAAGCGCTATCAGGCCGGGGCCCTGCCCCTGACCCTCCAGAGCATGGACAACTGCTCCCACAACGGGGACAAGGCAAAGGCCGCCGTGCTGGCCTACGCAGAGGCGTGGCACAAGGCCGGACTGGTGGAGGACGGCTTCCTGGCCTATCTGAACGATGAGGCCAAGGTATCCTTCCCCTGGAGCATGATCGACAAGATCACCCCCCGGCCCGACGCCCTGGTGCAGGAAATGCTGGAGAAAGACGGCTTCGAGGACCGGGACACCATCATCACCGGGAAAAGCACCTATACCGCCCCCTTCGTCAACGCGGAGGAGACGGAATACCTGGTGGTGGAGGACCGCTATCCCAACGGCCGTCCGCCCCTGGACAAGGTTGGGGTGCTGTACACCGACCAGGCCACGGTGGACAAGGTGGAGCGGATGAAGGTGTGTACCTGCCTGAACCCCCTGCACACCGCCATGTCCATCTACGGCTGTCTGCTGGGCTATACCCTGATCTCCGCCGAGATGAAGGACGAGGACCTGCGGGGCCTCATCACCAAAATGGGCCATATCGAGGCCATGCCCGTGGTGGTGGACCCGGGGGTGCTCAAGCCCGCTGACTTCATTGACGCGGTGCTGAACAAGCGCCTGCCCAACCCCTTCATGCCCGACGCCCCCCAGCGCATTGCCACCGACACCTCCCAAAAACTGCCCATCCGCTTTGGCGAGACCATCAAGGCGTACAGCGCCAAGGGGCTGAATCTGAACGATCTGGTGCTGATCCCCCTGGTGCTGGCGGGCTACGCCCGGTATCTCAAGGGCGTGGACGACGCGGGCAGCAGCTTTACGCCCTCTCCCGACCCCCTGCTGTCGGAGCTTCAGCCCATCGTGGCCCCGCTGGAGGTCAGGGAAGGGGAGCAGGACATGAGCTGCCTGAAGGCTCTGTACAGCCGAAAGGATGTGTTCGGCGTGGATCTGTACGAGGTCGGCCTGGGCCAGCGGGTAGAGGCCATGGCCGCGGAGCTGTTTGCCGGGCCGGGCGCGGTGCGCCGCACCCTCCACAAGTACGTTTCCGCCCGGTAACGGATGCATCAGGAGGTTTTTGCAATGAAAGCATTTATGGATCGGGATTTTCTGCTGACCACCCCCACCGCCCAGCGGCTTTACCATGACTACGCCGAAAAAATGCCCATCATCGACTACCACTGCCATGTGGACCCCAGGGAGATTTTTGAAGACCGCCGGTTTGAGAACATCTACCAGGTCTGGCTGGAGGGGGACCACTACAAGTGGCGGGTCATGCGCTCCAACGGCGTGGACGAGCGGTATATCACCGGCGACGCCCCGGAGCGGGAGAAATTCCAGAAGTTTGCCGAGGCGCTTCCCCGGGCCATCGGCAACCCCATGTACCACTGGTGCCACCTGGAGCTGCGTACCTACTTCGGCTATGAAGGGGTGCTCAACGGCGAGACTGCCCAGGAGGTCTGGGATCTGAGCGTCAAAAAGCTGGCGGAGCCGGATATGAGTGTGCGCGGCATCCTCCGCCAGAGCAATGTGGCCATGGTGGGCACCACCGACGACCCCGCTTCCGATCTGGCGTGGCACAAGCGGCTGGCTGAGGACGGCAGCATTTCCACCGTGGTGGCGCCCTCTTTCCGCCCGGACAAGGCGCTGAATATCGAAAAGTCCGGCTGGGCGGATTTCCTGGCTGAGCTGGGCCGGAGCTCCGGCGTCGAGGTCAAGGACCTGGACAGCCTGGAGGCGGCGCTGGACCAGCGGATGAAGGTATTTGATGAGGCGGGCTGCCGGGCGGCGGACCACGGGCTGGACTACGTGCCCTTCCGGCCCATGGAGCGGGCGCAGGTGGACGCCGTTATGAAAAAGGCCCTGGACGGCCAGCCTGTCACCATGGAGGAGGCCGAGGGCTTCAAAACCGAGCTGCTGCTGTTCTGCGCCAGGCGCTATCACGGCATGGAGTGGGCCATGCAGGTCCACTACAACTGCATGAGGAACCCCAACAGCGCCATGTTCGCCAGACTGGGCCCGGATTCCGGCTTTGACTGCATGAACAACGTCAACTGCGCCGGCTCGCTGTACGCCCTGCTGGACGCGCTGTACAGGGAGGGCCTCCTGCCCCGCACCATCCTGTACAGCCTGAACCCCGGCGAAAACGAGCTGCTGGACACCATGATCGGCGCCTTCCAGGGCCCGGGCATCCCCGGCAAGCTCCAGCACGGCAGCGCCTGGTGGTTCAACGACAACAAGACGGGGATGAAGGACCAGCTCACCAGCCTTGCCAACCTGAGCCTGCTGGGCAACTTCATCGGGATGCTCACTGATTCCCGCAGTTTCCTCAGCTACACCCGCCACGCCTATTTCCGCCGCATCCTGTGCGAGCTGGTGGGCGGCTGGATGGAGAACGGCGAATACCCCGCCGGTCTGGACCAGGCCGGGGCGCTGGTCGAGGACATCTGCTATCACAACGCGAAGCGCTATTTCCGCCTGTAAAATCAAAACGGCCCCGCATTTCCATTTGACAGGAAAAGCGGGGCCGTCGTTTTTTTGCGACACTTCCGCTGGGGCGGGAGCGGCGGAAAGGCAGTTTCTCACTGGAAAATGGCTTCCTCCAGCTCCAGCGGCTGGCCGCAGCGGTTGTCGATATCTGTGCCGTTGCCGGTAAACAGGGTATCAGGGAATTTCAGGGGGGTGTCGCTGGGAACCCGTTCCAGCAGGACGGCAGTGCCATTGTTTCGGAAGGTGTTGTTCAGGTAAAAGTTGTCAGACACGCTGCCCTGTTCCGCGTCAAAACACAGTCCAACAGTGTTGTCCTCGAACACGGTTTCAGCGGCCACGATCCAGCCGCTGGCGTCAGCCAGGAAGCCCGTTTCCCAGCCCGCTACCCGGCAGTTGGTCAGGTGGACTCGCGCGGATTCTGAGGCGCGGACGCCCACGCCCTGGCCGCTGCCAAGAAAGTCGATGCTGTCAAGCTCAAGGATGCCCCGCCGGTATGCCGCCTGAATGGTACCGGTAAAGGTGGTGCGCTGTCCGTCGCTCCCGGTACTGCCGCAGAGGCTGACCGACCGCTCTGTGATGGACAAGCCGCCCTCATAGACCACGGGCGGCAGATAGAGATAGATCTGGTCTGCCTCGTTGGTGACGGCGGTAAGCCCGTCCACAAAATCCTGAAGCTCCTGGATCGTATCCATGGGGGCGTCCTGAGCGGTGTACCGGTAGGTGCTGATGCTGGGGTACTGCTGGTTTTGGCGCAGACGGATAACGTCCCCGTTGTTCATGGTGATGGTGCATACCAGTTCCGCCTCGTGTTCCCCCGGGGTGACAATGCTGTAGTCCACAAAGATCACGGCGGCGGCGTTGGGGTAGAATTCATTGTGCTGCTGGGGCTCGGTGCAGGTGACGGACACATACGCGTCTGAACAGTTGATTTCGGCGGTGATGGACGCCACATTTTTCATAAACTCATCCGTGAGCAGGGTTCCGTCCTCCCCCTGGGTGACGTACAGCCGGACAGGATAGCGGTAGGGGTAATTCAGCTCAGAGTAATACCGGTTCTGAGGGACAGGGACAGGAGGTTCCTCCTCTTTGGAAAAACAGAGATGGAAAGCGCCGTCTTGATCGGGATAGACAGCCTCGGGGCCGCCGGCATCATAGGATCTTGGCCGGGTGTGCAGCCAGAGGACCAGAGCTGCCGCCAGGGCGGCGGCGAGCAGAATCAGGAGGGCGCTGTACAGCGCCCTCCGAGGCGTACGCCTCGGAGGGCAAACCTCGTTCCGGACATTGATTGGTTCTGCACAGTAAGGGCAGAAGGAGGCTTTTTCATTCAGCGGTTTTCCGCAGTGGGGGCAGGCTTTCTCAGACAAGTTCAAATCGCCTCCATCAAATGTAATACATCTTTGTATCGCTTTTCGGGATTCACCTGGGTACAGCGCTGGACCACCCGGCCCATGTGTCCCTCCGCCAGACGCCTGGAGGGGTGCTCCCCGGTGAGCATCACATTGATGAGCACCCCCAGGGCATAGATGTCCGTGCGCACATCGGACTGGGACAGCCCGTACTGCTCCGGGGCGGCAAAGCCGGTGGTGCCCAGCACCTGGGTGTCCGCCTCCGCCTCCGGCTTATGGAGGCGTGCGGCGTCGAAGTCGATGAGCACCGCGTCTTTTCCCCGGAGAATGACGTTTTCCGGCTTGATGTCCCGGTGGACCGCCATGGAGTGGAGCACCCACAGCGCTTTGCAGAGCTGTTTGACGATGTCCCTGGTCTCCCTGGGGGTAAACAGCGCTTCCTCCAGCAGAAAACCCAGGGTGTCTCCCTGGATGAACTCCTCAATGACCATATTTTCCCCGTCCTTTTCCGCCGCCTCCATCACCAGGGGGAGGTTCGGGCAGGAGCAGGCCAGCAGCTTTTGGTAGACCTCTCCGTTGCCGGTGAACCGGCGGAGGATAAAGCGCCTGCCGGAGCCCCTGTGCCGGATCAGGCGGACGCTGCCCCGGGGGCTTTCTTTGAGCAGGCAGATCGGCTCATATTCCGTGCGCAGGGTGTTTTCCAGCCAGACATACAATCAAATCACCTTCTGTTCAAATCAAAAAAAGCTGCCACACTATGCAGCGGGCTTATTGTATTGCGGGGCGGGTTCTGGTAGAATATATTATATCAGATTTGGTTGGAAAAGTAAAGTGGAGGCGGCCTATGAAGAAAAAACGCAGAGAAAAGACCACCGGGGAGCTTCAGCAGGAGCTGATGGAGCAGTCCAGCATCAAATCCTATCTCAACGGCAACCGGGCCAGTTTTATAGAGGCGGATTTTTTAAAGCAGCTGGAGGCGCTCCACAAGCAATGCGGGCTGACCAAAGCGGCGCTGGCCCGGAAATCGGGCATGAGCGAGGTGTACCTGCATCAGGTGTTTTCCGGGCGGCGCACTCCTTCCCGGGACCGTCTGGTGTCGCTGTGTGTCGGTCTGGGCGCGTCGCTGGAGGAGCTCCAGCAGATTCTGAAGCAGGCGGGGTACGCACAGCTGTATCCGAAGGTGAGGCGGGATGCCATTATCATCTACGGCCTGCTCCACCGCCGTCAGCCCGGCGAGATCAATGACGACCTGTTTGCGGAAAATGAAAAAACCCTGTTCTGAGCGGAGCGGAACGGGAAGCGGGGGCAGGACGCCTCCGCTTTTGTTTTGAGAAGGCCGTTGACTTTTGGAGAACAATGGGGTAGTATGAGAAAGCGTTAACGATAGGAGCGCCCCGGCTTTTGCGGGCCGGAAGCACTTGCGGCGCCAAGAGGGATACGATAGAGAAATTGACCGGCCTGCCCAACATTGACCGGAAGCTGGCGGAAAATCTGGAGAAAATCGGCGTGACCACTCCGGAACAGTTCCGTGAGCTGGGGGCAGAGGAGGGCATTTCTCCGCATACGCGCCCAGGTGGACAACACTGCCTGCCTCCACCAGCTTGAGGCGCTGTCCGAGGCGGTGGAGGGGGTCAAAAAGAGCCTGCTGTCCCCGAAGCGCAAGGCGGAATGAAAAGCATGGCGCCGGAAATTGTGAGGGGGAACGTATGTTTCGAGTAATCAAAACCGAGGGCGCGGCCCGGCGGGGGGAGTTCACCTGCCCCCACGGCACGGTGCAGACCCCGGTATTTATGAACGTTGGCACCCAGGGGGCCATCAAGGGCGCTCTGTCCGCCTTTGATCTGAAGGAGATCGGCTGTCAGATCGAGCTGTCCAACACCTACCATCTGCATCTGCGCCCCGGCGACGATGTGGTGCGGCAGATGGGCGGGCTTCACCGGTTCATGGGGTGGGACGGCCCCATGCTCACCGATTCCGGCGGGTTCCAGGTGTTTTCCCTGGCGGATCTGCGGAAGATCACCGAGGAGGGGGTCGCCTTCTCCTCCCACATCGACGGCAAGCGCATTTTCATGGGGCCGGAGGAATCCATGCGCATCCAGTCCAACCTGGGCAGCGACGTGGCCATGGCCTTCGACGAGTGTGTGGAAAACCCCGCGCCCTACGACTACGCCAAGGCGTCCTGCGAGCGCACCTTGCGCTGGCTGGAGCGGTGCGCGGCGGAGCATGAGCGGCTGAACGCCCTGCCGGACTGCGTGAATCCGGGGCAGGTGCTGTTCGGCATCAACCAGGGGGCCACCTATGAGGATCTGCGGGTGTGGCACATGAGGGAGACGGCGAAAATCCCCTGCGGCGGCTACGCCATCGGCGGTCTGGCGGTGGGGGAGCCCACCGAGGTGATGTACCGGATCATCGAGGCGGTGGAGCCCCATATGCCTGCGGACAAGCCCCGGTATCTCATGGGAGTGGGCACGCCGTCCAATATTATCGAGGCAGTGGCCCGGGGGGTGGACTTCTTCGACTGTGTGATGCCCGCCCGGAATGCCCGTCACGGCAAGCTGTTCACCTGGGATGGGTCGCTGAACATCAAAAACGAGCGGTTCAAGCTGGACGAGCGGCCCATCGACCCCCGGTGTGACTGCCCGGTGTGCCGGAATTTCTCCCGGGCCTATCTGCGCCACCTGTTTGTGGCGGGGGAGATGCTGGCCATGCGGCTGGCGGTGATGCACAACCTGTATTTCTACAACAGTCTGGCCCGGCGCATCCGGGAGGCCCTGGACGGGGGGCAGTTCGCCGCGTTCCGGGCGGAGTATTCGGAGCGGCTGGCGGGCCGGGCGGAGTGAGAAGTTTTTGAAATTTATTTTCAAAAAGGACTTGTCTTTGCTGGGGCTTTCCGATATAATCATTCTATTGTCTACGTGACAGCTAACATTTTTACACATTGGAGGAAAAGTCATGTTTATTCTTTCTGCGGCTGCGGGTGCTGGCGGCACCGGGACGATGCTCCCATCGCTGGCCATGATCGTGGTCATGATTGCTGTGTGCTACTTCCTGCTGATCCGCCCGGAGAACAAGCGGAAAAAGCAGGCCGAGGAAATGCGCAGCAGTCTGAAGGTGGGGGACGAGATTACCACCATCGGCGGCATCATCGGCACCATCTGCGCGGTGAAGGAGAAGTCCCTGGTGCTGGAGACCGGGGCCGACCGGGTGCGCATTGAGTTTGCCAAGTGGGCCGTTTCCAGCAAGGGCACCCAGGCCACCGAGGAGGCCGTGCCCGAGAAATCCGGCAAAAAGGATAAGAAGGATAAAAAAGAGGACAAGTAACCCCGCGTTTTCCCTGGAATGACAAGCACCCCTTTTGCATATGGTATACCAGCCATAGGAAAAGGGGTGCTTTTTATGCGGAAGGCTGAGGCCCAGGCCCAGGGCTCCGGTGCGGTCCAGATGGTGACGGCGGTGATGCTGGGGGGTCTGCTGGCCCTTGGGGTGGAGCTGACGGTGCTGCTGCTGGGGGCGGCGGCGGTGTCCAACGGGATTCTAAAGGAGGATTCCGCCGCGCAGGTGACGGCGGCGGCCTGTGTGGTGGGCGGTCTGGCGGGGGGGCTGCTGGCCTGCTCCCGGTGGAGCTCCCGGCGGCTGATCGCCGGGCTGGCGGTGGGAATCGTCTGCTGCCTGCTGATCCTGGCGGTGGGCCTGCTGATGGGGGACGGCTTCCAGCCGGGGCCCCAGGCGCTCATTGAGCTGGCCGGGTGTCTGTGCGGCGGGGCTGCCGCGGGTTTGCTCAGCGGCAGAAAAACGGGAAAAAAGCGGGTTTCCGCCCGGAAAAAATGATGTGTCTGCGGCCTCCGCCCCGGGGGCCGCGTTTTTTTGCGAAAAATGTTTAAATAATGGAAGAAATGATTTGACAAGTGGAAAGGTATTTAGTATAATATCACTTGTGCCATTATGCGAGGTGGATCATGAAGCTGAATTTGAAGCGTTTAGCCCGGGAACCCGGCGCGGTTCTGCCGTTTGATTATGAGCTGAGCATCTCCGATGCGGAGTGGAACGGCCAGCGGCCCTTCGCCCAGGGCGTCCGGATCACGGGCAAGGTGCGCAATATGGCTGGGGCCATGCTGCTGAACGTCCGGCTGAGCACCGTGCTGTCGCTGGTATGCGACCGGTGCGCCCAGCCCTTCCAAAAGGAAAAAACGGTGGACTACGAGACACTGCTGGCCTTTGAACTGGCCAACGAGGACAGTGGCGACATCGTTTTGCTCGACGGGGAGGGCGAGCTGGAGCTGGACGAGCTGATGCAGGAGGTATTCCTCCTCGAGATGGACACGAAAAACCTGTGCTCTGAGGATTGCAGGGGCCTTTGCTCCGGCTGCGGCGCGGATCTGAACCATGAACTGTGCCGCTGCAAAAAGGAAATCGACCCCCGGCTGGCCAAGCTGGCCCAGCTCCTGGAGAACAGGGAAGACGAACAGTAAGCTGTATGTCCGCGGACATTGACCGATAAGGAGGTGTCAAAATGGCCGTTCCAAAGAGTAAGGTATCCAAGCAGCGCCGCAACAAGCGCCGCAGCTCCGTGTGGAAGCTGGAGGCTCCCAGTGTCAACACCTGCCCCAAGTGTGGTACTGTGACCCTGCCCCACCGCGTGTGCAAGAACTGCATGAGCTACAATGGCCGTGAGGTTACTGCCTCCGCCGAGAAGTAATGCCTGCGAAGACCTGAGAAAGCTGCCGCTTTGCGGCAGCTTTTTTGCTGTCCCGCCAAAAGGAAGCCCCGCCCGGCTTACGCTGGACGGGGCCCTGTTTGATTTGTTAGCTTCCTGATATGCCGTCCACAGCTCATTTGCCGTCCACAGCTCATTCAGTCCAGGCTTGGAACAGATGGCATCCAGCCCGAGAAAAACGCCGGATTCATATGCCTCTATGGCTCCGGGATTGTCCTCGTAGGAATTGGTTTCTTCATCATAATAGTGTATGTGATACATCAAATTGCCCACATAGTATTGAATTGCGCCCTTTTCATGGGTGCCGCAGATCTCAACATGAGGCAGGGCAGCTCTGGGCCTCTCCTCAAACGAGGCGCGTTCTCCCTGGGTGAAGTAAGCGGTATAGGCCCCTTCAAACAGGGCGGCTTCCAGCCAAGCTTTCTGCCGTAGGCTGGACCGGAGAGGGAGTATCGGGCACGTCCGGATGGCTCATCACCAGCGCGTCCGCCGCCTCCACCCGCCAGCCCGTCCCGTCATAGGACAAGGTAAAATGGATGCTGCCTACGGGTTTGCCCGCCATGTAGTGGAAACTGTAATCGCTGTTGAGCAGGGTATCCACACAGGTCAGCTCCTGCATGGTTTCGTCCGACAGATAGAAGTCGAAATCGAAACTGAAGGCGTTATGGATTTGCGCATCGTCCACAAGATGGAACAGGCTGAACTGGTTGGCGTAGGCGTGGGTGTAGCCGTCCCGGATGTGCTCATAGCGGTCAAAGAAGCCTTCGGGGAGGGTGCGCTGCCGGTGACATAGCGGCGGTCGTAGTCCTCACTGTCCGAACTGCGTTCGTTGTGGGAGTAGGTGACGGTAAGCCCTCGGGTGTCCTTGTTGTAGCCCGCCACATTGCTCTGGTTGAACCGCAGCAGGAGCTGCTGTGTGTCATAGGAGCCGGCAAGGACGGGGGTATCGCCGTTCCACTCGTACAGCTCCAGCTGGGGGAAGCCGTTTATCTGGTAGGTCAGCACTACCTCGTTTTCCCCGTCGCCGTCGAAGTCCCGACAGAGAATATCGCTGAACTGCTCCGAAGAAATCGAGCTGTTTAGCAGGGTGGTTGTGCCATTCCACTCCAACCAGAACTGCTCCGCGTCATCCAGCCATAGCACGGCCTCGCCGGAGTCTGTTTCGGGGATGGTTTTGTCCAGCGTCCGCATCCCCGCGTCGTCCGTCCAGACGTCCAGTACGCCGCCGGCGTAGGTGTACCACACAGGCTCGGGCTTGGCGGCGTGGGCGTCGTAGGCCGCGTCAAATTTTTCCCGGCTGGCCTTCAGGCCGTCCACAAAGTAGAGCTCGTCAGGGCCTTGGATGGAGCTGCACCAGGTGATGTCGTTGTTGACGAGTTCGCCGCTATTGAAGCTCATGGAACTGATGCCCCAGTCCGCCGCGCCGCTGCTCCATGTAAAGGTCCCGTCCGACTTGATATACTCACAGGAGCGCCAGCCGGGGGCGTAGCCGTAGACCTCGTCCCCCACGCGGTGGAGGATCAGATAGCCCACAACGCTGTATAAATACTCGTTATCGCCCACGGGGAAGATTACCATTTCATTGATGCCGTCCCGGTCCAGGTCCACAATGGCCAGCCGGCCCATCTCCACCCGCTCGTCCGGAAGCTGGCCGTCCCCGTAGTAGAACGATCTCAAGTCGTTGATGCTGTAGGTCCGGCTGTTGTCAAAGGCGTAGGTGGTGGAGAAATTCCGCTCTCCGTCCAGCACCTCCTTCATCCATGGGTCCAGCAGGGTGTCGGCCAGAACATTCGCCGGGGTTGGGGAGGCGGGGGCGTCCGGGCTGCCGTCGGGGGCCTCAGCCGCCACCGGGTCGGTGAGCAGGCACGCCGCCGCCAGCACCGCCGCGGTCACGCTGACTACGATGACCCACAGGGCGGGACGGCAGTAGCCCAGCACGTTCTTGATGCGGCCCTTGGCGTCCCCCTCGTCGAAGGCCAGAGGGCAGGGGGAGGGGGCCCGCCGCCCGGTGGCCAGGGCCAGCAGGGTGGCGGAGTAGTCGGCTTTGACGCCGCTGCCCAGCTGGCGTACCACGGCCTCGTCGCAGGCGGATTCGATGTCCCGGCTCATGAGAATGAAGGAGGCCCACACCAGGGGATTGAACCAGTGGAGGGCCAGGGCAGCCCAGCACAGCGGCTTGACGATGTGGTCCAGGCGGCGCAGGTGGGCCCGCTCATGGCACAGGATAAACTGCCGCGGCTGTCCCACCAGTCCGGCGGGGAGGTAGATCCGGGGCCGGAACACGCCCAGGATAAAGGGGGAATCCAGGTCGGGATGCTCCCACGCGCCGTCCCTGGCGCGGATGGCGTCAAACAGGCGGCGGCGGAGCCGGAGATAGGAGAACAGAGCGTATCCGCCCATGGCGATTGCGCCCGCCAGCCATACTCCGGCGATGACGGCCTGCCAGGGGGAGCCGGTTTGTTCCGGCTGGCCGGGGAGGGCGGCGGGGGTGACGTTCCCGGGTATGGCGAGGGAGGGCTCGGCGGGATCATTTGTGACAGGGTCGGCTGTGCCGGCATTGGGCTGTCCCTGAATGCTGTCCCGCGCCGGGGCCTGGGGCGTGTTGGGAAGGACGGTCTGCTGTTCCTGCCCCGGCAGGGCGCTTGGGACAATGGACAGCGGGCTCTCCAGCGTCACCGGGATCAGCAGCCGGGCGAACACCACCAGCCACAGCAGGCACAGGACCTGCCTGGGCGCCCGCTTTTTCAGCAGCAGGCGCAGTACCATGACGATGGCGGAGGCATAAGCGGCGGTGACGCTCATCTCCCACAGGGGGGCGAGCGATTGGAACAGGGCGCTCAAGCGGTCAACCATGGTGATCCCCCTCTCTGAAGCGGTCAATGATGGCCTTCAGCTCGTCGGCCTCGGCGTCAGAAATGGTTTTCCCCCCCATGAAGTGGGCCAGGAAGGAGGGCAGGGAGCCTTCAAAGGTGCGGTCCACCACCGCGCGGCTCTCCTCCCGGAGGATCTCCTCCTTGGGGACGGCGGCGGTGACCACCGCGTTTTCGTTGCGCAGCACGCCCTTTTCCGCCAGCTTTTTCAGCACAGTGTAGGTGGTGGATTTTTTCCAGCCCAGCTCCTGCCGGGACAGCTCCACCAGCTTGCCGGAGGGAAGGGGCTCGTGCTCCCAGACGATGCAGGCGAAGCGGTACTCGCCCTCGGCCAGTCTTGGATGGTCCATGTATTGGTCCTCCTTTCATGGGTCTATTGCTATCGACCTCTGTAACGCAAGTCTACTACAATAGACTGGCCCTGTCAACCCCTTTTCCCCCAATTCGGGCAAAACTTTTTTCTTCCTCCAGTAGAGGGAACAGGAGAACATTTGCCAAGGGGGCATCTGCCAGTGTGTCATATTTTTTTCAGACTTTTTGGTGTAAGACCGCTTTAATTCATAGAAGAAAGGAACGTCCAGGCCATCCCGGGACGCTCCCTGTTTTGATACGATTGGTGGTTCAATAAGCAGTCCCGACGGGCTGTTTCCCGCCCTGGACCAGATTTTTCCGGACCACATCCAGCAAAAAGGGCAGGGAGGGGTTCTGGCTGTCCCGGCGCCAGGAAAAGGCGTGGCAGGACAGCGGCACCCCCACCAGCGGGATAAAGCTCACCATCCGTTGGGACAGATACTCCAGATTTTCGGTCAGCGTGCTCACGCCGATGCCGCAGGCCACCATCATCAGCAGGCTGGGTACATAGTTGGCCTCCGCCGCCACCTTGGGAATGAAGCCCGCGTCCGCCGCCATCTTCCACACCAGCCCGTATCCGGGCAGGGAGGAGGTACGGGACATGACGACGAAATTTTCCTCTCTGAGGTCCTCCATGCGCAGGCTGCGCATCCGGGCCAGGGGGGAGCGGGCCGGGACCACCGCGCACTGCCTGTCCCGGTGCAGGACGATGGACTCCACATCGTCTGGAGGCAGGGTCTCCCCGGTGTTGATGATGGCGTCCACCTCCCCGGCCATCAGGGAGCGGATCAGGTCGGAATGGCTCAGTTCCTGAAAAGACAGGTGGATCTGCGGGTATTTTTCCGCCATCTGATGATGGAGTTTCACCGCGCTGGCGTCAAAGGTGTCCCGCAGGATGCCCACGGTGATCTGGCCCCGGAAGCCCCGCTGAGCCAGCTGGGCCGCGTCCACCCCGGCGCGGCAGGCTTCCAGGATCCGGGGGCACTCCTGGGCGAAGGCCCGTCCCGCCGGGGTGAGGGACACATTGCGGGAGCTTCGGTAAAAGAGCTGGAGACCCAGCTCCTGCTCCAGGGCGGAGATCATGCGGCTCAGGGCGGGCTGGGAGATGAACAGATCTTCTGCGGCCTGGGTAAAGCTCAGCCGCTGGGCCAGCACCAGAAAGCTCTCTAGTTGGGTTAGCGTCATTGCGCCACGTCCTTTTCTGCCGTTTTTCTGCCAGTATACCAGAGCCCTCGTCATTTGTCACATCATTTAATCTATTTTTTGCATAACAGCTATGAAGATTTTTGTAAAAAAACGTGATTCTGCCCATAACAAATTCCGCTCTTTTGGGAAGAATCCACAAATTTCGGGGGAGCCGCTTCCATAATTTAGGGGAAAGCTTTCTGTCTTCCGCCATCTAAACGGATTTTGCATTTCTGCCATACAGATTTGATATTTTACACATGGATGAAAAACATTTATATTAAGTTTGTGTCTAAGCTGACCAATGTGTGGTTCGCATATGGTCCGGCAAACATTAACGAGGAGGAGTATTTCATGAAAGTATTAGGTCTGTCCGCCGGAACGCTCAACGGCGCCAATGACTCCCTGTGCAAGGAGGCCCTGATGGCCGCTCAGGAGGCCGGGGCCGAGATCGAGTTCATCAACGTCACCCAACTGGACATCAAGCACTGCACGGGCTGCAAGGCCTGCGTCATGGGCCTGTTCTCCGGCCGGGGCAACGGCTGTGTCCTGAAGGACGATCTCCAGTGGCTCATCGATAAGATGTTCGATGCCGACGGTATCATCTGGGCTGCTCCCATCTTCGAGAAGTGCGCTCCCGGCCTGTTCCACACCATTATGGACCGCTTTGGCCCCCGCATGGACCGGGGCAACCTGATGATCGCAACCAAAATCGCCGAGGAGCACGGCGGCAAGCCCATCGACCCCAAGTACCTCAAGGAGAAGGTGGTCACCTTCATGGGCATCGGCGGTTCCGACTGGGCCACCCGCATCCAGTGCGACTTTGCCACCCACGCCCTCACCCCCAAGTGGACCGTCATTGACAACCACTGCTTCCCCTGGTCCCTCACCATCCTGATGAACGACGACGCCATCGCCAAGGCCCACCAGATGGGTGCCGACCTGGCCGCCGCCGCCAGGAAGATTGCTGACGGCACCTTCGTCCCCGCCCACGGCTGCTTCAACGAGGACTACAAGGGCCCCGCTGGTGTGTGCCCCTACTGCCACAGCAACAACTTCTACCTCCAGGAGGACGGCGTGGCCATCTGCTGTCTGTGCGGCACCGAGGGCGTCATGAAGAACGTGGACGGCAAGTACGTCTTTGAGTTCGACCAAGAGAAGTGGATTCCCCACGCCCATGATTCTATCCCCGGCAAGTTCATCCACGGCGACGACATCCAGCGCAACGAGGCCGAGGCCCGCACCCTGATGCAGACTGACGAGGCCAAGGCCCGCAAGCAGAAGTACCGTGATTTCATCCAGACCTCCAAGCCGGAGAAATAAAAAGGAGGCGTATCCAAAATGTCCTTTGAATACCGCCCCATGCGCAGTGTCATCTATGTGGACTGCGTGAAGGAGGAATACCGCCACCGCCTCCAGCACTGGCTGTACTCTGTCCATGTGCCCGACAGCATTTCCAAGTTCGCGCCCTACTGCAATAAATACGCCTTCTACAACGCCCTGCCCACGCCCCCTGGGGGAGAGCGCTTCGGCACCCGCCGGATGCAGATGACGGAGCACTACTGGACGCTGAACGAGATGGCCCCGGAGATGCACGTCAACGCCTTCACCGAGCGGATGCCGCCGGTGGTGCTGCGCTGGCAGGGGATGATGCCCGACACCGACGACATTCCCACCGCCAATATGGACGGCGACGCCCACCGCTCCTCCGGCGGGGACAACGGGATGCCTCCCTTCGTGTTCGCCCACGTGCCCATCAACTGGCAGGACGACTACAAGGGCGCGGGCCGCACCATCGACGACGGCCCCAACTACCGCTGGCAGTTCGTCCTGCGCTGGCCCTGCGAAAAGACAGGGGAGAAGTGGTTCAACGAGGTGTTCGTGCCCTATTTCCAGAACCGCCCCGAGGTCAACCGTTTCGTGTCCAGCAAAATTTATCACGACGTGGTGGGCTGCCAGTTCCACCGCCTGGTGGAGCTGTGGTTCGACGGCCCCGAGGAATGGTACGCCGCCGCGGTGGAGGGCACGAAGGATATGCCCCAGCCTGACTGGGCGAAGGAAGCCCCCAAGGAGGCTCCCCAGCCCCAATTCCCCTTCCTGAAGCCAAACCATTACATTGTCGGGATGTTCCTGTCCGACATGGCGGCCAGCGACAACCTGACCCAGTACCGGGGCTACATCACCATGCGGTAAGCCCGCCTTTCTTCCCGACGCTAAGCGGGGGCGCAGTTTGCCCCGCGCCGGTCCCTGCCTGGGGACGCGCAGATTTTTTCTAACGTGAAAGGAATGAAAAACTGTGTTTAAGAAAACCAGCTTTCCCGTTGTATTCAATTTCTGGCTGGCACTGGTCATCGGCATTATTATGACTGTTGTCAGCAAGGCTCTGGCCGATCAGCTCACCGCAGAGAACATCATCGTAGGCTCCTTCGCCGGCTTCTTTGTATGCATGGCCTGGGAAACCCTCATTGACCTGCCTGGCTTCGGCAACTTCTTCGTGCAGAAGCTCGGCCTGAAGATGGACAGCGCTCCCGCCTATTTCGTGCGCATCTTCTTCATTTCCTTCCTGCTGGTGCTGCTCATGAGCTTCAGCATGATGTTCATTGAGCTGAAGTTCGCCCTGTTTGGAATGCTCAATATCTGGGCCATGTCCCTGCTCCCCATGCTGGCCGCCGCGTTCGTCAGCGTGTCCATTTTCTTCAAGCCCCTGCTGGCTGTCACCGGTATGATGTGCAGCAAGGACCCCGGCCCCGGCGCGTTCCCCGGCGGGCATCCCTGATCCGACCGAACCAGAGCTGAATGGGCGCGCCTGCCGCAGGCGCGCCCATTGCCGCAGGGCGCTAATCTGTCAAAAAATCCGCAAGGAGGAATGATTTCCAATGTCCATCCCGTTTTATGCCAAAAGTGAGAACAACCAGGGCTACATCAAAAACATGGAGGTTGTGGGCTTCTCCGACCTGAACGGAATCAACGCGTTCCAGATGGCCCTTTACAAGACTGAGGACAAGTATTATATGTACTGCGGCTCCTTCAAGGGGGCCGGGGTGAACATCGTGGACGTCACCGACCCCGCCAAGCCCGAGGTGGTGGGCATTGTCTGGGTCAGCGACCCCAACGTCTACTTTGCCCAGTCCACCCCCAAGGTGCAGGTGGCGGACGACAAGCTCATCGTGGCCCTGGGCGGCGGCGTGCCCTTCCTCCACGGTATCAAGCCCGGCGATCCCGCCGACGACGGCCTCCAGATCTACGATCTGAAGGAGGACCCCATTCACCCCAGGCTGCTCTCCCACTGGCACACCGGCCTGCCCAACGGCATGGGCGTGCACCGCTTCGCCTACAACGGCGGCAGGTATATTTATATGCCCGCCGAGTGCCCGGGCTTCGTGGGCTTCATCGTCCGGATTTTGGATATCGCCGATCCCCGCAACCCGGTGGAGGCGGGCCGCTGGTGGCTGCCCAAGCAGTTCAAGGACGGCATGGTGGAGGGCACCTACGCCGTGGGCCATGACGCGGAGAAGTTCTGGGGAATGTGCCACGCCTGCAACATCTGCCCCGACCACCCCAACGAGCTGTACCTGGGCTATTTCGGCGGCGGCGCTATCATTCTGGACATCTCCGACCCCACCCGGCCCAAGCTGATCTCCCAGCTGATGGTGCAGCCCCCCTTCGCCGGTAAGTTTGACGGCGCCCAGTGCCACACTTATATGCGCCTCACCGGCCGGAACTTCGCTGTCCTTACCAACGAGGGGGAGCGTTTCCCCTTCTTCACCAAGGACAAAATCCTCAACGGCGTGCACAAGGGCGCCCAGCCCATGAACAACCTGCATATGATCGACGTGTCCGACCCCGCCGATCCCACCCTGGTGGCGGAGTTCCCCTATCCCGAGGTGCCCGAGGACTTCCCCTACCCCAATTTCAACGACTGCGGCATCGGTGCCCCCGGCCCCTTCGGCCCCCACAACATCCACGAGCCCATGGGCAAGCCCTGGCTCCAGGACGACCCCAATCTGGTCTACAACTGCTACTTCCACGCGGGGCTGCGGGTGTTCGACGTGTCCGATCCCTACTACATCAAGGAGATCGCCTACTTCATCCCGCCCAACCCGGAGAAGCTGCTGTTTGACGTGCCCGTGCCCGGTCCCATGATCGCCACCACCGAGGACTGCGTGGTGGACGACCGGGGCTATATCTACATCGATACCTGGCACGATGGGATGTATATCCTGCGGCTGAAGAACAAGGACTGAACCTATTGACGGCCTGCCCCCAGGAGGGCGGGCCGTTTTTTGGCGTTTTCCGCCGGATTGGGGCCGGACAAAAGATTGACGAAAAAAACACAAGAAGGAATTGAAAAATTTTCAGAAATGTGATAGACTATCTGGCGTATTCGAGACAACGGCATATCCCATGCTGCAACCCATATCGAAACAAGGAGGAAAACGCCCATGGCTCGTAAATTCAAAACAATGGACGGCAATACCGCTGCCGCCCACGTGTCGTACGCCTTCACCGAGGTGGCCGGCATCTATCCCATCACCCCGTCCAGCCCTATGGCCGATAATGTCGACCAGTGGGCCGCCGCCGGCCGTAAGAACATCTTCGGCCAGACCGTGAAGGTCATCGAGATGCAGTCCGAGGCCGGCGCCGCCGGCACCGTCCACGGCTCTCTGGCCGCTGGCGCCCTGACCACCACCTACACCGCCTCCCAGGGCCTGCTGCTGATGATCCCCAATATGTACAAGATCGCCGGCGAGCTGCTGCCCGGGGTGTTCCACGTGTCCGCCCGTACCGTGGCCAGCCACGCGCTGAACATCTTCGGCGACCACTCCGACGTGATGGCCTGCCGCCAGACTGGTTTTGCCATGCTGGCTGAGGGCAATGTCCAGGAGGTCATGGACCTGGGCGCGGTGGCCCATCTGGCCGCCATCAAGGGCCGCGTCCCCTTCCTGAACTTCTTCGACGGCTTCCGCACCTCCCACGAGATCCAAAAGGTCGCCATCTGGGACTACGACGATCTGGCTGAGATGGCGGACTGGGACGCCATCAGCGAGTTCCGCGCCCGCGCCCTGAATCCCGACCATCCCGTGATGCGCGGTTCCCACGAGAACGGCGACATCTTCTTCCAGCACCGCGAGGCCTGCAACAGCTACTATGACGCGGTCCCCGAGATCGTGGAGGAGTATATGGGCAAGGTCAATGCCAAGCTGGGCACCAATTATCAGCTCTTTAACTATTATGGCGCTGAGGACGCCGACCGCGTCATCATCGCCATGGGTTCCATCTGCGACGTGGCCGAGGAGGTCATCGACTACCTGAACGCCCACGGCGAGAAGGTGGGCCTCATCAAGGTCCGTCTGTACCGCCCCTGGCGCGCGGACAAGCTGCTGGCCGCCATCCCCGCCACCTGCAAGAAGATCGCTGTGCTGGACCGCACCAAGGAGCCCGGCGCTCAGGGCGAGCCCCTGTACCTGGACGTGGTCACCGCTCTGGCCAACGCGGGCCGGAACGACGTCTCCGTCATCGGCGGACGCTACGGCCTGGGTTCCAAGGACACCCCGCCCGCCAGCGTGTTCGCTGTCTATGAGGAGCTGACCAAGGCGGAGCAGAAGCGCCAGTTCACCATCGGCATCGTGGACGACGTCACCAATATGTCCCTGGAGGAGAAGCCCTCCCCCAACACCGCGGCCGAGGGCACCATCGAGGTCAAGTTCTGGGGTCTGGGCGGCGACGGCACCGTGGGCGCCAACAAGAACTCCATCAAAATCATCGGCGACCACACCGACAAGTATGTCCAGGCGTACTTCCAGTACGACTCCAAGAAGACCGGCGGCGTGACCATCAGCCACCTGCGCTTCGGCGACCAGCCCATCCGCGCCCCCTACTATATCAACAAGGCCGACTTTGTGGCCTGCCACGTGCCCGCCTATATCGTCAAGGGCTTCCCCATGGTCCGGGACGTGAAGGACGGCGGCACCTTCCTCATCAACTGCCAGTGGTCCGACGAGGAGCTGGATAAGCATATGCCTGCCGTGGCCAAGCGCTACATCGCGGAGCACAACATCCAGGTGTACACCATCAACGCCATCGACCTGGCCATTGAGATCGGCATGGGCAAGCGCACCAACACCATCCTCCAGTCCGCTTTCTTCGCGCTGTCCAAGGTCATGCCTGAGAGCGAGGCCATCGGTTATATGAAGGATGCCGCCACCCACTCCTACCTGAAGAAGGGCCAGGACGTGGTGGACATGAACCACAAGGCCATCGACATCGGCGCCACCGCCTTCAAGAAGTTCGACGTGCCCGCCTCCTGGGCCTCCGCCCAGGACGAGGACAAGGGCGAGCACCTGGAGGGCAAGCCCGAGCTGGTGGCCATGGTGGAGAACGTCATGGAGCCCGTGGGCCGCATGGACGGCGACAGCCTGCCCGTGTCCGCCTTCTCTCCCTATGTGGACGGCACCTTCCAGCAGGGCGCCGCCGCCTATGAGAAGCGCGGCGTGGCCGTGTCCGTGCCCGCCTGGAACCCCGACACCTGCGTACAGTGCAACCAGTGCGCCTACGTCTGCCCCCACGCCACCATCCGTCCCTTCGCCCTCACCGACGAGGAGGCAAAGAACGCCCCCGAGTGCGCCCGGATCGTGGATGTCAAGGCCGGCAAGGGCAAGGGCGTGTACAAGTACTCTCTGGCCGTCAGCCCCATGGACTGCATGGGCTGCTCCGTCTGCGTTGGCATCTGCCCCACCAAGAGCCTGAGCATGGTGCCCCTGGAGCAGGAGGCCGGCCGTCAGCCCGCTTTCGATTATATGGTGTCCAAGGTGGCCCCCAAGGCCGACATGGAGGGCACCGCGTCCGTCAAGGACAGCCAGTTCAAGCAGCCCCTGCTGGAGTTCTCCGGCTCCTGCGCCGGCTGTGCCGAGACCGCTTACGCCCGTCTGGTCACCCAGGTGTGCGGCGAGCGTATGTACGTTTCCAACGCCACCGGCTGTTCCTCCATCTGGGGCGGTCCCGCCGCCACCTCTCCCTACACCGTCAACAAGGACGGCAAGGGCGTGGCCTGGGCCAACTCCCTGTTCGAGGACAACGCTGAGCACGGCCTGGGCATCCACCTGGGCCAGAAGGCCATCCGCAACGCCCTGGCCGACAAGACCCGCGCCCTCATCGCGGTGCCCCACGTCTACGGCCCCCTGAAGGAAGCCGCCCAGAAGTGGCTGGACACCATGGACGACGGCGAGGCCAACCAGGCCGCTACCGCCGCATATATCGCCGCCCTGGAGGAAGGCCTGTGCACCATTGAGGATGTGACCGCGTTCGTCAACAGCCCCGCCGCCAAGGACGTCTTTGGCGACAAGCTGCCCATGATGCAGGCCCACGCCAAGGAGCTGAAGGACGGCGGCGCTGAGTTCTGCGACTGCGACGCCTGCAAGCTGGCCAAGGAGATCCTGGACGGGAAGGACTACCTGAACAAGAAATCCGTGTGGATCTTCGGCGGTGACGGCTGGGCCTATGATATCGGCTACGGCGGACTGGACCACGTGCTGGCCTCCGGCGAGGATGTGAACATCTTCGTGTTCGACACCGAGGTGTACTCCAACACCGGCGGACAGGCGTCCAAGTCCTCCAACTTGGGCCAGGTGGCGCAGTTTGCCGCCGCGGGCAAGGCCATCGCCAAGAAGTCCCTGGCGGAGATCGTGATGCAGTACGGCTACGTGTACGTGGCCCAGGTGGCCATGGGCGCCAACCCGAACCAGACCCTCCAGGCCATCCGTGAGGCCGAGGCCTATCACGGCCCGTCCCTGATCATCGGCTACAGCCCCTGCGAGATGCACTCCATCAAGGGCGGCATGGCCAACTGCCAGAGCGAGATGAAGAAGGCCGTGGCCTGCGGCTACTGGAACCTGTTCCGGTACAACCCCGCCAACAAGGACCAGGGCAAGAATCCGTTCACCCTGGACAGCAAGGCCCCGGCGGGCGGCTACCAGGAGTTCCTGCTGAACGAGGCCCGCTACAGCTCCCTGACCCGTTCCTTCCCGGAGCGCGCCGATGAGCTGTTCAAGAAGAACGAGGAGGCCGCGATGGCCCGCTGGGAGCATTTGCAAAAGCTCATTGAGCTGTATCAGTAATCCCAGCGTAATCCAACGTCAAAAAGGGAGACGCTTCACCGAAGCGTCTCCCTTTTCCTTGCGCGGTCAGGAAAAATCCTGCTCCAGCAGGGTGCGCAGCTGGCGGCAGCGCTTCTGACAGGCCTCGATCAGCTCGGTATACAGCTCCTGCATATCGGCGTCGTCCCAGTCGTCCGATGCCATGCGGTAGGCCGTCTCCTGGTGCTGTTCCGCCTGATGCCGTGTCCGCAAGGCGCCCCAGTAGGACGGGATAGCCGGGGTACACAGCAGCTCGCTGGGCCAGTACCGCAGTCCGGTGAGCAGAAAATAGGCGGCTGACAGCTTCCGAGCGCTGCGGTGAAGCTCACCAGCCAGGCCGTTAAGTACACGGGCGTCCGTCCCCCTGGCCCGCCGGGCCAGATGGCGGTAGAACTGCCAGCCCTCCAGCGCGTCCATCACATGGCGGCGCAGACGGGCGGTGCGGTCTGTCTCATCCTGAGTCCCCTCCCACAGCTGGGGCAGGTCATAGCCCCGGTGACAGCCCTCCTCCTTGGGCAGCGTGTCCGGCTCCGCCGGGGCCTGGGGGCAGTCCGGAGCAAATGGTTCCTCCACAGGGGGTTCCGGCATGGGCGGCTCCTCCACAGGCGGCTGGGGCATGGGTTCTTCCGGAGCAGGGGATTCACCGCCGGGGCAGGACGGGGCGGGCTGGGGCACATTTACGTCCTGCTGTTGGACCAGGGCCTCTAAGCACTCGCAGGACAGATCGCCCTGCATATTGGGGGGCATGGCCTCAAGGGAACACTGAGCGCCGTCCCGGCCCGCCATGACCCGCTGCCATACACGCTGGAATACCTCCTGATCCTTGATCGAGCATGGGATCATTTCTTCCATGTTCACACCTCCTTTGCCCCTTATTCTATGAGGGCGGGGGGAAATTTGCTATTGATTTTCATGAAAACAAAAAATCACAGCCCCTGCCGCAAGGCAGGGGCTGCTGCTTATGGGGAAAAATTGCCGTCACACAATCAGGAAGAACTTAACCAGAAACAGAGCGGAGATGATGTAGGTCAGCACAGAGACCTCTTTGGCCTTGCCGGTGAACACCTTGATCACGGTGTAGTAGATCAGGCCCAGGCCGATGGCGTGGCCGATGGAGCCGGAGATGGGCATGGCGATAAGCATCAGCGCCACGGGCACCATCTGGTCCATATCGCCGAAGTCCACATTTTTCAGGCCCATCAGCATCAGCACGCCCACATAGATCAGGGCGGCGGAGGTGGCGGCGGCGGGGATGATGGCCGCGATGGGGGCGATGAACATACAGGCCAGGAACAGGATGCCGCAGACCAGGGCGGTCAGGCCGGTGCGTCCGCCGGCCTCCACGCCGGAGGCGGACTCCACGAAGGTGGTGACAGTGGAGGTGCCGGTGCAGGCGCCCGCCACGGTACCCACGGCGTCAGCCAGCAGGGCCTCCCGCATTTGGGGCATTTTGCCGTTCTTGTCCACCATGCCCGCCCGGGAGGCGGTGCCCACCAGGGTGCCGATGGTGTCGAACATATCGATCATGCAGAAGGTGATTACCAGGGTGATGACGGTGAACAGGCTGATGTCCATGAGACCCTGGAAATTGAACTTGAACAGGGTAGTGGCCGCCATGTCGCCGAAGGGGGGCAGGAAGGAGGCCTTTTCCAGGGATGCGAAGGGGTTGGTGTCCAGGAAGACGAAGGAGCCGATCCAATAGAGGATGGAGGCCGCCAGCATACCCAGCAACACCGCGCCCTTGACGCCCTTCTTTGCCAGAATCACAATGGCGAACAGGCCCACGAACATGGTGACCACGGTGAGCACCATGGCGGCGTAGCCAGAGCCCATGGCGGACTGGGCCGCGCTGGGGGTGAGTGCGCCGAAGAAGTCCCGCATGACAAAGAAGGGGCCGCCGGTCTCGGAGTAGATGCCCGCGTTGGAGCCCAGGCCGATGTTCATCAGCATCAGGCCGATGGCGGGGCCGATGCCCAGCCGGACGCCCAGGGGAATGGCGTCCACGATCTTCTCCCGGATGTTCAGCACGGACAGGACGATGAACACGATGCCCTCAATGAGGATGATGACCAGCGCCGCCTGGAAGCTGGCCACATAGCTCATGCCGGTGAGGCCCGCGATGTTGGCAACTACCGCGGCAAAGAAGCTGTTCAGGCCCATGCCGGGGGCCAGACAGAAGGGCTTGTTGGCCACGAAGGCCATGACGAACATACCGACGGCGGAGGCGATGCAGGTGGCCAGGAACACGCCGTTCCACAGGGGCTGGCCGCCGCACTCCTCCGCGCCGAAGCCGGTGAGCAGGTTGGGGTTCAGAGCGATGATGTAGGCCATCGTCATGAACGTGGTCAGGCCCGCTACGATCTCGGTCCGTACCGTGGTGCCGTTCTCCTTGAGCTTAAAGATGTTTTCCATACAAAACTCCCTCTCCAGAATTTCCTTCGGCAGAATCGGGGGAGGAAAAACAAAAGCAACCCGGAAATACGTGACTTTCCGGGCCTGTTCTGTTTTCGGCAGCTGCCTGGGTTTGATTGGGCAGTAGAGACTCGGGGCCGGTCCCGCCCCGATTATACCGAAGGATATTGAGTTGACAAAAATATGATATCACAGAATCCGGAAAAATTCTACAAATTTTTTCACCTTCTGAAAACTTCATACATTTTGACAAGAAGGGACAGGGATAGTATAATGTCTCTCGTAGGAATCACAATGGGCGGCTGTCTGCCGCCCAGGATAGGAGCTGTGGGATATGACGTATGAAATGAAAGTGGCGGGCCTCACCCGCAACCTGCCGCTGTGCCCCATCAGCGATACGCTGATGATCGGCGCGTTTGTGATCTTCGGCGACGTGGAGCTGACCTGTGCCTGCGCCCGGGAAATGTTGAAGATTGCGCCGGAGTTCGACTACATGGTGGCCCCCGAGGCCAAGGCCATCCCTCTGGTGCATGAGATGGCCCGCCAGAGCGGCCGCAACGAGTATTTCCTGGTGCGCAAGAAGAAAAAAGCCTATATGAACGGTGTGTTCGAGGCGGTGGACCGCTCCATCACCACCGAGGGGGAGCAGAAGCTGTACATGGACGGCGCGGACGCTGGGAAAATTAAAGGGAAGCGCATCCTGATCCTGGATGATGTGATCTCCACCGGCGGCTCGCTGGCGGCGGTGGAGAGCTTGGTGGAGCAGGCGGGGGGCTATGTGGCGGGCCGCATGGCCATCCTGGCCGAGGGAGACGCCGCCAGACGGGACGACATCCTGTTTTTGGAAAAACTGCCCCTGTTTTCCGCCGACGGGAAGCCTCTGTAAACGTACATCGCAAAAACGCGTCTCCAGGCAGGGAGACGCGTTTTTTTTCACGATTTGCCGGCCATATCGAGAAAGGCCCGGAAAACGGCGCCGCCGTCCACCGTGTCCGGTCGGGCCTTGGCCCCGGTCATGCGCTCCGGGTGGAACTGGACGGAAATCAGAGGAAAACTGTGGTGTTCCACCGCCTCCACCACCCCGTCTTTGGAGCGGGCAGAGGCGGACAGCCCCTTCCCCAGCCGCCCCAGCGCCTGATGGTGCCAGCTGTTCACCGGGAACACCGGGCCGTACAGCCGGTGGAGCAGGGAGCCGTCTGCGGCCTTGACCAGATGCACCCGGTCTCTGTCCCCGCCGCCGTGGAGGGGGGTCAGGGCCGGGGCCAGGTCCTGCACCAGGTCGCCGCCCAGCCACACATTGACCACCTGATGCCCCCGACAGATGGCCAGCACCGGCCTGCCCGCCCCCAGAAAGAGGTCCAGCAGGGCAAGCTCCGCCTCGTCCCTGGCCCGGTCGATGCCCCGGGAGCCCCGGTCCGCCTGCCCGAACAGGGCGGGGTCCATGTCCTCCCCTCCGGCCAGGAGAAGGCCGTCGCAGGTCAGCTCCGGGGCGGGGAGATAGCGGGCTTCCGCCTGCCCTCCGGCGGCTTCGATGGCGGCGATGTAATTGGCGGCATCCCCGCCGCCGGTGGAAATCAGAATATTTGGTTTCATAAAGCACGCCCTTTCTGTTTGAAGCAGGAGCCGAACCAGGCAAACACCACGTTGACGGACAGCCCCTGAGCCAGCAGGGCGGCGGCATACAGCACCAGCCCCAGGATGGCGCACACCAGCGCCGTCCATCCCTGGTGGCAGCCTGCGTCCAGCATCACCCGGAACAGCAGATTGCACCACAGGCCCATGAACACCGCCGCCAGCACGGGCCGGACGAACCAGCGGAAGAGCCGGGGCCGCAGTCCGGCGGCGCGGAGCACTGATGCCAGGTTCATCCCCGCACCCACAATCCCCGAGACCACAAAACCCGCCGCGAACCCCGGCAGGCCCCACTTGGGCACGGCGAAAAAGGTGAATGCCAGCTGGGCCGCGTCGCTGACGATGGCGCTGCGGGCCGCTTTGTTTTGAAGGCCCAGGCCGTTCAGGGCCCCGGACAGCACCGACTGCCAGCAGCCCAGGAGGGTCCCCGCCGCCAGGGGGAGGATCAGCGTTCCCACCCGGTCGTCCTGGAACATGGCCCGGCCCATGGAGGGCCCGATGACGGTCAGCAGGGCCATGGCGGGGGCCATGAGCAGGGAGGTGGACGACATCACCCGGTCCAGGAAACCCGCCGCCGCCCGCCGGTCCCCCTGGGCGGTGCGCCGGGACAGGTCGGGCACCATCACCAGGCACAGCGCCCCGATGAATCCGGTGGGCAGGCCCAGCAGGGGCAGGGTCATGCCGCACAGCACCCCGAATTCGGACATGGCGTCGGACAGGGCCATGCCCCCCTCCACCAGCTTGGCGGGGATGAGCACCGAGTTGGCGCAGTTGAGCAGATTGCCCAGCAGGGAGGTGGCGCCCACCGGCAGGGCGATGGCAAACAGACGGCGGCGGCTGACCTGGTCCCGGGCGGGGGAGGGCGGGAAGCGCTTCCAGTGCCGCTGGAACAGCAGGGTCAGGGCGCAGGCGGAGAACACTTCGCACAGCACCATCCCCAGCACCACAATGCCCACCGTCTGCTCTGCCGTGCGGGGGAGCAGGGCGGCCAGCAGTCCCAGCACCGCCCCCGCCCGGATGACCTGCTCGGCGGTCTCCGCGGCGGCGGGGGGGCGCACCCGGCCAATGCCGTAGAAACAGTGCTTGTGGAGGTTTTCCACCCCGGTGAGCAGCAGGCAGGGCACCAGCAGCACCACGCCCAGACGGGTGCGGGCATCCCCCAGGAGATAGACGGAGATGGGGTCGGACAGTACCACCACCACAATGCCCAGGGGGACCGCCAGCAGGAAAAAGCACCCCAGCGCCCGGCGGAGGACGGCCTTTACGGCGCCGTCGTCCTCCAGCGCGTGGTAGCGGGCGGACAGGGTGGACACCGCCATGGTCAGTCCCACGGCGGTGAGCGACATGAACACGGAGAATACCGGCATCACCAATTGGAACAGCCCCATGGTTTCCGCGCCGATCATGCGGGAGAGGATCATACGGTATACAAACCCCACCACCTGGGAAAACAGTCCGGTGGCGGTGAGCAGCAGGGTGCCAGCCAGCAGAGTAGACAAGAGCGCGCCTCCTTCACGATACAGACAAAGCATCTGAGGTCTGACAATGGGCGGTGCTATGCCTGAGAGGTCCGCCGCAGGCCGTTTTACGGCCCCAGCGGCGGCGGTTGAATCATCACTTGTCTATCCTATATGAGGGATGGCCTGTCTAACATACCGCCTCCCGGCCAAAGCCGGGAGGCGGAACTTGCTCATTGGTCTGTCAGCCGGGTCAGCGCGCCGGTGGCGCCGTCCAGATAGTAGTCGGCGGTATTGCTGGAAACCAGCCAGACCGCCGTCAGCCGTACGCCGCCGGACAGGGGCTGGGAGGAGATGCGGTACCCCGCCTCCATGGACTGGATGGAGGAGCACACGTCGCCGGTGGCGGTGATGCCGTCCAGAAAACGCATCAGGGCGGTGGGCAGGGTAAGGGCGCTGCCCGCCTCCTGCACGGTCTGCCCGGCGGGGAGCAGGGTCCCCCGGACGGTCCTCAGCAGGCCGTCCTTGTAGACAAACTCCACCTCGCAGGAGAACACAGGTATCCGGTCCAGAAGCTGGCGGAAGCGCACGACGGTCTCCGTGCCCTGGGTGGTGACGCCAGTCTGCCGGGCGGTCAGCTCCATCGCCCTCAGCAGTCCGGCGGCATGGCTCTCCGGCGAATCGGTGCGCCAGTGCTCATCCTGGGCCAGCTGGGCGGACAGCTCCCCTCCGGCGCGCAGGCTGAGCTCGCCCAGTTTGCTGCGGTAGAGGTACAGCCCGCCGCCCTGGTTATCCGCATCCACCTCGCTGCCCAGCAGGGCGGCGGCCAGCTTCTGTTCCGCCTCAAGATCCCGCTCCATGGTCAGGGGGGGCAGGCTTTCGGCGGGGGAGAGGCTGTCCGGGTCGGCCTGGATGCCCCGGGCTTCCAGCACCTCCAGGGTTTGGTTCAGCGCGGTCCGGTCGTATTTCGCGGCCTCGGTATATCGCATACCCACCAGCACCAGCAGGAAGGCGTTGAGCAGAAGCAGTATGAGTATGATAATGCTTTTCAGCCTGTACCACTCCATGTCCGGGCCTCCCTTGCCTATCGTCTGTTGATCCTGTGTGGAATGGGGCGGTTATACCGCTTCCCAGCCGGGAATTACCGTTTGCCCGCCGCTGTCCCGGTATTGAATGACCAGCTCCCGTTTTTCCCGGGTGAGGTCAGGCAGCATAGCCGCCGCCTTGTCGATGGGCAGCAGCAGGGTATGGTTTCCATCGGCGGTGTAGCTGCGCAGATGGAGGGTGAAGTCGGTGATATAGCCGCCCTGCACCAAAAATTCCGCGGCCCAGCCTTCGTCATAGAGGTAGACGGCGCTGCCCTCCAGCCGGTAGCCGAAGCGCACCCGCCAGCTGTCCTCCTCCTCCTGTACGGACAGCAGGTACAGCCGGGCGTCCCCGATCAGCGCCCCCATGGCCCGCTCCGCCAGGGCGCGGGCGCCGTCGGCGGCCTGGGCGGCGGTGGAGACGCCGTTCCGGTTTTCCACCGGGTATTTTTCGCCTTGGGCGGCGTGGTAGACCACGGTGCCGTTGTCCCGCAGCACCAGCCGGTCGGAACCGTCCGGATAGACCTCGCCGCGGCTGCTGGGGGCGTGGTTCCTGCTGTTAAAGGACAGCGCGTCCAGCAGGGCCTCGATCCCGGCGGCGGTGGACAGGGGAGCGGAGGCGGTATACTGCGCCCCGGAGCGCTCCCCCTCAATGATCAGGGTGCATGGCTCCAGGATCTGGGACAGTTCCGGGTTCTCAAAGGCGAAATAGGCCCCATTGGGGGATACAGCCTCCATCAACGGGTCCAGATGAAGGGTGCGGGACAGGGTGGTGGGGCAGGTGTAAAAGCCGTCGTCCCCGGCGCTCTGCCAGCACAGCACGATGTGGCCGTCCGTTTCCGCGGACAGCGCTACCCGGCGGGCGCTGTCCTCAATGGTACACAGGCCGCCGCCCAGCCACCGGGCCAGCGCGGCCAGGGGGATGTTGCCGGAAAAGTCGAAATACACCCCCGGGCGCTGGAGGCAGCCGCGCCATTCCGCCTCACTGAGAGCGGAGGGGGTTCCGGCCCCGGTGAGCGCCTCCCCCAGCAGGGGGCCGAAGGAGGAAAAAAGCTCCTCCATGCGGGCGCCGTCGTATTGCAGGCCGCAGCGCTCCCCGTCCAGGTACACCGCCAGCTGGACGGGAAGGATCGGCTCGGCCTGGGGGAGTTCAGCGGAGGCGCCGCCGGGGGAGGAGCCGGGGCGGAACAGCTCCGTCAGGCCGCTGTCCTGAACCAGCGGGGTCTGGCTCAGCAGAAGCAGGGCGGACAGGGTGAGCAGAACGATGAGGAGGTTTTTGCCCCACTCTACCGCCCGACGGCGCTTATCCCTCATGGCCCGCCTCCTCCCTGGGTCCGGCGATGGGCAGTTCCATGCGGATGGTCAGACCGGGCTGGTCTTTGTCCACCAGGTACAGACGGCCCTCGTGCTGGAGCATGATCTCCTGGGCGATGGACAGCCCCAGGCCCGTGCCGCCGGACTGCCGGGAGCGGGCCTTGTCCACCCGGTAGAAACGCTCGAAGATCCGGTCCCGGTCCCTGGCGGGTATGCCGATGCCGTTGTCGTCCACCTGCATCCACACCTTGTCCCCGTCGATGCCGGCGGACAGGACGATGCGCCCCCCGTCGGGGGTGTATTTGATGGCGTTGGACACGATGTTCATCATCACCTGCATGATCCGCTCCCGGTCGGCCCGGACCTGGGGAAGCCATTCGGCCAGATCCAGCTTGATGGTGTGGGCATGGTTCTGGGCGTCCATGAGGACGGCCTGATAGGTGTCGTCAACCGCCTTGGCGAAGTGGAACCGGGTGAGGTGGAGCTCGCTCCGGCCGGAATCGAACCGGGACAGGGTAAGCAGGTCCTGCAAAATATGGGTCATTCGGTCGGATTCATTGAGAATGACCCCCAGAAATTTTTTCTCCATCTCCGGGGGCAGGTCGCCGATGCCATCGTTCAGGGTTTCGGCGTAGCTCTTGATGTTGGTCAGCGGGGTGCGCAGCTCGTGGGACACGTTGGCCACAAAGTCCTTGCGCTGCTGCTCCGCCTCCCGCTGCTCGGTGACGTCGTGGATGAGCACCAGCACGCCGCCCTGGCCCTCCCGGGCGAAGGGGGCCAGCAGCAGCTCCAGATAGCGCCCGTCCACCGTCCGGGAGCCGGTCAGTCCGGCCTTGGCCGCTTTGGCCTGGGTGAAGGTGTACAGGTCGCCAAACAGCTCGCCGTACCGGTCCTGCTGGGTGAAGGTGCGCCCCAGCAGGCGGGCGGCGGCGGGATTGGAGTGGATCACCCGTTCCTCCCGGTCGAAGGCCACCACCCCGTCCGCCATATGGAGGAACAGGGTGTCCAGCTTGTTGCGTTCGTTCTCCACAGCGGCGATGGTGGACTGGAGCTGCTTGGCCATGGCGTTGAAGCTCTCGGTAAGCTGGCCGATCTCATCGCTGCTGGTGACCTCCAGCTTGTGGGAGAAATCCCCCCCGGCGGCAAGCTCGATGCCGTCGGTGAGCCGCTGGAGGGGCCGCACCATGGTTTTGGACAGCAGGAAGGACAGCAGGATGGAGATGATCAGCCCCAGCACCATGGCCTCTATGATAAGGGAGAACATCTCGGAGTTCAGCGCCTGGGCGGTTTGCCGGTTGTCCAGGATATACACGATGTAGGACTGCCCGCCCCGGGTGATGGGGATGGCGGCGTCCATGTAGTCGGCGGTGACGCTGCTCTCAAAGCCCGGTTTGCCCCGCAGGGCTTTGGACAGGTTGGGGGTGACGGCCAGACCTCCCTCCGGCTCCGGGCCGGAACCGGCCAGACAGCGCCCGGTGGACCCGTCCAGCACATAGAAATTGCGGGTGCGCCGGTCCACCCCCAGAACGCCCTCATAGGCGGACAGCACCGCCTCTATCATGGCGGCGCCGTCCGTCTCGTCCTCGCTGGTGTTCTGGAGGTCCCGGACAAAATCGGCGTTGTCCTGACCGAAAGCGGCGGCGATCTGGCTGTAAAATTCGTTGATATAGTATCCGGTGACGGAGTTCATCAGGAACGCGCCCACCACCACCATCAGTGACACAATGAGCAGCACCAGGATGAGCACCAGCTTCAGATGGATGTTGCGGCGCATAGATGGGCCTCCTTTCCGAATAATGGATTGAGCAGGGGAGGGGCTGTCCCTTCCGCCTGTGCGGGCGATGAAAAAATGCGGTCCGGGATGGGGCTACGGCGTCCCAAACGCGTACCCCAGCCCCCGGCGGGTGATGATGAATCTGGGCTCGGCGGGGTCGTCCTCGATCTTTTCCCGCAGACGCCGGATGGCTACGTCCACCGCCCGTACGTCGCCCACAAAGCCCTCGAAGTTCCAAACCTGCTTCATCAGCGATTCCCGGCTCAGGGCCTGCCCCCGGCTGGAGGCCAGGGCCTTCACCAGCTCATATTCCCGCTGGGTCAGGTCCAGGGGACTGCCGTCCTTGTACACCAGCATGGTGTCGGTGTCCAGCTGGAGCCGGCCGAAATCCAGCCGGTTTGCGGCGCTTTTGGGCGCGGCCTGGGAGAGCATCTCGGACCGGCGGATATTGCTTTTCACCCGGGCCAGCAGCTCCCGCATGGAGAAGGGCTTGGTGATGTAGTCGTCCGCGCCCAGCTCCAGCCCCAGCACCTTGTCCGTCTCCTCCTCCCGGGCGGTGAGCATGATGATGGGGGTGGCCCGGCCCTGCTCCCGCAGGGTGCGGCACACCTCAAAGCCGTCCATTTTGGGCAGCATCAGATCCAGCAGGATCAGGTCCGGGTCCTCGTCCAGGGCCAGCTTCAGCCCCGCCGCGCCGTCCAGGGCCTCCAGGGTCTCGTAGCCCTCCCGGATCAGGTTGAAGGTGAGGATGTCCACGATATTGCGTTCGTCCTCCACCACCAGGATTTTTTTACTCATTTGCTTCCTCCCGCATGATCCGGTCCGCCCGGAACAGGGCGGCTACTGTTTTGCCGTCGCTGATGCGCCCGTCCGCCGCCTGGGAGAGCGCCTCGGCAAAGGGCAGCTTGAACGGTTCCAAAAATTCGTCCTGGTCCCAGTGGGTGTCCCCGAAGGTCAGGTCCCGGGCCAGATAAAGGTAGAGCATCTCGTCCGTATATCCCACGCTGGGCATCATATAGCCCAGAGGGTCCCAGCGACCGGCGGTGGCGCCGATCTCCTCCTTCAGCTCCCGCCGGATGGCGTCAGAGGGGTCCTCGTCCGGCTCCAGCTTGCCCGCGGGGATCTCGGTGACCACCTTGCGGTAGGGATAGCGGAACTGCCGCTCCAGATAGACGTTTCCATCGTTGTCGATGGCCACAGCCGCCACCCCGCCGGGGTGGTGGACAAATTCCCGCACCGATGTGCCGCCGCCCGACAGCTCCACCTCGTCCCGGTAGACCTTGAGCAGCACTCCGTCAAATACCTTTTCACTAACCAGTGTTTTTTCTGTTAATTCCATGGTCCATACCTCCCGGCATAGCGTTTGCGTCTTTGAATCCAACCCATATATTTTATCACAGGAGAGTAAAAATAGGAAGCCGAAAACAGAATTTTACCAATTTTCTCCCGAGGCCAGGCGAAAACTCCCCGGAGGCTCCTTGCCCCGGGGAGTTGAGACCGCGCCGCGTCAGACGTTCAGGCTGTTCAGCATATAGACGGCGATTTTCAGCGCCTGCTCCACAGTGGCGCCATTGGAGGGTGCAAAGCGATTGCCGCCGATACCGTTGATGATCCCGTTATCGCTCATGAAGGCCACGGCGTCCATGGCGTCGGCCCGGATCTCGGCGTTGTCGGAGAAGGCAGTGGACGCTCCGGCGGGGATCCTGCCGCCCAGGAGGGTATACACGCGGGCCAGCATCAGCGCCGCGTCCTGGCGCTTGACCAGGGCGTCGGGCGCGAAGGTGTTTTCGGTGAGGGAATTGCCCTGGACGATGCCCAGATCCCGTGCCGCCATGATGTACGGATACGCCTCCGACCCGGCCTGTACGTCGGTGAAGGGGTTGCTGTCGGAGTAAGCGGCCTCCTTGCCGCTCATGGCCTCGTACAGCTTCACGGCGATGGCGGCAAATTCCGCCCGGGTGACCTCGCCCTGGAAATAGAAGTCGTGGTTGTCCTCCACCAGGGCGGGAATCAGGCCGCTGCTGCCGGCCTCATCCACCACGTCCCTGGCCCAGGGGCTGGTCAGATAGCCCTGGCCGCTGATGGCCATGTTGTAGCGGGCAAGGCTGTCGCTGCCCAGGCCCTCGCCCTGCTGCTCCCCGGTCAGATAGAACCACCACGAGAGGTTCTCAATGGAGAACGCAACGATGGTGTTGGGGCCGTACAGGTCCACCAGGTAGTCGGTGGTGAGGGTGCGGTAGCCGCGTGCGTTGGAATCGCTGCGCTTTGAGGACAAAACGTTCTCACCCAGGCCCCACGCAAAATAATTTGCACTGCTGCCGCCTGTGCTGAAGTCCTGGGTTGGCAGGGGAAGGACCGTACCGCCGGTGTTATACCGGCATTCGTATTTCCCGTCGCCGTCTGGGTCGGAAAAGGCGAACAGGTAAAAGTCCGGTCCCCCGGAGAAGGTGACGCCCAGGGGAACATAGTTCAGCGTCTTAATCTCCTGTTCCGTCTCCTCGCCGCCAATGTCCAGGCCCACCAGTGTGACGGTGACGTTTTTTTCCGCGTCCCATTCCGGTAAATCCAGCCAGACCCGGCCCTGTGTCAGCGCGTCCGCCGGGCCGTTGGATTCCGCGGCCAGGGCGGGCATACACAGCAGGCTGAACACCATGGCGGCGGCCAGCAGCGCGCTGGATAATTTCTTGATTTTCATGATTCATGCTCCTTTCGTACGCTGCCCGCACCGCGTCCAGCCTGCGGGCATATGATGGACAGGCATTATGTAAACAAGTATATTATACCATAGCAGGGGAGGCGGCGCAAGTGCCGCCGGTAAAATGCGCCGGCATAGGCGCTTTCCCTTGACAGCCCCCCGCCTGGGGGATAAAATAAGGGGAAATCAAAAAAGGAAATCACCCCGTGAGGAGGCTGTTTTGATGAGCCATACCGTAGAAATTTTGTCCGTAGGCACCGAGCTGCTGCTGGGAAACATCGTCAACTCCGACGCCCAGGCCTTGAGCCGTGAGCTGTCCGGCCTGGGCCTGAACGTGCTGTACCATTCCGTGGTGGGGGACAACCCGGAGCGCCTGCGCGCCGCCGTGGAGCTGGCCCGGAGTCGGGCGGACGTGCTGATTACCACCGGGGGGCTGGGCCCCACCTGTGACGATTTGACCAAGCAGACCCTGGCGGAGGCCTTTGGAAAGCAGATGGTGTACCATCCCGAGTGCGCCCGGCGCATCCAGTGTTATTTCGCCCAATCGGGCCGGGAGATGACGGAAAACAACCTCCAGCAGGCATACCTCCCCGAGGGCTGCACGGTGCTGGACAACGACTGGGGCACCGCCCCCGGCTGTGCCTTTGAGGAGGCCGGGACCCATGTGGTCATGCTGCCCGGCCCGCCCAGCGAGTGCCTGCCCATGTTCCGGGAGCGGGCCGTACCCTATCTGTCCCGGCTGAGCGAGGGCGTGATTCGATCCCGCACCCTGCGGGTGTTCGGCCTGGGGGAATCGGCGGTGGAATCTCTGCTCCGAGACCGGATGAACACGCTGGCCAACCCCACCCTGGCCCCCTACGCCAAGGAGGGAGAGGTGGAGCTGCGCATCACCGCCAAGGCGGATACCGCGGAGGCGGCGGACTCCCTTATCGCCCCCATTGAGGCGGAGGTGCGGGGCATTTTAGGCGAGCTGATTTACGGCGCGGACGTGTCCGGGCTGGAGCAGGCGGTGCTGGACGGCCTGCGGGAGCGGGGCCTGACCCTGGGCACGGCGGAGAGCTGTACCGGGGGCTTCATCGCCAAGCGCATTACCGACGTGCCTGGTTCGGCGTCGGTGTTCAAGGGCGGCGTGGTGAGCTACCACTGTGAGGTCAAGGCGGGGGTGCTGGGGGTGTCCCAGGCCCTGCTGGACGAAAAGAGCGCGGTGTGCGCCGAGGTGGCGGAACAGATGGCCCAGGGGGCCCGGCGGGTGCTGGGCTGCGACGTGGCGGTGTCTGTCACCGGGGTGGCGGGCCCCGACCCGGACGACCGGGGCAACCCGGTGGGGCTGGTGTACACCGCCCTGGCCGCGCCGGACGGGTGCTGGGTGAAGAAGCTGAACCTGGCCAGCCACAACGCCCGCAGGGACCGTACCCGGAATCTGGCTGTCAACCATGCCCTGGACATGGTCCGGCGGTGGCTGGAGGGGCTGGACCCGGCCAGCGACAGCACAAAGGAGGCGGAAGGGTGAGGCATTGGAAAAAGGGGATGCTGGCGCTGGCACTGTGCGCCGCGCTGGCGCTTGGCATCTCCATACCCGCCTCCGGCGCGCCGGGCGCGGTATACCTGATGGCGGTGAACGAGAAGGTGGTGACCATGACCGCCGAAAATATGCCCACTGTCATGAGCGGGGTGCTGTACGTGCCCTATACCATGCTGTCCATCCGTGACACGGGCATCAATCTGGGGGTGAGCGCCCTGTACAGCACCACCCGGCGGACAGTGCTGGTGTCCAACGGGCAGATCGGCATCGTGTTCAACATACAGAACAACAGCGCCGAGGATTTGCAGGGTAATCCGGTATCGGCCCGGGCCATGGTGCGCAACTCCATGGTGTTTCTGCCCATCGACTATCTGTGCGGCTTTTTTAGCACCATCAACTGCTCCCGGGTGCGCACGGACTACGGGATTTTGATCCGGGTGACCAATAACGCGGTGGTACTTCGGGACCTGGATTTTGTGGACGCGGCCAGCGGCCAGCTGGAGGACAACCTGCGCCATTATCTGGCCAGCGTGGAGGTGCCTGTGCCCACAAGCCTGCCGGTGCCCCCCACGGCGGCTCCCACCGCGCCGCCTCCCACGGCGGCGCCTGCGGTATCAGACCCGCCGCCCCCCTCCGGCTCAGAGAAGCCTGTTGAATCCGACCCGCCTGTGGAGGCTGGGGCAGAGGCGTGGCTGGCCTTCCGCTGGGGGGAGCAGGGAGAGGATGTGGCCCGTCTGCTGGCGGGCCGGAGGGAATACGCCCTGTTCCTGTTCACCTGCGAGGAGCTTCGTGCCCAGGATGACGCGGTGCGCCGCATTGCGGCGGCAGGGCACACGATTGGGCTGGCGCTCACCGGGGAGAGCGGGGAGGAATGTGTGTCCCAGCTGAAGGAAGGCCGCCGCCTGCTGGCGGAGATCGCCCGGTATCATGCGCTGGTGGTCAGCGCCGGCGGGGTGGACGGCGAGGGCCGGGAGATGCTGGCCCAGGAGGGCTGTGTGATGTGGGACCGGGACCTTCGGAGGGAGGACTACAGCTCCGGCGCGGCCCTGGTGGAGGCGCTGGACCCCCAGCGGGCCAACAGGGTGGAGCTGGCGTGCGGCCCGGGGGACGCGGCGTTCCTGCAATCACTGCTGTCTGCCATGGATGAGGGGAACTGCCGTTTGCGGCAGGTAACCGCGCCGCTGCTGGCATAAACAACACCGCCGTCCCGTAATGGGACGGCGGTGTTAATTTTTGCTGGGGACGGCGGGGCGTCAGCCGTCCGGTGGAAAGTCGGAGGATGCATCGGGGCGGTTTGCCGCTGATACCGCGTTATTTCCAGATGTCGAGGGGAAATGGCTCTATACGATCCGAGTTAGATGGCTATTTCGACTTTATCTTTTGTAAATGAGCAAATAAAAGAACAGATAAAAGAACAGATAAAAGAACAGATATTGTCAGGTGAATTATCGGAGAATGAAATGCTCCCCTCACTCCGGCAGCTGGCAAAAGATTTGAGAATTAGCGTATTGACAACTACAAGAGCATACAACGAACTTGAACAGGAGGGATTTATTACAAGTCGGCAGGGCAAAGGCTTCTTTGTGATGTCGAGCAGTTCCAATCTCATACGGGAACAGCTTATCAAAGAAGTGGAAAAAAATCTGAACTGTGCTATACAAGCTGCTGAACGGGCTTCAATGTCCAATGATGAAATTATAAGCCTTTTGCGGCTTTTGTTGGAGGTACAAAATGATTGAAACTTTGGAATTAAAGGGTGTGGGCAAAAGTTTTCAGAATTTCAGGTTGAATAACATCAGCCTGTCTTTGCCCAAGGGATATATCATGGGGCTTGTTGGCCCGAACGGCGCAGGAAAGACAACGACGATACAGCTTATTCTGAATATGCTTGAAAAGGATGCAGGGGAAATCCATGTTTTTGGCAGGGATAATGTAAAGGATGAACGGGCTGTAAAGCAGGATGTGGGACACCCCCTAAAATTGTGTAAACCACCAAGGAGGTGTAGAAAGAGGACATCACTAAGGAGGTTTACATTATGGGAAAAAGGAAGGAGCGCAGCCCGGAAGAGCAAGAGCGCCGGACAAAGATTCGGGAACTGCTGGAGCTGAGTGGTGTGAGCAGCATGACAGATATCCAGGAACTGTTCAAAGAGACGATTGCTGAGTTCATGGAAGATGGTCTGGAAGCGGAACTGAGCGAAGCACTCGGCTACAGCAAATACGACTACAAGCATAAAGAAACGGAAAACAGCCGGAATGGGCACAGTTCCAAGAAGCTGCGCACCAGCTATGGAGAG
>CAJTGJ010000021.1 GCA_910575695.1 Oscillospiraceae bacterium | reverse complement strand
AAACTTCGAGCATAACTTTTTTTGCCCGCTTTCAGGGGGCTTGGTTTTGTGCGCCCTTTGGGGCAGTGGCGCTTAAATTACAATGTTTCAACCTTTTCACCTCGTTTTAAATAAGAAACTCACACCGCGTCACAGTAAAACAGGATATCCTTTTTATGCTCCTGCGCGGTCCCGCCGTACACGCGGGTGTCCAGCCCGCCGATCTCAAAGCCTGTTTTCAGGTAGAACCGGCACGCCCCCAGGTTGTTGTCCTGCCCCTGGGTGTACAGTCCCCGGTAGCCCTGCCGGACGGCCTCCTTTTTCGCCGACTCGACCAGCAGTTTTCCCACGCCCTGCCCCCGGCAGTCCGGGTCCACCTTTAAATCGTACAGGTACATATACCGAAAGAACGCCTGCTGGAGAACGGCCAGCCCAACGCACCTGTCCCCATCATATGCGCCCACGAACACAGAGGTCTCGGACATCTGCGCAAAGTCGTACTCCTCGTCCGGAAAGCACATTTCCGTCACGTTTTCCGCCGGGAACAGCAGCTCGGTATGATCCCATTTCCCGTTATTGTAGGAGGGCAGCAGCAGCCCGAACAGCTTGAAGGGCCGGTTTCTGAGCCTGATATCGTCCTTATGGGCTTCCGTTATGATCCTTGCAGTTACCATGATGCCTCCGCTCAGCAGCAGTCCCAGTTGTAACACACCCGGGAGAAATCCCGGCGTCTCAGCGCCTCCCGGTTGATGAAGAAATTACACACGCCGCAGTCGCCCCACAGCACAAGGTCCTTCCGGTCCTGCATATCGCTGTCCAGCTGGAACAGGAGCACATCCAGATCGGCGAGCTCACTGGCACCGATGCGGGGGTCCTCCTGGGTAAAATAGGGGTAGCCGCCCAGCTGGTGGAAGGGGGCTTTTTCCTTGGACGCGGGAAACTCCTTGTTGATTTTTGTCGCCTGGTAGTAATCCCACTGGGTTTTGAGATCCGTGCCGTGAAGCTCGTTCCACCGGGCCAGGAACTGGTCCCAGGCCCGGAAGTCATAGCTGTTGATGTGCTGAATGGTCAGGCCGGTAAATATGATGCGGGAGTTTTCAAATATGGGGGTGTAATACTCCTGTTCGTCTGGCTGGGAGGTCTGGGCTTTTTTCGCCAGTACCTCCTCCGCTGTTACGGAGCGGTCCGCCGCCTCGTGGTACAGCACCCGGAAATCCTTCTGCACTGTCGGGTCGTGGAAGTCCGCGCCGAACAAATCGTGTACGCCAAAGAAAAATTGCAGCAGCCCCGTGTGAGGGAAATCGGGCAGACCCTCCAGTGCGGCGCAGTCCACCTGGGCCAGCAGCCCCATGCCCTTGTCTTTGCTGTCCACCGGCCAGGCCATGTCCCTGGGCAGGTAGGGCGTACCGCCCACCTTGCTCTCGAAGATGCCCGGCTCGCCCTTTTCCAGGGCAAAGCGCAGGACAGGCTCGGTGTTGCGCTCCACGATCTCCCCAGCAATCTGCTGGGCCAGCTCCAGCTCGCTCATCTCAGTTTGCCTTGTCGAACGCCTTGATGAAGTCCACCAGCTTCTCCACGCCCTCCACGGGCATGGCGTTGTAAATGGACGCCCGCATACCGCCCACGTTCCGGTGGCCCTTCAGGTTGGTGAACCCGGCCTCGGCGGCTTCCTTCACAAATTTCGCGTCCAGCTCCCCGCTGGCGGAGCGGAAGGTGACGTTCATATCGGAACGGCTGTCCTTTTCCGCCGCGCAGGTGAACAGGCGGGAGGCGTCCAGCGCGTCATACAGCATGGCGGCTTTGTTGTGCTTGATCTTCTCCATGCCTTCCACGCCGCCCTTGGAGTCCAGCCACTCCAGCACCAGCCCCAGCATGTAGATGCACCAGCAGGGCGGGGTGTTGTACATGGAGTCCTTGTCGATCATGGTCTTGTAGTTCATCATCAGCGGGGTATAGGGCAGCTCATGGCCCGCCAGGTCCTCCCGGACGATGGCGATGGTCAGCCCCGCCGGGGCCAGGTTCTTCTGGGCGCCGCCGAAAATGATGCCGTACTTGGACACGTCTACCGGCTTGGACAGGAAGTTGGAGGACATATCGCACACAATGGGCACGTCCCCGGTGTCGGGCACGTACTGCCATTCGGTACCGTAAATCGTGTTGTTGGCGCAGTAGTAGAAGTAGCTGGCCTGGGGGTCCAGCTTCAGCTGGTCCTGCTGGGGGATATAGGTGTGGTTCCTGTCCTCGCTGGAGGCGGCGAGGCTGATCTCGCCGTACTTTTTGGCCTCTTTATAGGCGATATTGGAAAAATTTCCGGTGACGGCGTAATCCGCCCTGCCGGTCCTGCCGATGAGGTTCAGCGGCGCCATAGAGAACTGGCCGGACGCGCCGCCCTGCAAAAACAGCACCTTGTAGTTGTCGGGCACATGGAACAGCCGGATGAAGTTTGCCTTGGCATCCTGGAAGATCTTGTCGAACACCTTGGAGCGGTGGCTCATCTCCATCACGGACATACCGGAGCCCTGATAGTTGGTGATCTCAGCCCCCGCCCGCTCCAGCACCTCTAAGGGCAGCATGGACGGTCCGGCGGAGAAGTTATAGACACGCTGGTTTCCCATGTTTTTTTCCTCCTTGTTCCGCTGAAAGTTTTCCGCTTTAGCGTATTGTATTTATTATAGGTTTTTTACCCCCTGCCGTCAATGATGAGAAGGGCCAAAAAAGCCCCCGCCTACGGCCCCCGAGCCGTGAAAATGGCAATGACTGGGGAAAATCCGCCCAAAAGCGCCTCGCTTGCGTATAGGAAGCGCTGATACATCAAGCTTCTTTGGTTTTAACCTGGATTTTCGGGTATTTCCCCCGCCGGAGGCGGGGGAAATACGAATAAATCAGAGATTCTCATATTCCGCCCCAGCCGCGTTGAGCGCGGCTGGATCCAAACCCATTCCCTTTGGTTTTCTCATATTGTCCGCCCGCGCCGCATATAAATCACCGTGACGAGAACCACAGTTGGGGAGTGTTGTTTTGTGAAGGGAAACATGGAAGAACGCGCCCAAGAGCTGGCGCTGTACATCATCGAGAATAAGAGCACCGTCCGGGCGGCGGCGCAGAAGTTCGGGATATCAAAGTCCACCGTACATAAGGACCTCAGTGAACGCCTGCCTGCCATCAACCGGAACCTGTACCAGCAGGTCAAGAAAATCCTCAACGAAAACAAGGCCGAGCGCCATATACGCGGCGGGATCGCCACCAGAAAAAAATACAAAGGGGGGTAACGTAAAGAGGGAGGGCCTTTCCACCGAAAGGTCCTCCCCAAACGTTATTGTGCTTACCGTCTGTGGCAGCCGCCGTGATGACCGCCCCAGTTTCCCCAGGAGCCGGAGGAAATGGTATGGCAGCAGTTCCAGCTCCCGCCGCAGTAACCGCTGTCATGGTTGCCTCCGCAGTAAACGGTTCCGTTGTGGTAATGCCAGCCCGTCAGGGTGCAGCTTTCCACCGTACACAGCGGGGCGCAGGAGCCGTCGCACAGGCCCTGTCCATGGGTATGGCCGCAGTACTGCCTTCCGCTGTGGTAGTGGTAGCCCATGACGGTGCAGCTCTCCACGGCACAGGGCTGGACGGTGCGGCGGTAACGACCCCGGCATCCGCCGTGGGCAAAGGCCGCGGGGACCAGCAGGGACACGGCGCAAAATGCGCACAGCGCGGAGACAAGGATTTTTCTCAGAGACATGATGCTTCTACCTCCAAAATTTGTTCTTGTTTCACGGGAGTGTGACTATCGCTATCGTCATTGTAGCACACCGCGTCAGGGAATGCAATACCCTTCTGCAAATATTTTCCGCTCCCCGCGCCGGGCTTATCCCTCCGTCCCGGGCTGGGCGGGTATGGTCACGTCGTTGATCCACGCGCCGCCGCGGAACCGCCGCAGGCCCAACACGGATTTTACCATATTTTCGCTCATGGTGGCCAGCTGTACCCAGAAAATGCCCAGCTTGAACACCAGCCCCGCCAGCACCGCCAGGGGCAGAGCCACCAGCCACAGCGGCGTGACGTCGATGATCGTCGCCGCCCGCACGTCGCCCCCGCCCCGGAGCACCCCTACGATATTGGTGCACGCAAAGGAACGCAGGGGCATCATGGCAAACACCATGGTGAGCATCATGGTGCAGATTTCCGCCGCCGCTGGAGTCAGCTTGAACAGAGGATACAGCACCGGGATGATAAACATATGGAGCAGGACCAGGAACAGCGCTCCTGCCGCCAGCCCGAACAGGACCGCCAGCACGTTGAGCAGCGCCCCCAGAGAATACACCTTGTCCGCGTTGCCCGAGCCGATCTCCTGGCCCACCAGGATGGCGGCAGTGCCCGCGATGGCGAACACCCCCACAGTACACAGGTTCGTGATATTGCCCGCGATGGCATAGGCGGCCAGGATCTCCTCCGAGCCGTCCATGTGGCCCATAATGGTGGGGAACAGGGAGGAACCCAGCCCCCAGAACGTCTCATTGCACATCACCGGGGTGGCGAAGTGGATGAACCGCCGCACCATCTCCCTGCCGGGCCGGAACAGCAGGGTGAAGCGCAAGGGGAACCGCCTGTCCCGGGCGGTCCACACAATGGAAATGGTGCAGGACAGCACCCGGGCCAGCAGGGTGGCCAGAGCCGCGCCCTCCACCCCCAGCCGGGGCGCGCCCAGGTTGCCGAAGATGAACACCCAGTTGAGGAAGGTATTGCTCACCATGGACACGCCCAGGATTGCCAGCCCCCGGTTGGGGTTGCCCATGGCCCGGTGGGCGCCGATGTATACCTGCACAAAGCTGTCGAAGAAATAGGACCAGCCCACGATCCGGGCATACCGGGCGGCGGTGGACACCACCTGGGCGTCGCTGCCGAACAGGCCCATGAACTGATGGGGCAGGAACCCCATAATCAGGGCGAACACCAGCCCGATGGCCCCGGCGATGTACATACCGATGCCCATCACCCGGTTGATGGACTGGAGGTCCCCCTTGCCCCGGTACTGGCTGATGAGGACGGAGGAGCCGCTCTGGATGCCGAACATCATCAGCTGCACCACAAACACCGGGATATTGGCCAAAGTTACCCCGGCCAGCGGCCCCTGGCCCATGGTGCCCACCATGAATGTGTCCACCAGGCCCAGGGAGTTGGTGATCAGATTCTGGAACAAAATGGGCAGGGCAAGGGATAACAGTCTGGCATAAAACCCCGGCTCCCGCCGGAATAGCTTTAACATTTTGACAAATACTCCTTTATTAAGATAATATCCTCCCGGTCCTTTTCCCGGCCCAGCTTTTCCTTCATCCGCGCCAATCCCGCCGCGGAGACCACCGGAAGCCCCTCCTGGAAAACGGCCTGACCCTCGATCCAGTTTTCAAATAGTTCAATGGATTCAGAAAACACAATCCTCCTGCTGCCATCCGGAAGGACCTGTGTTTCATAGCCTTCCTCTTCCAGCCTGTCTGCCATCCGGGAGGTACAGCCCAGATCAATATCCCCCGCCGTGTCCTTGATCCCATACAGCACCATGGCCGCGCCTGCCGCCACCCAGTATTCATTCCGGTCAAACGCCGCTTCCCTCAGCGCCTCTATGATATCTTCCCTCGTCAGCATAAATCCCTCGCTTCCACGGCAGCGTCACGACAGAGTGGTAAACAGGCTGTCCGCCGCGTCCTTCAGCGCCCGCGCCAGCCTGTCCGCCTCCTCCCGGGTGGTGTCCGGGGAGAAGGACAGCCTCAGCGCCCCGTCCAGCCAGGGCTTGGGCAGGTTCATGGCGGCGAACACATGGCTGGGCTTCCCCTTGTGGCAGGCGGAGCCGGAGGAGATACACACGCCCTGATCCCCCAACACCCGGACCACCACCTCGCTCTTGTACCCGGGAAGGGTGACGGCACAGATGTGGGGGGCGTCCCCGGCGGAGATGACCTCCAGCCTGGGCAGCGCTTCCTTTAATTTCAATAAGGTATATTCTTTCACGGCGGCGGTGCGTTCCAGCCGTTCCGGCTCCGCCAGACTGGCCCGGACGGCGGCGGCGAAGGCGGCAGTCTGGGCCGTGGCCTCGGTGCCGGAGCGCATCCCGTCCTCCTGCCCGCCCCCGGTGAGCAGGGGCCGCAGGCGCACCCCCTTTTTGACATACAGCGCCCCGATCCCCTTGGGCGCTCCAATCTTATGGCCGCTGACAGCGATCAGATCCGCGCCCAGGCGGGCCAGAGGGCAATCCATCTTCAAAAAGCCCTGCACCCCGTCACAGTGGAACAAAATGGCGGGATCAGCGGCCTTCACCGCCTTGACACTCTCCGCCGCCGGCAGGACCGCCCCCGTCTCGTTGTTCACCAGCATCATGGACACCAGCGCCGTATCCGGCCGCAGGGCATCCCTCACCTGCTCCACCGTGATCCGCCCCGCCCGGTCCGGCTTCAGGTATGTAACCTCATACCCCTGCCGCTCCAGGTCCCTGCACGTCTCCAGCACAGCGGCGTGCTCGACGGCGGTGGTGACGATGTGCTTCCCCTTGCGGCGGTTCACCTCCACCCCCCGGCGGATGGCCCAGTTGTCGCTCTCCGTGCCGCAGGAGGTGAAAAACAGCTCGCCGGGAGCGCATCCCAGGGCTTTGGCCACCGTCTCCCGGTCAGCTCCCACCCGCGCCGCCGCCTGACGGCCAAATTCGTACCGGGAGGAGGGGTTTCCGAATTGCGCCGCCGCTTCCGTCAGGGCGGCGACAGCCTCGGGCCGCACCGGGGTGGTGGCGGCGTAGTCAAAATAAGCCAGCTGGGCCTGTTCCATGTCACGCTTCCTCCTCTGTCTGCTTCGGGTATGATAGCCGCCGCAGGGGCCGCGAAGCGGCCCGCAGCAGAATTCACAGGCAAAACACAGCCCATTTGAATGGGCTGGCGGGCCTTGCCCGCCTTGAAAATCGGGCGCCGATTTTCAAGCGTTTTGATTATAGAGCCTATTTTAGTGGCCCTGGACGGGAAAGTCAATCGTGAAATCGCTGATTCCAACGGTTTTTCATCTTCGCCCTTTACAACCGGGGAAGATTTCTATATAATACAGAAATTGAGAATGAATTATCAGCGGCCCGCGCCGCGGAAGGATGAAAACGCAATGCTGCAATTTGACGAATACCGGGTGAAGCTGAACAATCTGAAGCCCGAGCTGGACGGGCTGGGCCGCGCCCTGGATCTGGAGGCCGCCGAACGGGAGCTGGACGAGCTCCACGCCCAGTCCGCCGCCGACGGCTTCTGGGACAACGTGGACAAGGCCAGGAAGATCCAGCAGCGCATCAGCAGCCTGGAGGCCAAGGTGAGCTCCCAGGCCAAGCGGGAGGGCGCATGGGATGACCTGATGGTGCTGTGCGAGATGGGCAACGAGGAGGAGGACGAATCCCTGGTCCCCGAGGTGGAGTCCGGCTTCCAGGCCCTGGTGCGGGAGATGGAAACCGCCCGGCTGTCCACCCTGCTGTCCGGGGAATACGACAACTCCACCGCCATTGTCTCCCTCCAGGCGGGGGCCGGGGGCACCGAGGCCCAGGACTGGGCCCAGATGCTCTACCGGATGTACACCCGCTGGGCGGAGCGCCACGGCTTCTCCTGCTCCGTGCTGGACTATCAGGACGGGGACGAGGCGGGCATCAAATCCGCCGCCATCCGCATTGAGGGGGAAAACGCCTACGGCTACCTCAAGAGCGAGCACGGCGTCCACCGCCTGGTGCGCATCTCCCCCTTTGACGCCAACGCCCGGCGGCAGACCTCCTTCGCCGCCGTGGAGGTCATGCCCGAGCTGGACGACAGCGTGGAGGTGGAGATCCGGGACGAGGACATCACCCGCCAGGTCTACCGCTCCTCCGGCGCGGGGGGACAGCACATCAACAAGACCTCCTCCGCCGTCCGGCTCATCCACAACCCCACCGGCATCGTGGTGTCCTGCCAGACCGAGCGCTCCCAGTTCCAGAACGAGGAGACCTGTATGCGGATGCTCCGCTCCAAGCTGATGCAGATCAAGGAGCAGGAGCACCTGGACAAAATTTCCGACATCAAGGGCGTCCAGCTGAAAATCGAGTGGGGCAGCCAGATCCGCTCCTATGTGTTCATGCCCTACCAGCTGGTGAAGGATAACCGCACCGCCTTTGAGACCTCCAACATCAACGGCGTCATGGACGGCGACCTGGACGGCTTTATCAACGCCTACCTCACCGCCTCCGCCACGGGAAGCTGGGCGACGAAATCGTAACGCAGGCCCTGTAAACATAAAAGAATCCGGTCCGCCATCTGCGGACCGGATTCTTTTGCTTTTTTACTGCGGATGCACGATCTTCAATACGCTGGCGGGGACCTGCTCCTCGTAAATCCCCAGACCGTTCACCAGCTCCAGCACCGAGGCGTCGTCCAGCACCCAATAGGGGCTGATCCACGTTCCCTCCAGCGAGCCGGTGCTCATGGCCGTGTCCAGGTCCATGCCCACCGCCTGGGTGCCGAAATACACCATGGTGTTCAGGGCCATGTCGCTCTCCACGTACTCGTTCAGTATGTTGATCAGGCTGGTCACCTTGGTTACGTTGGACAGGGTGACAGTCTGCTTGGCCAGCGCCGCCAGGAACGCCCGCTGGGTGGCGGAGCGGCCGACGTCCGCGTCGGGGTAGCAGTTCCTGCACCGCACCACGCCCTCGGCCTTTTTGCCGTCCAGCAGCTGGTAGCCCTGATTGATATGGATAGACAGGCCGCCAACGGGATCATCGTAGTTCATATCTCTCGGCACATCAAAGTATACGCCGCCGATTTCGTCCACAATATCCCGGAAAGCCCTGGTGTTCACCGTCACATAGTAGTCGATGGGCACCGCCAGCATTTTGGACACGCTCTGGACCACCGCCCCCACCCCGCCGTAGGAGTATGTAGCGTTGATCTTGCAGTAGGAGCCGTTGTACAGCACCACCGTATCCCGGGGAATGGAGATCAGGGAGGAGGTTTTCGCCTCGGTGTCGAACACGCCCAGCATAATGGTGTCGCTGCCGCCCTGGTCGGCCACGCCCAGCAGCAGGCAGGTATATACCCCTTTCCTGCGGTTCAGGGACATTTTTTTCGTCCCGCCCTCCCCGTCGGCCTGCTCCGGCAGATCGTCGGGGTCCAGCTCAAATTCCATCTGGTCGGGCACGTCGGGGGCGGGGGCAAATACCTTCAGCCCCACATAGGACACCACCACCACCAGGGACAGGACAAACAGTATGACATACAAGCCCCGCAGCACCCTTTGCAGGGGGGTGCGTCTGACGGGCTTTTTCCTTTTGCTCATGAAACGGCCATCCTTTCCGCCGCCGGGACCTCCCAGGCAGCCGTAAACATCAAGGGCCGTCAAAGGCCCTCACATTATGTCAACTTTTTGATTGCTCAGATAGTATATCTGAGGCTGGGGAAAAATACAAGGGGGTGGGATGAAATAAATCATAAACAATTGATGAAGATTTTGCATCATTTTTCCCAACACGCCTCCCTTGACAGGACGGGGCTCCTTTGGTATACTCCAAACTGTACCAAATGATACAGTTTGGAGGGATTCATCTGGAAATCAAGCTGCCCCAGGGCCACCCCCTGTTCGGTCGGGTGGAGCCCGCCCTGTGGGAAAGGACCCTGGCGGGATCTGACCTGCTCCAGGTGGAGCGGGGCGCCGTGGTGTACAGCCCCAAGCGCTTCCGCCGCTGTCTGGGGGTGGTGCTCCGGGGCCGGGTGCAGGTGCGCCGGGAATCCCTGCTCATGTCCACCCTGTCCGCCGGGGACGTGTTCGGCGCCGCCGCCCTGTTCGCCGGCGGCGAGGACTACCCCACCACCCTCACCGCCCTCACCCGGTGCGAGGCCCTGCTGATCCCCCAGGACTGCGTCCGCCGCCTGCTGTGGGAGTGCGGCCCCTTCGCGGAGGATTACGCGGTCTACCTGTCCGGACGCATCCAGTTTCTGAGCCGCAGACTGGAGGCGGTGTCCGCCGGTCCGGCGGAGGGCAAGCTGGCCCGCTATCTGCTGGGCGCTCAGACGGACAGCCTGACCCTGTCCGCCACCCAGCTGTGCCAGCGCCTGGGCGTGGGCCGGGCCACCCTGTACCGGGCCTTTGAGGCGCTGGAGCAGGCGGGGGGCATCGCCCGGGAGGGCAAAACCATCCGCATCCTGCGCCGGGAGGCGTTGGAGGATATTTTGAATGAAAACAGAAAGGAATTTTGACCATGAGGTATTACAAACTGTCAGCTCTGATGCTGGCCCTTGTCCTGCTCGTTTCCTTAGGCGCCTGTAAGCCCGCGGCGGCTGACCCCACGGACCAGCCCACCGAAGGAGCCGCCGAAACCGTTCCCCCCACGGAGGAACCCACCCAGGAGCCCACCAACAAACCCGCTGAAACCGAGACCATCGACCCCCCGCTGGATATGCGTCTGGCGGTGCTGTCCGGGCCTACGGGCATCGGCGCGGCCAAGCTGCTGGACAACATTGACAACGACCAGTCCGCGCTTCTTGGGGCTGGGACCTACTCCTACAAGATCTATACCGACAACAGCGAGCTGGTGGCGGGGCTGACCAACGGCGAAATCGACATCGCCACCATGGCCTCCAATGTGGCGGTAAACCTGTACAACAAGACCGACGGCGGGGTGAAGATCATCGCCGTGGGCACCCTGGGCGTGCTCCATATCCTGGAGGGCGGCGGCGGCACGTCCATCAATTCGGTGGAGGATCTGAGGGGCAAGACCATCTATTCTGCCGGGGAGGGCGCAAACCCGGAGTATATTCTGCGTTATTTATTACAGGAAAGCGGTCTGGAGATCGGCACGGATGTGGAAGTTGTCTTTGCTGACGCCACGGAAATTTCCGCCAAGCTGCTCTCCGGCGAGATCGAGTGCGCCATGCTCCCCGTCCCCGCCGCCACCGCCGCCATCGCCAAGAGCGAGGGCCAGGTCCGCGCCGCCATCGACGTCACCGAGGCCTGGGACGCCCTGGAGACTGGCAGCCAGGTCATCATGACCGCTGTTGTGGCCCGCACCGAGTTCCTGGAAAGCCATCCCGAATCGGTGAATCTCTTTCTGCGGGATTATGAGGCGTCCATCGACTACGTGAACAATAACATTGATGACGCGGCGGAGCTGGTGGCGGGCTATGGACTCACCCCCAGCGCGGCTATCGCCAAGCTGGCCATCCCCCAGTGCCATCTTGCCTTTATCGCCGGCAACGATATGATGAGCGCCATTTCCGACTACCTCATCGCGCTGTACGCCATTGACCCCGCCTCGGTGGGCGGCTCCCTGCCTGACGACAGCATCTACTACACGGCCTCCTGATGGAACCGCTGAAAACTGTACGGAAATACGTCATATCCCCAGTCTTCTGGCTGGGGGCATGGCAGCTTGCGGCCTGGGGCGTGGGGCGGGAACTGCTCCTCCCCGGGCCGGGCGCGGTGGTCCGGAGCCTGATTTCCCTGGCGGGGACCGCGGATTTTTACCTGTCCGCCGGGGCCACCCTGTGGCGGGTGTTCCTGGGGCTGGCCTGGGGGACGGCGGCGGGCACGGCGCTGGCCTTCCTCACCCACTTCTTTCCCTGGGCGGACGCCATCGCCTCCCCGGCGGTGCGGGTGGTGCGGGCCACGCCGGTGGTGTCCTTCATCCTGCTGGTGTACCTGTGGGTGGCCCGGTCCGCCATCCCCTGGGTAATCGCGGGGCTGATGGTCCTGCCCGTGGTGTGGGGCTCCCTGACGGCGGGGCTGGACAGCATGGACGGCAAACTGCTGGAGATGGGCCGGGCGTACCGCTTCTCCCGGTGGAAGCTGCTGCGGCTCATCTATCTGCCCGCCCTGCGGCCCCACTTTTCCGCCGGACTGCTCACCGCGTTCGGGCTGGCCTGGAAATCCGGTGTGGCGGCGGAGGTGCTGTGTCCCCCGAGCCGGGCCATCGGCTCCCGGCTCCAGCAGGCCAAGCTGGGGCTGGAGACTGCCGACCTGTTTGCCTGGACGCTGGCCATTGTGGCGCTGTCCCTTCTGCTGGAGGGGCTATTGCGCCGGGGGCTGGGAAGGGGGAACAAAGCGTGATATCTGTACAGGATTTAACTTTGCGTTATTCCGGCAAGCTGGTGCTGGACCACTTTTCCCTGGAGCTTCCCCATCATGGCCTCACCGCCCTCAGCGGCCCCTCCGGCTGTGGGAAAACCACCCTCCTGCGGGTGATGGCGGGGCTGGAGGCCCCCGAAAGCGGCACGGTGTGCGGTGTCAATCCGGCTCAGATCGCGTTTTTGTTCCAGGAAAACCGGCTTCTTCCCTGGCGGACGGCGGCACAGCATATCACTGATGTCCTTCCCCGCCCCCGGCGGGGGGAGCTGGCCCGCTGGCTGGCCTTTGCGGAGCTGTCCGGGGAGGAAAACGCCCTCCCCGCCGCCCTGTCCGGCGGAATGGCCCGGCGGCTGGCCCTGGCCCGGTGCGCGGCGCTGGGCGGGGCGCTGTACCTGCTGGACGAGCCCTTCGCCGGGGTGGACCCTGAGCGCGCGGCGCGGATACTGGAGCGGCTCCGGGCGCTGGACGTCCCGGTGGTGCTGTCCAGCCACCAGCCCGCGGTGCTGGGGGCCTGCGACCGTGTGGTCGAGCTGGACGGGCTCCCCCTTCATTGTGTATAAAGGAACGCCCCGGCGCGTCAGCCGGGGCGTTCTTATGTGCACTTACAGTTTTTTCTTTCTGTATTTTTCCTTTGCGTATTCATACCCCTCTTGAATCAGGGGCTTGAGGGCCTGAAATGCCTGCTCCGAGGGATTCAGTGCGCAGACCCACCCCATCCAGGCATAGACCGGGTGGGGCAGAATCTGGTCAACGGCGGAAAAGTCAAACGGCATATCCACCACGCCGCCCTTGCCCGGACGCTTGGGCACAGGGCCGAACAGCTGTATAAAGGTGTTTTTCCTGACACCCACGTTCACCCGGTAGATTCCCTCCCGGTCCAGCCCGGACGCCTTGTCGTTGTCCCCGTCCTTCTCCTTTACGGTGAGGACGTAAACCCCCCGCTTCAGCCGTCCTTCGGGGTTGTAGAAAATCCCCCGTTCCCCCCAGCTCTCCACCAGCACTGTGCCCTCCAGATTGTCCAGGCAGTATTGCAGAATGTGCTCCGGCGTCATGCCGCCATCTCCTTTAATATTGATTCACCCAGTTGGCGATCAGCGCCTCCGGCACCAGCCACGCCGCCATGAACACCAGGAAATTGGCGGCGGTCAGCGAGCTGTACGCCGCCAGGGAGGTCAGGTAAAAGGTGATGCACAGCCCGACGGCCGATCCCAGCAGGGTGAAAAACAGCCCCCACCGGACGGCCTGCCGCAGTCTGCGCCCCCCCACCAGCGCGTCACAGTAGACGCTCAGCCCCTCCCGGCTCAGCAGGGCCACCAGCGCGTCCCCCTCCAGCTCCCGGTCGGACAGCTCCAGACGCCGCCCCACCGGGGGAAATTCCAGCTTGTCCACCGGGAGCTTGAACTTCTGCTCCAGCAGGGCGGGGATCAGGTTGGGGTCCCGGGTGGCCAGCACCGGGGACAGCCCCGCTTTCATCAGCGCGGACAGGCTGGGGTTCACTGCGTCGCTCATGGCGTAGTGGAGCAGGAACATCCCGGACAGCTGGCCGTTGATAGCGCAGAATATGGCGTTTTTGATGTTATACCCCGGAGGCAGGACCACGTCCATCAGGTGCATATAGGCGGCGGTGCCCACCAGCACCTCCCTGCCCCGGATGACCCCCGACGCGCCGCCCTCATGCCACTCCAGGCCGGCCACCTCCCGGTACAGCGCCCCCTGGGTGCGCAGAAGGTCGTGGAAGGTCCGGGTCAAACCGCAGTCCATGGCCCTCAGCATGGAGGCGGTGTAGCCCACCACCTTTTCCGTAGCCACGCTGCCGAACACCTTCACCTGCCCCACCGTCACCGACCCGGTGGGGAACAGGTCCCCGTCGCTGACGATCACGCCGCCCTGGCCGCACCGGGCCGCGCCCGTCCATCCCGCCAGCGCCGCCCCCGCCTGGTGCAGCCGCTGGGCCAGCTTGCGGTACGGCACGCCAAAGGCCAGCAGGGCCGGCCAGGAGCCGGACGCCGTAAAGCACACGGACGCCGCCCACAAAAATCGCCCCGGCGCGCCCTGGCCCACCGAGGCCATCACCGCGCACAAAAAGCACCCCAGCAGCAGCAGCGGCGCGGCTACGCGGTAGGCCCGCTGTCCGCCGTCCTCCATCTGGAGCTGGCTGCCAAAGCCCACGCAAGAGCCGGACGCCTTGGTATAGGTGGGCTTGTTGGACCACAGCTTCTCGTCCCGGGACACCACATAGGGGGAGCGCACCTGGGCCGCCGCCTTGGCGGACAGCCGGTCCCCCCAGCGGCGGGCGTTGGTCCCCCACAGGGCGAAGGCCAGCCCCAGCGCCGCCACCGCCGAGCAGGGCAGGCAGTCCGTCCGGGCCTCCAGATACCCGGCGGTGAAGCCGTCCAGGAGGGTGAACATCCAGGCGAAAAAAAGCAGGCTCTCCGCCCGGGGCTTCAGCAGGAATAACTGCTTCGCCCCGGCGGCGGGGATCTCATAGCACACCAGCCCCGCCAACAGCAGAAATATGGTAAGCAGCAGCCCCCGGCACTGATACAGCGACAGGCCGATGCCCGACGCCGCAGCCTCCACCACATTCCACGGCAGGAACGGAAGCTCCAGCGAGCAAACCGCCGCCACAAGCCCCAGCAGAACCGCGAACCGCGACCGGCGGCGCTGGCCCTTCAAGCCCTTGGCGTACAGCGCCGCCAGCCGCCCCGGCGGCGTGTCCGGGGGCAGCTCCTTTTTTCGCACCAGCCGCAGCCTGGGGCGGCGGGGAGGCTCCTCGTCCTCATCGTCGGGCACTTTCTCCTGATCCACGCCGGGGGTGTATTTTTCCGCCCGGAGGGCATCCTCGTCCGGCTCCGCCTGGTCATACATATGGTCGGCAAAATTGTCCGCCTTCCGCAGAAGGGTGTGAAGCTGCGCCCCCAGCTTCCGGCCCACGTTTTCCGGCACGATCTCCGGGATGGGCTTGTCCTCCGCCGGGGGGTCCGGCGGGGCCTTCGCCGCCCCCTTCCCCTCCAGCACCGTGGGGAACACACGGGTGGGCTCCTGCGCAACGGCCTCCGGGGGCTCCGGCTCGGGTTTGGGGTCGGGAAAGTCCAGCACCTTTGTCCCTCTGGACTTCCCTGAGCCGTACTCCGCCAGGATCTCATCCACCGAGTACTCCGGCCCGCCTTTCTGATCCTTTTGATCGGACATGAGTACCTCCTTATCCTCTCTGCCTCACGGCCTCATACAGCACCACTGCCGCCGCCGCCGAGGCATTGAGGGAATTGAGCTGTCCTTTCATGGGGATGGACACCAGGAAATCGCACTGTTCCCGCACCAGACGGCCCATGCCGTCCCCCTCGCTGCCGATGACAATGACGGCGGGACCCTTCAGATCCGCGTCGTACAGCACCGTGCCGCCGCCGGCATCGGCGCCGAACACCCAAAGGCCCTGCTCCTTCAGCCCCTTCAGCGCGGCGGTCAGGTTAGGCACCCGGGCCACCGGGAGGTAGCTCACCGCCCCGGCGCTGGTTTTTGCCACGATGGCGGTCAGCCCCGCCGAGCGCCGCTTGGGAATGATCACCCCGTGGGCCCCGGCGCACTCGGCGGTGCGGATCACCGCCCCCAGGTTGTGGGGATCGGACAGCTCGTCGCATACCACGATCAGCGGGGCCTCCCCCTTCTCCCGGGCGGCGTTCAGGATATCCTCCACGCTGGCGTACTCCCGGACGGCGGCCACGGCAATGACCCCCTGGTGGCTCTTGGTGCGGCTCATGCCGTCCAGTTTCCGCCGGTCGGTCTCGGCGACCACGATCCCCTTGTTCCGGGCCGTGGAGGCAATGTGCCCCAGGGCGGCGTCCGTCTCCCCCCGGGCGATGTAAATCTTGTCGATGGCGGTTCCGGCCCGGAGGGCCTCGATCACCGCGTTGCGGCCTTCGATGAGGCCGTCGGCTTCCGCCTCCTGGACCGGACGCCGGTTTTTATCTTCACGCATGAAAAAGCTCCTTTTCCCTTCTGGCATTTTTTGCTTTGAGCATCAAGTATATCATAATTTCCACCGGGGCGAAAGGGGGCGGGCCATCTTTTCCTCCGCCTTTTTTCGTCATAGAAATTTTACACCATGTCTATGAACATTTCTTGTTTTTATCCGCTAAGTATGGTATACTGCGTTAAATGCCTGACTACGCTAAGGTAAATATGAAATCGACTTGAGGCCGCGCCCGCGGCTTCGATCTGTCAAAAGGAGGTTGTGCCTATGGCCGGCCCGTTAAAGCCGAACGACTCAAATCGCAGGGGCGGCAATCAAAACGGCGGCGGGGACGACAAGAAACGATCACCGTGGAGCTTTATGAGCATCGTTATGTGGGCGATCATGCTGGTGTTCCTGCTCAATATGTGCCGCAGCAGTATGCAGAGCGCCTCGGTGCAGAATGTCCCCTTTTCCACCTTCTATGAGTGGGTGGAGGAAGGCTATGTGGACGCGGTGGACGTCTCGTCCAATGTCTACACCTTCACGCTGAAGCCGGACACCCCGCCCCTCCAGGAATACCTGGAAAAACGGAAGGATTCCTACAGCACCGGCGGCTGGAACCAGCTGTTCGGCCAGTTCGATCCCAATGTCTCCAGCGATGCGGCGGACTCCATCAAGTTCCAGACCGCGCCCCTCTCCTGGGATCTGGCGGAGCGGCTGAACGAAAATGAAGTCGGCCGCTATGAGACGGAGCTGGTCACCAACGAGCAGTATATGATCTCCGCCATCGTCAGCTACGTGCTCCCGGTGGTGGTCATGGTGGTGGCGATGCTCTTTATTTACCGCTATATGTTCAAGAAAATGGGGTCTGGCGGGGGCTTCGGCGGCATCGGCGGCGTGGGCAAGTCCAACGCCAAGGTGTACGTGGAGAAAAAAACCGGCGTCACCTTCAAGGACGTGGCGGGCCAGGATGAGGCCAAGGAAAGCCTGGAGGAGATCATTGACTTCCTCCACAACCCCGGCAAATACACCGAAATCGGCGCGAAGCTGCCCAAGGGCGCGCTGCTGGTGGGCCCGCCGGGTACCGGCAAGACCCTGCTGGCGAAGGCCGTGGCCGGTGAGGCCAACGTGCCCTTCTTCTCCATCTCCGGCTCCGACTTCGTGGAGATGTTCGTGGGCGTGGGCGCGTCCCGCGTCCGGGACCTGTTCAAGGAGGCCAGCAAAATGGCCCCCTGCATCATCTTCATCGACGAGATCGACACCATCGGCAAATCCCGGGACAACCGCATGGGCGGCAATGATGAGCGGGAGCAGACCCTGAACCAGCTGCTGGCCGAGCTGGACGGCTTCGACCCCGGCAAGGGCGTTATCGTCCTGGGCGCGACCAACCGCCCCGAGGTGCTGGACAAGGCCCTGCTCCGCCCCGGACGGTTCGACCGGCGCATCACCATCGACCGGCCCAATCTGGCGGGACGGCTCGCCACCCTCCAGGTCCATACCCGGAAGATCAAGCTGGCCGAGGACGTAAACCTGAACAAAATCGCCCTGGCAACCGCCGGGTGCGTGGGGGCCGACCTGGCAAACCTGGTGAACGAGGCCGCCCTCCGGGCCGTGCGCAAGGGCCGCAGGCTGGTCACCCAGGAAGACCTGCTGGCCTCCTTCGAGTTCGTGATCGCCGGAAGCGAGAAGAAAAACTCCGTCCTCACCGAGTTCGAGCGCAAGCTGGTGGCCTATCACGAGGTGGGCCACGCCATGGTGGCCTACAAGCAGAAAAACGCCGAGCCCGTGCAGAAAATCACCATTGTACCCCATACCGAGGGCACCCTGGGCTACACCCTGCTGATGCCCGAGGAGGATAAGACCAATCTGCGCACCCGGGAGGAGCTGATGGCGAAGATCACCGTGTCCATGGGCGGGCGCGCCGCCGAGGAGGTGGTGATGGACACCATGACCAACGGCGCTTCCCAGGACATCCAGGAGGCCACCAGCATCGCCCGGAACATGGTCGCCATGTACGGCATGAGCGAGGAGTTCGGCATGATGGCCCTGGGGTCCGTGCGGAACCAGTATCTGGACGGCGGCTACGGCCTGGACTGCGCCCAGGACACCGCCGCGGTCATGGACAAGGCCGTCAAGGCCGTGCTGGACGTGTGCTACAGGGACGCGGTGGAGGTCATCCGGGAAAACCGGGAGGACATGGACAAGGTCGTGGCCTACCTGCTGGAGAAGGAGACCATCACCGGCGGCGAGATGGTTGCCATCATCGAGGGCCGGGATCCGGCGCTGGTGGAGGGCGCTTACGCCTCCACCCGGAGCGAGGCCCTTTCGGACGGGATCGAGCCCCCCGCGCGGCACGTCCATATCGTTGACGAGCCCATCCCCATGCCGCCCCCGGCGGAGGAGCCCGGCGAGCCCCAGGCCGAGCCCCCCGGCGATGGCGAAACGCCTGAACCGTAAAACAAGCCCCCCGGCTGATAGCCGGGGGGCTTTTTCCGCGTTCCGTCTGACAGGCTGGGTCAGCCGTACAGCCGGTGGAAGTTCGCGAGGGTCACAGCGACCTCGCAGCGGTTGGCGCGGACCGGACCGTTGATGTAGCCGTTCAGGGCCACGCTGTTGGTGCCGCTGAGTATGCCCATGCTGGCGGCCCAGCGGACGGCGTCGTAGGCCCAGCTGCCCACGCTGGAGGCGTCATAGTAGCCGGACAGGCTGCCGGAGGCGCCGATGGCGGGCTGCTTGGCGTAGCGGTACAGGATCAGGACCATATCCTGGCGGCTGACGTTCACCTCGGGGTGGAACTTGCCGTCGCTGTAGCCGATGACGTAGCCCTTCTGAGCGGCCCAGGTGATGGGGGCCGCGGCCCAGTCATAGCCGGTGCCAACCACGTCGGGGAAGGGGCAGGCGCCGGTGACGGTGGGACGGCCAGCCAGGTTGTACAGCATCTGCACCATCTGGGCCCGGGTCAGCTTGGCGTTGGGGGCGAAATTGCCGTTGGCGTCGCCCTCCATCAGGCGGACGCCCCGCACCGTGGTCTCATAGCAGTACTTCACAGAGGGGCCGTACCAGGACTTGGGGTCCACGTCGGGGAAGATGCGGTTTTCGCTCGCCACAAACCTGGGGGTAACGGTGACCTTGGTGGCGTTGGCGGGCACGGTGAAGGTATAGGTGCCGTTGCTGTTGGCCTTCACGGGCACCGACGCGCCGGTGTTGGTGACCGCGGTGACGCCGCTCACCTTGTAGCCGCTGACGGCCCTCGGGGTAACGGTCACGGTGTCGCCGGGCTTGGCGCTGCCGGAGCTGACGGTGGCGGAGCCGCCGATGGCGGTGTTCACCGAGATGCTCACGGTGGACGTGGCGGAGGCCACATCCTTTACCAGTTGGATGGTGTAAGTGCTGCCGCTGGCGGGGGCAGTCACCCTCACATCGCCGCTGGCATTGGAGGTGATGGTAGTATTGCCGTTGGTGGTAATCTTAAAGATCCGGGCCTGACCGGCGACGTTGATATTGCCGTTCCCGGTATAGGCGCTGGTGATGCTGATTTCGTCCTCCTTGTCCTTCTCCTGGGGCAGAGTATCGTCCACAGCGGCCTGGAGGCTGTCGTAGTAATACGTATTGCCAACAGCCGCAGCAGCAGTGCCGTCTGCTTCCTTCCCCGTGCGCTTCATGCTCACCAGCGGGGCGGTGGTGTTGAGCACCACAGTGCCCAGGCCGCTCTTGCCCGCGTGAGTGATGACAAACTCGTTGTTATCCATCTTGTACACATAAATGCCGTCCTGGTGGGCATATGTAGCGCTACTGCCCGCAAATTTGACCTTAAGTTCTTTGCCAGCGGCGGAAGAAATCATGGAGTTCAAGCCGGTCAAAGCGCGGCCAGCCTGCACCTCAATGGGGGAAGGATGCATCGCGTCGGCGCTACCCGTATAATCTGTGTGCCAAACCTCCACGCGGTAATAGGGAGCCATTGTCACGGTGAGGGGATTGGCTTTGGTGATCGTTACATTCAGGTAGGGCACAAGCATAACCTTGGTGTACCCAGTATTGGCCAGCTCGGCCTCAGTGGGGGTCTTGCTGCTTGTCTTGCTCCACGCGGTACGCTGTGCCTGGGTCTTCCAGCTCTCCACCTGGCTCTCGCTGATGGTAGCCTTGGCGGCGTTGACAGCCTGACGCATTTCGGGGTTAGATTTCCAGTTAAATTCGGAACCTGTATCACCGAGCAAATCCTTAATAAGCAGATTCTTCTGGGCGTTGGTGGTGTAGCCAGGGGCAGTCACAGAGGACACCTTGATTTCCTTGCTGTCCTCATAAGTATTAAACGTCGTAACCAGTTTCTTCAGACCAGAGCCGTTCACGGTATACTTGACACCGTTTTTCAGGGTCAGGGTGCTTCCGTCGGCAGAAACCGTAATCCCATACCCCAGCGGCACATCGTTCGCAAAGGTAGTCTTGCCGGTCCTGCTGTTCCAGGACACACCAACAGTCACCGCAACAGGGGAACCACCATCGCTGCTGACGATGTCCGTGATAAGCTTTACCTGAAATACGGCCAAATCGCCCGCAGCAGGCAGGGCCACACCGGACAGTGTAACCGTATTGCCAACCAGCTTCACGGTCACATCCTGGTTGTTTCCAGCATTAACGGCATTGGTAATCTTCGTCACCGAGCCGGTAACGCCCTGTCCGTCCAGCGTGATATTGTCCACCTGGGTGCGGGTGAACTCCTGACCGCCGGCAATCGTGGTGCCCGTCTGATCACTATCAGAGGTCAGCGTCCAGTTGCTGTAGGTCACGCCGTTGATTACGCTGGGGGCAATAATGGAACTGGGGGCGTTGAAGCCGATCTTGGCCAACACGGTTGTGCCATTTTTGAAAGTAATATGGGCTGTGTTCTCCTGTCCAACAAGAATTATACCATCATTAGCTTCAGCATTTGTCTTACCAGCGGCGGCAATAGCCTGGGACAGGCCGTCGGCAGTGCCGGGGAAATAGCGGAAGTTGTTATTCGCCAGCTTCACCCGGTAGGCCAAGCTCGTATCCAGATAGGCTTTCTCCTTGTCCGTGTTAATAGCGGTGGTATATGTACCGCCATGGACGCCATGGCCCGCATAGTTGCCCAAGGTAAGGCTTGTAAACTTATTCGTGCTGTCAGCGACAATATTCACAGTTTTGAATGTGTTGCTGTTGGTAACAGAAACCGCGCCTACAGTGTTCCGGGAACCGGTGACGGAAAACTCACTGATGATACCGTCTTGCCCGAAAGTGATGTTACCCACAGTCGCGCCATTCTGGATTTTCACAGAGCCGGTAGTAACATTGATGGCCCCGGTGGACACCTTGCCGCCGTTAATCGTAACATTGGCATTTTTAAGATTAATGCCGCTAACGGTGCCCGCGCTGTTAACGGTGACAGTGAAATTGCTCGTAAGCTTCTCTTTATTAGTAGTATCACCTTCGATAGCACCCAGGCTGTGGCCGTTGACGGTCACACTGGGGGCCGTGCCGGTGGTGACATTCTCGTCCACACTGCCGATCAAGGTGACCTTGCCAGTGCCGGTAGTCGCGCCGTTGGCAATCAGGCTGGTGCCGACACCGGTCAGGTTGATGGTGTTGCTGCCCAGAGCGGTGTCAGTCAGGTTAATCTGACTGCCGCTGCTGCCAACCATCGTGATATTGCCGATTTCGTTGCCGGGGGCTTTGGCAACATTGCTGGCGTTCGCGGTGAGGCGCTGGGAGGCATACACATGGTTCTTAGCGGTATTTGTGCAGTCATCCGCGCCCATGGTAACATCACCGATTTTAGCGTTGGTCAGGGTGATGGTGTTGGCCAAAGGAGTGCCATTAGTGCTGTTTTTGCCCTTCAAGGTAACAGCACTGGTAGATTTCACATTGGTCAGATTGAGAGTGACGCCCCGGTCTCCCACGCTGGTGAGCGCATCCAGGGTAACGCTACCAAGCTCATCCGCACCGCGCTGGCCAGCCGCCACCTCGCTCTGGTATTTGCTGTCGTTGACCGTGATGCTGGTCAGCTTGTCACCTTTAATGGCGACCGAACTACCAGCGCCATATACATCCACATTTACGCTGGTAGCATCCTGCATACTCGCATCGCCAGCATTGCCAACAACAGTAAAGGTGGTGCTCAAGGGCGCAGTGCCCGCAGTATTGGACGGAAAAGTCGAATAATACTTACCGTTGACGATAAAACCACTTGTGATTTTCTCATAGCCGGTTACTTTACCGTCAGGACCCTTGACTTGGGCAAACCAGCCCGGAGCGTCATCGTACTCATTGTTGGCATTGTTTTTTGCCTGGTAACTGGCGGCCGCACCATCAGCTACTGTTCCCGCTGCTGGCGTCGACGCCGCAAACACACTCAAAGGCAGCATTGTCAGCACCATGGCCAGGGCCAGGGCCGCTGACAACAAACGTTTCTTCATGTTCTGTTCCTCCTGTTCTGTTTCAAGATTGGTTTCCGGGCCTCCCGGGGCCCTCTTCTGTGTCCCCCGGCGGGGGGCGGTGGCCGGGCATTCGGCCCTCCTTCCATCGGAATGATTTGGCTGACGCCTCCGACGCCACATTTTTACATCAACCATTATACTATATCGGCCAAATTTTTCAACCCTTAACGCCAAATTTCCGAAAAAATCAGGAAACCCGCCCAACCCTTTCCTCCCCCTTGCGCCCCCGCCCCCTTTTGTGGTATGATGACAGCCTGTCCCCCCACGCGCTTTGTCAAGGAGGAATCCCCATGGACTACGACCAGCTTCTGGACGCCTGCTGCGAGGTAGGCGTCCAGCTCATCCGCTTCGGCGGCGAGATCCCCCGCGCCGAGGACACCATCCGCCGCCTCCTGCGGGCCTACGGCCTGGAGGGCGAGGTGTTCGCCATCCCCAACTGCGTCTGGGCCAGCGTCCCCACCCCGGACGGGCATATCCACGCCTGGATGCGCCGCGTCCCGCCCATCGCCGCCAACATCGAGGGCATTGAGCGCTTCAACGACCTCTCCCGCCGCCTGTGCGCCGACCCCCCCGCCGACCCGGCCCAGCTCCGGGCGCACTGCCGGGAAACGCTGGCGGACCTGCGGTCCTATCCGGCGTCGATGGTGCTGGGCGGGTATTTTGTGGGGGCGTTTTTCTTCGCGCTGTTTTTCTTCGGCGGGCTGGCGGAGGCCGCCGCCGCCGGACTGGCGGGGCTGGTTTCCGGCGCGGCGCTCCTCGCGCTGAACCGGGCCCGGGCCAACGCGTTCATCGCCACGCTGGCGTCGGCCTTCGCCCTGGGCGGGACGGCCTGCGGCCTGCTGGCCCTGGGCGTGCCCATCAACCTCGAGGTCACCATTGCCGGCGGGCTGATGGTGCTGGTGCCCGGGCTGGTGTTCACCAGCTTCATGAGCGACCTGCTCACCGGGGATATGCTGGCGGGCCTGGCAACCTTCGCCCGGGCGGTGCTCTCGGCGGGGGCCATCGCCCTTGGCGCCGGCCTGGCCATGGCGCTGTACCACCGCCTGTCCGCCGCCGACGCCATCACCTGGACGGCAGGCTATTCCGGGCCGCTGTGCTGCCTGTTCGCCTTCGCGGCCTGCCTGGGCTTCTGCCCGTCCTTCAACGTCCAGGGGGTGGGCGCGCTGCTGTGCTGCCTGGGCGGCGCCGCGGGCTGGGCGGTATACCTGGCCGTGCTCCGCCTGAGCGGAAGCCCCTTCGCCGCCACGCTGGCCGCCGCCGTGCTGGTGTCGGCGTACGCCGAGGTGATGGCCCGGGTGCGCAAGTGCCCCGCCACGTCCTATCTGATGATCGCCCTGTTCCCGCTGGTGCCGGGGCTGACCATTTACCAGGCCATGGACCACGGCATCCGGGGAAACACCGGGCTGTTCTGGGAGACGTTTTTCCGCACCTTCGGCGCCGCCGGGTGCATCGCGCTGGGCCTCCTGCTGGTGTCGACGGTGCTGGACATATTCCGGCGGCGGAAACGCTGAGCCCTGTTACCAATTTGATGCAGATTTGTTACCCTTTCGGCCTTGACTTTGGATTGCGGCAATGCTACCATGATGACTAACGTCGAATTAAAGGAGTTTATGCCAAAATGTGTCGCAAATTGTCGTGTTATCTTACCGCCGCCCTGGCCCTGGCCCTGCTGGCAGGCTGCGGCCCTGCCGCCGCCCAGCCCGGCTCCCAAACCGCCCCGCCCACGGAGCAGGCCACCCTGGAACCCACGCCGGAACCCACCCCTGAGCCCACGCCGGAGCCCACCCCCGAGCCTACGCCGGAACCCACGCCCGAGCCCGCCGTCTACCAGTTCGGCGTCCCGGTGGAGGAGAGCGAGCCGGTGGCGGACGACAGCTTTTTTGACAACGCCGTCTTTCTGGGCGATTCCCGCACCGAGGGGCTCCAGCTGTTCAGCGGGCTGAGCCACGGCACCTTCTACTGGGCCCGGGGCATGAATGTCTTCCGGGCCGACGACCCGGAGTTCAAGGTCATCCCCATCGGCGGCGAGACCTACTCCGTCGTAGACGCCCTCAAGCAGCGCAGCTTCGATCTGGTGTATATCATGATCGGCGTCAACGAGCTGGGCTATCCTGTGGAGAGCTATGAGACGGGCCTGAACAATCTGATCGACCATGTGCTGGCCACCCAGCCGGACGCGGTGGTGTACCTTCAGATTATGCCCCCGCTGAACGACGCCGTCTGCCGGGCCAACGGCCTGGCCTCCTATATCAACAACGAAAACCTCCAGAAGTTCAACGAGGTGGTTCAGCGGGTGGCGGCGGAGAAGAAGGTGGCGCTGCTGAACACCGCCGAGGTGTACACCGGCGCGGACGGGCAGCTCCCCGCGGAGCTCGCCGGGGACGGGTGCCACTTCACCACGGACGGCTACGCCCGCTGGGCGGATTATATGCGCAGCCACGTCATCGACCGGGAGCTCTATTTCTACAGCCGGGAGCAGGCGTAAGCCCCCAAAAAGCGAAGCAAAGGATCCTCTGATTTCCCTGGAAATCAGAGGATCCTTTTTGACGGGAAAGCGGGCGCCGCGCCGGATGTCACAGGTTCGCGAATATGTCCATCTGTTTTTCAAGCTCCCCCACGATCTCCTGGTTGGCGTCCATCCGCCCGGAGATTCCCTCCATCTCGTCCACCAGGACGCGGGTGCTGCCGGCGGCGCCGCTGAGGCCGGACGCGGCCCCGTCGATGGAGCTGGAGATGCTGGAAATGGAAACGGCGATCTGGTCCATGGCGTTTTTCAGCCGTTCCGCCTGGTCGTTGAACTCCTCCATGGCATGGCCGATGTAGTCCGAATCCTCCCGGTACTGCCGTCCCGTCTGGACGGACCGCTCCAGCTGTTCCGTGATGATCTCGCTCAGGTAATCGGCCAGCTCCCGGGCGCTGCCGGACAGGTACTCCACCGCGTCCATCACCACCTTGCTGACCTTCTGAATATGGTTGGCGGTTTCGGCGCAGGAATCGGCCAGCTTGTGGACCTCCTGGGCCACGACGGAAAACCCGGACCCCGCCGCTCCCGCCCGGGCGGCCTCGATGGAGGCGTTGACAGCAATGAGGGTGGTGGAGGAGGATATGCTGATGATGTCCTCGGTGAGGGTGCGGATCTGCTCCACGCTGCGGCTCTTTTCGATGGCCTGGTCCAGCATGGCCATGATGTCCGCCGTTTTGTCCCGGATCTCGTCCATCTCCCTGCGGGCGGTTTGCTCCAGCTCCTCCGCCCGCTCCCGCATCCCGGCGGAGTAGGCCGTGATGGCGGAGCACTCCTCCGCCATGCTCTGCGTGTCCCCCCGGGTGCCGCCGGTGCTGGCGGTGATGGCGGCGGCACTCCCGGCAATCTCCTCCAGGGCGGCGGACAGCTGTTCCGTCACCCCGGACAGGCTCCGGACGCTGTCGTTGGAGTTCTTGGCCCGACGGCGCACCTCCCCCACCACGCCGCTGATCCGCTCGGAGCTGTCCTGGAGGGTGTCCACCGTGTTCTGGATGGGGGTGAGGACGTACTTCCGGATGATGCGGAAGGCCGCCATCACCAGGAAAATTCCCACTGCCAGGGTGACGGCGCTGGTGACAAGGGAGACGATGTAAACCGCCGTCAGCCGCCCCCGGGCCCGCCCCGCCTGGGCGCTGACCGAGGCGGACAGGGTGTCGATGTCCGCCTCCGCCGACTCGCTCCAGAGGGCCACGTCCCCGTTGGCGGTGGCGTAGGCCTCCTGGGTCTTGCTGTCGGCGCTGGCGCTGACCAGATAGACCAGGGCGTGCTTGAACTGGGCGTAGCCGTTGAGCAGGGACTGGTATGCCTCCCGGTCCTCCTCAGAGACAAATGCCTCGTAACTGCCCAGCTTTTCGTCCAGGGACGCCTCCTCCGCCTTGATCTCCTGCACCAGCTGGATCATGGTGGCGTGGTCCGCCGCCACAATATGGGACAGGGCCAGGCGGTGTATGTCCATGACGGAACGCCGGATATCCTCCAGCCGCTCCTCGCTGACCATGCTCCTGTCCACGATGCCCCCCGCGTTGGCGTGGACGTTGTTGATGCTGAATACCGCCAGGATATTGGACAGCAGGGTGATCATGCCCAGCAGGATAATGGGCAGGATCAAGCGCTGCTGAAGTGTCAGTCTGCCTTTCATACGGCTCCCTCCCGATCTTGATGTGCTTATCGTATTATATGTGCTCAGCGTGCCGTCACGCCCTCGACCATCCGGTCCAGCTGGTCCTGGAGTGACGCGCCGGAGGGATTCCCCTGGGCCATGCTGGCGGCAAACTCCGTCACCGGGTCCCAGAACTTCCCGCCCACCCGCTGGATCTGGGAGTAGTTGGACTGCTCCAGCAGGGCCGCGATGGCCGGGGACGACTGGACCTGGGCGGAATTTGCCACGCTGATATTGGCCGGGCCCTGGCTGCGCAGCTCAAAGCGCAGGCGCTGGTTCTCCTCGCTGGTGATCCACTCCGCCAGCCGCGCCGCCCAGTCCGGGTGCTGGGAGTAGGCGTTGACGCCGATGAGCTTGCAGCCGGAGAAGGACGCCATCTGGACCTGCCGTCCTCCGCAGGTGAACGCGGGCAGCTTTGCCGCGCCCAGGTTGCTGCCCCAGGCCTCCTGCAGCGCCACCGCGTTCCACACGCCGCTGACGCCCGCCGCCACGGTGCCGTCCCGTACGCCCTCCAGGAACTCCTGGTCCGTCCGGTTTGAGAAGGCGGGGCTGGAGGCGATGTCCAGCATGGACCGGGCCACGTCCGTCCCCCGGATGGGGTTGTCCGTGCTGTTCCAGGTGCAGTAGTTGGTCAGGCCGTCCTCATTGAGGCCCACCTCCAGCCCGGTGTTGCCGAAGAACGCGTAGACATACCAGGCGGAGGACCAGTCCATGGCCACCAGCTTTCCGGCCTGTTCCGCCGCCTCCAGCATCCGGTCCAGGCTCTGGACGTCCTCGTCGGTAAAATAGGCCTTGTTATAGTACAGGAAATAGCCGTTGTCCGCCGTCAGCGGGTAGGCGTACAAGGTGCCCTCCACGCTGGCCGCTTCCACCGCGGCGGGGAGGGAGGCGCCGCGGATGGCCGCGTCGTCCTCGATGGGGTCCAGCCCCCCGGCGGCGGCCAGAGCGGCGACCTGGTCGTCGGCAAAGGCAAACACATCCGCCCCCGCCTCCAGGTCCCCCAGCAGCACGTCCTTGCAGTTGGATTCGCTCTGGGACTGGTATGTAATGCGGAAGTCGGCCTGTCCGGCGTAATGCTCCCGGAAGGACGCAAAAATCTGCTCCAGCAGCGCCTCGTCCTCCTCCCCGCCCCATACGGTCAGCTCCACGGTTTCCCTCACGGGCCGGCTCTCGCCGGGGGCCGGCGTTCCGGCGTCACAGGCGGCCGCCAGGGAGAGGAGACAGGCTGATAACATCAGAAGAAAAATCCGTTTTGCCATTCTGTTTCATTCCTCCTACACGATATGCCATGATTATAGCATTCTGCCCGTGAGATTTCAACCAGAATCAAACCGTTGTCCCCCAGCGGTTTCCCCGAAAAAAACACTTCCCTTCGCAGGCAATCTATGGTATACTGCGTTCAAAGCCCATCATCTGCCGGCTCGGCAGGGCGCGTCATTGCCGAGCCGGCAGTTTGTGGTGCTTTTACTATGCCTGCTGGCAAAGAAATTCATGTAGAAAAGGGGCGACAGGATCGTGACGGGAACGCAAGCGGACTCCCTGGTCGGACGGGAGGTCAGACAGAACCCGGGAGGGACCCGCAAAAATTTATAAGCCGCGCATAGACGCCCTCCACGCCCCCCGGAGGCCGGAGGGACAGACGCGGTCCGGTACAATAAAAAGTAAAAACAGAATGCGCCCGGGGTGCGCGCCCGGGTCATAAACACTATTTTGGGAGTGAACCATATGGCTGCTATGAAGCACAGCGGAAATAAGGATCAGAAAACCAAACGTATCGGCAGCAAGGTCGCAAACCTGGTGGCGGCCATGCTGGGCGTGAGCATCACCCTGGTTGTGGTGCTGTGTGTGCTGATGTGCTATCGGCTCACCATATCCATGATGGAAAAGGAGTGCGTAAGCGGCACCAACGTGCTGGCCTACGAGCTGGCCAATTACACCGGCGATGAGGACAAAACCGCGCTCCTGGACGCGCTCAAGCAGGAGATGGGGTGCGAGTTCACCATTTTCCGCGGGGATGAGCGGGCCTACACCACCATCCAGCAGAACGGGGAGAGGGCCGTGGGCACCCGCCTGTCCAGCGACCTGGCCGGGGTGGTGCTCCAGCAGGGCAAAAGCTATGTGGGGCGGGCCTCCATCCTGGGGGAAAACCACCTGTGCTCCTATGCCCCCACCTATGACGCCAACGGCCAGATCGACGGTCTGATCTTTGCCGGCATATCCATGTCCTCCGCCGTAAACCAGATCTGGCTGACCGTCGTGCTGTCCTGCGCAGCCGGTCTGGCGCTGATCGTCCTGGGCATACTCATTGTGGGGGCCTACATAAAGCGGACGGTGTCCACCCCCCTGTTCCGCCTGAGCATCCTGGCCCAGACCCTGGAGCAGGGCGACCTGGGGCTGAACCAGCACCAGACCATGCTGGTGGGCATCAGCTCCAACGACGAGATCGGCGTGCTGTCCCAGAGCTTTGACAGCACCATCAGCCGCCTGCGGAACTATATCGGCGAGATCTCCACCATGCTGGAGGCTATCGCCGGGGGCGACCTCACCGCCCAGATCACCCAGGAATATGTGGGGGATTTCGCCTCCATCCGCACCTCGCTGAACGACATCCTCCAGAAGCTCAACAGCACCATGGGCCAGATCGTGGCCAGCGCCGAGCACGTCTCCGGCGGCGCGGAGCAGATGTCCACCGCTTCCCAGGCCCTCAGCCAGGGCTCCATGGAGCAGACCACCGCCGTGGAGGAGCTGGAGCACACCATGCGGGCCGTCACCGAGAACGTCAGGCAGACCGCGGAAAACGCCCAGCGGGCCCGGGAACAGGTCACCGGCATGGGCGTCCAGCTGGCCGAGGGCAACCAGAAGATGCAGGAAATGATCGCCGCCATGGGCGAGATCACCGACAGCTCAAATGAGATCGAGAAGATCATCAAGACCATTGAGGACATCGCGTTCCAGACCAACATCCTGGCGCTGAACGCCGCCGTGGAGGCCGCCCGGGCCGGTACGGCGGGCAAGGGCTTCGCCGTGGTGGCCGACGAGGTGCGCAGCCTCGCCGCCAAGAGCGCCGAGGCGTCCCAGTCCACCTCGGCGCTGATCGGGCGCTCCATCTCCGCCGTGAACCAGGGCACCCAGATCGCGGACGCCACCGCCCGGCAGCTGAAAAACGTGGTGGAGGGCGCCCACGGGATCGAGGAGACCATCAACGGCATCGCCGCCGACGCCCAGACCCAGGCGGGGGCCGTGGTGCAGATTCAGGACCAGATCGGGCAGATCACCGGGGTGGTGCAGACCAACTCCTCCACCGCCGAGGAGAGCGCCGCCACCAGCCAGGAGCTCAGCGCCCAGGCCAACGTGCTCAAGCAGCTGGTGAAAACCTTCCGCCTCCGCCGTATGTGACCGGGGCCGGAACAGTCCAAACAGCTTTTCCCGCCATACCGCCGTCACCGCTCTTTGTGCTGTGGCAGCGGTATGGCGGCTTTTTAACCGGCCGGTCCAGACCGGCAAAAAGCGGTTATGCACATCTGCTTCTTGCCAACGGGCCAAAGCCTTGGTATAATGATTTCAGCTGTATTATTTTTGTGGAAGGGAGGCGTTAGGGTATGTCGCTCAAAGACAAAATCGCATCCATCCTGTTCGGTTCAAAGGCGGAGGCCGAAAGCGCCGGGGAGGATCTCCGCGCGGAAGGGCTGAACCCGGAATCGCCGGACCCGCGTTCGGAGGCCGCGGCGTCCGCGCCGGAGGACCCGGCACTGATCAAGCTGCCGGGAGAACACCCGCTGATTCAGCTCTACAGCCAGCGGCGGAGGGAGGCGGGGGCCATGCCGGCCCCGCGCCTGTGCATGGATGAGGACGGCACGCTGCCGGAGGACATGATCCGCCGGGAGAAAAGCAGGCTGCAAAGCGCGCTGAAAACCGCCTGCAATTTCCGGATGAAATCCATGAAGGACAACGGGAGCCGGAGCAAAAAGGACGGGGACGCAGGGGCGGCGGAGGGCCCCCAGGGAGCGGACGCCTTACCCTGGTTTCACATTTCCGCCAACAAGCTCTATGCCTGGGTGATGGTGTTCCCGCCCATGGGGGAGGGCCAGGAGCTCACCCGGGCGATGCTCTATCAGGCCTTGCAGGGCCAGGGCATCGCCTACGGCATCAACGAGCGGCTGGCGGACCGGCTGTCCCACGACGACCAGCGGTATTTCCATCTGTTCCTCATTGCCCAGGGCAAGCCCGCCTTTGACGGCAAGAACGGCAACATCGTGGACTACTTCCCCCGGGTGGTGGAGCGCATCCTGGCGGTGGACGAGTACGACCAGGTGGACTACGCCGCGCTGAACCTGATCAACAACGTGAAGGAAGGGCAGGAGATCTGCCGCCTCATCCGCCCCACCGAGGGCGAGCCGGGCCGGACGGTGCTGGACCAGGAGATCCCCGCCAAAAGCGGCAAGTCCGTCTCCCTGCCCAAGGGGCGCAACACCGAGATCAGCGAGGACGGGGACGCCCTGGTGGCCCTGGCCGACGGCCATGTGGAGTTCACCGGGCGGGGCTTCCAGGTCAAGCCTGTGCTGGATGTGCCGGGGGACGTGGACTTTTCCACCGGAAACATCAAATTCGTGGGGGACGTGAACATCAACGGCGACGTGCTCAGCGGCTTCTCCGTCCAGGCCATGGGCAGCGTCTGGGTGGGCGGCGTCATCGAGGCGGGCAGCACCGTGGAGGCCGGCGGCGACCTCACCGTGGTCAAGGGCATCCTGGGGGACGGCACAACCACCGTCCGGTCCCAGCGGTGCGTGTTCTCCAAATACATTGAAAACGCCACCATTTACGTGCGGGAAAACCTCCAGACCGACGCCATCATCAACGGCGGCGTCTACTGCGACGGGGAGGTAGTGGTCCGTTCCGGGCGGGGCGTCATCATGGGCGGCCGGGTCTGGGCGGCAAAGAAGATCAGCGCCTCCATCGTGGGCTCCCGGTCGGAGCGCCGCACCTCCATTGTGCTGGGCGGACTGCCCTGCACCAGCTTTGAGCGGGAACAGGTGCGCCGGGAGCTGAAGGAACTGGAGATCGAGCACGAGCGGCTGGAATGCCAGCTGGACAGCCCCGTGAAGTCCAGCCTGCTGGGCAAGGTCCGGATGAGGCTGTCCACCACGGAGCTGCGGCTCCAGCAGCTGGAGGAGGACCTGAACCGGATCAAGGAGTCCATGGGCAATAAGGAGGAGGAGGGCCGTCTGGAGTGCGGCGTGGCCTACGCCGGAACGGAGATCCACATTGGCGAGGAGATGGTCCGCCTGCACCGGGAGGAGCGTCAGTGCGTTGCCAAGATGGTCTGCGGCGAGATTATTGTGATGTAGCCTGTTGGAACGCGGCTGGGAATGCCGCCGCGGGTATGGAAAAGAAGCGCCCCCCATGAGGGGGGCGCTTCTTTTGCCATTTTTTAAGAAATTTTAAAAGTGCCTCATTCCATATTGACAGACTAATATTATACGCTATATAATATAGACCATGACAGGCGGAAACGGAATGGAACGGATTTTGCGACAAAGAAAGGGGTCCCCGCAAAGCCGCCCTTGGGCTTTGTGGGGGGGAGGAGGAGCAAGGGAGTGGAATGGAGTTTTCGCCGGCAGGCGGAAACGGAATGGAACGGACTTTGCGACAAAGAAAGGGGTCCCCGCAAAGCCGCCCTTGGGCTTTGTGGGGGGAGGAGGAGCAAGGGAGTGGAATGGAGTTTTCGCCGGCAGGCGGAAACGGAATGGAACGGACTTTGCGACGACGAAAGGAGGGGTAGCATGGCTTTCGCGATGGGCCCCCAATTATTGGACAGCTGCGTGCTGGCGGTGTTGTCCCGGGGGGACGCTTACGGCTACGTGCTGACCCAGCAGGTGAAGGAGCGGCTGGATATCTCGGAATCCACCCTGTACCCGGTGCTCCGGCGGCTGCAGAAGGAGCAGCTGCTCACCGTTTATGACAGGCCCTACCAGGGCCGCAACCGCAGGTATTACGCCATCACGCCCCCCGGGCAGGGCTACCTGAAGGAGCTGCGGCAGGAGTGGGTCAGATTCCGCGGCGGCGTGGATTGGATTTTGAAGGAGGATGGACATGGACAAGATCACCTATTTGGCTGAGCTGGCGGAAGGGCTGGCCCGCTGGGTGCCCGAGCGTGAGCGGCAGGACATCCTGCGCTACTACGCGGAATATTTTGACGAGGCCGGTCCCGGGCGGGAGGGCGAGGTGGTGGCCGAGCTGGGCGACCCCTGGGCGCTGTCCTGCCGTCTGGCGGTGGAGGGCGGCTACGTCTCCCAGGAGGCGGCCAATTCCTGGGTCCCCCCGAGGAAAAGGACAAAGGTGTGGCCCTTCGTGCTGGCGGGAACAATAGCGTGTGTGGCCATTGCGGCGGTGTCGGTGGGAATGCTGGCGTCTCAGTTTGCCGGCCGCTCGGTGAGTGGTGAAGCCCAGGTCGCTGTGGGGTCCGTGGTGGAGAATTACGGTTTTGCGCCTGTGGAGGAGTTCCCCGGCGCTTTCGCTTACCAGGAGGGCGAGGAGGTCCATATCAACGGCTTCTGGAACATGGAGGACGGTTGGCTGGAGCCCTTCAATTCCATCGACTGCAGCATTGAGCTGGGCAGTATCACGGTGACGGAGGGGAATGACTTCACCCTGTCGATCAACGGCACGGGCAGCTTTGTGAATTGGTACGTGGAGGACAGCACCCTCAAAATTCAGGAGACCGATGACCCGGCATATATTACCATGCTGACAGGCTTGGCCGCGTCGGGCGGCGAGGGCCCGAGCGTGGATATCACCGTGCCCGAGGGCGTCCCGCTGGAGAAGATCAGCATTAAAACCGAGCTGGGCGATGTGTATGTGGCCAGCGTTATCGCAGAGAAGATAACGCTGGAGTCCCAGGCGGGCGATGTGCAGTGCTATGAAGTGCGCCATACCCAAAAGCTGGAGCTGACCGCCGATGTCGGCGATATCGCCCTGGGCCTCGGCGAGCTTTGGGAGGGCCTGGAGATGGACCTGGAGGCCGATGTGGGCCAGGTGGAAGTCAACCTGAACTGCTGGCAGGAGGAGTGCTCCTTTGAGCTGGAGTCCGACATGGGCAATATACTCATAAACGACACACACTTCGGCCAAAAGGCGGAGCAGAAGGGCAGCCAGCCCTACAAGCTGAATGTGGAGACCGACGCAGGCGATATCTATGTATGCTTCTATACGGGCCAGAAGGGCTGACGGAGAGGGACGGGGACGGTCCGGCGGGTTTGACTGCCGGACCGTCCCCCATTTTTTTCGCGGCATGGCCCGTCCTTCCCGTCTAAATCCTGTTTCCCCCGCCTATACTGATTTTATAGGTTGCATTTTCCCGCGGGGCAAGATATAATAAGGTGCTGAAATTGAGAAATGCGGCCGTGACGCATTTTTATATGGGGTAATGAGTATGGAAACGAAAAATATCCGCGACTATTTACAGCCCGGGAAACGGGCGCATCTGGTGGGCATCGGCGGGGTGTCCATGGCGTCCCTGGCGGAGGTGCTCCACGGGACGGGGGTGAAGGTCACCGGCTCGGACCAGAAGGAGAGCGCCACCGTCCTCCACCTGCGGAAGCTGGGCATCGAGGTGGTCATCGGCCACCGGTCCGAGAGCATCCAGGGTGCGGACTGCGTGGTGCGCACCGCCGCCGTCCACGACAGCAACCCGGAGATCGCCGCCGCCCTGGAGGCGGGCATCCCCGTATTTGAACGCGCCCAGGCCTGGGGGGCCATCATGCGGGACTACAAAAACGCCCTTTGCATCTCGGGCACCCACGGGAAAACCACCACCACCTCCATGTGCACCCACATTTTCATGGCGGCCCAGGCCGACCCCACGGTGATGATCGGCGGCACCCTGCCCCTGCTGGAGGCCTGCCACCGGGTGGGGCACGGGGACACCATCATCCTGGAGTCCTGCGAATACTGCAACTCGTTTTTGTCCTTTTACCCCACCGTGGCGGTGATCCTGAACGTGGAGGCCGACCACCTGGACTTTTTCAAGGACCTGGCCGATGTGGAGAAATCCTTCCGGAAGTTTGCCGACCGGGTGCCGGAAAACGGCCTGATCGTGGCCAACTGCGAGGATGAGAACACCATGGCCGCCCTGGAAGGGGAGACCCGGCCCGTCATGACCTTCGGCGTGGAGCAGGGAGACGTACACGGGTCAAACCTCACCATGGACCAGGGCTTCGGTTCCTTTGACGTGGTGTACCGGGGGGAGAAGTACGCCCATCTGGACCTGTCCGTGCCGGGGATGCATAATGTGAAGAACGCCCTGGCGGCATCCGCCGCCGCCATCGCCCTGGGCCTGCCCGGGAAGGCGGTGGAGGACGGGATGCGGGACTTCCGCCTGCCCGGGCGGCGGTTCGAGTACAAGGGATCGTACAATGGCGCGGAGCTGTGCGACGACTACGCCCACCACCCCGGCGAGCTGGCCTCCCTGTTCGACACGGCGGCGGCGCTGGGGCACAAGCGGGTGGTGTGCGCTTTCCAGCCCCACACCTACTCCCGCACCCACGAGCTGTTCGACGATTTCGTGGAGGTGCTCAAGCGGCCCAGCGTCACCATTCTGGCGGAAATCTTCGCCGCCCGGGAGGACAACGACATTGGGATTTCCTCCGCCGATCTGGCGGCGAAAATCCCGGGGAGCGTTTACTGCCCCACGCTGGCGGACGTCACCGAAAAGCTGCGGGAGATCGCCCAGCCGGGGGACCTGCTCCTCACGGTGGGCGCGGGGGATATTTATCTGGCTGGAGAGGCATTGGTGAACGAAACATAAAAAACGGCCTGTCCGGGTGTCCGGACGGGCCGTTTTTTGTGGCACCCTGCCCTCTGCCCCAAAGGAGGGGCAAGCCCCTCCCCTACGGCGGGATTCGGTCATGGGGCACAAATGGGTCAGGTGTTTTGCAGAAACAGAGCGTTTAAAAATCGCTTGAAAATACCGCCGATGCTCAGCCGCTCCACGCCGTCGGCGGCGATCAGGCCGATGGCGTCCACCTGCTGTCCGTCCACCAGCACCTTCAGCTCGCCCAGCTTCTGGCCCGGCTCCACCGGGGCCTCCACGCTCTCACACAGCTCCAGCTGGGTGGTGACGTTCCCCGATTTGCTCTTTTCCAGCAGGATGGAGCACTCACGCTGGGTGACGGGCTGTACCGTGTCCCGCTCCCCCAGCAGGACGGACACCGGCGGGATGGCCTGGTCCGGGTACACCGGGGTGATGGCGTAGTTGGCGAAGCCGTAGCTCAGCAGGGCCTTGGCGCTGTCAAACCGGTCGTTGGAGGTGGGGGCGTGCATCACCACGGCGATCAGCTCCATGCCGTCCCGCTCCGCCGTGGCGGACAGGCAGTACAGCGCCGTGTCGGTGAAGCCGGTTTTCAGGCCCGTGGCCCCATCGTAGTAGAAAATCAGCTTGTTGGTGTTGGACAGCTGGAACGCGCCGTCCCGGAGCGTGTCCATCCAGATGGTGGAGAACTCCCGGATGGCGGGGTGGTTCAAAATCAGCTCCCGGCTCATCAGCGCGATGTCCAGGGCGCAGGTCAGGTGCCCCTCGGCGGGCAGTCCAGTGCAGTTTTTAAAGGCGGTGCGTTCCATGCCCAGCTCTGCGGCCCGCTGGTTCATGCGCTCCACAAAGGCGGCCTCACTGCCCGCCAGGTGCTCGGCCAGGGCCACGGCGCAGTCGTTGGCGGACACCACCGTCACCGCCTTGACCATGTCCCGGACGGACATCTGCTCGTTTTCCTTCAGCCAGATCTGGGACCCGCCCATGGAGATGGCGTGGGGGGAGGCGGTGACCATATCGTCCCAGCCCAGGCTCCCGCTGTCAATGGCCTCCATCACCAGCAGCAGCGTCATGATCTTGGTGACGGAGGCGGGCTCGTATTGGGCGGCGGCCTCCTGCTCATACAGGATGGAGCCGGTGGTTTTTTCCATCAGGATGGCGGAGGGGGCCGTTATTTCCGCCGGGGCGGCGTAAGCCCTGGCCGGCAGAAGGCACAGCAGCGCCAGCGCGAGGGCGGCTATTCGTTTCATGGCGTAACCTCTTTCCGTATATACTCGGGCGCTTTTTCCTGCCCGTATGATGGAAGGATGTGAAGTTTGGCCCGGTTCTATGCGCGGCGGGATTTGGATTTGCTGGAAAAACAGGTCGTTTTTTCCCGAAGCGGTTGACAATAAGCCCCGCGGCGGCTATAATTTTTTTACCCTGAAGATAAGGAGACGAAAGCCATGGAAAAATACGTTTGTGTGTGCGGCTGGGAGTACGACCCTGCGGTGGGCGACCCCGACGGCGGCATTGCCCCCGGCACCGCCTTTGCCGACATCCCCGACGACTGGGTGTGCCCGGTGTGCGGCCTGGGCAAGGATGCCTTTTCCCCCGCGTAACAAAACGTACGGCGGCCGGAGCCTTTTGGCTCCGGCCGTTTGCCGTTTCCCGCCCGGTTTGCGCCGCGGCGCAGGTCTGTCGCAGCGCCCCCGGGCTGAAGCGCCTCCATTGGCCTCTGTTTGACAGTGGAGACGGGCCATGGTAAAATATTCAGGTTCATATACCGGAAAGGAGGCCCTCCCATGGAACTGTTGAGTATCATTGTGCCCTGCTTCAACGAGGAGGCCACAGTGGAGTCTTTTTATGCCCGCACGTCGGCGGTGTGCGCCGCCCTGCCAGAGATCCGGGTGGAGTATATTTTCGTGGACGACGGCTCCCGGGACCAGACCCTTCCCCTGCTGAAAAAGCTTGCGGAGGGAGACAGCGCGGTGCGCTGGCTGGCCCTGTCACGGAATTTCGGCAAGGAAGGGGCCATGTTCGCCGGGCTGGAGCACGCCCGGGGCGATTTTGTGGCCGTCATGGATGCAGATTTGCAGGATCCGCCGGAGCTGCTGCCTCAGATGCTGGAGGCGGTGCGCGGCGGTTCCTTTGACTGTGCGGCGGTGAGGCGGGTGGACCGCCGGGGCGAACCCCCCATCCGCTCCTGGTTCGCCCGGCAGTTTTACAAGGTCATCAACAAAATGAGCCGGACCGAAATCGTGGACGGCGCCCGGGACTTCCGGCTGATGACGCGGCAGATGGTGGACGCGGTCCTGCGGCTCACCGAGTACAACCGCTTTTCCAAGGGGATCTTTTCCTGGGTGGGCTTCCGCACCCAGTGGATAGAGACGGAGAACGTGGAGCGCTCCGCCGGGGAGAGCAAGTGGTCCTTTTTCAAGCTGCTGGTGTACGCCCTGGACGGCATCATCGCCTTTTCCACCGCGCCGCTGGCCGTCGCGTCGGTGCTGGGGCTGGTGTTCTGCGTGATCGCCTTTTTTGCCATCATCTTTGTCGTCGTGCGGCAGCTGGTCTGGGGCGGAAGCGCTTTCGGCTGGCCGTCGCTGGTGTGCATCATCCTGTTCCTGGCGGGAGTCCAGCTGTTCTGCGTAGGGATTCTGGGGCAGTACCTGGCAAAAACCTATTTGGAGGTCAAGGGCCGGCCCATCTATCTTTTAAGAGAAAGCGGAGGAGGGAATACACATGAAAAATAGACTGAAGCGGGCCGTGGTCCCGGCGCTGTCCTTTCTTATTCCAGGGCTGGTGATGCTGTGGGCGTTCGCCGCCGCCGGCATGGCCCCCTGGGGGGACAAGACAATTCTCATATCCGATATGTCCACCCAGTATGTGGAGTTCTTCTGTGCGCTGAAACACGGGGACCTGTTTTTTTCCTGGTCCAAGGCGCTGGGGACAAGCTACATCGGGGTGTTTTCTTATTATGTGTCCAGCCCGCTGTCTTTATTGACCCTGCTTGTGCCCAACGAGGCCATGCCGGCAGGGCTGGTGTTTTTGGCCGCGCTGAAGATCGCTTTGGCGGGGCTTGCCTTTTCCCTGTTTGCCAAAAAGCGCTTCCCCATACCCGGGGCGGCGGTTGTATTCGGCGCGGTGTGCTACGCGCTGATGTCCTACAACGCCGCCTACGCCATCTGCATCATGTGGCTGGACGCGGTAATCTGGCTCCCCCTGATCCTGCTGGCCCTGGAGCGGATCCTGGCCGGGCGGGGCGCGGGGCCCTTTGTGGCGGCGCTCACTGTCTGCTTTCTCTCCACCTGGTACATCTCCTACATGGTGGGGATTTTCTGCGCCCTCTACCTGTGCGCCCGGCTGTTTGTCCTGCGTCCGAAAAAGGAGGCGCTGGGGAAGGTACTGTGCAGGTTCTTCGGCGGCGCGGCCTGCGCCCTGGGGCTGACGGCGTGGCTGTGGCTCCCCACCTTCCTGGCCATGTTCAACGGCAAATTCAGCGGCGGCAACGTGGGTTACGACGGCCTGCTGGCCTGCGCGCCCCTGGAGCTTCTGGGCCAGCTCCGGGCGGGACAGTACAGCTCCATCGGCTACGGCGCCGCGCCATACATTTTCTGCGGGACGGCGGCGCTGGTGCTGGCGGCGGCGTACTTCTTCCTGCGGCGGTTCTCCCGGCGGGAGAAAACCGCCGCGGGGGCGGTGCTGCTGGCGCTGGCGGCGTCCATGCTGCTCTCCCCGCTGGACAAGGCGTGGCACCTGTTCCAGCGGCCCAACTGGTTCCCCTTCCGGTACGCCTTCGTGGCATCCTTTTTCCTGGTGTACCTGGCGGTGCAGGCCCTGCCCCAGGTGCTGAAAAAAACGAAAAAGCGGTTCGGGGCCCGGGCGTCCCGCTGCGTGGCGGCGGCCTTGATCTGCCTGAGCGCGGCTGAACTGCTGGTTAATACGGTGAGTATTCTGACGGACCTGGAAAAACAGTACGGCTCCGCCTCCTATCAGGAGTATTGGGACTACTACACCGCCAATGCCAAGCTGGCGGCGGCGGCGCGGGAAAACGCCGGAGACCAGTTTTTCCGCATGGGAGCCGCTGAGGACCGGGGGCACAACAGCCCGCTGTCCTTCGGCTACCCCGGCATCACCCACTACAGCAGCCTGTACAATTACGACGTGAACGAGCTGACCCGGAAGCTGGGCTTTGCGCAGAGCTGGATGTGGTGCGCCTATTACGGCTCCACCCCGGTGACCGACGCCCTGCTTGGGGTGCGGTATGTAGCCGCCCCCTCCCTTATGCCGCCGGGGTACGAGCGGGTGGCCCGGGAGGGCGGGACCACGCTGTGGAAAAACCTGGATGTCCTTCCCCTGGCCTTCTTCGGGGCAGACGAGGCCGGGCCGCTGGATGGAGACACCCCGTTTGAGCGCCAGAACAGCATTCTGTCCTCGCTGGCGGGGGAGGAAACCGCCGTATTCACCCTGGCTGAGGCGGAGTCCAGCGTCCAGACGGGGGAGACGTCCTTCTCCGTCACGGGTACAGGGAAATCCCTTTACGCCGACTTGTCCGCCAGCGGTTTGCGGGAGGTGCTGGTGAACGGGGAGCGGGTGCTGGAGCTTGGCTCCTCCGAGGCCGCCTCTGTCCACTACATCGGCACACCCCCTGTGGGGGAGGCGTGGACCGTCACCGTGCGGCACGCCTCCGGCTGGACCGGGCAGCTCTGGGAGCTGGACCACGCGGCCCTGCACGACGCGGTGGAGCAGGTGAACGGCGCGGAGGTCGCCTCGGTGGAGAAAAACGGCCGGGTGCGCCTCACCGCGGAGACGGACCGGGCCCGGCCTCTGCTGACCACCATCCCCGCCGAGGACGGCTGGAGGGCCTATGTGGACGGGGTTCGGGTGGACACCGGGCGGTGGCTGGACACGTTTTTGCAGGTAGACGTCCAGGCCGGGGCCCACGAGGTGGAGCTGAGGTACATCGCCCCGGGGCTGGCTCCCGGCGTCGGGCTGGGGGCGCTGGCGGCGCTTGGGCTTGCGCTGTCTAACATAAAAAACTATTTCAAGCGCCAAAAAAACAGGAAGAAACCGGACCCAACCCCTTGACTTCCAATTTCCTGGGTTTCCGCTCCTGGAAACCGGCGTGGAAACCCATGTTTACATATATGACAACCAAAATATCATTGAACCGGGCAGAAAGGAGAAGCTAAAATGGAACTGAAGGAACGACTGGCGGAGGTTCGCATGGAGCACAGACTGACCCAGGAGGAGCTGGCCGACAAGATCGGGGTTACCCGGCAGTCCATCTCCAAATGGGAGCGGGGGGTGATCTCCCCGTCTGCGATAAACCTGATCGCCCTGGGGAAGTTTTACGGCATTTCCCTGGACGTGCTTGTGGACGGGGAGCCGCCTGCCGTAGAACAGGAAGAGGCCCCGCTCCGTAAGAAGCAGCTGCCGCTGAAAATCATGGGGGCCGCTGCGGCGGCGGCGCTCGTCCTGCTGGTGTCGGCCTCGTCCGTGGTCACGATTGTGTCCGCAGTTGCGAAGGAGAAGGAGCCGGAGGAGCCGGAGGACAATATTATATGGACAGATGATATGGTGACGGAAGATATCGACTTATCGCAAGTGGAGGACTGGACCGATGGTGTAACAATTATTGATCCATAAAATGTAAATACTTAGGAAAGGAACGTATCTATGAAAACAAAACGATTGATGTGTGTGCTGATGGCCTGTGTTCTGACGCTGGCCGCTATCATCCCGCCTGCTGGAGCGGCAGACGCCTCCAGCGAGGTTATCTGGCTGGAGGATCTGGAATGGGAGTGGATTGACCTGTCGGCTGTGGAGTATGACGCAGCTGGTCCCACGCCCCTGACCTCCGTCGAAGTGGATAAAACTGTGTCAGCGCACTCCGTAGGCTACTTTTCCTCTTTTATGAGCTTTAAGGCCAACGATGTGGTCGCTTTTAACTGTTCCTACTCGCCATCGTCCGCAAATATGGACTTCGGCGTTGTCTCATCCACTGGTAAATTCCACTTAATCAATGTGAAAGGGGGCAGTATCAGTCAGACCATCGGAATTAACCAGGCTGGAAGCTACGCGGTGGCGGTCAGGAACAATTCTTCACAAACTGTGCGTGTGGTTGGGTTCGTGAACTATTGACCGTATATGTCCCACACAACGAATCGAAAGGAGAAATATCCATGAAGAAAATGAAGACAAAGCGCTTTTTGTCCCTGCTGCTGGCCCTGGCGATGTCCTTCTCCATGGCCGTGCCCGCCTTTGCCGCACCCGCCGCCGATGATCCCGATGATGGGATCATGCCGCTGTCGCAGATTTTTGCGGAAGACAACATTTCGTTAAGCAGCGGCTACAGTGTCGGCCCCTTTACCTCCAGCCCCGGCGCCGGGGCGTATATTCAGGTCTGGTTCGCCAACAGCGGCACCTCGGATGTCACCGTCATGCTGATGGACAGCACCAACAGCGTTGTCCTTGCATCCAAGACTGTGACCTGGAACACCTCTCATAATAATGAGAGGTTTGTATATCAAATTCCCAACCCCAATGTGGCGAACACGTTCTACATTCGCTTTGAAGCGCGGAACAACGCACGGGTTGTGGGTAAAGTGGCTGCGGCCCAGTATGTCACCAATCCCTCCTGACAAAACGTACAGCCTGCCCCGCCCCCCAGCGGGGCGGGCTGCTTTTGGCCCCGCCCTATTTTTTGCTTGACATTGGCAATATTTTTGTATATACTTACACTATGTTCCAATCTGCCCCATACCGCACAGACAGAAAGGAGAAATATCCATGAAAAAAATGAAGACAAAGCGCTTTTTGTCTCTGCTGCTGGCCCTGGCGATGTCCTTCTCCCTGGCCGTGCCCGCCTTTGCCGCCGAGCCCTATGGCGACCCCAGCGCGGAGATCAAGCTGCGGCTGCAGCTCTATCCTCACGAACCCATTTCGACGAGCAGCGGCAACAGCGTAGGCCCCTTTACCACCAGCCCCGGCGCCGGGGCGTATCTTCAGGTTTGGTTCGCCAACCGCGGCACCTCGGATGTCACCGTCATGCTGATGGACAGCACCAACAGCGTTGTCCTTGCATCCAAGACTGTGACCTGGAACAGCTCTCATAATAATGAGAGGTTTGTATATCAAATTCCCAACCCCAATGTGGCGAACACGTTCTACATTCGTTTCCAGTCGAGGAACAGCACATGGATTGTGGGCGATGTGGCTGCGGCCCAGTATGTCAACAATCCCTCCTGACAAAACGTACAGCCTGCCCCCGCCCTATTTTTTTGCTTGACATTGGCAATGTTTTCGTATATACTTAAATTATGTTCCAATCTACCCCATACCGCACAGACAGAAAGGAGATATACCCGTGAAAGCAAAACGCTTCTTGTCCCTGCTGCTGGCCCTGGCGATGTCCTTCTCCATGGCCGTGCCCGCTTCTGCCGCAACACTCTACAATAATCCAACTGTCTACAATCAATCTAGCAGTATCTTCAAATCCGACAGATTTACCTCCACCCCCGGCAACGGCCAATACATCAAGGTCTGGTATGCCAACCGGTCGGATCATAAGGCTACCGTTTACCTCTACCGTATAGACCAGGCTGACCCCGTCGCCACGAAGGAAATTGCGGCCAACACCCACAAAGACGTGGCCATCTGGTATGATTTTCCCGACACGAAACCCGTTACGTTCTATGTCAAAATCGTGGAGCAGGGCGGCAATCCGATCAAGGGCTACCTGTCTGTCGCTCAGAAGCCCTGCGAGGGCCTCTAAGCCATAAGAGCCTACCCCGCCCCCCAGCGGGGCGGGCTGTTTTTGCGCCCCGCCCGCAGGGAAATCAATTTCTTGAAAACGGAACTAAATTTGTTATCCTTTGTGGGTCATAAAGCCTTCCCCCTCTAAGGGGGAAGGTGGCACGGCGAAGCCGTGACGGATGAGGGTGGGGCTGTACCGCGCTGGATGTTCCTCTATGTTGCGCCGCTTTCGCTCCCCCTCATCCGCCCCCTTCGGGGGCACCTTCCCCCCTGAGGGGGGAAGGCTGGGGCAGATGCCTCCCTTTAGGAATGGTTCATCAAAATTGATTCCCCTGCCCCGCCCGCTTTGGGGCTGTACATTTCCGCCCCGGCGTGGTACAATGTCAGGACAGCTTTTGCAAAGGCGGCGTATCACCATGAACCACAGCTTTTTTGCCTATATGTTCCGGATGCGGTACATTTCCCGCTGGGCGCTGATGCGCAACACCCGGACGGAAAACGTGCAGGAGCACTCCTATGAGGCGGCGGTGCTCTCACACGCCCTGGCGGTGATCGGGCGGGACGTGTTCCGCAAGGAGCTGGATCCGGACGGCATCGCGGCGGCGGCGCTGTTCCACGACGCGCCGGAGATTATCACCGGCGATATGCCCACCCCCATCAAGTATTATAACCCGTCGCTGAAAAACGCCTACCGGCAGGTGGAGGCCGCTGCCCAGGACAAGCTGCTGTCCATGCTGCCCCCGGAGCTGGTCCCCGCCTACGAGCCGCTGGTGCGGGAGAGCGACGCCCAGGTGCGGCGGTACGTGAAGGCGGCGGACAAGCTGTCGGCGTACATCAAGTGCGTGGAGGAGCTGAAAGCGGGCAACGCCGAGTTCAAAAAGGCGGCGGAGCAGACCATGGCGGCGCTGAAGGCAATGGACATGGAGGAGCTGGACTGGTTTATGGAGCGGTTCCTGCCCGCCTTCGCGCTGACGCTGGACGAATTACAATAGGAGGAAACCTTTATGAAAGCAATCGTCACCGTCATCGGCCGGGACCAGGTGGGCATCATCGCCGCCGTATGCGCCCTGCTCAGCGAGAAAAACGTCAACGTGCTGGACATCAGCCAGACCGTACTTCAGGAGTATTTCACCATGATTATGCTGGTGGACGCCTCCCAGGCCACAGTGCCCTTCGCCCGGCTCCGGGAGGACCTGGCGGAGGCCGGGAAGGAGCGGGGGCTGGACATACGGGTCCAGCGGGAAGACATTTTTGACGCGATGCACCGGATTTGAGGGCTTGACTATGATTAACACCAACGATATTTTACAGACCATCCAGATGATCGACCACCAGCACCTGGATGTGCGCACCATCACCATGGGCGTCAGCCTGCTGGACTGCTGCGACCCGGACCCCGCCGCCGCCTGCCGGAAGATCTACGACAAAATCACCACCTCGGCGGAAAAGCTGGTGAAAACCGGGGAGGACATCGAGACGGAATTCGGCATCCCCATCGTCAACAAGCGGATTTCCGTCACCCCCATGGCGCTGGTGGCGGGGGCATCCCGCACGGCGGATTACGTGCCCTTCGCCGCCGCCATGGACAAGGCCGCGAAAACGGTAGGCGTCAACTTCATCGGCGGCTTTTCCGCCCTGGTGCAGAAGGGCATGACCGAGGGGGATAAAAAGCTCATCGCCGCCATACCCGAGGCGCTGGCCGCCACCGACGTGGTGTGCTCCTCCGTCAACGTGGGCTCCACCAAGGCGGGCATCAACATGGACGCGGTGGCCCTCATGGGCCGGACCATCAGGGACGCGGCGGCGCGCACCGCGGACAAGGGCGGCTTTGGCTGTGCCAAGCTGGTGGTGTTCTGCAACGCGGTGGAGGACAACCCCTTCATGGCCGGGGCGTTCCACGGCGTGGGAGAGGCCGAACGGGTCATCAACGTGGGGGTGTCCGGCCCCGGCGTGGTGCACCACGCCTTGCAGAGCGTCAAGGGCCAGCCCTTCGACGTGGTGGCGGAGACCATCAAAAAGACCGCGTTCCAGGTCACCCGCATGGGCCAGCTGGTGGCCCGGGAGGCCAGCGCCCGACTGGGCGTGCCCTTCGGCATCGTGGACCTTTCGCTGGCACCCACCCCCGCCATCGGGGACAGCGTGGCCCGGATTCTGGAGGAGATGGGGCTGGAGGTGTGCGGCGCCCACGGCACCACTGCCGCTCTGGCCCTGCTCAATGACGCGGTGAAAAAGGGGGGCGTGATGGCGTCCTCCTCCGTGGGCGGGCTGTCCGGGGCGTTCATCCCCGTCAGCGAGGATGAGGGCATGATCGCCGCCGCCCAGGCCGGGAAGCTCTCCCTGGATAAGCTGGAGGCCATGACCTGCGTCTGTTCGGTGGGGCTGGACATGATCGCCGTCCCCGGGGACACCTCCGCCGCCACCCTGTCCGCCATCATCGCGGACGAGGCCGCTATCGGCATGGTGAACCAGAAAACCACCGCCGTGCGCATCATCCCCGCGCCGGGGAAGCAGGTGGGGGATGTGGTGGAATTCGGCGGACTGCTGGGCTCCGCGCCGGTGATGCCCTGCCACACCGGGTCGGCGGAGGATTTTGTGGCCCGGGGCGGACGCATTCCCGCGCCGATGCACAGCTTGAAGAACTGAAGAAAAGGGCCGAAGGCATACCGTCTTCGGCCCTTCCCTTTGTTTTTTACGTGGATTCCCTGGGGTCCGGGTCCGTCCAGAGGGTGGAGAAGTAGTCGTAGTACGGCATCAGGAAGGCAAACCCCTCCACCAGCCGGTCCGCCAGACCGGGGCCGTAGATGAACTCGGTCAGCTCCTCCTCGTGGCCCACGGACAGGGACTTTTTGTTGTACCAGCCCGACAGCTTCGGCTCGGCGCAGAGCTTGGGCCGCTTGTACTCCGGGCCGTCCAGGGTAAACTCGTCCTGCCTGGACAGCTTGCTTTGCAGCTTGAGCAGGGGCTTGGGGTCCCGGTCGATGCGGACCCGGTGCTTTTCCATCAGCACCGGCTTGGCGCACCAGAAGCCCATGCCGTAGCTCCAGCCCTCCGGGGCCAGCTCAAACCAGAGCACCGGGTGGTCGCCGCCGGATTCGTTTCCGAAGCGGAACAGGGACAGCCACAGGTGGTCCTTGTACGGCCCCCGGCCGAACAGGCGCCGGGCGTCCCGGTAGATCCGGGAAACCTTCAGGTTGAGCTGGCTTTTGGGGAAGCGCTCCAGCAGCGCGTCCCGGACCTGCGCGCCCAGCTCCTTCATGGGGGAGAGGAAACAGGCCTGATAGTCGGCTTTGTGGGCCTCAAACCAGCTCTTTTCGTTGTTGAACCGGATGCCCCACATGAAATCCACCGTTTCCTGGGAAAAACCTTGAAACATGGCCTATGCCTCATACCCGCCCTCGGGCAGGTCAACATACTGGGTGGGCGGAGGCGGCTCCGGCGTGTCCACCACCGGCGGATCGGTGGCCGGCGGCGGCGTGACCGGGGGCTCGGTGGCAGGGGGAGGCGTCACCGGCGGCTCCGTCACCGGGGGTTCGGTGACGGGAGGCTCCGTCACCGGCGGCTCCGTCACGGGAGGCTCCGTCACCGGCGGCTCGGTGGGCTCCTCGGAGGCCGGCGGCTCCGTGGTTCCGGCGCCCCAGGGACCGGAATCCAAGGGATTGTAAAGGATCTTCTTGTCCCGCTTGGCATAGACGCTGCGGTTTTCGTAGGTGCGGGAGATCAGGTTTCCGTTGGCGTCATAAACACAGCGGTACACGTCCACCACATAACCGGTGTAGGGGGTGGTCTTGACCTTGGTGGTGCCCCGGGGGATGCTGGGGTCAGCCTCGTATACGGTGGTCCAGCCCGTGGTGGACTGGGTGTACCGCTCCGTCTCCACGTGGGTGCCGTTGGGGTTGCTGCCGTAGAACTGGACCACCAGCTGTCCGGCGGCCCCGCCCTGGGTGTAGGCCACGATTTTGATGGGGTATCCGGTGTTGTTGCGGAACTTGAAGTCCAGGTTGGGGGAGGACACCGTGGCGTCCAGCCCATTCGGGATATAGCCGGTGGCAAAGGCATGGTTGGCCCGCTTGACGATCTCCAGATTGGCGTACACCGCGCAGTAGTACAGCGAGGAGGACACCTGGCACACGCCGCCGCCGTCCATGGGCACCGTCTCTCCGTTCAGATAGCCGGTGCTGAGCTTGTAGCCGTTGGCCACCACCGGGCTGCCGATGGTGCCCAGGTAGGAGAACACCTCGCCGGGCTGGAGGATCTTGCCGTTGCAGAACTCTGCGGCCCGGTTCACGTTGAAGGAGCGGTTGGCCACGCCGTCCATATTGGTGGTGACAGAGGACAGCAGGTCCTTGAAATACAGCGAGGGATCGCCGCTGGAGCTCTCCGGCGGGGTGCGCTTCAGGGGGATGGAGCAGGTCTCGCCGGGCGGGGTCTCGTCCAGGATGGCCTGGGCCTTCTCCGCGTCAACGGACACGCCGACCACCGCCGGGGTCAGGTTGCCGCTGGAATCCACGCCGGCGGGCTTGGGCTCCACATAGATCAAATCGCTGAGCACCTGGCCGGACAGCTCGGCGCTGGGGATGACCTCCGGCTCCACCTGAAGCTCGGTTTCACCGTTGACCAGGGCGTCCTCCACAGCGAGGAGCAGGGCGCCGGTGTCCAGCTGCCGGCCGTCGGCGCCCGGGGTAACCTCCACCGTGTCCTCGCCCACTTCATAGATGAAGTCCGTGGGCGCCGCATACAGCTCGTCGGCGATGGCCTGGATCACCTGTTTGGCCTTGGCCTCCCCTTCGGGGGTGAACTCAGCGGCGGTGAGGGACAGGCTGACAGGCTCCTCCGCCAGCCCCAGCCACAGGGCGCCCAGCTTCCACAGGGGCTGCTCCTCTTTGGCGGACATACCTACCGCCACTGCGGCCTCGGGGGCGCAGGCCATCAGGTCGCCGGTGAGGTAAGCCCGCTTGCCGTCTCCGTACAGCAGCGTGAGCGTGCGGTTTTCCAGCCGCTGGTCCATCTCCCCGGTGACCACGGACAGGGCTTCCTTCTGGGGCAGCCTGCCCAGGTCGGCCACCGTCTCGCCCTGATCGTCCACGGCGATGGCGCCGGGGAGCAGGCAGTCGTTGCCCTTCACCCAGGAGCAGAACCCGAAGTAGCCGCCCACTGCCGCCGCCAGCACAACGGCGGCGGCGATGCCGGCGACCACCCCGGCCGGAAGCTTTTTCGAGGGGCCTTCCGCGGCGCGTTTCGGCGTATATTTGGTCGTATTCTCCATTTTCATAAACCTCCCAACAAGGGCCGGACTGACAGCAAAAAACCGCGGCGGCTTCCTTTTCCGGCGGGATTGGCCTGCCATCCCGGGAAAGGCGGACACACAGCGGCAGTTTTGAACCAAATGCGGCCCATCTTGTTCGACATTCCTATTTTACCACTATATTTTTCAATGGGCAAGGAAATTTGTCCGGAAAAAAGTTACATTTTGGTATCATTTTCTCAAGATAGTTACATTTTGGTATCAAATGGCCCGGAACAGACGGGACGCGGGGCTGTTCCAGGGGCTGGCGGAGGGCAGCGGACCCAGCCCAGACCGCTTGGCCGGCTTTTTTGATGTACACTATATTATGGCACGAATTTTGAAAAAAAGAAAGAGGAAAAGCGCAGAGCGAAAATTTTTCGCCCTGCGCCCCTTTTTTCCATTTAAAGGAGGTAATTGTTCTCCCGGTCCGCCACCTGAAGAGCCTTCAGCTTGTACGCGGCGAACCCCTCCAAAACAAGAGGCTCCCGCCTGCAAAGTTCTTCGGCCTCCTCATAGCTGTCCGCCCTCAGGATATACATCCCCGCCACGCCGGGGTATCCCTTGAACACGCCGCACAGCTCCAGATGGCCGCTGTCGTCCAGGGCCCGCAGGTTGGCCACATGGCGCTCCACGGCGGCTTTGGTCAGCCGGTTGTAGGTCTTGGTTTTTTCAATGAACATCACATGCAGGCATTTTTTCATCGGTTCCGCTCCCTTCAGGCTTGAACAGGCGTTATATCTCGCGTCGTCCCTCCAGCGCCCGCATCAGCGTGGCGTCGTCGGCAAATTCCAGGTGGCTGCCCACGGGGATGCCGTAGGCCAGCCGGGTGGTGCGCACCCCGAAGGGTTTGAGCAGGCGGCTGAGGTACATGGCGGTGGTCTCCCCCTCGGTGTCCGGGTTGGTGGCCATGATGACCTCCTGGACCCCTCCCGCCGCCGCCCGCTCCACCAGCTGCTGGATGCGCAGGTCATCGGGACCCACGTGGTTCATGGGGGAAATGACGCCGTGGAGCACATGGTAGGTGCCCGTGTACTCCCGGGAGCGCTCCATGGCCACCACGTCCTTGGGGTCGGCCACCACGCACACCAGGGAGTGGTCCCGCTTGGACGAGGCGCAGATGGGGCATTCCCCGTCCCCGTCGGTGAGGTTCTGGCACACCGGGCAGCAGCCGATGGCGGTCTTGGCCTCCAGCAGGGCGGCGGCGAAGTCCCTGGCCGTCTCCTCCGGCTGGTCCAGGATGAAGAAAGCCAGCCGCTGGGCGCTTTTGCGGCCCACGCCGGGGAGCTTGGCAAACTGCTCCACTAAATTTTCAAGGGCCGCGGGGAAATAATCCATGGTGAACTGCCTCCATATACCTAGAAATGCAGGGGCGCACATTGTGCGCCCGCACAGAGCGGGAGATTTACCGGGCCGGGGAACCCGCCGCCGTCCGCAGGGCCCGGATGGCGGCGTCAGTGTCGTCCGAGCCGTATATGGCGCTGCCCGCCACCAGCACGGTGGCCCCGGCCTCCGCCACCCAACGGGCGGTGACGGGGGTGATGCCGCCGTCCACCTCCAGCTCGCACTCAGGGTGGTATTTATCAATGATGGCCCGGACCTCCCGGATGGTGTCCAGCTGGTGCTCCATGAATTTCTGCTTGCCGAAGCCGGGCTCCACCGTCATCACCAGCACCATGTCCAGCTGCTCGATGTAGGGCAGGACGGCCCGCCCCGACGTGATGGGCCGCAGGGCCACGGCTTTTTTCACGCCGTTGGCCTCCATGGCGCGGAGGGCGTCGGCGATGCGGGCGGGATAGTCGGACTCCAGGTGGACGCAGATCAGGTCCGCCCCCGCCCTGGCGAAGTCGTCGATGAAGCGCACAGGCTTTTCAATCATCAGATGGGCGTCCAGAAACATACCGGTGTGCTTCCGGATGGCCTGCACCACAGGTATGCCCATGGAGAGGTTGGGGACGAACGCGCCGTCCATGACGTCCAGGTGGAGCCAGTCCGCGCTGGACACGCGCTGAATCTCCGCATCCAAATTGCAAAAATCCGCTGAAAGGATGGAGGGTGCTATTTTTATCATCGTTTTACCCCTTCTCTTTTTGGATTTACTGGCCGGACAGGCCGGGCGGACACGCCGCGGGCCGTACACCTGCCGCCCCCCGGCCACATATGATAAATTACGCGGAGGTCGCCGCAGGAGGCAGCGGACGGCTCCCCCATGCCCCTGGCTCGCGTCCGGATGCTCCGGCGGCGCGCCGCACCTGAATACCCCGCACCGCTGCAATCGCGGCGGTGCGGGGAGTGAGATTCAGCCTGCGGGGGGGGGCGTCCTCGCAGTATGCCCGGACAAGCCTCAGCCGGTGATGGTGCCGCTGGGGGGGACCTCCCGGACCTGATAGCCCTCCTGGCGCAAAGCGTCCATAATGGAAGCCTTGTGGTCGTGTCCGAAGGCCTCCAGGGTGACCTTCAGCTCCACCCCGGCCTGCCGGTTGATGTTGACGAACTGGTTGTGGTCCAGCTTGATGATGTTGCCGCTGAGCTTGGCCACCAGCCCGGCGATGCGCAGCAGCTCGCCGGGGCGGTCGGGGAGCTGCACCGAGAAGGTGAAAATGCGCCCCCGGTTGATGAGGCCGTGCTGGACCAGGGAGGAGATGGTGATCACGTCCATATTGCCGCCGGACAGCACGCTGACCACGTTCTGCCCCGCCGGCTCCAGGTGGCTGAGGGCCGCGATGGTGAGCAGGCCCGCGTTTTCCACCACCATTTTGTGCTTTTCCATCACGTCCAGGAAGGCGTCCACCAGCTCGCCGTCGTCGATGGTGATGATGTCGTCAATGTTCTCCCGGATGTAGGGGAATACCTGGTCGCCGGGGGTTTTCACGGCCACGCCGTCGGCGATGGTGGAGATCCTGTCCATCGTCACCACGCGGCCCGCCTCCAGGCTGGCCTTCATGGACGCCGCGCCGGAGGGCTCCACGCCCACCACCCGCACCGACGGGTTGAGGAGCTTGGCCAGGGTGGACACCCCCGCCGCCAGCCCGCCGCCGCCGATGGGCACCAGGATCACGTCCACGTCGGGCAGGTCCTTGAAGATCTCATAGGCGATGGTGCCCTGTCCGGTGGACACGGTCAGATCGTTGAAGGGGTGGACGTAGGTGAGGCCCTCCTCCTGGCTGAGCTGGGCGGCCAGCGCCGCCGCGTCGTCGAAGGTCTCGCCGTGGAGCACCACTTTCGCGCCATAGTCCTTGGTGTTGTTCACCTTCACCAGGGGGGTGGTGGTGGGCATGACGATGGTGGCCTGCACCCCCGCCGCCTGGGCGGCGTAGGCCACGCCCTGGGCGTGGTTGCCCGCCGAGGCCGTCACCAGCCCCCGGGCCTTTTCCTCGTCGCTGAGGGTGGAGCATTTAAAGTAAGCGCCCCGGATCTTATAGGCCCCCGTCACCTGCATATTTTCCGGCTTGATGTAGATCTGGTTGCCGGTGGTCCGGGTAAAGAAGGGGCTGTACATCAAATCTGTGCGGTGGAGCACGCCGTCCAGCGTTTTCCGGGCCGCTTTGAAATCGTTCAGTGTCATCATGTGGTGAGGACTCCCTTGTCTCTATTAAAGTCTCTTTAAAAAACATAACAGCTTATTTTACATGAAGAAATTGTTAAAGTCAACCGCCCCCGCCCCCTTCCGCTTGACTTTAGACGCTCGGAAGGGTAAAATAGTGAGTACCTCTAAAATATTTGAACCGGAAGGGAGTGAGGGCTGTGGCCTATGTCAAAAAGCGCAGCGTCCTGCCCGTCTACCTGATCGGGGCGACATGGCTGGCGTGGTCGCTGTTCGCCCCCCTGTACCGCCCCACCCATTATATTATGGCGGCGCTGGCCTCTTTTATCGTGTACTATGTGGGAAAGATGATCTTCCCCGACCGGGGATATGAGGCGGCGGAGCCCACCCAGGCCCCGCCCCAGCCGGAGCCCCGGTCCGCCCCGAAGCAGGAGGCCGCGCGCCAGAAGCCCAAGTCCACCGGGAATCCCGAGATCGACGCCCTGCTGGCGGAGCGGGAGCGGGCCGTGTCCGAGATGCGCCGTCTGAACGCCTCCATCAAGGACGTGAAGATCTCCGCCCAGATCTCCCACCTGGAGTCCACCACCGGCAAGATCATTGACGCGGTGGTGGAAAAGCCGTCCAAGCTGCCCCAGATCCGCAAGTTCATGAACTACTACCTGCCCACCACCCTGAAGCTGCTCAACGCCTATGACCGGATGGATTCCACCGGGGTGTCCGGCGCCAACATCGACGGCTCCAAGGTCAAGATCGAGGATATGCTGGACACCGTGTGCGTGGCGTTCAGCCGCCAGCTGGACGCGCTGTACGGCGAGGAGGCGCTGGACATATCCGCCGACATCAAGGTCATGGAGCAGATGCTGGCCCAGGAGGGCATCGGCGGCATGACCCTGGGCGGTTCATGAGGAGGGATGCCCGATGAAACGCAAGGCGTCCAGACAGTACCGCGTGCTGGCGGTGGTGTGGAGCTTCGCCGCCATCTCCATGCTGGCGGGGGTGATCCGGCAGCTGCCCAATATCAACGCCTTCGGCTTTGCCATTCTGGCGCTGAGCGTGGCCGCCGCCGCCATCTGGTGGACGGCGTACCTGAGAGCGTCAAAGGCGGAAAAGCCCTATCAACCCAAAAAGGATTCGGAGGAGAAAAAACATGAGCGATGATCTGAACATGATGCCCGAACTGACCCTGGACCCCACCGGCGCCGCCGCGGCCGCGGCGGAAGCCCCAAAAGCGCCGGAAGCCCCTTCCCTGACCCTGAACAACGCCATCACCCCGGACGATGCCGCCGCCGTCAAGGCCGCCCAGGAGGCACAGTCCATCCAGCTGGACGAGAGCCAGCTCACCGAGGCGGAGCGGAAAATGGTGGACGATTTCGCCCAGAAGATCGATATCACGGATTCCAGCCAGATCCTGCAATACGGCGCCGCCGCCCAGAAAAACATCGCCGGGTTCTCTGAAAACGCGCTGAACAATGTGCGCACCAAGGACCTGGGCGAGATCGGCCAGGCCCTGTCCTCCCTGGTGGTGGAGCTGAAAACCTTCGGCGAGCCGGAGAAAAAAGGGATCGCCGGCTTCTTCCAGAAGAAAAGGAACGAGGTCATCGCCATGAAGGCCAGCTATGACAAGGCGGAGGTCAACGTGGACAAAATCGCCTCCATTCTGGAGGGCCATCAGGTGACGCTGATGAAGGACATCGCCATGCTGGACCAGATGTACGACCTGAACACCAAGTATTATAAGGAACTGACCATGTATATCCTGGCGGGCAAAAAGGCGCTGATGAAGGCCAGGAACGAGACGCTGGAGGACCTGCGGAAAAAGGCCGCCGAGACCTCCTCCCAGGAGGACGCCCAGCGGTACAACGACTACGCCAACCTGTGCAGCCGGTTCGAGAAGAAACTCCACGACCTGGAGCTCACCCGGATGATCTCCATCCAGATGGGCCCCCAGACCCGGATGATCCAGAACAACGACACCCTGATGCTGGAGAAGATCCAGTCCTCCCTGGTGAACACCATCCCCCTGTGGAAAAGCCAGATGGTGCTGGCCCTGGGGCTGGAGCACTCCCGGCAGGCCACCGCCGCCCAGTCCGCCGTCACCAACATGACCAATGATCTGCTGAAAAAGAACGCGGAAATGCTGCGGATGGGCACCATCGAGACCGCCAAGGAGGCGGAGCGCTCCGTGGTGGACATCGAAACCCTCCAGCACACCAACCAGCAGCTCATTTCCACCCTGGACGAGGTGATGCAGATCCAGAAGGACGGCGCGCAGAAGCGCAAGGAGGCCGAGCTGGAGCTGGGCCGCATCGAGGGCGAGCTGAAGCAGAAGCTGCTTGAACTGCGGGGCTGAGGATACGGCGGTCATGCGCAGATGGGCCTGCGGGGGTGTCCCTCCCGGGGAACAGACAGCACACCGGCAGAACGGGAGGGGCAGGCCCCTCCCCTGCGGAGCCCGCCGGATCAACGCGTCCGTGTTTAGAAAGGATTTCTTATGATGCCTGTATTTCCAATCAAACTGCTCCTGCTGGCGGTGCTTGTGATGACTGCGGCGGGGGTGCTGGGGCTTGCCGCCTCCAAGGGCGGGGGCTTCCTGAAAAACCAGGGCGCGGCATGGTTCCTCACGGCGCTGATGGTTGTGGCGGCGGTGTTTATCGGCATTGGGAAATCGCCGCTCAACAACCCGAAGCCGGAGGCCGCGCCCGCGCCCAACGCCGCGCCTCCCACCGCCTTCCCGGAGCCGGGATACAGCGCCGCGCCCGTCCCCGGCTCGTCGGAATCCTTCGTGTGGGACAACGCCCGGGTGCTGTCCCGCGATACGGTGCGGCAGCTGGACCAGCGCAATGAGCGGCTTTGGAACAACTGCAGCGTCAGCATCGGCGTGGTCACCTGCAATTACGGCGGGGACGACCTGTACGGCTACGCCCTGCAGTGCGCCGAAGACATGGGCCTGGGCGGCTATGATATGATTGTGGTGCTGGATATCCAGGGGGACAACTACTGGCTGCTCCAGGGTGATGACATCCGGGGAGCGTTCACCGACAACGACAGCTCCAACTACGCCTACGACTACATGGAGCAGGATTTTGCCCGGGGTAATTATGATGCCGCGCTGCTGTCGCTCACCAAGGCGCTGGAGGAATGGTACGAAAGCCATTTTTAGCGCGATACCGAAAGGAGGCTGCTCTATGGGTACGTTCGGAGATGTACTGATTATCGTGATTCTGGCGGTGGTCCTGCTGCTGGTGCTGGAGGGCTCCCGCCGCAGGCGCTGGCACAGCGGTTTTTACGGGCCCAACTATGTCTACCGCCCCTTCTTTTTCTTCCGGCCCCGTCCGCCCCGTCCGCCGCGTGGTCCAGGCTTCGGCCCCGGCCCCGGGTTTGGCCCTGGTCCCGGCCCCGGGTTTGGCCCTGGTCCCGGCCCTGGGTTTGGCCCTAGTCCCGGCCCCGGGTTTGGCCCTGGTCCCGGTCCCGGCATGGGCTTCGGCCCCGGTCCGGGGGCAAGGCCCGGCCCTGGCCCACGGCCTAACCCCGGCCCACGGCCCGGCGGTCCCTTTGGCGGCAGGCCGCCGTCCGGCCCCCGTCCAGGGGGTTCCTTCGGCGGCGGGAGGCCGTCGGCAAGGCCCCGCCCAGGCGGCTCCTTCGGGGGAGGCCGTTCCTTTGGCGGAGGCGGACGTCCCGGCGGCTCCTTCGGCGGGGGACGCCCCGGCGGCTCCTTCGGCGGGGGAGGCCGGGGCGGCGGACGGCGCTGAGCGGCCCGGGCCGCTGATCTGGCACGCAGAAAAGAAGGACGCGGGCAGCTGCGTCCTCCTTTTTTATATTTCCTCCAAAATATGCGCGCCCGCAGGAAGAAAAAACGATAGCTTTATAGAAATTGTAAAAAAAACAGGAAAACGGCGGCAGAATATGGTACAATGTTGGGGACGGCATGGGAGCCCTGGGGCGCGACGCCCCAGCGGCCCTTTGCGCCGGACGCCGGACTTGTTGTCCTGCGGGCCTGTGCTGTACTGCCGGCAGCTCCCGGATTATTCTGATCTACCGCATGGCGGGGACCGCCCGCCGGGAAGGAATGGAACAGCGATATGAGCATTGCAGACGTGATCTCACTGCTGGGCGGGCTGGCCTTTTTCCTGTTCGGCATGAGCCTGTTGGGCGACGGGCTCAAGCGCGTGGCGGGCAGCCGCCTGGAAACCATCCTGGGCAGGCTGACCTCCAATCCCATCAAGGGGGTGCTGCTGGGTGCGCTGGTAACAGCGGTGATCCAGTCCTCCTCCGCCACCACCGTTATGGTAGTGGGCTTCGTCAACTCCGGCATTATGCAGCTGGCCAACGCCGTTGGCATTATCATGGGCGCCAACATCGGCACCACCGCCACGGGCTGGCTCCTCACCCTGGCCGGGGTGGAGGGGGACGGGGGCTTCTCCTCCGCCACCGTCTTTGCCGCTGTGGCATTTATCGGCATTCTGCTGTTTTTTTTCTGCAGGAAGCAGACCCAGAAAAACGTGGGCCTGATCCTGCTGTCCTTCTCCGTGCTGATGAGCGGGATGCAGTCTATGAGCTCCGCCATGGACCCGCTGAAGGAAAACGCGGCGTTTCTGGACTTCATCTCCGCCGCCTCCAACCCGGCGGTGTCCCTGCTCATCGGCGTGGCGGTGACGGCGCTGATCCAGTCGTCCTCCGCCTCCATCGGCATTTTGCAGGCACTGTCCGTCACCGGGGCCATCAGCTATGAGGTGGCCATCCCCATGGTGCTGGGTATGTGCATCGGCGCCTGCGTTCCGGTACTGCTCAGCGCCATCGGCGCCAACGCCAACGGCAAGCGCACCGCCATTATTTACCTCTATTTTAATATTGTGGGCTCGGCGCTGTTCATGCTCCCCTTCTATGTACTCAACGCGTTCCTGCACTTTGAGTTCATGGCCCTGCCCGCCGACACCCTGGGCATCGCCGTGTTCAACACCGTATTCAAGGTGGCCGCTACCCTAGTGCAGCTTCCTTTCACAGGCGGGCTGGTGCGGCTGTCCATGCTCACCATCAAGGACGCCTCCTGCGAGGACGACGAGGAGTTCGAGGAAAACCTCCTGGACGAGCGCTTCCTGGACTACCCGCCCCTGGCCCTGGAGCAGAGCGGACGGACGGTGGGACGGATGGCCGCCGCCGCCTTCAAGAACCTGGCCCGCTCTGTGGACCTGTTCGCCCAGTTCAACCCGGAAAAATATGACAAGATCATGGGCCGGGAAAATGTCGTGGACCGCTACGAGGACCGCATCGGCACCTATCTGATCCACCTGAACAGCCAGGACCTGAATGAGCGGGAGCGCCTGCTCAGCTCCCACTATCTGCACTGTCTGACCAATCTGGAGCGCATCTCCGACCACGCGGTGCATATCGCGGAGATCGCCAGGGAGTTAGAGGACAAGGGCATTTCCTTTTCCCCCGACGGGCTGGCGGACATGAACCGGGCGGTGGACGCGGTGCGGGAGATCGTCGCCCTCACCCGGACGGCGCTGGCGGACGAGGACATGGCCGAGGCCCGGAAAGTAGAACCCCTGGAGGAGGTCATCTCCGTGATGCTGGAGGGCATTAAGCTCCGGCACATCCGCCGCCTGCAAAGCGGCGTGTGTACCATGGAGATGGGCTTTGCTTTCAACGACGTGCTCACCGATTTCGCCCGTGTGGCGGCACACTGTTCCAACGTGGCGCTGGCGGTGCTGGAGCTGCGGGTCAGCGACCTTCAGTTCCACGACTATGCCCGGGGGGTGCGTCAGGGCGACCAGCCGGAATTCCGCCGGTGGCTGGCTTTCTACCAGGACAAGTACCTGCTGGCCAGCCGCCGCAGGGCGGCGGAGGCCAACTGATTCCGGACAAGCCAATTTCTGGAACGCCGGGGCCTTCCCGGACGAAATCCTGCCGCAGGGGCGCACAGTGTGCGCCCCTGCGGGTTTGGCGGGGGAAAATTGATTTCCCCGTCCAAACGCCGCAGGGTATTGACTTTATTCCCCAATCTGTTTATAATTTTAAGGGAATTTGTATGCAGCATCCTATGCCGAGAATGGCGGCGGCGCTCCGCTCCGCATATATTGATCTTAAGAGGTGGGATACCATGGGATTCTTTTCAAACCTGTTTGGACGTTCCGATGATTATGACTACGAGATGGAGGATGAGGAGTCCTTCGAGGCAGGCGAGCTTCCGCCCCTTCACAACGGCGTGACCCTCACCGTGGAAACGCCCGAGGGCGAGGTACTGTTCGACGGGCGCATCACCGACTATGACTACGGGGATACCGATCTGACGCTGGAGCGGGTGCCCGGGGCGCTGTCCTTCAAGGTCAGGGAGCTGGGCACCATCGTGTTCTTCCGGGGCCATGATGAGGCCATGAAGCAGTATATGCTGAAGGGCACCATCTCGGAATCCACCCGTCTGATCTGCCGGGTGAAGAACCTTCAGGTGAAGCCCATCCCGGAGGCCCGGGACAACTTCCGTCTGCGGGTGAACTGCCCGGCCACCATATACCTCCCCTCGGACAGGAGCTGTTCCAACCCGGAGGAGTGCATCCTGGTGGACATCAGCGCGGGCGGGGCCTGCCTGGAATCCTTTTACCTCCATGCGGAGGACGAGGTGCTGAAGCTGAAGATCAAGCTGGAGGATTACGCCCCCATGGAGTTTGTGGGGGAGGTCATCCGGGCAGTGGAGTTCGAGCCCAACCACTTCCGCTACGGCTTCCTGTTCGCCCAGCTGGAGGAGCCGGAGCTGACCGAGCTGACCCGGACCCTGTATAACCTCCAGGTGGGAAACAAGGTGCCCTGGACCCGGCACGGCCCCGGGGGCCCGGGGCACTGGTAAGCCCTGCGCAGTATGGATATCAAAAAGCGGCCCTCCGGCGGAGGGCCGCTTTTTTTGGCGTTGACGCGGGATGACGGGCGGACGGTTTGGCGGTCAGGGCTGGTAGAGAAACTGCGGCTCCTCTCCCGGCTTGGTCATGTGGCTGCGGCCGTCGAAGAAGCTGCCGTCCTCAATGGTAAAGGAGCAGGTGGTCACATCGCCCTTGATGCTCCCGGTCATCTGGAGCTGGAGGCGGGTCCGGGCGGTGATATTGCCGGTGACTTTTCCCGCCACCACGACGGTATCCGCCTGGATGGGGCCCCTGACCACACCGGACCGCTCGATGGTGACGGTACCCTCCACCCGGATCTTTCCCACAACGGCGCCCTCCACCGAAATGTCGTCCCGACCCAGTATGGTCCCGTTTACGGTGGCGTCAGTGAAGATCACGGTGGTGGTGGACGGCACGGCGGGCGCCTCGGGCGGCGTCTGGGCAGGGTTTGAGGTCTGCTGCGCGCTGGACTGTTGTGTCATGGTGTCCATCCCCTATTCGTACTGAAGATAGGGAATATTTTATCACAATCCGTCGAACAATACAACCGCTTTTCCATTTTGCCGCAAAAAAGCGCCCATAAGCCCACGCGCCGCCGGACATGAGGACCTTTTTATTCCTCCGCCGGGGGCAGGCGGCGGTATTCCGTGCCGTTTTCCGGTGTCACGCCCCGGAGGGCGAACAGCTCCTCCACCGTCACGAACCGGTAGCCCTGGGCCATCAGCTCATCCACCACCCGCAGGGCCGTCTCCACGCTGGAGGGGTATATGTCGTGGAGCAGGATGATCCCGCCGTCCGTTATATTGTCCAGGATCAGGGCGGTCTGCCGGTCGCTGTCCGTGTCGGACCAGTCCTCCGGGTCCACCGACCAGAGGATGATGGGCGCACCTGCCCTGGCCCGGTTGGCGGGGGTGATCATCCCGAAGGGGGGGCGGAGCATGAAGTCCTCCCTGCCCAGCAGCTCGGACAGGGATTCCCGGAGCTTGTCCACCTCGGCGTAGAAATCCGCGCCGTTGACCTGGGCCAGGGAGCGGTGGTGGAAGGTGTGCAGGCCGATCTGGTGCCCCTCCCGCTCCATGCGCAGGAGGAGGTCCTCGTTGCCCGCCACGTTTTCGCCGATGACAAAAAAGGTGGCGTGGACCCCCCGCCGGCTCAGCTCGTCCAGCAGGACCGAGGTGGTGGAGGCCCGGGGGCCGTCGTCAAAGGTGAGGGCCACGAAGGGGCCGTCGGGGAGCTGGGCCGGGGCGAGGGCCGGACGGCCGGCCCGGTATTGGGGGTACCATAGCCACAGCGCCGCCAGCGCTGTCAGCAGAAACCCAGATATTCCCGTGCGCAGGATGGTTGATCGTTTGGACAATCCACTCCACCGCCTTTCCGAATTACCCGCATGGATGGGGATAGTATGCGCCGCCCCGCGCCATCCTATGTGCGGTACGCGGCAAATAGGGATTGCCATTTCCGGCGCAAACGTATATAATAGTAGAATTGATACAGAAATATTTGTTTGGAGGCATATGCCATGAAGAATCTGCTTCAGCTTCTGGAGGACGATTCCACCCTCAGCTACGCCCAGCTGGCCGCCATGACCGGCGTTACCGAGGACGAGGTGGCCGCGGCGGTGGCGCAATATGAGAAGGACCACATCATCCTGGGCTACAAGACCATCGTGGACTGGGACCGCACCCAGCAGGAGTCCGTCACCGCCCTGATTGAGGTGAAGGTCACCCCCCAGCGGGGGGAGGGCTTCGACCGGGTGGCCCAGCGCATTTATCAATATGAGGAGGTGGAGAGCCTCTACCTCATGTCCGGCGGGGCCTACGACATGACGGTGACCATCTCCGGGCGCACCCTGAAGGAGGTGGCCCATTTCGTGGGGGAAAAGCTGTCCACCATCGAGGGTGTCACCGGCACCGCTACCCACTTCATTTTGAAGAAGTATAAAGAAAAACACCTGATCTTCCCGGTGCAGGAGGTCCAGGAGGAAAGGTTTGTGTTTGAATAATGGATTACAGCAAGCTCATGTGCCGGCGGGTGCAGGACATACAGCCCTCCGGCATCCGGAAATATTTCGATTTGCTCCAGGGCATGGAGGGGGGCATCTCCCTGGGCATCGGCGAGCCGGATTTCCAGACCCCCTGGCACATCCGGGACGCGGGCATCTTCTCTCTGGAGAAGGGCTTCACCAAATACACCCCCAACGCGGGCCTGTCCGACCTGCGGGCGGCCATCTCCCGGTATTTAAAGCGCCGGTTTGATCTGGAATATACCCCGGCGGGCCAGATTTTGGTTACGGTGGGCGGCAGCGAGGGCCTTGACCTGGCGTTCCGCTGCCTGCTGGAGCCGGGGGACGAGGTGGTCATCCCCGCCCCCTCCTTTGTGTGCTACGGGCCGCTGGTGTCCATGCTCCACGGCGTGCCCGTCATGGTGGAGACCAGGGCGGAAAACGATTTCCGGCTGACGCCGGAGGAGCTGCGCGCCGCTATCACCCCCCGCACCAAGGCGCTGGTGCTCCCCTTCCCCAACAACCCCACCGGCGGCATTATGGGCCGGGAGGATCTGGAGGCCATCGCCGATGTGCTCCGGGGTACGGATATTATGGTCATTTCCGATGAAATTTACGCCGAGCTGACCTACGGCGGGCGGCACGCCTCCATCGCCAATATACCCGATATGTACGAGCGCACCGTGGTGGTCAACGGCTTTTCCAAGGCCTACTCCATGACGGGCTGGCGGCTGGGCTACGCCTGCGGGCCAAAGCCCCTCATTTCCGCCATGACCAAGCTCCACCAGTACGCCATCATGTCCGCCCCCACCACCAGCCAGTACGCCGCCATCGAGGCGCTGGACCACGGCGACGGCGACATTGAGGCCATGCGGGACGAATACGACGGACGCCGCCGTTTCCTGGTGGACGGCTTCCGGCGGCTGGGGCTGAGCTGCTTCGAGCCCCTGGGAGCGTTCTACACCTTCCCCTGCGTCAAGTCCACGGGGCTGACCAGCGAGGCGTTCTGCGACCGGTTCCTGGCGGAGCAGCGGGTGGCGGTGATCCCCGGCACCGCCTTCGGTCCCGGCGGCGAGGGCTATGTCCGGGCGTGCTACGCCGCGTCCATGCACGATCTGGCGGAGGCGCTGGAGCGGCTGGAAAAGTTCTTGAACAGTCTGCACTGAGAAAGGAAGCTGAATATGAATATCGTCTGCTTAGATATGGAGGGCGTCCTGGTTCCCGAGATCTGGATCGCCTTTTCCCAGGCCAGCGGCATCCCCGAGCTGCGCCGCACCACCCGGGACGAGCCGGATTACGACAAGCTGATGGCCTACCGGCTGGGCATCCTGAAGGAGCACGGCCTGGGGCTGAAGGAAATTCAGGACACTATCGCAAAGATCGACCCCCTGCCCGGGGCCAGGGAGTTTCTGGACGAGCTGCGCACCCTCACCCAAGTGGTGATTTTGAGCGACACCTTCGAGCAGTTCGCCAAGCCCCTGATGGCAAAGCTGAACTGGCCCGCCCTGTTCTGCAACACGCTGGAGGTGGCGGACAGCGGCGAGATCACCGGCTGGAAGATGCGGTGCGAGAAGTCCAAGCTCACCACCGTGCGGGCCTTGCAGTCCTGCGGCTTCGAGACCATTGCCGCCGGGGACAGCTTCAACGACCTGGCCATGATCCAGGCCAGCCGCGCGGGCTTCCTCTTTAAGTCCACCGACGCCATCAAGGCGGATTACCCCGATATCCCCGCCTTTGAGGACTTCCCCGAACTGCTGGCCGCCATCAAGGAGGCGCTGGCGTGATATTCGAGCCGGACACCATCGACGCCTTCTGCGTACAAATCAAACCATGACTCCGCCGCCTGGAGCGGCCTCCATTTTCAGAAAGGAGTTTCCGCCATGGAAAACACCTTTGACAACCTTCCCTTCCGTCCCGCCGACATCCTCCTGCCCCAGGACTGCGATTACGACAAGTGGTCTGTGGTGGCCTGCGACCAGTACACCTCCCAGCCCGAATACTGGCAGCGGGTGGAGGAGCGGGTGGGCCGCGCCCCTTCCGCCCTGCGCCTCATCCTGCCCGAGAGCAGCCTGGACGGCCCCCAGGTGGAGATGGACATCATGGACATCAACGCCACCATGGCCCAGTACCTCCGGGAGGGCCGGTTCAAGACCCTGCCCGGGGCCATGATCTACGTGGAGCGCACCCTGTCCGGCGGCCGGGTGCGCCGGGGGCTGGTGGGCATGGCCGACCTGACCGCCTACGACTACGAGCCGGACTCCGATGTGCTCATCCGGGCCACCGAGGGCGTGGTCCATACCCGCATTCCGCCCCGGGTGGCGGTGCGGAAAAACGCCCCCATCGAGCTGCCCCACGCCATGCTGCTCACCGACGACCCGGAGCGCACCGTCATCGAGCCGCTGGCGGCGCAGACCGGCTCTATGGAGCTGCTGTACGACTTCGATCTGATGGAGCAGGGCGGGCACATCCGGGGCTGGCTGCTCACCCGGGCCCAGCTGGACCAGGTGGCCGGGGCGCTGTCCGCCCTGGCGGAGCCGGAGGCCTTCAACGCCAAATACGGTACGGAAAACAGGCCCGTGATGCTGTTCGCCGTGGGCGACGGCAACCACTCCCTGGCCACCGCCAAGGAGTGCTATGAGCGGCAGAAGCGGCTGATGCCGCCGGAAAAATGGGATGCCCTGCCCGCCCGGTACGCCCTGTGCGAGCTGGTGAACCTCCACGACGACAGCCTGGAGTTCGAGCCCATCCACCGGGTGGTGTTCCACACCGATGCGCGGGCCCTGCTGGACGCCCTGGCGCGGCACTATCCCGGCGCCCGCCGGGGGAAGGAGCAGGAGGGGGACGGCCTGCCCCTGCGGTATGTGTGCGAGGATTCGGAGGGTGTCATTACCCTGCCCCGTTCCGCCGCCCAGCTCCCAGTGGGGGCGCTCCAGAGCTTTTTGGACGGCTACCTCATGGAACACGAGGGGCGGGTGGACTATATCCACGGCGAGGATGTGGCCCGGGAGTTCGCCGCCCGGCCCGGGAACGCGGCGTTCCTGCTTCCCTCCATGGAAAAGCGGGAGCTGTTCCTGTCCGTCATCCACGACGGCGCGCTCCCCCGCAAGACCTTCTCCATGGGCGAGGCCCACGACAAACGGTTCTATTTAGAGGCGAGAAAGATTCGCTGAAACGAACTTTGCCCCCTGATTTCGACGCGTTTTGCGCGTAGAAGTCAGGGGGCTGCTTCGTTCATAAATTATTAGTTGGACATTTTTCCTGCGCTGTGTTAAAATAGGTAAAATCATGGAAACGGTGCGCCGTTTCGGGAGGAGTGGACGCTGTGCGCGTGGACGTATTGGGCGTGTCCTTTGACAACGTGACCATGGACGAGGCCGTGGACAAGGCCATGGCCTTTCTGGAGGAGGACCGCCCCCATCTGGCGGCGACGCCCAACCCGGAGATCGTCCAGCGGGCGGGGCGGGACCCCGAGTATGCCGAGGTGCTGAGGCAGGCGGATCTGGTGATCCCCGATGGGATCGGAGTGGTATACGCCGCCAGGATTTTGGGCAGGCCGCTGAAGGGCCGCGTCCCCGGCATCGACCTGGCCTCGGCCCTTATGGAGCGCATGGCCAGGACTGGCAAGCGGTTGTTTTTGCTGGGGGCGAAGCCGGGGGTGGCCGAGCAGGCTGCGGTCAAACTGCAGGCCGAGCACCCTGGACTGGTGGTGTGCGGCTCCCACGACGGTTACTTCCAGGAGGACGGCCCGGTGGTGGAGGCCATCCGGACGGCCCGTGCCGATGTGGTGTTCGTGTGCCTGGGCTTCCCCAGGCAGGAGAAGTGGGCCGCCGCGCATGGCCAGGCCGCCGGGGCAAGGCTGTACATCGGCCTGGGCGGTGCGCTGGACGTGTTCGCGGGCAAGGTGGAGCGCGCCCCGGAGCAGTTCCAGCGGCTGGGGCTGGAGTGGCTCTACCGGCTGATGAAGGAGCCCTCCCGGATCGGGCGGATGGCCAAGCTGCCGCTGTTTCTGGTATCCGCCGTGGGCGCGAAGGCCCGGGGCAAATAAATAAGGTTTGATTAAGAATGACCAGAAGCTCTTGAAAGGATGATCGTTATGGTTTATATTTTGCTGGGTAACGGCTTTGAGGAGGCCGAAGCGCTGGTGGCGGCCGATGTGCTGCGCCGGGCGGAGCTCCCCGTCTGCCTCACGGGCATTGGCGGCGAGATGGTCACCGGCTCACACGGCATTGCGGTGAAAACCGACAAGGCTGCGGAGGCGGTCACGCTGTCGGCGGGGGACATGGTGGTGCTTCCCGGCGGCATGGGGGGCGTGGCCTCCATTGAGGGCAGTGAGCCCGCCATGGCCCTGGTCCGCCAGGCGGCGGAGCCCGGGATCTGGCTTGCCGCCATCTGCGCCGCCCCCACCCTGCTGGCCCGGGCGGGGCTCCTGCCCCAGGGCGTCTCCTGCGTGTGCTATCCCGGCATGGAGGGTGAGCTGGCAAAGGCCGGAGCCGCCCCTGTGGACCGTTCCGTGGTAAAGGCGGACGGCCTGATCACCGGACGGGGCCCCGGTTCCGCGTTTGACTTTGCCCTCGGTCTGGTGGAAGCGCTGGCAGGGGAAGATACGCGGAGCCAGGTCGCCGGCGGACTTGTTTACCGGAAATGACCACCAGGGAACGGAAAGAAGAACTGCGCCGCCACGCCGCCGGACTGCCCCAGGTGGAGACCGGACCGCTGTTTCAGCGCTTTATGGCCCTCCCCCAGGTCGTGGAGGCGGACACCGTGATGGTATTCTACGGCACCGGCCGGGAGCCGGACACCGTGCCCCTCATCCGCGCCCTGATGGAGACGGGCAAGCGGGTGGCCCTGCCCGTGGTGCTCCCCCACCGTGGGATGGAGGCGCGGCAGGTGCTGGACATCGACCAGCTCATCCCCAACCGCTTCGGGATCCCCGAGCCGGATAAGTCCTGCCCTGTGGTGGACAAGGGCGAGATCTCCGTGGCCCTCATCCCCCACCTGATGGTGGACCGGGATGGCTATCGGCTGGGCTGGGGCGGAGGGTACTATGATCGATGGCTGGTGGATTTCTCCGGCTTTACGGTGTGCATCTGCCGCCGGGGGCGTCTGATGGAGCATATGCCCCGGGAGGAATTTGATATTCCGGTCAAGCTCGTCCTGTTTGAGGAATAAGGACCGGGCGGAGGGGACCCCTCCGCCCGGCTGGGTACACGGTCTTGGCGCTTTGCCTGTTCGCGGCGCGGTCTAAGCCCTCCGACTGCGCAAGTCGTCCCGCGCCGCCGTTGGCGGCTCCGGCCAACTCGCTCCGCTCCGGGTTTAGCCCGCTGCTCACGACGGCTCAGCAGCAGGGATCAGCAGCAGCCGTCGTTGCCGCAGCCGCAGCCGCAGTTGTTGTTGCAGCCACAGTTGCAGCCGCAGTTGCAGCCGCAGTTACAGCCACAGCTGTTGCCGCCCCAGCTCCCGCCGCCGCAGCAGCAGCAGATCAGGAGGATCAGAATGATGATCCACCAGCAGCCCCCACCGAAACCACCATTGTTACCACAACACATGATTTTGTCACCTCACAAAAATTTTCCCGGTCACGGAGACCGGCTCGGACGCCGCAGTCCCTTGCGGCGCCGGAGCCGAGCCCCGTGGGCCCGTATCTGGGTCATACTATGCGGCGGGCGGGAAACGGGTTCCAACCTCCATCCCGCACCTGCGGCCGCGCCGGCCCGGGCACCGGGCCCCCTATCCTATGCAAGGAGTGAACCAAATGGCAGACGGAAAACGCATTCAGCCCCGCGGCTCCGGCCAGCCCTCCCGCAGTACGGGCAGATCTCAGCGCGGTCCCGGCCAGGCGCCTCGGAACGCGGGCCAGCCCCAGCCCCATCGGAGCACCCAGCCCCAGGAGCGGCAGTCCGCTCAGTCCCGGCCTCGGAAGCCCTCAAGGCGCAAGCGCAGCGCCGGGTCCCGGCTGGCCGGCGCCCTGCTGTATGTACTGCTGGTCATCGGCATCTCCGCCATCCTGGCGACGCTGGGCTGGGTTTGGGCCTGCGATCTGCTGGGCCTGAACAAGGAGTACGCCTCCGCCATCATCGAAATTGATGAGAACACCACCATGGATTCCATCGTGGATATGCTGGAGGAGGACGGCCTGATCCAGTACAAGTTCCTGTTCAAGCTGTACGCCCAATTCTCCCACGCGGAGGATAAGATCGCCCCGGGCACCTATGAGCTGGACACCGAGATGGATTACCATGCCTTGGTGTCCAATATGGGTTCGGCGTCCGCCACCCGGCAGACCGTGGATGTCACCATTCCCGAGGGCTACACCGCCGACCAGATTTTTGCCCTGCTGGAGAAGGAGGGCGTGTCCACGGTGGAGAAGCTCCAGGATATGGCTGCTGAGTGGGATTACGCCTTTGACTGGCTCCAGGACATCCCGCTGGGGGATTACCACCGGTTGGAGGGGTATCTGTTCCCAGACACCTACAAGTTTGAGATGGGAGAAAACCCCAAGTATATCATCAATAAAATGCTGGTGAACTTTGACGCGAAAATGGACGAGTATATGGCCCAGTATTCCGGGGAGGACGCCCAATACTCCCTCCACGACATTGTGACCATCGCCTCCATGATCGAGAAGGAGACAGACGGCACCAACAACGAGGAACACAACGACTACAGGAGCATTGCCTCCGTCATTTACAACCGCCTGGAGAACCCCGAGGCCGAGACGGTGGGCCTGCTCCAGATCGACGCCACCCTGGTGTATATCAACGGCGGCCGGGTGCCCACCGAGGCGGACAAGAGCATCAATTCCCCCTACAACACCTATATGTACCAGGGACTGCCCGCCGGGCCCATCTCCAACCCCGGCATGACCTCCCTGCTGGCGGCTATGAATCCGGCGGATACCAGCTATTTCTACTACGTGCTCAACCCGGAGACCAAGCAGCACGAGTACAGCCGCACCTATGCCGAGCACCAGGCCCTGCTGGACCAGTTCAGCGGCAATGGGTAAGCCGGAGCTGCTCTCCCCCGCCGGGGACCGGGAACGGCTGGAAATGGCCCTGGCCTATGGCGCGGACGCAGTGTATCTGGCGGGGAACGCCTTCGGGATGCGGGCGTTCGCCGGGAATTTCGACCGGGAGGGCTTGGGGGAGGCCGTGGCTCTGGCCCACGCAAAAGGGGCGCGGATCCACGTCACCTGCAATACCCTGGCGCGGAACGGCGAGGCGGCAAAATTGCCGGAATATCTGGAATACCTGGGCGGCATCGGCGTGGACGCGGTGATTGCCGCCGGGCCGGATGTGCTGGACCTGTGCAAGCGCCATGCCCCACGGGTCCAGGTGCATATGTCCACCCAGACGGGCATCACCAACTACGAAATGGCGCGGGTGTGGTACGAGCTGGGGGCCAGCCGGGTGATTCTGGCCCGGGAGCTGTCCCTGGACGAGGTGGCGGAGCTGAAAGCCAAGGCCCCCAGGGGGCTGGAGGTGGAGGCGTTCGTCCACGGGGCCATGTGCGTGTCCTACTCGGGGCGGTGCCTGCTCAGCAACTATATGACCGGACGGGATGCCGCCCGGGGGGCGTGCGCCCAGCCCTGCCGCTACCAGTACGCGCTGATGGAGGAAAAACGTCCCGGGGAATATTTCCCTGTGTTCGAGGAAAACGGCGAGACGTTCATCATGAACAGCCGGGATATGTGCATGATCGACCACATCCCGGAGCTGCTCCTGGCCGGGGTGGACTCCCTGAAGATCGAGGGGCGGGCCAAGAGCGCCTACTACGCCGCCATGACCACCGCCGCCTACCGCCACGCCGTGGACGCGGCGGCGGAGGGCAGGCCCCTGGACCCGGTGTGGCGGGCCGAAGTGGACAAGGTGAGCCACCGGCACTACTCCACCGGCTTCTGGTTCGGACAGCCGGGGCAGTACACCGATTCCGCCCGGTACGTCCGGGACTGGCAGGTGCTGGCTATTGTCACCGCCTGCGACGGGCTGGGGAACGCGGTGCTGTCCCTGCGCAACAAATTCGCCGCAGGGGACGAGATCGAGGTCGTCGGCCCCGGTGTGCCCGCCTTTTCCATAACCGCCCCCATGATGCGGGACGGGGACGGGTTTGACCTCCGGGAGCCGAAAACCCCGAAAATGGAGTTCCGCATGAAGCTGCCCAGGGCGGTGCCGCCGCTGTCGGTGGTGCGGACCTGCCGCCCCAACTCATAACAAAAAACGGCCTGGACAGTTAGTCCAGACCGTTTTCTTTTGCCCTTTTGCCTTTCGCCAGCGAAACCGCCGGCATCCTTCCTGGAAAATTCAAATAAAAACGGAGAGTTACCCCCAAATCGATTTTCCGTCCAGCACCTGTTCCGTGGCCGTCGCATAAACTGAACTGCCGCACCATGCCGGCAGCGGGCTTAACGCTCTTTTTGGTTCTTTTTCTCTCGAGGAAAAGAACGTCCGCTGCGGAAGCAGGGGTCGCACAGCCGTCCCCGGTGGTGGAGGGGCAGAGCTCTGCCGCAGCGGGCGCAGAAGCGGATGTTGCTGCGCAGCTTGTACAGCAGGATCTCGTTGATCTCATCCGCCGCCTGCTCCCGGCTGTCGTACAGCCTGTCCTCGTCCACTTCACAGCCGAAGGCCTTGGCAAAGGAGTAGTACAGGTCCAGCTTGCGGCAGTACTGCTCCAGCTCCGGCAGGGTGGCGCTGCCGTCGGGCAGGCCAGGCTGTTCGATGGGCTCCTCCTGCTGCCAGCGGTGCAGGAACTGGAAAAACAGCTCCCGCAGCGCGTCATCCGTCTCGTCAAAGGGGATGTTGGCGGCGCGAAGCTCCTGCTCCCGGGTGAGAACAAAGCCCATCTCCCGCATTTTCGAGATAATCGTGATATACCGGGTGATGTCCAGCCGCCGGTAGGGCTCCACCGTGGGCATCTGGTTCCACTGGGTGAGCACCTCCAGCAGGTCGAAATCCACCTGGAGCACCAGGTCGGAAAACCCGGCCACGGCGTACTCCAGGGGCGGGACCACCGCCTCCAGCCCCGCCCGGATGGCGGCGAGGTTCTGGGTGGCCCCCACAAAGCCCTTGTTATACATCCCGAAGCGGCCCGCCCGTCCGGCGATCTGCTTGATCTCCTCCGGCTTCAAGTCCCGGCGCTCGATGCCGTCAAATTTTTCCGTCTCCATGAAGATGATGCGCCGTATGGGCAGGTTCAGTCCCATGCCGATGGCGTCGGTGGACACGATATACTCCATTCTGCCCGCCAGAAAGCCCTCCATCTGCTTGCGGCGGGTGGAGTAAGGCAACGCGCCGTAGATAATGGCAGGCTCCTTGCCGCTCTGTCGCAGGTCCTCCGCCACGCTGAGCACCCCCACCTTGGAGAAGGTGATCAGCGCGTCCCCGGGCTGCACCCGCTGGTAGTCGATGGGGTGGTTCATGCACACCAGGGGGGTGGTGCGCTCATGCACCTCCACCTCTACGCTGTCGCCGCAGCTCTCGATGAGGCGGACCAGCAGGTCCCTGGCCTCCGGCGCGGCGCACAAATGGACCTCCGGGGCCAGTACGCCCAGGATGGCCCGGGTCCAGGCATAGCCCCGCTGGGGGTCGGCGATCATCTGGCACTCGTCGATGACCGCCGTATCGAAATGCCGCTTCAAGTCCAGCTTTTCGGCGGTAGCGGCAAGATGGGTGTCCTCCGGGCGGAAGTCCTCCTCCTCGCCGGTGGACAGGGAGCAGTCCACCTCCGCGTCCAGCAGAGTCTCCTGGGCCTCCAGGGCCAGCAGGCGCAGGGGAGCCAGGTACACCCCCGTTTTGGAGCGGATCAGCCGCTGGAATCCGGCGTAGGTCTTGCCGGTGTTGGTGCCGCCGATGTGGAGGGTAAAGCGGCGGTGCATGGCCCGGGCCTCCGGGTACTCGTCCTTGGGGTTCAGCGCGGTCAGCAGCGACAGGCTGGTGCGGATGGCCTGGGGAACATACCACACCGAGTACACCGTGCCCAGGCCCTCCTTGAGGAGCTGTCCTGCGGGAAAGCCCTTGGCCCGCAGGAAGGCGCCCAGATCCGCCTCCGGCTGGGCGGCGGCAAAATCCGCAGCGGCCTGTCCGGCGGCGCGGTGGAGCACCTGGGGATAGCGGGCGTACACGTCCGCCGCCACCGGATGGCCGGGGTGGGCGCCCAGCCAGCCCCCCGCCCGGAGCACATTCCTCAGCAGTTCGGGCAGGTGCCTGCTGTCGCACTGGCGCTCCAGGGCCAGAAATTCGCTGAGCCAGGCGGTGGCCTGGGAGGACCGCAGGCGGCTTTTGGCGCTGTCAGCCATGCGGGCCAGGATGGCCTGGTGGTAGTGCCCGGCCAGGAGCCATGGAACGGATTCGTCCCGCTCCGTCTGCTCCCACGCCTGGAAAAGGGCGGCACGGGCCCGCACCGCCCCGGCGGCGGCCTGCTCGGATGGTGTCTCGCCCTGGGTCTGGCCGCTGGTGAAGCGGGGGCCGGCCTCCGCCAGGAGCACATCCGCCTTCTCCCAGGCCCGGAAAGGGTGCCCGTCGCCGTGGAAGCAGCGGGGCTTGGGCAGGAGCTCCCGGGCCAGCTCCTCGGTCCAGCCCCGCCGCTTCAGCATGGTGATGGTCATATATTTTCCTCGGCTCCGTCCGGACACGGCAGGTCCCTCCTCTGCGGCAAATGTCTTTTATAGTATAGCCCAGAATGAGGATATCTTCAACCCGGATTCCCAGATTACAGTCGTGATTGACAATCCCTGCCGTTCTGGTGTAAACTGTGTATGGACGCCTGTGGTGAGATGCCGCAGCGCTTAGATTTTAGAATTGCCGGAACAGGCATTGTCAATACAAAAACCAGAATATTTTGGCAAGGGCAAAAAATGCCCCCCGCAATGGCGGAGGCACGATAAAATTTGAATACAAAGGAGAGGCAGCATGAGCAACGAGGAAAAGATCTTAGAACTGCTGACCAAAATGCAGGCGGATCAAACGGAAATCCGCGAAGAACAAAAGCAGATACGCGAAGAACAAAAGCAGATGCGCGAAGAGCAAATGAAGATGCGCGAAGAGCAAAAACAGATGCAGGAGGACATTGCCGGCATCAAGCTCCGCCTGGACTACGACGTCAACAAACGGTTCGACGCCATAAACGATGGAATTGATTCCATTTTGGAACAGCTGGTACCGAAGAGCCGGGTGGACGCACTGGAGGACGACGTGATCGTACTGAAAACCGCCGTCAAGATGCTCACACAGGAAGTGGCCGAACTGAAAAAGGCCCAATGATCCCAATCCCTCTGCGGCTTGAAAATTACATACCGACAGCTGTGATTGAGCGGCCCTCATCGGTGTGATGAGGGCCGCTCCTTTTGCGCCGGAAAAACTATTTGTGGTAAAGCTGCTGGTTGCTCTGATATTTTGGCGTACACGTCAGCCGCAGTCCCAGCTTGGAATAGGTAGCGCTGTCGGCGGCGGTGAGGATTACGGAGGAGTGGGCCTCGCACTGCCGCAGCCTTCCCAGGCTTTCCAGAGCCTGGGCTGCCATGGGCACGGCGGCGGTGGAGATGGCCAGCGCAATCAGCACCTCGTCGCTGTGCAGACGGGGGTTGCGGCTCCCCAGATACCCTACCTTCAGCCCCTGAATGGGCTCAATGGCGGCGCGGTCAATGAGATGGACCTCATGGCCGATCCCCGCCAGCGCCTTCAGCGCGTTGAGCAGGGCGGCGGCGGCGGCGCCCATCAGCTCGGAGGTGCCCCCGGTGATTACCCTGCCGTCCGGCAGGCGGATGGCGGCGGCAGGCTCCCCCGCGGCCTCATCCCGGCCCTCGGCGGCGGCGATGACGGGGCGAAGCTCCGGCCCCGCGTGGGCCTGCTTCATCAGCAGTTCCAGCTTATACACGATTTCATCGTTGCCCTGGCCCCGGCGGCGGTCACACAGGGCGGTGTAGTACCGGCGGACGATCTCCTGCCGGGCGGCGGCGCACACCGCCTCGCCGTCGGTGATGCAGTGTCCTGCCATGTTCACCCCCATGTCGGTGGGGGATCTGTAGGGGCTTTCCCCCATGATCTGCTCAAACATGGCCTGGAGTACCGGGAACACCTCCACATCCCGGTTGTAGTTCACCGTGGTCTCGCCATAGGCCTGGAGGTGGAAGGGGTCGATCATATTCACGTCGTTGAGGTCGGCGGTGGCGGCCTCATAGGCCAGATTTACCGGGTGCTTCAGCGGCAGGTTCCAGATGGGGAAGGTCTCGAACTTGGCGTACCCCGCCCGCACCCCCCGCTGGTGGTGGTGGTAGAGCTGGGACAGACAGGTGGCCATCTTCCCCGAGCCGGGGCCGGGGGCGGTGACCACCACCAGGGGCCGGGTGGTCTCAATGTAATCGTTACGCCCGAATCCCTCCTCAGATACGATGCGGCCCACATCGTGGGGATAGCCGGGGATGGGGTAGTGGAGATACACCGTCACGCCCAGATGCTCCAAACGGCGGCGGAACGCGTCCGCCGCAGGCTGTCCGGCGTACTGGGTAATGGTGACGCTGCCCACGTAAAGCCCGTGCCCCCGGAAGGTGTCGATAAGCCGGAGCACATCCTCGTCATAGGGGATGCCCAGATCCCCCCGAAGCTTGTTCTGTTCGATGGCCGAGGCGTTGATGACGACCAGCATCTCCACGCTCTCCCGCAGCGTGAGCAGCATTTGCAGCTTGATGTCCGAGGCAAAGCCGGGCAGGACCCGGGCAGCGTGGTTGTCGTCAAACAGCTTGCCGCCAAATTCCAGGTACAGCTTGCCGCCGAACTGGGCAATGCGCTCCCGGATCCGGGCGGACTGGGTTTCCAGGTACTTCTGATTGTCAAAGCCGGTTGGATTGGTCATGATATGTTCGGGCCGCGGACAAAAGCGGCCCCTCCCCCTCTCTCTACGCATTCCCTAAAATTTTAGCACAACCGCGTCCATTCGGCAAGAAAAAATCTTTCACGATCCGCTGTTTTTCCCCTTCGTCCTGGAAACCATTTCCTCCGGCAAAGCCCGGTTCTATAGCCAAGGTACCGGGCCGTGCCTGCCCTTGACAAATGGGGGCGCCGGGTCTATAATACGCGTTAGTTCAAAATAGAACGATAGGAGGCCCCCGCCTTGTGCCAAACGTTTTGGGAGAACATATTGCTGTTCAAAAAGCTCTACGACGAAACCCTGGACCCGGTGGCCCTGGATTCCGGACTGACCCGGATGGAGCTTGACCTGCTGCTGTTCCTCCACAACAATCCGGAGTACAATACCGCCGCGGATGCGGTGCGACTGCGCCGCTGGACCAAGTCCCACGTGTCGGCGGCGGTCCATGGGCTGGAGCGGAAGGGCCTGCTGTCCGCCAGCCATCCGCCGGGGAACCGGAAAATCCTGCGGCTCAACCCCCTGCCCGCCGCCGGTGGGATCATCCGCCAGGGGACCGCCGCCCAGGGCCGCTTTGTGGACGCACTGACCCAGGGCATCCCCCCGGAGGAGCTGGCCCTTGTGGAACAGGCCGTCCAAAAGATCACCCGGAATATCCGGAAGCTTGACAAAAAGTGAGGTCATCCCCCAATGTTTACCGTTATCATCTGCTTTTTAGCCGGTACCGGCGCGGGGCTGGGCACCGGCTTCGCGGGCATGAGCGCCGCCGCCGTCATCAGCCCCATGCTTATCACCTTCCTGGACATGGAGCCCTACGCGGCGGTGGGCATCGCGCTGGCCAGCGACGTGCTGGCCAGCGCCGTATCCGCCTATACCTACCACAAGAACAAAAACCTGGACATCAAAAACGGCCTGGTGATGATGTGCTCCGTGCTGGTTTTCACACTGGTGGGCAGCTGGGTGTCCAGTCTGGTGCCCTCCTCCACCATGGGCGGCTTCTCCACCTTCATGACGCTGATGCTGGGTATCAAATTCATTGTCAGGCCCGTCATGACCACCAAGGAATCCATGGCGGCGGCGTCCCCCAAAAAGCGGGCGGTCCAGTCCGTCGTATGCGGCGTTATTGTCGGCTTCATCTGCGGCTTTGTGGGCGCGGGCGGAGGCATGATGATGCTGTTGATCCTCACCTCGGTGCTGGGATACGAACTGAAAACCGCCGTGGGCACCAGCGTATTCATCATGGCGTTCACCGCGTTTACCGGCGCGGCCAGCCACTTTGCCATCGGCGGAATGCCCGACCTATGGGTGCTGGCGCTGTGCGTGCTGTCCACCCTGCTGTGGGCCCGGCTCGCCGCGCTGTTCGCCAACAAGGCCAGCCCCATCGTCCTCAACCGGGCCACCGGCATGGTGCTGGTGGTGCTGGGTTCAGCCATCCTGATATTCAACCGGCTGCAATAATTCCGCGCTCAGCCGCAAGGGTATAAAAACGCGGCTCCGGTGGTCAATCGGAGCCGCTGGTGAGGGAGCCTGTTGGGACAGCCTGTCCCGGCAGGCTCTGTTCCATCTCCTCGTCCGTGAGAAATTCCGTCATCACCACCCGGTACCGCTTGGGCATATGGGTGGACTGGCACTTGGGGTTGGTGCGCCCCTCGATGGCGATGGTCTGATAGTATTTCCGCCACATGGCCCGGAAGGCCCGCTCCCGCTCGCCGGCGGGGCCCATGCGGAAGCCGTCCGCGGGCAGGAGCTTCCACCGTCCGCCCTCGGAGAGAAATACCTCATGGTGGGTCCGGTCATAGAGCACCAGCCGTTCCCCGGAAAAGCGCTGGGCAAAGTGGGAGGCCAGCAGGGGCAGGACCCGGTTTTTCGGCTCGATCTCCCCCACCAGGAAGCCGTCCAGCTCAGAAAAGCGGATAAACCCCTTCAAGTGGTCCCACTCGGTCCACATTTTGGTCAGCGCCAGATTGACCCGGGCCATCACCGGGTCGCTCAGATCCTGCCGCACCCGGTCCCCCTCCTGAAATCCCCGGCGGATGAGGGCCAGCAGGTCCAGTTCCTTCTGGGGCAGACAGGTCAAAAAGCACCGGGCCACCAGCTTCTGGAAGTCCTGGGACACCCGGCGGGCCAGGGCGGCGTAGAGCTTCCGGGCCCGCCCCTGGTCCGGAACCAGCTCCCGCACCTCCCACAGCGCCGCCCCGTCGTCCGGGCGCAGGAATGCCTCCACCTGGGCGCGGCTTTCCAGCGCGTCCCACACGCAGGTCAGAAATCCGGCAAAGGTGCCGTCGTACCGATAGGCGATCATCCCGCGCCCTCCCCGAACAGGGAGAGCTGCTGCCAGCTCTCCCCGCCCAGCTCCATCTGCTCCAGCCCGGTCAGGCGGCGGTAGACGCTATCCGGCCCGAACCGCAGGCCGGGAAGCATCCGGCCCGAGCAGGTGATAAAATACTGGGCCCGCTTCAGCACGATGCCCAGCCGCTTCAGCCCCTCGAAGGAGAGGGGGCCGTACCGCCGGGCGGTGACGATCTTCTTCGCCCCCCGGACGCCGATGCCCGGCACCCGGAGGATGGCCTCATAGTCCGCCCGGTTCACCTCCACCGGGAAAAATTCCGGATGCCGCAGGGCCCAGTCGCTTTTGGGGTCCAGGGCCGCGTCGAAATTGGGGTGGCTGTCGTCCAGGATCTCCTGGGCGGTGAAGCCGTAGAACCGCAGCAGCCAGTCGGCCTGGTACAGCCGGTGCTCCCGGAGGAGGGGCGGCTGGAAGCCCCCGGGGGCGGGCAGGCTTTTGTGGTCGGACACCGGCATATAGGCGGAGAAAAACACCCGTTTCAGCCGGTATTTCTGGTAAAGCCCCTCCGTCAGGGATAAAATATGCCAATCACTTTCCGGCGTGGCGCCCACGATCATCTGGGTGGACTGCCCCGCCGGGGCAAACCGGGGCGCGTGGCGGTAGAGCTTCAATTCCGCTTTGGACTGCGCCGCCCGATCCCGGATCTGGGCCATGGGCCTGAGAATGGCGGTCTTGCTCTTGTCCGGGGCCAGGAGCCGGAGGGAGCTTTCCGACGGCAGCTCGATGTTGACGCTCAGGCGGTCGGCCAGCAGGCCCAGCTCGTAGGTCAGCCCCGGGTCCGCCCCCGGGATGGCCTTGGCGTGGATGTACCCATTGAACCGGTACTCGCCCCGCAGCAGGCGCAGGGTTTCAATCATCCGCTCCGTGGTGAAATCGGGACTTTTCAGCACCGCCGATGACAAAAACAGGCCCTCGATATAGTTGCGCCGGTAGAACTGAATGGTGAGCTCCGCCAGCTCCCGGGGGGTGAAGGCAGTGCGGCGCACATCGTTGGACTGCCGGTTGACGCAGTAGGCGCAGTCAAAACAGCACTGGTTGGTGTACAGCACCTTCAGCAGGGACACGCACCGCCCGTCGGCGGTGAAGGTGTGGCAGCAGCCGGAATTGGAAGCGGTGCCGATGGTCCCCTGCCTTCCGCCCCGGGTTACGCCGCTGGAGGTGCAGGCGGCGTCGTATTTTGCGGCGTCGGCCAGAATGGCAAGCTTGTCCATGACCTCCACGGGGCCTCCTCCTTTCCACGCGGGAATCAAACATTTGTATCCTTTATTATAGTACAAATGAACGATTTGTCAAGCCTCTTTTCATCAGATTTTCGAGGCATTGCGCGGAGAAGCCGCCGCATCGGAACGACAGCTCTGGGCCTGCGCCTCCTGTCTCAGCGCGGTCTGTCAATGTGCAGCCGTTTCCGGCCCGTCCGGCTCCCGCAGAAGCCAGGCAAAGCCGTTGGGCCACAGCTCCACGTCCCGCAGGCCGTCATGCTTTGTGCCGTACATCAGCTCGGTGTAAGGGCCGTCCCGGTTTATATGGGCACGGACAAAATCACCGCTGAAATTGAACAGGCAGACCAGCTCCCGGCCCTCCATCCGGCGGCACAGGGCCAGCACCCGATAGTCGCCGCTGTCCTCCACCTGCACATTGGCCCTGGCCTCGAAGCAGGGCTCTCCCGCCCGAAGGGCCTCCAGCCGCCGCAGGCCCTGGAACAGCCTGCCCTGGCGGGTGTCCGGGTCGTTCCGGCGCTCCGCCTCCTCCCACTGGAAGGCCCCCCGGTGGATGTACCGGCTGTCCTCCCGCTTGTCCGGGTCGTCGTGGTAGGTATAGTCGTTGAACCGGCCCACCTCGTCCCCGCTGTACACCACCGGGATGCCGCTCTGGGACAGCATCCAGGCGTGGAGGGTCAGGTCACAGGCGATGGCCCGCTCCAGCTTGAAGGGGTCGCCTTCGCACACGGCGGCCTCCATGCCGCACAGAGAGGCGGTGGTGCCGCACAGCCGGGCGTCCCCCAGCCGGGGATCGTCGTTGTACAGCTCGCCCCGGCTGCCGCTTCCGGGGAATTTCCCGGTGAACCAGTCGTTGAGGTAGCGCTTGTGGGTCACCTCATCGGCTCCGTCGTGTTCCCTCAGCCAGGGGTAGTCCAGCCCCCAGCCGATATCGTCGTGGCAGCGCAGGTAGTTGAGGAACAGGAAGTCCCGGGGCAGGGCGCACACGGCCTCCATCTGCCGCTTCAGCAGGGACGCGTCCCCGGTAGCCAGAGTGTGCCAGGTGGTACACATGGTGGTGACGTTGTAGAGCATATGGCACTCCGGCTTGTCCGGCGTGCCGAAGTAGGGGGCGACTTTGGCGGGCTCCATCACCACCTCCCCCAGCAGCAGGACGCTGGGGCAGACGATCTCACAGGCCATGCGCAGCATCCGGGCCAGCGTATGGACCTGAGGCAGGTTGCGGCAGTCGGTGCCCAGCTCCTTCCAGATGTAGGGGATGGCGTCCAGGCGGATGACGTCAATGCCCCGGTTGGCCAGGAACAGCAGGTTTTCCGTCATATCCCGGAATACGACGGGATTGGCGTAGTTCAGATCCCACTGGTAGGGGTAGAAATTGGTCATGACAATTTCGCCGTCCTCCAGCTGGGTGAAGCTGCCCGGGGCGGTGGTGGGGAATACCTGGGGGACGGTCTTTTCAAACTCCCGGGGGATGTCCCAGCTGTCATAGAAAAAGTAGCGCTCCCGGTATCCCGGCTCCCCGGCCCGGGCCTTTCCGGCCCATTCGTGGTCCTCGCTGGTGTGGTTCATCACAAAGTCCAGGCACAGGCTGATTCCCGCCTTCCGGCAGGCGTTGGCCAGGTCCTCCAGGTCCGCCATGGTCCCCAGGTCCGCCCGGACGGCCCGGAAGTCCCGGACGGCGTAGCCGCCGTCGCTCCGGCCCCTGGGTGTGTCCAGCAGGGGCATGAGGTGGAGGTAGTTGACCCCGCACTCCTGGATATAGTTCAGCTTTTTCCTGACGCCGCTGAGATCGCCCGCGAAGGCGTCCACGTACAGCATCATGCCCAGCAGGTCCCGGCGGCGGTACCAGTCCGGGTCGGCCTCCCGCCGTTTATCCTGGTCCCGGAGGGGCTTCTTCCGCGCCTGCCAGCTGCGCCGGAGCATCTGGACGAAGCTGGCAAACGCCTCATCATCGTGGTACAGCTCGCAGTAGAGCCATTTCAGCTCGTCATAGTGCCGGGCCAGCCGGGTTTCAAATTCCGTTTTGGCGTATTGCATGGCAGATGTGCCTCCTTAATTTGTCAAAGGGTATGGGTGCGGCGGGACAGCCCCGCCCTGCGGCTCCTATACTATCATATCTGGACCGGTTTTTCCAGTGTCTGGCGCGCGGCGGCCCGAAGAAGCGCAGCTTATCCTGTGCGCAAGGCGCGGCGTCGCGTCCGCAAAAATTTTGTGGAAAAAATTTTGGAATTTCATATTGACATACCGCCGTTCCTTTGCTATAATGACTTTCGCCGTCTGACAAACGGAAGGAACCATTGGGGAGCATAGCTCAGCTGGGAGAGCACTTGCCTTACAAGCAAGGGGTCACAGGTTCGAGCCCTGTTGTTCCCACCACGCTTTTGCAAGCGTTATGTGGCGCGGTAGTTCAGTTGGTTAGAACGCCGGCCTGTCACGCCGGAGGTCGAGGGTTCAAGTCCCTTCCGCGTCGCCACATCTTATGCCCAGGTAGCTCAGTTGGTAGAGCAGCGGACTGAAAATCCGCGTGTCGCTGGTTCGACTCCGGCCCTGGGCACCATATGCGAGTGTAGCTCATCTGGTAGAGCGCCACCTTGCCAAGGTGGAGGTAGCGAGTTCGAGCCTCGTCACTCGCTCCATTTTCCCTTTTGTGGAGCGCGGCAGCAACACCGCAATGTCTGTTTTTGCGTTTCGCTGCCTTTATCTGTCAGCGCGGGGTACAAGCAAATGCGTGGAATCCCTGTGAACGCGGTTCGCGGGGGTGGTAGCGAGTTTGAGCCTTGTTGCTCACTCCAAAAAAATTTCAAAAAAGGAGTGCTAAAGCACTTCTTTTTGAATATAATATATTGTTCGGCGCCATAGCCAAGTGGTAAGGCAAGGGTCTGCAAAATCCTGATGCCCCAGTTCAAATCTGGGTGGCGCCTCCAGTCGAAAAGGGCGGGCTGCGGCCCGCTCTTTCTCTTTTCCCTCTGCTTTCGGGGTGTGGCGAAGTTTGGTATCGCGCTTGGTTCGGGACCAAGAGGCCGCGGGTTCAAGTCCCGCCACTCCGACCAAAATGTGTTGACAAAAAAGATGCACGCAAAAAATCCGCACCTATGTGCGGATTTTTTGCGTATTAACCGCGCGTTTTCCCAAAAAGCAAGAAGAAAATGAGTGCATTTCCAAAAACAGGATACGTGATTTCAAAATTACGTTTTGGAGATGCAAATTTGAGCAAAAACCATGCTTTTGAGAGTCTGAAATAAGGAAAAAACTGTGGTAGGGGCTCGAACTCCTCCACACTCAAACCGCCTGCAGTCTGCTGAAACTCCGGCAGACCGTGGGCGGTTTTTGCGTTTTCCCGACAAGCTGTTCCGTTTGGTGCTTATGCTTGGTCTGTGCGTCATTCCTTGGTGGTTGTGGTAATAGCTTTATCATCAGCTTTCGTCTATACTGGGTTCACAAACAAAAGAAAGGAGAGCAACCACCATGGCAGAGACAAAGAACCTCTGTGCTCAGATCAGCTTAGACCTGCATCAAAAAATCTGTGAAGCCCGGGGGCAAGCGGGGCTCACCACCGCCCAGTACATCACAAATTTACTCACCGAATACTTTAAAATGAAAGAAAATGGAGGTATCGAAGCTATGCCGAACAACAACACCAGAACCATGGCCTTCCAGATCGATAATAACCTTTTCCAGCGCATCAAAGCCCATCTGGAGCGGGAGACCACCCGCACTGGGCGCAAGCTCACCCAGCGGGAGTTCGTGCTGGGGCTCATCGAGCAGGCGCTGGATGAGGCTGAGCACGAGGCCCAGAACGCGGAGGCCGCCAAGGACAAATAGGGCACTAACGACAATCAAAACGACCAGCATCTTAACCGGCCAGGGCCATTCCTCGGAGTGATCCTGGCCGATTTTAGTAAAAACCAGTGTCCGCCCGTTTGAAGCCGTTTGTGCCCACCTACGGGCCGGGTAGTATTCCGTGCCCCACCCGAGAGGTGAAACGCGGTGTCGACCCCCTTGTGGCCCAGCGTGACGCCCCCCCGCTCCACAACAGCGCAACGCCCCCGATGGTCACCCAGAAATGGAACCATCGGGGGCTTTTTTCGTTGTCTCAGCCAGCCAGGACAGGCGCCACGTCGCGCCAGACATCCTCCAGCTTCCGGGCCTGGAACGCCCGGCCCTCGTCCGCCGTAGCGGTGCGGATGCGGTTCAGCTTCCCGCAGTCCGGGCACTGGCAGGGCTTGGCCACAGCCTCCATCTCAAAGTGGCAGTGATCGCAGACAAACACCATGTTCTCCATCCCCCTAAAAATCATCAGCTTTAGACAGTATACCACCAAGGCCCCAGCCAATCAAGCCATAGTGGTACTTTCCCCGTTTTCCACAAGATAGGGTATACATAACAAGAAATTACCAGCCATCGCCTGAAGAAAATCAAGCCCCGCAAGGCTTCAGCGGCCCGTCAAAACAACGAAAGCAAAACTACTGAACAGCCCGGGAGAGCGCCCCCAATTGTGGGACGCCCTCCCGGGCTGTTTTGCGTTTCAGCCGAAGGAGGTGACCAATCACGAGACGAAAAGCAGACCAGGAAGATTTCTGGAAATTTACAGACGAGGAAATGGAAATCGCCAAAAACACAGACCTGCCCGATCTGCTGGAGCACTTGGGCTACTCGCTCAAGCGGATTGGCCGGTACTACACTACCCGAGAGATGGACAGCATCCGCATCAAAGACCGTCGTACCTGGAAGCGCTATTCGAACGGCACGGGCGGGGATGCTATCACCTTCCTACAGGAGTTCGAGGGGAAAGGTTTTCGGGAGGCGGTGGAGTACCTGCTGGACTTCAACGGGCGGGTGAGGGATTCCCCCAGGGACAGCCGTCCCAGACCGCCCCCCGAGGAAGAAAAACGGCCCGAATTTGCCCTGCCCCCGGCCAACGAGGACAACCGCCGGGTGTTTGCCTATCTGCGCAAGCGCGGTATCGCGCCCCAGGTGATCCGCGCCTTTCTCAATGCCGGTCTGGTCTATGAGGACGAAAAATACCACAACTGCGTCTTCGTAGGCTGGGACAACAGCGGAGAAGCCCGCTTCGCCAGCAAGCGGGGCACCTACGACAAGGACGGCGTCAGTTTCAAACGGGATGTACTGGGCAGCGACAAAAGCATCGCCTTGCCGTACTTGAACACCCCCGGCAGGCAGGGGACGGAGCGGTTGATGGGCATATCGCCGTTGGACCCCCAGACGATGTACTCGGCCTGCTGGCGGAAGCGGCCCTTCTGGGGGCGGGAGTTGCCCTTGTCCCAGACAGCGGTGCCGCGCCAGATCCAGCCCGCCCACTGGAGGGCGTCCGAGGCGGCGGGGAGCTGCCGCCAGTCAATGAACATACACACCGGCGCTCCGGGCCTGCACAGCTTCCGGGCGTCCGCCAGCCACTCCGCCGCCCAGCGGGTCCAGGACCGCTGGTCCTTGGCGTCCCCCTCGAAGGGCGGGGGCGCGTGGTCCCCCATGCTGGAATACTTCTTGGCGGTGGACTTGTTCTTCTCCGCCTGGGTGCGGCCCCCGGAGGCGTAGGGCGGATCGGTGATGACGGCGTCGAAGGAGCCGGGGGAGAAGCCCCCCAGCAGCTTCAGGGCATCGCCTTGGATGATCTCCCACGTCGGCACAAGCTTCGTATCGGTCGTTTCCACCTTGCGGTGAAAAGCTCCCTCACTCCGCTGCGCCTCCTTTCCCATTGCGACTCGCTCCGCTGGACTCGCAATGGGGGCCCAATTATTATCGCTCATGTGTGTTCCTCGCTTTCTTCTTGTTAGATTTTTGGGGTATAGCAGGCGGAGACAGCTCTGTCTCCACATACTCGCTGATGATATTGAGGGCTTTGCTGTAGTCCCCGCAGGTGGTGACGCGCTGGACCATGTGGCTGACCAGATCCCCCATGCCCGCCTCTTTCAGCAGCGAAGAGGCTTTGCCCATGACCGCAAAGATGTTGCCGTCCATGCCAGTCAGGCTCATGGTAGGTTTCTGCCTGGGCGGCTCATGAACAAAGCCGCCCAGCCGATTGGGAACATAGTCGGACAGCCACGTGCCTCCGAACTGCTCATGGGTCTGGATGCGCCATACGGCCAGTCTGCCCACGTCCAGCTTCACACCCTCGAAGGGGAACAGCAGGCAGGTCGATTCACCGTGCTGAAACAGGGACACGTCCTCCAGCTTGAACAGGTTGCCGTCCAGCAGGATGCCAGCTTCGGTGAGCAAGCCGTTGATGCCGTCCACCCACTCCTGGGGATCGCCGCCGCAACCCTGGAGGATGAGGCCCTCCTGCCCCTCCATATGCCGCAGGTCATCTGCGTTGATCTGTTTCACATCGCTCATGGGATTTTTCCTTTCCGTCAGATTTTCAGACTGAACAGCGCCGCCCACGTCCTCCGGGGTCTGGGCAAGCTGCTCTTTTTCGTACAGTTCTCTGTCACGGATTTCCCACAGCATATGGCCCATCTCCCCGCTGTGGTCGTAGCCGGTGATCTCGGACTCCCAATAGCCGCGCACAACCTCCAGCGGATCGTCAAATCGGAGCAGAAATTCCATATCCTCGTCATCGCAGGCGTCCAGCAACTCCTCATAGAGCTGCTGGGCGGCGGTGATCTCCGGGGCCATGGCAATCAGCTCAGAAACTGTTTTTTCTTGAAGAGATTCTATAAAATCTGGCTCATCGGTAGAATGAGTGGGTGGTAAAAACTGAACAAGCCCTTGGCAGCACAGGGGAAACGACTATGATTAAGTTGCGAAACAAAAATCAAGGAAGAAGGCC
>CAJTGJ010000020.1 GCA_910575695.1 Oscillospiraceae bacterium | reverse complement strand
TATGCCAGACTGATCTGGCTGCACCTTGACATACGGCGGAAACGTCGTTAATATGGCGGTGAAGGGGGCGGTTTTCGCCCCGCCCCCTTGCCTGTATTTCCACTCTATCCGCACTGCTTTGGCGGTTACACAAAATTTGGGACGCTCTCTCCAAGCGGAAACAGGCCTATGAGAAGCAAATCCAGATGTCCGGCTTCCCCATCAGGAAGACCCTGGACGACTTCGATTTCTCCTTCCAGCCCTCCATCGACAAGCGCCAGATCGACGAGCTTGCCACCATGCGTTTCCTGGAGAACGGGGAAAACGTGGTATTCCTCGGGCCGCCCGGTGTGGGCAAGACCCATCTGGCCTCCGCCCTGGGCCTGGTGGCAGCACAGCACCGTTTCTCTACCTACTACATCAACTGCCATCAACTCATTGAGCAGCTCAAGAAGGCCCACTTTGAGAACCGCCTGCCGGACAAGCTCAAGGTTCTGGCCAAGTACAGGATGCTCATCATTGACGAAATCGGCTATCTTCCTATGGATATCCAGGGCGCAAACCTCTTTTTCCAGCTCATTGCCAGACGGTATGAGAAAACGTCTACCGTTTTCACTTCAAACAAAACCTTCTCTCAGTGGAATGAGGTCTTTGCCGACGTTACCATCGCCTCCGCTATTCTGGACCGCGTTCTGCATCACTGTACCGTTATCAATATCAAGGGTGAGTCTTACCGCCTGAAAGAGCGCAAGGAATTTATGCGTCAGAAACAGCAAATTGTAAATACCCTATTTGACCAAGGAAACGCTTGATTTTGTTACCCCCCTTTCCGCCGAAAAACTACAAAATTTCTTCGGCGTTTTCTTACAATTTCAGATTGGCGTTGACAGGCGGTGCGCCGGCTGATGCAATCTGGTGGCACGGTGAGATCGTGTGCCGGATCGGTGTGCTGGAGACCTGCCAGATGTTCTGCAAGACGGCTCCGGTCACCATGGAGGCCCAGTTTTTGCAGGGACACTACAAAATGCTGGACGCCTATGTGCAGTGCCTCGCCCTGGAACGCCGTTATGGGCCTAACCGCGGACCTGACACGCAGAAGGAACGGGATGCTGCCCAGAACAATCTGGGGCGGGTGATTGAAGATTACCGCAAGCGTTTTTCCAGCTTTGCGCCGTCCGCCCCGGAAAGCTACAGCCGGGAGATTGGCAGAGTGATTCAGACGCTGCTTCCCGCATGGCTTCAGTTCCGAAACACATTTGTACCCATTAAAAAGAAGGAAAAGGAGGCGCCTGCGTCATGACTACGGACAACACACAAGCAAAGCAGACGGCCATGGAGGCCTTGCAGAAGATCAACGCTGTGGAGGGGTTCGATCCCGCTGCACTGGCGGTGGAGTATACCGACCTGAACAGCGCCAATGGTGGTGAAAAAAGGCTGCGGCTTCCGGTTATGGTCCAGATCGGCTGGTTCCGGCTGAAATATCCGGAGGGACGTATCGCAGTTTCCGTCACGGCGGGGAAGGACTGTTTTGTGGCAACAGCCCGGGTCTATCCCCACTATTCCGCACCGGTGGATCAGTTCCTGGCCGAGGCGACTGCCTCCAGAGGTTATCTGCCCGATAAACCTACTGTCTCACCCAGAGAGTGGGCGCAGACCGCTGCGGTGGGTATTGCCCTGCGTAATGCAGGCTTTGGCCTCCAGTTTGGGGCCGCCGGTGATTCCTTTGATGCACCGGCTGTGGACGAACTGGGCGGTATTATGTGGAGCGGCAATCCTGTGGATGCCTCCATTGGGAGCGCCCCGCCTCCGCCGCCTGCCACGCCTGCCGCTCAGGCAGCCCCGCAGCCGCAGGAACCTGAGCTGTCGCCTTTTGAGCAGGCACTGAGGGTTTCGTGCCCGATTGCCAAGTACAGCGGGAAAACGCTGGGGGAGGTTATGCAGATCGATCCGAAAGCGCTGTATTGGGTTGCCACCAAGTTTACCGGCAATGCCGAAATTGTGGCTGCAGCCAAGCTGATCTGTGACGAGGCGGTTAAAACTACCGCTTGAATGAACAAGGGGGCCGGTTCTGTACCGGCCCCCGGAAAGGAAAAGGCATGAAGCAAATCATTCGCCCGATTTTCTGTGTTATGGGCATTGCAGGTGTCGTGGCTATCTGGCTGTGGATGATGATTTCGGCGTACAAACCGGCCCTATATCCGGTATCCTACTACACACCGGACTATGTGGAATCTTATACTGTGGGGAGCTTTGACCAGCTCCGAATCTGCAAGGTTTACTATCTGGCCCCGGAAGATACCACTGACCGCATTTCCACGGAAGATTTTCAAGAGTATGGACGTTGTTTTTCGCTGTTGGAGCTGACAAAGGAGAGCTGTGACAAGACGGATATCTACACGGCAGTTTTCCAGGAAACAAGGTCTTCCTCGTGAGTTATGGGCGATAAAGCAATCGGCCCGGCGCTGTGTAAAGCGCAGAGGAAAGGGGGAACCGCAAATGGAACTGCGCTTTCAGATGAATGACATTCTGCCGCTGCTTCCGATTCCACAGCCGCCCATAGGAAGGAGTTCCTATAATATCCCCTGTCCGGTCTGTGACCATGCAGGATCAAGAAAGCGGCATCTTAATATCAACCTCAAGCGCAATGTGTTCCGATGCCCCAAATGCGGCCAGTTTGAAGGCGGTGTCTTTGACCTCTACGCCTACTATACTGGTGTATCTCGGGATAAAGTGCGCCAGGATCTAATGGATCGGCTGGGCGGCGGAGAAAGCCATTATTCCAGCAAATCAGGCGGGAAGAAGAAAGCATTGCCCAGGCCAAAACCTGCAGAGGTGCCACAGGCCCCGCTGGTTGGTATCGAAACAAGGGACCGCGTTTACCGGGCACTTCTAAGCAAACTGACACTTGCCTCGGATCACCGGGACAACCTGCGGGGGCGCGGTCTGACTAACGAGGAGATCGACCGGCTGGGGTATCGTACAACGCCGCTGGTAGGCTTTCCCGCGTTGGCAAAGGAATTGATTTCAGAGGGGCATGAGCTGTTTGGTGTACCTGGATTTTATCGGGACGAGGATGGGCGCTGGACAATGGCTGTTTATCGGCGAGGAATTATGATCCCCTGCCGGGATCGGCTTGGCCGTATCCAGAGTATCCATATCCGTCTGGACGAAAAGATGAAAAAGGGCGGGAAGTTTCTCACGTTTTCCAGCATAGATAAGAAGGATGGCGTAGGTGCTGAAAATTGGTGCCATATAGCTGGTCCTGTTCAGGAATGCGTTTATCTGATCGAGGGCTACATGAAGGCGGACATCGTTCATTTCTTCACTGGGCAGACTGTCCTGGCCATCCCCGGTGTCACATCTCTCCATTATCTGGAGAAGGCGCTGAAAGAACTGACACAACTGGGAGTGCGCCATGTGATGACTTGTTTCGATATGGATTATCTGAAAAACTGGTATGTGGAGGCTGCCTATGGAAATCTGATACAGCTCTTAGGCGGGTTACCGCTGACCTTTGGCACCTACCTGTGGTCGCCAGACTATAATGGCCTGGACGACTATATCTGGGAGTTTTTTATGAGAAAGTATCCTCTGGACTGATAGTATCCGATCATTGAGGAGCGGGGACAGCAGTGCTGCCCCCGCTCTTTAACTATGCTCAGTTTCTACAAATGCTCATTCCCGTTGCAAATACGCATTCGTTTCCGTGTAATGAGGTATCTGAATGAATAGGAGTGACTATTATGCTATTTGCAATCGACCATGGCAATTCCGCCATCAAGACCCCGAGCTTTGTCTTTACCTCTGGGCTGACGGATTATCCGGTGAAGCCCCCGGTGGAGACTGATGTACTGGAATTCGGCGGTACCTTCTGGACGCTGTCCGGTGAGCGAATCCCCTATATGCGGGACAAGACTAAGGACGAGCGTTTCTTTATCCTCAGCCTGTTTGCCATCGCCAAGGAGCTGCGGCAGCGGGAGGCCCTGCAGCCTATGGTGGAAGCGGAATTGGCTATCGGACTGCCCCCGGAACACTATGAGCTGAGGAATCGCTTTGCGGAGTATTTTAAGCGGGGGACAGTACAGTTTAAGTTTAACGATACTGCCATTAGCCTGATGATCCGTCAGGTGCTGGTCTACCCGCAGGCTTATGCCGCTGTGGTACCCCAGGCTCAGATCATCCAGCAGAACCCCCGTACCTTTGTGGTGGATATCGGCGGCTTCACCACTGATGTGCTTCTGCTGCGTGGTGTCCAGCCAGATATGCAGTTCTGCCGCAGTCTGGAGATGGGAGCCATTCCCATGGCCAACAGCATCATCGGCAGGGTCAGCGCTCTTCATGACATTAAAATTGATGACGACCACATCGCCGATGTAATCCAGGGCCGCCCCACAATCCTTCCCAAGGATGTGCAGGAGGCCATCCGCGCCACGGTGAAAAGTTATGCGGCCGGTATCCTGGACAAGCTCCGGGAGCTCCAAGTGGATTTGCGGGCGACTCCTGCCATCTTCACCGGCGGCGGTGCGGCGCTGTTTCGGACTTTTATTGAAACGTCCAGCCAAGTGGCGAAGGCGGAATTTGTTGCCGATCCGAAAGCCAATGCGGTAGGATTTGGGATGCTGGCCACCGCCCAGCTGCGTCAAATGCAGGCACAGAAGGTCGGTGAAGGCTTTGCGCAGGGATGACAGGTTCCGGTTTTCCCTCCAGTGGAGTGCCGATACGGAGGAAAAGGCAAAGGTAGGCACTTTTTTAGAGCGGCTTGGGAACAAGAAAAGCGATTTCATCATCCTGGCCGTCGTTGACTACCTTCAGCGGCATCCGGAAATTGAGATACCTGGTGCAAAAATCAAAATTACCTACCAGCCACTGCATACGAAGGAGCAGCTTCTGGCGATGGTTCGGGAAATGGTGAAAACTTCGGTGGGAGAATTTCTGTCAGGGAATACGGCTGCTTCAACACAGAGCAGTCAGCCCCCGGAAATGTCGCTTGGCCCCAGTGAGCAGGACATTGACGCTATGGTAGCAAGCCTCAAACTATTTGACCAATCATAATGAACGCCTCACAGTCCCTGTCCGGGACTGTGAGGCATTTTTGTGAAAATGGCAGGAATGTGGGCAGATTGCGAGCAGACAGTCGGGGATAGGAGTGAGAGGCATGAAAGGCCTTTTGGGAAGGCATCCCTGTACCTTGACAAACAGGCCGCATGGCCTCATAGAGCCAACGGGTACGTTAAGTATATGGCCCAGCAGTATTGGGCAGACCAGAGCCATGATCCCAGCAAATGGAAGGAGGAACAGGGAGAGCCGGATGCCGCATACAAGCAAGCTGTGGCAGCTTGAGGCCATGACCCATATACCGAATCATGATACACCACCCTGGCTATGGTCCGAGCGGTAGCCAACCCGCCGCAGGCTGTAGGGGGTGCCGGAAAAGCTGCGGAGGTAAGTCCTGTGGAGCGGTCCAGCCAGCCGCCGCCCGTTGCTCATAGCTTTCTTATCAACGCTATCGGAGAGGAGAGTTATGAAAGCCGCCCTTTCGAAGTGGTTTCCATAGTACTATTAAGTAGTTATGAAAGTGATGAATCAAATTCTATTTTGGGAACGATATACGTTGAGTATTGAAGAGGCTGCACAATATTTCCGGATTGGTGAGCATAAGCTTCGACAAATCATTAACGAGAACAAAGATGCGGATTTTGTCCTCTGGAATGGAAATCGCGTACAAATTAAAAGGAAATTATTTGAAAAATTTATTGATCAGAGCAGTTGTATCTGATTTCAAAAGTACCTGAATCCTTGTGGCTTGAAACTTGCAAAAGGGAATCTGATGTGGTAAAATAAAATGCTATGTCAGATTTCTTTTCTTTTCCAGAAAAGGAGTCACTATGTCAGAAAAACGCAGAGACAGTAAAGGTAGAGTTCTACGGAATGGGGAAAGCCAGCGTTCAGACGGGAAGTATATGTTCCGTTACACTGATGGCACAGGTGAACGGCATACCGTGTATAGCTGGAAGCTGGTGAGTACCGATAAGCTAAAGGAGGGACAGCGTGACTCGCAGGCATTGCGAGATATGGAAAAACGTATACTGAAGGACCTTTTGAGCGAGAAAATACGCCGTTTCTTGAGAAGTTATGAAACAGTCGGAAGTCTTGAACCCGTTGCGGCGCAATGATTTGAGAGCTTTTGAGAAGAAAGAGGTGGTTCTGTGTATCTGCGAGCGCTGGAGATGCAATGGAGAGCGGTTGAGGTCACAAAATTCCAGTGTTTCCAACGGTTTGCCGCCTCTCTTCCAAAAGGGAGATTCATGAGTTACACCACTTTTACACCATTTGGACAAGTGGATATTTTTGCCGCCGAGATACTGCGCTGAGTTGTTAGCTTAACTTTAGGATCCGAACCATGAGAGTCGTGCCGATAGTGTCTGGCATCCGCCACTACCCGGCATAGGTTCTCAAAAGTTCGCAGACCGCCCGTTCAAAACCCCGCAGCCTTACAGCCCCAACGGTTTCCGGGTTTTTGTGGTGTAAAAAGAAACACCCACCGGTTTTACACCAATTTTTACACCAATTCAACGAGAAAATACGCCAGGATTTGAGAAAACATGAAAAATACGAAAACCGCGAAGCTGTTGCGCCGCAGCGCTTTGAGAAGATTTGAGAAGAAAGGGGTGGTTGTGTGTACCTGAAAGCGTTGGAAATCCAAGGCTTCAAAAGCTTCCCCGACAAGACGGTGCTGGCCTTCGGCTCGGATATCACGGCGGTGGTGGGGCCCAACGGCTCGGGCAAGTCCAATATTGCCGACGCCATCCGCTGGGTGATGGGGGAGCAGTCCACCCGCACCCTCCGGGGAAGCAAGATGGAGGACGTGATCTTCAACGGCACGGAAAAGCGCAAGGGCCTTGGTTTTGCCGAGGTCACCCTGGTGCTGGATAACACGGAGCGCATTTTCCAGATGGAGGAGACCGAGGTGGCGGTGACCCGCCGGTACTACCGCTCCGGGGAGAGCGAATACTACATCAACCGCCGGGCCTGCCGCCTGAAAGATATCAACGAGCTGTTTATGGACACCGGCCTGGGCCGGGAGGGCTATTCCATCATCGGCCAGGGCCGCATCGACGAGATCCTTTCGGTGAAAAGCGCCGACCGCCGGGAGGTCTTTGAGGAGGCGGCGGGCATCTCCCGCTTCCGCCACCGCAAGGAGGAGGCGGAGCGCAAGCTGGTGCGCACGGAGGAAAATCTGGTGCGCATCAACGACAAGATCGGCGAGCTGGAGCTCCAGGTGGAGCCTCTGCGGGCCCAGGCGGAAAAAACAAAAAAATACCTGGTGCTCCGGGACGAGCTGAAGGGGCTGGAGATCTCCGTCTGGCTGGAACAGCTGGAGCAGCTCCGGGCGGGCAGCATGAAGCTGCGCTCCGACCTGGACGCCGCCGCCCGCCAGCGGGACGAAGCCCACGCGGAGACGGACCGGCTGGACGCCGAAAGCGCCCGTCTGGCTGATGCGATGCGGGACAAGGACATCCAGGCGGAAGAACTGCGGGGAAAGCAGTCGGGCACGGACGAGCAGGTCCACGCCTGTGAGAACAGCATTGCCCTGCTGAAAAACGACATCAAAAACAACAGTGAAAACGCCCAGCGCATCCGCCAGGAGCTGGAGCAGCAGGCGGGCCGGGCGGGCTCGCTCACCACCCAGATTGACGAGCGCAGGGGACGCCTGGACGAGATCAAGGCGGAAATGGCCGTCTGCCAGGGGAACATCGATATGTTGGGCGAGCGTGTCCGGGAAGTGCTGGGCTCGGCAGGCACTTTGAACGAGGAGGTAGAGCGCCTGCGGGAGCGGGAGCGGCTGGAGACAGCCTCCGCCGGGGAGGCCCGGGAGCTGCTGTCCGCCCTGGCCGCCGCCGCCCAGGAGCTGTACGACCGGGAGGAAAAGCTGGGCCAGGAGCTCCAGGAGCAGGAGGAAAAGGCGGTCCAGGCCAGGGAAGCGCTGGCCGGCACGCAGAAAGAGCTGGACAAGGTCGCCGAGGACCGGGACGGGGCAAAAAACGTCATCAGCGGCTATCAGATGCGCCTGCAGTCCCGCCAGCGCAAGCTGGAGCAGGCTCAGGAGAAGCACCGCCGCCTGCAGATGGACGAAAATAACCTCAATTCCCGGATCAAAATGCTGTCCGAAATGGAAAAGCTGTATGAGGGCTATTCCAAGGCGGTCAAGCTGGTGATGAACGAGGCGGAGCGGAACGGCCTGCGGGGCGTCCGGGGCCCGGTGGCCAGCCTGATCCACGTGCCCGACCAGTATGCGGTGGCGGTGGAAATCGCCCTGGGCGGCGCCATGCAGAACCTGGTGGTGGAGCGGGACGAGGACGGCAAAAACGCCATCAGCTACCTGAAGCGCCGGGACGGCGGGCGGTGCACCTTCCTGCCCATGAACACCATCCGCCCCGCCGACTTCCGGGACCGGGCCGTGGAACGGGAGGACGGCTTTGTGGGCATGGGGGACACGCTAATCTCCTTTGACCGGGAATACGCCAATATCTTTTCCAATCTGCTGGGCCGGGTGGTCATTGCCCGGGACATGGACAGGGCGATGGCCATGGCGAGGAAGTTCGGACACCGGTTCCGCATCGTCACCCTGGACGGGCAGGTGCTCAACGCCGGAGGCTCTATGACCGGCGGCTCGGTGTCCCGGTCAGCGGGCATTTTGTCCCGGGCCAACGAGCTGGAGCGGCTCCGCCGGCAGAAGGACGGCCTGGGGGCCGATTTGAAAACGGCGGCGGACGAGCTGGCCCAGGCCCAGCGGGAGGTCACCGCGGCCCAGTATGAGCTGGAAACCGCCTCCGCCCAGCTCCGGGAGGCGGAGGACGCGGTGCTGAAATACTCCGAGCGGACCCGGAACGCCAAAGCGCTTTTGGAGGACATTGAACAGCGCCGCCAGATCCTGGCGGGGGAGCGGGGGCAGGTGCGCCGCCGCATGGAGGAAAACACGGAAAACACCGCCCAGGCCAAGGGCCGGATCGAGACGCTGGAGGGTTCCGCCGCTGCCCTGCGGGCGGAGAGCGAGGCCAAGGCCCAGGGCCGCACCGCTTTGCAGGACAGAATCACGGAGCTCAACGAGGAGGCCGCCCAGCACAGCGCCCGTCTGGCGGGGCTGGAGGGCGAGCAGTCCGCCCTGCGCTTGAGCATTGATGAGCTGGAGCGCCTGCGGGACGACCTGTCCGGCGATACCGCCAGCCGCGCCGCCATGATCGGGGAATTTGAGCATCAGAACGATTACCTGATGCGGCGCATCCAAGAGGAGGAGGAGCGGCTCCAGCGGCTGAAAACCGCCAGCCAGGAGGGGCAGTCCGCCCTGCGGAAGCTGAACGAGGAGAAACTTGCCCTGGAGGGCCAGCGCAACCAGACCGAGCGGCAGTACCGGGACAAGAGCAGCGAGCTGGTGGTCATGGAGCGTGAGGTGGCGTTCCTGGAGCAGAAGGCCAACGCCACGGCAATCGAGGAGAGCCAGCTTTTGGACAAGCTGTGGGAGGGTTACCAGCTCTCCCACGAGGCGGCCCGGGCCCAGCGGGTGGAGCTGGAATCCGTCCCCAAGGCCCAGCGGCGTATCGGGGAGCTGAAACGCGCCATCTCTGCCTTGGGGAGCATCAACCCGGACGCGGTGGAGGAATTTGCCCGGGTCAACGAGCGGTACACCTATTTTACCGACCAGCGGGACGATGTGGCCAAGGCCAAAAGGGAGCTGGCGGACATCATCGCCCAGATCACCGGCGAGATGACCGGCATTTTCCAGGAGCAGTTCAGCCTGATCAATGAGGGCTTCCAGACGGCGTTCACCGATTTGTTCGGCGGCGGCAAGGCCAATCTGGAGCTGGAGGATCCGGCGGACGTGCTCAACTGCGGCATCGAGATCAAGGCCCAGCCCCCGGGGAAAACGGTGCAGAACATGAGCGCCCTGTCCGGCGGCGAGCGGGCGCTCATCGCCATCGCGCTGTACTTCGCGATATTAAAGGTAAGGCCCACGCCGTTCTGCGTCATGGACGAGATCGAGGCGGCGCTGGACGAATCCAACGTGGTGCGCTACGCCCGGTACCTGCGGCGCATCAGCGATAAGACCCAGTTCATCGTCATCACACACCGCCGGGGCACAATGGAGGAGGCCGACGTGCTCTACGGCGTCACCATGCAGGAGAAGGGCGTCAGCCGAATGCTAACCATCAACCTCAATGATGTGGAGAAGGAGCTGAATATTCAATGAGTAAGGTCAGGACGTGCGGCGGCTGTGGCGCAGAGATGGAGTTTCTGGGCGAGGAGCAGATCCAGCTCGGGCAGGTAGGCATTGTATTTGGGCATCTGTCCAACCTGCTGAGCGGCTCGCTGGATGTGGAGATCTGGGAGTGCTGTCACTGCGGTAAGATCGACTTTTACCGCCAGGGCAGCACGGGACGGGAGGACGATGAGGGCCGTATGCCCCAGGTCATCTGCTGTAGGTGTGGAAAAAAGCACGATTTAGACGACCCCAAGTGCCCAGGCTGTGGGCTGAAAAATCCAAATTATTCATAAAATAAAGGAAGATTTCCATGGGCTTTTTTGATAAGATTAAAAAGATAGGCATTTTCAACGGTTTCTCCCAGCTGGACGACGATTTTTATGAGGAGCTGGAGGAATCCCTTGTGATGGCGGATCTGGGCGCTGAGACCACCATGGAGGCGGTGGAAGCGCTGAAAAGCCGCTGTAAGGCGGAGAAAATCAAGGACGTAGAGGGCGCCCGGCAGTGTATGCGGGATATTTTGGCGGAATATCTGACCATCGGCGACCTGTCGGTGGACATGAGCCGCACCCCTGCCGTGGTGCTGTTCATCGGCGTCAACGGGGTGGGGAAGACCACCTCCATCGGCAAGCTGGCCGCCCGCTGGAAGCGGGAGGGCAAAAAGGTCCTCCTGTGCGCCGGGGACACCTTCCGGGCCGCCGCCGCCGAACAGCTCACCATCTGGTCCGAGCGGGCCGGGGTGGACATCATCAAACAGCACGAGGGGGCGGACCCCGCCGCCGTAGTGTACGACGCCCTGGCCGCGGCCAAGGCCCGCCGCTCCGACGTGGTGCTGGTGGACACCGCCGGACGGCTGCAAAACAAGGCAAACCTGATGAACGAGCTGAATAAGATTTCCCGGGTGATCGACCGGGACTGCCCCGATTCCAGCCGGGAGACCCTGCTGGTGCTGGACGCCACCACCGGGCAGAACGGCCTGATCCAGGCCAAGGAGTTCTCCAAGGCGGCGGGGGTGACGGGCATTGTGCTCACCAAGCTGGACGGCACCGCCAAGGGCGGCATTGTCGTGGCCATCGCCAGGGAGCTGGGCGTGCCTGTCAAATTTGCCGGGGTAGGCGAGGGCGTGGACGACCTCCAGCCCTTCGACGCGGCGGAGTTCACCCAGGCCCTGCTGTAAGGGGGAGGACGCCATGGACTGCCCGTTCTGCGGAAAGGAAATGAAGGAGGGGCGGATCCCCGCCAACCAGCAGTTGAAATGGTATGACAATACCGTTGACACCGTTATGGGCGAGGGCGTCCCGCTGAGCGGGAGATTCCGGACCGCGGAGGCGTATTACTGTCCCGACTGCCGCCAGATCATCCTGCCTGTGCCGGAGGTGGAAAGCGTACTGGAAATGATGGAGCGCAAGCTGTCCGCTGTGGGCGGTAAACTCGAGGCGGCACAGAAACAGTGGGAAACCCGGAAAAGCCAGACAAAAGAGCAGAAGAAAAAGAAAGATTTTGGGTCAAAGGACCCGTGGGAGCTGTGAATTATGAAACTGGTATTAGCAAGCAAAAATCCGAAAAAACTGAAGGAAATGAATGAGATCCTGTCCGGCATGGGGGTGGAGGTATGCCTTCAGTCGGACGTGGGCATCGACATCGACGTGGAGGAGACGGGGGCCACCTTTGAGGAAAACTCCCTGCTGAAGGCGAAAGCCGTCATGGAGGCGTCCGGCCTGCCCGCCATCGCGGACGATTCTGGGCTGTGCGTGGATTCGCTGGACGGCGCCCCCGGCGTGTACTCCGCCCGGTACGGCGGGGAGGGGCTGGACGACGCAGGGCGTTACCGTTTGCTGCTGGCCAATATGCCCAAGGGCGCGGCCCGGACGGCGAAATTCGTGTCCGTCATCACCTGCTGCTTCCCCAACGGGGATGTGCTCACCGCAAGAGGGGAGTGCCCTGGCACCATCGCCTTTGCCCCCATGGGGGAGGGCGGGTTCGGCTATGACCCGGTGTTTTTCCTGCCCAAGCTGAAAAAGACCTTTGCCCAGCTCGCGCCGGAGGAGAAGAACGCCATTTCCCACCGGGGGAGGGCTTTGGAGGCGTTCCAGGCCAAGCTGGAGGAATATTTCAAGTAAAACGGGGTGTTTTTTCCCGTAAAGGAGTTTATATGACAGGTTTGACAAGCAAACAGCGGGCCCAGCTCCGGGGGCTGGCCAACGACATCGACACCATCGTCCACATCGGCAAGGACGGCGTGGGCGCGAACCTCATCAAGCAGGCGGACGACGCCCTGGAGGCCCGGGAGCTCATCAAGGGCAAGGTGCTGGAAAACAGCCCCCTGTCCCCCCAGGAGGGGGCGGAGGCGCTGGCCCGGGCCACGCGCAGCGAGGTGGTGCAGGTGATTGGCGCCAAGTTCGTTTTGTACCGGGAGACCCACGGCAAGCCCAGAGACAAACGGATCAAGCTGGTAAAATAACGCGCGGGAAACTTTTGCGAGAGGGTGGTTGCGTTGAAAATCGGTATTTATGGAGGCAGCTTCAATCCCCCCCATCTGGGGCATCTGGCGGCGGCGCGGGCCGCTGCCGCCTTGCTGGAGCTGGACCGGCTGGTATTTGTTCCCGCGGGGGTTCCGCCCCACAAAGAGCTGCCTCCGGGCACGCCCACCCGGGACCAGCGGCTGGCGATGATCTCCATCGCCGCCGACCAGCTGCTGATGCCAGAGGTCACCGGGGTTTGGGACACGGAGCTCCACCGGGAGGGCAGGAGCTACACCGCCGACACGCTGGCCGAGGCCGCCCGGCAGTGGCCGGGGGCGGAGCTCTGGCTGCTGATGGGGACGGATATGTTCCTCACCGTCCACCAGTGGCGGGAGCCGGAGAAGATCCTGTCGCTGGCCAATGTGTGCGCCTTCGGGCGCAGTACGGCGGACAGCGAGGCGGTGTTCGCCCCCCAGCGTGACCACCTGAGCCGCGCCTATGGAGCGAAGATCACCACCGTTTCCATTCCCGATCTGGTGGAGATCTCGTCCACCCGCCTGCGGGAGCTGATTGGCCGGGGTGAGGGCCGGGAATTTTTGCCCCAGGCGGTGTACGGCTATATTTTGCGGGAAAAACTATATGGTACCAACGCCGATCTGAAGCGGCTGTCCATGGAGGACCTGCGCTGTGTGTCCTACTCCATGGTGCAGGCCCGGCGGCTGGCCCACATCAGGGGCACGGAGGAGACGGCGGCAAGGCTGGCCCTCCGCTGGGGCGCGGATGAGGACCGGATGCGCCGCGCGGCGATCCTCCACGACTGTACGAAATACCTCAGCCATGAGGAGCATCTGGCCATCTGCGACCAGTACGGCGTGGCGCTGGACCCGCTGGAGCGGGCCACCGACAAGCTGCTCCACGCCAAGAGCGGCGCGGCCCTGGCCAAATACGTGTTTGGGATGGACGACGTCTATGACGCGGTCCTCTACCACACCACTGCCCGGGCGGGGATGAGCCTGGAGGAAAAAATTCTGTACACAGCGGACTACATGGAACCCAACCGGGATTTCCCGGAGGTGGAGGAGCTGCGCCGTCTGGCCGATTCCGATCTGGACAAGGCGGTGGGCATGGGCGCGAGGCTGGCCATGGAGGAGATGGTCCAGCGGGACAAGGAGCTCCACCACGACACACGGGGCGCCTATGAATGCTATGGGAAAGGGATTTAGCGTATGAGCGAGAACGCCAATAAGCCAGAGCAGTCCAAGCCGGGGAAACGGCTGGAGCAGGCGGCGGGCAAAGCTGACCTCCCGCTGACGCCGGAGGAGGCCAGGGCAAAGAAAGAGCTGCGCATCATGATTATCATGATTATCGCGGCTGTGATTATGGTCATCGCGGCATCGGGGGTGCTATTGTACAACCGTTGGTTCAAAAAGCCCAGCCTGCCGCCCGGGCCCACCCAGCTGGGCGGCGACCCGTCGGTGAGCCCTGTGCCGGGGGAGAGCGCCGAGGCGCCGCCGGACATCGACGCCATCCAGCCCAAGGTGGGCGGCGACCGCAGGAGCAAGGACATCTACACCATCCTGGTGTTCGGTGAGGATGTGGTGTCCAGAAGTACGGACACCATGATGCTGGTGACCTATGATGTGACTAATCAGAGGGCCTCCGTCATGTCCCTGCCCCGGGACACTTTGATTAATGTGCGCCGCTCCAATAAGCAGCTGAATGCGGTATACAATGCCTACAAGGACAGCAAGGAGGGGACCGAGGCGCTGAAAAGCGAGGTTTCCGAGCTGGTGGGCTTCACCCCTGATTACTATGTCAAGGTGGACTGGGAGCTGGTGGGGGAGATGGTGGAGGCCATCGGCGGCGTCTGGTTCGACGTCCCACGGGATATGCACTACGATGACCCGATCCAGAACCTGCATATCCACCAGGAGATGGGCTACCGCAAGCTGAACGGGGATGACGCCATGCAGGTCGTCCGCTTCCGCCACAGCAACGACGGCTCGGCGCTCAGCGACCTGGAGCGGCTGAATATCCAACACGGCTTCCTCAAAGCGGTGCTGAAGCAGACCCTGCAAATCCAGAACGTCACCAAAATCACCCAGCTGGCCGAACTGTTTGGCCGAAGGGTGGACAGCGACCTGTCGGTGGAAAACCTGTTTTGGTTTGGCTCTCAGGCCATTTTCGGCGGGCTGAGCGTGGACGATGTGGAGTTCCTGACCATGCCCAGCATCGGCGTATACAAGGGCGTGTATAAATACAGGGTGTACCCCGACCAGGAGGAGCTGCTGAAGCTCATCAACGAAAAGCTCAACCCCTTTGTGGAGGAGGTCACCATCCGGCAGCTGGACCTGATCCGGGTGAGCGAGGACGGAAATTCCCTGTCCTCCAGCACCGGAGTGCTGGCAGGCTCCAGCGGGGGCACCCGTCCGGTGTCTGGGAACTCCGGAGCCCCGGGGGGAACCCCCAGCCAAGCCCCCCGGCCCACCGCGCCAGCCCAAAGCCCGCCGCCCCGGGCCAGCGACCCCGTCCAAACTCCGCCGCCCCGGGCCAGCGACCCTGTCCAGACTCTGCCGCCCCAGGCCAGCGATCCTGTAGAGACGGAGCCGCCGGCCCAGCCCAGCGGCCCGGTGGAGACGGAGCCTCCAGTGGTGGAGCCCCTGCCCACAGACGCGCCGGTAATAGAGCCCTCCGCGCCGCCCCAGGGGGGCGGGGAGGACCCGGGCAACAACACAGACGGAACCTGATTACCGATAAAAGGAGAGAATCATATGCTGAACGCAAAGGAAATGATCGCAGTGGCCGTGAAGGCGCTGGACGATAAAAAAGGGAAGGACCTGAAGGTGCTGTACACCGCCGACCAGACCACCCTGGCTGAGTATTTCATCATCTGCAACGGCGCCTCCAACACCCAGGTGCGGGCCCTGGCGGAGGCGGTGGAGGAAGCCCTGTCCAAGGCCGGGGAGGAGCCCCACCACATCGAGGGCCACCGGGGGGGCCAGTGGACCCTGCTGGACTACTCCGCTGTAGTGATCCACATTTTCACCGAGGAGGGCCGGGAGTTCTACGACCTGGAGCGGCTGTGGTCGGACGCGGACCCGGTGGATATTTCCGAATATCTCGCGGCAGATGCCGAGTAAGGTTGTGACAACGATGGAAAATGAGAGAAAAAAAGTGATGCTCTCCGGCATCAAGCCCAGCGGGGATCTGACACTGGGCTCCTATCTGGGCCCTCTGCACCACTGGCCCGAAATGATCGAGGAGTATGACTGCTACTATTTTATGGCGGATCTGCACGCCATCACCGTGCGGCAGAATCCCGCCGACCTGCGCCGGCGCACCCTGGAGCAGCTGGCCCAATACATTGCCTGCGGCCTGGATCCGGAGAAATGCACTCTGTTTATCCAATCCCACGTCCACCAGCACGCGGAGCTGGGGTGGGTGCTGAACTGCTACGCCATGTTCGGCGAGCTGTCCCGCATGACCCAGTTCAAGGACAAGTCCGCCAAGAACGCCGACAACATCAACGGCGGCCTCTTTACCTACCCCAGCCTCATGGCCGCCGACATTCTGCTCTACCAGCCGGATTTTGTCCCCGTGGGCGAGGATCAGAAGCAGCATGTGGAGCTGGCCCGGAACATCGTGCAGCGGTTCAACGGCGTATACGGCGAGGTGTTCAGGATGCCGGAGCCCTATATTCCCAAGGTAGGGGCCCGGATCATGAGCCTGACCAATCCCGCCGCCAAGATGAGCAAGAGCGACAACGGGGACACGGGCCGCGTGACCCTGATGGATGACCCCAGCGTGATCATGAAGCAGTTCAAGCGGGCCATCACCGACAGCGATACGGAGCGCTGTGTCCGCTACGATAAGGAGAACAAGCCGGGGGTAGCCAACCTGATGACGATCTATTCCTCCGCTACCGGCAAGAGCTTTGACGAGATTGAAAAGGAGTTCGACGGCCAGGGCTATGGCAAGTTCAAGCCCGCCGTGGGCGAGGCCGTGGTGGAGATGCTTCGGCCCATCCAGGAGGAGGCCAAGCGCATCATGGCGGACAAGGCGTACCTTGAGGGCGTCTACCGCGCCGGGGCGGAGAAGGCGGAGTACATCGCCAGCAAAACCCTGCGCAAGGTCTATAAAAAGGTGGGCTTTTTACCCCGTTGAGCGGGAAAGAGAAAGACGCTGGGTAAAGGAGCGGACGTTATTTGAATGATTTAACGAAAATTTTTGCATCGGAGGACATCTGGTATCTCCTGCTGGCCCTGCTGTCGGCGGCGATCGTCTCCTGCGTGGCGACGCCCCTGGTGAAGGTGCTGGCTGTAAAATATGGGGCGGTGGACGTGCCCAAGGACAACCGCCGGATGCACGACCATCCCATCCCCCGCATGGGCGGCCTTGCGATTTTCATCGGCTTTATGGCGTCCATGTTCCTGTTTATGAACTTAGACGCCCCCAAAATCGGGATGCTGGCGGGGGCGGTGATTATTGTGATCCTTGGTGTGCTGGACGACAAGTACGCCCTGCCCGCCAAGCCAAAATTCCTGGTGCAGATCATCGCGGCCGTGATTGCCGTAATGGCGGGCAACCGCATTGACGTGCTGTCCAACCCGAATATTTTCAGCTCCGACCCGGTGTGGCAGCTGGGCTGGCTGGCCTATCCCGTCACGGTCATCTGGATCGTGGCCATCACCAACGCGGTCAATCTGATCGACGGGCTGGACGGGCTGGCCTGCGGCGTTTCCACCATCAGCTCGGCCACCATGCTGATGATCGCCCTGCAGTTCAGCGAGCTGGATGTGGCGGTGATGATGGCGGCGCTGGTGGGGGCGTGCATCGGCTTCCTGCCCTACAACTTCAACCCAGCCAAAATTTTCATGGGGGACACCGGCTCCACCTTCCTGGGCTTCGTCATGGCGACGGTGTCGGTGAACGGGATGTTCAAGCAGTACGCTTTCATCTCCTTTGTGGTGCCCTTCCTGGTGCTGGGCCTGCCCATCTTCGACGTGTGCTTCGCCGTGGTGCGCCGGGTGTCCCACGGGCAAAGCCCCATGCAGCCCGACCGGGGCCACGTCCACCATCGGCTCATCGACATGGGCTTTTCCCAGAAGCAGGCGGTGGGGGTGCTGTACGTGATCTCCGCCATTCTGGGCCTGTCCGCCGTGGTGCTGGCCGTCAGCGACGCGGTGAAGGCGATGCTGTTCCTGCTGGCCATGGGTGTAACAGTTGCCCTGGCCTGGCGTATCTTTTTAGTAGGGCCCTCCAGCGAGGGGAAGGACGATCCAAACGAGAAGGGAGAGGACAAAGATGGATAAACTGAAGGTAATGACGATTTTCGGCACCCGCCCCGAGGCCATTAAAATGGCCCCGCTGGTGAAGGAGCTGGAAAACCGTCCTGAATTTGACAGCTTCTGCTGTGTCACCGCCCAGCACCGGCAGATGCTGGACGCTGTGCTGGATATTTTCCACATCACCCCGGAATTTGACCTGGACATCATGGAGGAGCGGCAGAGCCTGTCCACCATCACCTGCAAATGCCTGCTGGGGATGGAGGACGTGTTTGAGCAGGTGCGGCCGGACCTGGTGCTGGTCCACGGGGACACGTCCACCACCTTTGCTGGGGCGCTGGCGGCGTATTACCATCAGATCTCGGTGGGCCACGTGGAGGCCGGACTGCGCACTGGGGATAAGTACTCCCCCTACCCGGAGGAGATGAACCGCTCCATGGTGGGGCGGCTGGCGGACCTGCATTTCTGCCCCACGGAGACCAACCGCCGCAACCTGGCCCGGGAGGGCATCGTGCGGGGGGTGTACGTCACCGGGAACACCGTCATCGACGCCCTAGGCACCACGGTGCGGGACGACTTCCAATTCACCACCGAGGTGCTGAACAGGCTGGATTACAAGGGGAAAAAGGTGATCGTAGTCACCTGCCACCGCCGGGAGAACTACGGCAGGCCCATGGAGGAGATCATGACCGCCCTGCGGAAGCTGGCCATCGCCTACGAGGACCAGGTGGAGCTGGTCTATCCGGTGCACCTGTCCCCGGTGGTGCAGGAGGCGGCCCACAGCCACTTGGACGGTCTGGAAAACGTCCATCTGGTGGAGCCCCTGACCGCCGACGAGATGCACAACCTGATGGCCCGCAGCTACATGGTGATGACCGATTCCGGCGGCTTGCAGGAGGAGGCTCCCGCCCTTGGAAAGCCGGTGCTTGTCCTGCGCCGGGAGACGGAGAGGCCCGAGGCCGTGGCGGCGGGCACGGTGCGGATTGCGGGCACCGAGGGGGCGGCGATCTTCAACATGGCCTGTGAGCTGATTGATTCCCCCGCGGCCTACGCGGTGATGGCACACGCCGTCAATCCCTATGGGGACGGCAAAGCCTGCCGCCGGATCGCGGACGGCATTTTGTATCACTTCGGACGGACGGACTGGATGCCGGAGACGTTCCGGAACTGACGGGCTGAGGCGGCGGACAGCCTGCCTGAGCGTTGAATTTGGAAAAGGTCCCCGGCTTGGCCGGGGGCCCTGGGGGGGTGGGAAGCGTATGGAGGACCGGAAGCGCACGGCGCTGGCGGCGGTGATCATCATAGTGGTGCTGGCGGCGGTGCTGTACAGCTTTTCCATGAACCTGTTCGCCCCGGTGCCCGAGCTGGACCTGGCGGATTTGGACGCGCTGAACAGTGAGGCCCCCAGCGCCCAGCAGAGCGGCGGGCAGGGGGGGCTGATGGTGGGCGTGTCCACCCAGACGGTGCAGAGTCTGATTGCCTCCCTGAACCGGTATGAGAGCTACAGCCGCAGCGTGACGGTGGAATATTTTGCCGCCGGACAGATGGCTGGCACGGCCTCCGCCCAGGTGTGGTCGGAGGCGGGCTGGACCCGGTGCGACCTGACCCTGTCCTCCGGCAGGGTGGAGCACAGCATTATGGGGGACGGACGGCTCTGGCTGTGGTACGACAGGGAGGCGGCGGTGTACATCGGTCCGGCGGAGGACTTGTCCGCCGACCTTGTCCAGCGCCTGCCCACCTATGAGGATGTGCTGGCGCTGGACAAGGAAAGCATTACCTCTGCGGGTTACGTGGAGCGGGACGGTTTGCCCTGCGTGTTTGTGGAGGCGGCGATGCCTGACCTGGGCTATGTGGAGCGCTATTGGATTTCGGAAAACAGCGGCCTGCTCATGGCGGCGGAGGCGGAGAAGGACGGGGAGCTGATCTACACCATGCTTTCCCACGAGGTGGTCAGCCCTATGGAGCAGACCACTGGGATCTTCACCCTCCCAGACGGGACCCAGCTTTACACGCCGGAGCAGCATCAAGACACCTGAAAACCGCCGGTTTTCAGGTGTCTTGGCTGGATTGGGCTTCCCCCTTGGGCTTGTCGTCGCCCAGGCCCAGCAGAAGCATCAGGCCCAGGGTGATGACCAGCTCCAGATTGTCCCCCTCCAGATAGAGGAACAGGATAATGAGCACCAGCAGGATGTCCCCGGTATCGAAGTTTTCCAGGGAAAAATGCTTCAGCACCCCGTCCAGCAGCTGGGTCAGCCCGCTGGTGACCTCGCCCACCAGATCGTTTTTCGTCTGCCCCATGGGCCGGGACGCCGGGCGGCTCTGACCGGGACGGCCCTGGGGGCGCTGGTTTGGCTGGCCCTGATGATGGCCGGGCGGGGTGTTCTGGGGCTCCGGCTCCAGCAGGACGAACTCGCTGCCGTCCAGATATTGGTTATACATGACCGCCCTCCTCCTCCCGGGCGCTCTCCTTCTGGGCGCGGAACAGTTCCAGCCCCGACCGGATGAGCCGGGACAGCTTGGCGATCTGGATCGCCTTGTCCAGCTTGGCGTACCGCTGTTCCTTCACAAAGGGGCGCAGGGCGTTGAGCAGGGCCACCCGCTGGTCGTCGCCGCCGCTGTTGAACTGGCCAATGAGCCCGGCGGCGGCGGACAGCATTTTGGGGTCCAGGGAGCTCAATCCTCCCAGCAGTCCGCCCAAACTGCCCAATCCTCCCTCTGCCGCTCCGGCGGAGGCCGGGGGAGGAGGGGGCGCCGCGGACGGAGCGGGCGCGGGCGCGCCGTCGGGGGGCTGTTCCTGGGGCTGTGGCGGCGGGGCGTCTGTCCCGTCGGCGGGTTGTCCCGAGCCGCCCAGGTTCAGCGATTGGGCCAGGGACATGATCTGCGCCATGGCCTGGGGATTGCCAAGGATGTTTTCCAGTTTTTCTTCCAGTTCGCTCATGGCTTCCCCCTTCCTGACGCCGCAGGTTTAATTACATCAAATTGTCCTTCATTTTTTGAATCAGCTTGGCGCCCTCCGGGTCCTGCATCAGCTTCCGGATGGCGTCGGTGAGCTGTGCGGTGTCGCCCTTGGCGGCGCGGCCTGCCGCGGCCTCCAGGTCGCCGGTGCTCCGGCTGAGCATGGAGAAGATCTGCTGGGTTTCCGGCGCGTCCCGGAGCTTTTCCAGCTTCCCCTTGTCGCCCATGAGCTGAGCGGCTTGTTTTCCCTTCAAGAATTCATCAAAATTCGGCATAGGACTTCCCTCCGTTCACTCTCAGTATATGTGCGGAGGAGAAAATGGTGACCAATATGAAAATTTTAGTTTTCTCTGATTCCCACGGACGGCTGAGCCTGATGCTGGACGCCGTCGCCCAGGAAAACCCTCAGCGGGTATTTTTCCTGGGCGACAACTACCGGGACGGACAGTCCCTGTCCGATGCCTATCCGGATATCCCTATGGAGCTGGTGGTGGGCAACTGCGATTTCTGCGCCGGCCCGACGGAGCTGGTGGTGGAGGCGGGGGGCGTGCGCTTCCTGCTGACCCACGGGCACCGCCATCACGCCAAGAGCGGGACGGACCGCCTGGTCGACGCTGGCAGGCAGAAGGGCGTCGACGTGGTGTGCTTCGGACACACTCACGAGGCGCTGAATATGCTGGAGCGGGGCGTGTGGCTGTTCAATCCGGGGACTGCGGGCGGGGTCCACAACCGCCCGGGCTACGGGGTGGTCGTGGTGAATAACGGCGAGTTCCGGACGGAGCTGCGATAAAAAATTCCCGGCGCGTTTGCGCCGGGAATTTTCGTTACGCAGGGCTGTGGCGTGTCCGCCCCTGGACGGGACGGAACAGAAGATTGAGGCACCATAGAGCGGCCAGACCCACAATCACATAGATGATGCGGGAAAACCAGGTGCCGGAGCCGCCGCCGATAAAGGCCACCAGGTCGAAGTTGAACAGTCCGATGAGACCCCAGTTCAGCCCGCCGATGATGGATATGGCCAGTGCGATCTTGTCCAGAAACATACTGCAAGCCTCCTTCGCAGTGAAATCGTCACGAAGGTAGTTTGTGCCGCAGAGCTGGCGCTATGCTGGAAAATGAAAGCTGTTTCAACAAAAATTGCTGTTTACTCAGCGGTGACCTCCCGGGTGGTGGGGATGACGCACACATAGCTCTTGCCCCGGCCCAGGGTAAGGGAAGCGCCGTCCTGGGTGAAGAAGCGCAGCTGCTGCTCGGGAGAGCCCTTCTCCCAGGTGATGGGGATCATCTGCCCGCCGCAGGCAAACCAGCCATTGCCGGAGGTCAGATCAATGTTCAGGCGCCCGTCGCTGTCCACCACGGTGCAGGTGGTCTGCACCACAATCAGGTTGGTGACCGCCACCTGGGTGTTATCGTTGCCGTCGATGTAGGGTTCGCCGTATTCCTCCACCAGATACTGCCCGGAGGCCTGGTCGTAGTGGAATACGCCGGATTTGTAGTTGGAAAAGGGGACGGTGACAGTGGCGGCGCTTTTCCCGCCGGAGGGCGTGCCGTCGTCGGCAAAGGCCATCTCGTAGGTGAAGCCCTCGTCATAGGCGGTTTTCTGCTCTTGCTCCAGCATGGCCGCAATGGCCTCGCCGGAAGTGAGCAGGGAGTGCTCATAGTCGTAATAATGGCCCTCGATGCGCTCCCGGTTCCGCCAGAACATCCCGGCGCCGGCCAGAGAGTAAGCGCCGTTGACCCCGTCCACGGTGAACAGGCCCAGGCGGCTCTTGGTCTCATAAAATTCGGGACTGCCTCCGGCATGGATAAAAACCGCGTTATGGCCCTGGGACAGTTCCCAGAAATACTGCCGGGCGGAGCGCACCGAGCCGATGGGACCCACGCGTTCCGGGTGCTGGTATATGCCCAGCATCCGGGTGATGCCCCCTTCCGCCAGCACCTCATAGATGATATCCGCCTGGCTGTTTCCCTGCTGGGGCAGGGCGCTTTTCAAGTTGTTGAGCATAACGGCCGCGGGCCGTGTGCCGGAGAGATCCTCGTCGCAGGGCAGGCCGGTGAGGGGCTCATACTGGGAGGGCTCATGCGTGGGTTCCGGCGTAGGCTCGGATGTTTCCGGGAGGGCCTGGGTCTCAGGGGGTTCGGATGGGTCGCTGCTGGTGTCTCCGCAGGCAGGCAGGAGCAGAAGCAGAAGCAGCAGGGCGGTGAACAGACAGATCGTGCGCTTCATAAAGGGATCCCTCCTCAATCTCGACCCGCCGTGCTGCGCACGGCGATTACAGTCATTATACCAAATTTGTCGAAGGATGTAAATGGACTATTGTGCGGAAATACCATTTTTTCGGAAAATATTTGCAGATTTCTGCGACCGGTCTTTTCGGGGGCGTTTTCCGGGGCGTTTCCGGGACGTTTCCCGGACGTTTCCCGGGGAAAAACTCTTGCCATCTTTGTCCGCGTTTGCTATAATAATAGGCCAGTAAATGATAAAGGAGTTGTGAAGTCGTACAATGGACGCTTCTGTGCCCATATTTAAGCAGACGCTTGGGCCCCTGGGGCTGGACGTGCCCCCCATGGGGGAGACGGGCTTTGAGAAAATCGTGGCGGAATACCGCGCCCGGCTGGAGCCGGAGCAGGGCCCCGTACACATTGCCGGAATGACCACCATGTCCGAGTGCCGCGCCGCCCTGCTTGCGGTGCGGGAGGCGGGCTGTGCCCCCGCCTGGGTGAGCTGGGTGTGCGACGGGGACGGCGAATCCGCCACCCGTGTGCATATGCTGGCCGCCCTGTTTGTGGCGGAGGGGATGGGCGCGGCAGCTTTCGGCATCGACTGCCCTGAGGACGCTGCGGGGGCGCGGCTGGACGAGCTGGCCCAGTACGCCCGGATTCCGCTGTTCCGGGCGGGGGCGGGGGAGGCGGTTTCCCACCCCTACGAGCGGACGGCCAGGGACCCGGATGTGATTCCCTGCGCCACCGGGACCGCGCCCTGCTTTGTCACCCGCACCATTGACGTGGGGGAGGAGATCGAGTGCGGCCCCGACCTGCTGGAGGACATCATAGCCGCCGAGGACAACCCGGTGGGGGCAGTGAAGATCGCCATCCGCGAGGAGGACGACGTGGATATTTTTGCCCAGCACCAGTACGCCGTGCGGGAGGCGCTGTGCCTGTACGCCGACGTGCCCGAGCTGTTGGAGGGGGCGCTACGGGTTTACCAGGGCCGGGCGTTTTACGACGGCACCGGCGGGCTGGAGCGTGAGGAGCTGGCCCGTTTGGGCCGTCTGTATGGGCTGATTGTGCTGTGACAACTGAGAGAAAAACAGAAAGGAAGAATGACGAAATGGATACCATCCAGTATACGCCCAGAGGGGTTTGCTCCAAGCAGATGGAGATTGATGTGGAGGACGGTGTCATCCAGGCCGTCCGGGTGATGGGCGGCTGCAACGGAAACCTGAAGGGCATCGCCTCCCTGCTGAAGGGAATGGAGGTGGAGGACGCCATCGCCCGGATGGAGGGCATCCGCTGCGGCATGAAGTCCACCTCCTGCCCGGACCAGCTGGCCCAGGCGCTGAAATCCGCCCGGTAAGCCGGAGCCTGCCCATGATTTCCGCGATTTATGACAGGCGGAGCATCAGGAAATTTCTCCATAAGCCGATATCCCGGGAAGATCTGACAGGGATTATCCAGAGCGGGATCAAAGCCCCGTCCTCCAAAAACAGACAGCCGTGGAAATACATTGTCATTCAGGGAACCGCCAAGGAGGAAATGCTGAACGCGTTCCGCCGGGGAATTGAGCGGGAAGAAAACGGCATTGCGCTGCTGCCCCAGAGCAGACAGCATATCGCCGCGGCAAAATACACGGTGGATATCATGGCGGAAGCGCCGGTGGTGGTTTTTGTCACCAACTCACTGGGGAAGGGGATTTTCGCGGAGCTGACGCTGGAAGAACGTGTTTATGAAATCTGCAACATTCAATCTGTCAGCGCTTCGATTCAAAATATGCTGCTGGCCGCTGCGGAGAAGGGAATCGGCAGTCTCTGGATCTGCGACATTTATTTCGCCTATGAGGAGCTGTGCCAGTGGCTGGACTGTGACGGGGAGCTGATTGCGGCGGTTGCGTTCGGCTATCCCGATGAATGTCCCAGGGAGCGGCCGCGCAAGGGGTTGGATGATGTCGTATCGTGGAGGAGCTGATTTGCCAGATCGGCAAATATTTATTATAAGGAGTGTTTGACCATGATTTTCGCCTCTGCCCATGCCAAAACCAGCCCGTACAAGTACCCCGCCGCCATCCAGACTGCGCTGGACTGGATCGCGGACCACGACGCGGCCCAGATGGAGGCCGGGACCTATGAGCTTCAGGGGAAGGACATCTATGTGATGATCCAGGACTTTACCACCCAGCCCGCCGGGGACCGCTGCCCGGAGCGCCACGACGACTATCTGGACATTCAGTACATCGTGTCCGGCGTGGAGCGGATGGGCTATGTGCCCTACACCGGCGCCGAAACGGTGCAGGAGGACCCCGAGGGGAAGGATGTCACTTTTTACCAGGACTTGACGGGGGAGGCCTTTGTGGACGTGACTCCCGGCAGCTACTGCATTTTCTTCTCCAACGACATTCACCGCCCCGGCTGTGCCGCGGGGGAGCCCGCCCCGGTGCGCAAGGTCGTGGCAAAGGTGAAGCAGAGCCTCCTTTGATTGCGGGAAAGAGAGCCGTCCGGCGGTGCCGGGCGGCTTTTTTGCGCCTTTTTCCCAATGGAAAAATCAGCTTGGGCTGGAAAACATTTAGACTTGCGGCATCGGGCTGGAAAAGTTACAATTTTGTCATAACTTCAAGGAGTGATATGTGATGAAACTTCGGAAAGCCTTACTTACGACGGTGCTGGCGGCCGCGCTGACCCTGCCCCTGGTCCGGCCCGCGTCGGCGGTGGACGTGCTGTCTGTGTCGGGGCAGAACTTCTGGACCCAGGCCGAGGCCCGCCTGGTGGGGGGCGGCACCACATATGTGTCCCTGCGCACGGTGGCCGGACTGCTGGCCCCGGAGGCGGAGGTGTCCTGGGAGGGCGGCGCCGCCTGGGTGCGTGGAGACGGCCTGACCCTCTCCGCCCGGCCCGGGGATGTGTGGCTGACGGTGAACGACAGGGCGCTGTACATCCCTGACGGGGTGCTGCTGGAGAATGGGCGGACGCTGGTGCCGGTCCGGGTGCTGGCGGAGGCCCTGGGCGGTACAGTGGACTGGTCCCGGAAGGAGGGAATCACCCTCACGCCGGGACTTGGGCGGGCCTCCGCTCCGGCGTATACGGCGGAGGATCTGTACTGGATGTCCCGCATCATCTCGGCGGAGAGCCAGGGGGAGCCGCTGCTGGGCAAGATCGCGGTGGGCACGGTGGTGCTCAACCGGGTGGCAAGCCGGGAGTTCCCCGACACAATTTATGACGTGATCTTCGACCGGAAATGGGGCATCCAGTTCGAGCCGGTGGCAAACGGCACCGTCTATCATGAGCCCACCCTGGAGAGTGTGCTGGCGGCAAAACTGGTGCTGGACGGCGCCCGGGCAGCGGGAGACAGCCTGTATTTCATTGCCCCTGAGCTGACCACCAACCACTGGACCATGGAGAATCAAGACTTTGTTGTAACCATTGGCTGTCACTGGTTTTATCGATGAAATCCATATATTGGAAAATATATGGGAGATAAAACGCCGGAATTATAGAATAAGCACAATAGCCGAACCTATTTTTGGAATAGGTTCGGCTATTTTGACTACATAAAAGGGTTGCAAAATGGTTTTGAATCGGTTACAATATGGTTACAATTTGAGAGCAAATTGTAATAAGGAGAGATTTCATGAAAACACGAGCAGTCAGTTCCTTGCTGGCCTCCCTCGCTGTCGTGAGCTTTATCCTTCCTGCGGTGGCCGCGCCGCTGGATGATCAGCAGGCGGGTTCTACGCCCTCCATTGATCCATCCTCCATCGTAGCCACTGTAGAGGCTGCTTCGCAAAGCGCCATCCGCCTGGACGGCGTGCCGCAGCAGTCCGTAGAGTACCAGATCCGCAACGGCGTCACCTATATTACCGTGCGTTCCTTCGTGTCCATGCTGGACCCGGCGGCCACGGTGGAGGAGGCCAACGGTGTTGTCACCGTCAGCTCCGCCCGGGTGGAGCAGGTTGTGGACGCGGCGGGGAACACCGCGAATGTGGTGCAGGAGACCCTCAACATGACGGTTTCTGCCGGGACCCCGTATATTGTGGCCAATGGCCGCTATCTCTATGCGAAGGATGGCATTATCACGTTGAACAACTCCATTGCCGCTCCCGTTCGGGTGCTGGCCCGGGTGTTCAACCTGGATGTGGGCTATAACGGCTCGGTGCTCCTCAGCCGCCGCAGCGCTTCCGAGGGCGTCTATATCCAGTCCGGCGACAGCAGCTATAACGCGGATACCCTGTACTGGCTGTCCCGCATCATCAACGCTGAGAGCGGCAACCAGGTCCTGAACGGCAAGATCGCGGTGGGCAACGTGGTGATGAACCGGGTGAAAAGCCCGCTGTTCCCCAACAACATCTACGATGTGCTGTATCAGAAGAACCAGTTCAGCCCCGCCATCAACGGCACGCTGAACAGGACGCCCAACGCGGAATCCGTGATCGCGGCGAAGCTGGTCATGGATGGAGCGGACCTTCTGCCCAACGCGTTGTTCTTCGCTCAGGCGGGCCTGTCCTGCTACGCGTCTAAGAATCGTCCCTATATCACGACAATTGGAGCTCATGCGTTTTACGCTTGAGAAGCAAGGAACAACAAAGCAGCCGAAAGGCTGCTTTGTTGTTTCCCGGAAAAGGATTTGACAAGGCGGGCATCTTGTGATATGATTCTGGTAATGCGAGGATGAGGACCAGTAGCCACCGGCTTCCTGCCCAGAGAGCCCCCGTTTTGGTGGAAGGGGGAGAGGGGCCGTTGGCGAATACCCCTCGGAGCAGCCGCCTGAACGGGATTTCCCCAGTAGGGCTGGACGGGTGCGCCCGGTACAGCGCCGGGGTCCTGCTGGGGACTCCCTGAGGCCGTTTCCGCGAGGGGGCGGCAAAGCAGAGGTGGTACCGCGAGCTTTCGCCCTCTGTCCTGAATGGGACAGGGGGCGTTTTGATGCAGGAGGAAATCTGAATGGAGCATAGGGTGTTTGGAGCGCCCCAGCCGGGGATGACGTACCGGGACCGTCCCGGAGCCTACGGGATTGCCTTTGATGGCCAGGGTAATGCGGCGGTGGTCTGCAGTGCCCGTAAGGGCTGTTTCCTGCTGGGCGGCGGCATTGAGCCTGGCGAGGATGAACCTGCCTGTATCCGCCGGGAGGCCCTGGAGGAGACAGGATATGCTGTGGCGGTGGGGGAGAAGGTCTGCGTGGGGGAGGAGTTCACCGCCGATTTGAACGGGCGTCCCTATCACCCCATAGGCCACGTTTATTTGCTTGAACTGGGAAAGCAGGTATCTCAGCCTGTGGAGAGCGATCATGTTCTCACCTGGATGCCGGCAGAGGAGTTCCGGAAAACAACCTTTTTAAGCTATCAGTCCTGGTCTATGGAGATGGCCTGGGAGCTTACCCAAAAACGAAAGAAGGAGAAAAACATGACAATTTACGACGAACTTGTGGCCCGCGGGCTGATAGCCCAGGTGACCAGCGAGGACGAGGTGAAGGACCTCATCAACAACGGCAATGCAACCTTTTATATCGGCTTTGACTGCACGGCGGACAGCCTGACGGCGGGGCACTTCGTGGCCCTGACGCTGATGAAGCGGCTCCAGGCGGCGGGGAACACCCCCATCGCCCTGATCGGCGGCGGCACCACCATGATCGGCGACCCCTCCGGCCGCACCGATATGCGGAAAATGCTCACCAAGGAGGACATCGACCACAACGCCGAGTGTTTTAAGCGCCAGATGGAGAAGTTCATCGACTTCGGCGAGGGCAAAGCTATGATGCTCAATAACGCCGACTGGCTGCTGGACCTGAACTACGTGGAGCTGCTCCGGGAGGTGGGGGCCTGCTTCTCGGTGAACAATATGCTCCGGGCGGAGTGCTACAAGCAGCGCATGGAGAAGGGCCTGTCCTTCCTGGAGTTCAACTATATGATCATGCAGTCCTATGACTTCTACCATATGTTCCAGACCGCAGGCTGTAATATGCAGTGCGGCGGCAACGACCAGTGGTCCAATATGCTGGGGGGCACCGAGCTGATCCGCCGGAAGCTGGGCAAGGATTCCCACTGTATGACCATCACTCTGCTCACCGATTCCCAGGGCAACAAGATGGGCAAGACGGCGGGCAACGCGGTGTGGCTGGACCCCAACAAGACCAGCCCCTACGATTTCTACCAGTACTGGCGCAACGTGGGGGACGCGGATGTGATGAAGTGCATCCGCCTGCTGACCTTCCTGCCCCTGGAGCAGATCGACGAGATGGACGGCTGGAAGGACGCCCAGCTGAACCAGGCCAAGGAGATCCTGGCCTGGGAGCTGACCAGCATGGTCCACGGCGAGGAGGAGGCCAACAAGGCCCGGGACGCCGCCAAGGCGCTGTTCTCCACCGGCGGGGACGCCAGCAATATGCCGTCCACAGAATTGACCGATGCCGACTTCACCGACGGCTCCATTGGCGCGCTGACCCTGCTGGTCAAGTGCGGGCTGGCGGCGTCCAACGGCGAGGCCCGGCGGCTCATCCAGCAGGGGGGCATTGCCGTGGCGGACGAGAAGATCACCGACTCCGCTGCCCAGTTCCCCAGGGAGGCATTCGCCGGGGAGGGCGTTATCATCAAGAAGGGCAAAAAGGTGTTCCACCGGGCGGTGCTGGCGTAATTGGCGTGAAGAAAAAAGTACGGGGGCCGCAGGCGCGGTCCCCGTACTTTTTTCAGACTGTTTTGTGCGTTTGGATGTATTCCGCCTTCACCTTGTCAATGGTCCTGCCGCCGATGCCGAAATTCGCATCGGGCAGCTCCTTGATGGTGACGGTAAAAAACTCCTGGGGAACGTGCATGACCTCAGAGGCGGTCTGGGTCAGGCGCTGGATCAGCTCCACCTTCTGGTCGTTGGAAAGGACGCCGCTTTCCACGGAGATATAGGGCATTTTCCGCACCTCCCCTCAATGGGCAATAAGATGGGACATGTCGTACAGCCCCGGCGCGTCCACAGACGCCAGGAACTTCGCCGCCTTCACCGCGCCCACGGCGAACACCTCCCGGCTGGCGGCATGGTGGGTGAACTCGATGACCTCATCCCGTCCGGCGAATACCACGGAATGGTCGCCCACGATGGTGCCTCCCCGCAGGGAGGAGATGCCGATCTCCCGCTTGTCCCGGGGCTTGCGGACGCTGTAGCGGTCATAGGTGTACTGCGCCTCGTAGGGCAGGGCGGAGGCCGCGGCGTCCGCCAGCATCAGCGCGGTGCCGCTGGGGGCGTCCAGCTTGCGGCTGTGGTGGCGCTCGGTAATCTCCACGTCGAAGCTGTCCCCCAGAAGGGCGGCGGCACGCTTCACCAGATCCAGCAGGACGTTGATGCCCAGGGACATATTGGCGGAGCGGAACACGGGGATGCTCTTTGCCGCCCGGTCGATCCGGGTGAGCTGTTCTTCGGAATATCCGGTGGTGGCCAGCACAGCGGGCAGCTTACGGGCGGTGCAGAAGCCCAGAAGCCCGTCCAGCGCGGCGGGATGGGAGAAGTCGATCAGCGCGTCCGCTTCCACGCCGCAGGCGGCGGGGGTGGAGAACACGGGGAAGCCGTCCATGGGCTGGGCCAGCACGTCAATCCCGGCGGATACCTCCACGTCCGGGTCTCCCGTGCAGATGTCCGCCACCACCCGGCCCATGTGGCCGCAGCAGCCGGAGATGATTATCCTTTGCATGACGGCACTTCCTTTACAGCAGGCCCGCCCGGTGCATGGCCTGACGGAGGACCTCCAGGTTTTTGTCCGAGATGTCGCACAGGGGCAGGCGCAGGGAGCCCGCGTCCATGCCCAGCAGGTTCATTGCCGCCTTGATAGGGATGGGGTTGACCTCGGTAAACAGGGCGTCGATCAGATCCATGTACTGGATCTGGATCTTGGAAGCGGCGTCGTAGTCGTTGGACAGGCACAGATGGGTCATGCGCTGCATCACATCGGGAACGATGTTGGCGGCTACGGAAATCACACCCTTGGCGCCCAGCGCCATCATGGGCACCACCTGGTCGTCGTTGCCCGACCAGATATAGAAATTGTCCCCGCACAGGAACCGGGTGTGGGCCAGCAGGGAGAAGTCGCCGCTGGCCTCCTTGACGCCGGTGATCTTGGGATGCTGGCTGAGCACCTTGTAGGTCTCGGCGGTGAAGGACACGCCGGTGCGGCTGGGCACGTTGTAGAGGATGACGGGCAGCTCCACCCGGTCGGCGATATACTCATAGTGCTTGATGAGGCCGGTCTGGCTGGCCTTGTTGTAGTAGGGGGTGACGTGGAGCAGGGCGTCCGCCCCGGCATCCTGGGCGTGCTGGGACAGGTAGACGGCGGCGGAGGTGTCGTTGCTCCCCGCCCCCGCGATGACGGTGACCCGGTGGTTGACACGCTTCACGCAGAATTCCATGGCGGCGATGTGCTCCCGGATGGACATGGTGGCGCACTCGCCGGTGGTGCCGCACACGCACAGCGCGTCCACACCGGCCTCGATCTGCTGGTCGATGAGACGGCCGAAGGCGTCATAGTTGATGATATTATTCTGATCGAAGGGAGTGATCAGGGCTGTACAGGAGCCGGTAAAGACAGGGGTATTCATAAGGTGCCTCCTCTTTGTTACTGATGATCGATATATCCCTCGGCGCACAGCAGCTCTGCCAGCTCCACGCCGCCGCCCGCCGCACCCCGCAGGGTGTTGTGGGACAGGGAGACAAACTTGTAATCGTATTGGGTGTCCGGGCGCAGGCGTCCGATGGAAACGGCCATGCCGCCCTCCAGGTCCCGGTCCAGGCGGGCCTGGGGCCGGTCGGGCTCCTCAAAGTAGTGGAGGAACTGCTTGGGGGCGGTGGGCAGGTCCAGCTCCTGGGCGCGGCCCCGGAAGTCCTTCCACGCCTGCTTCATCTGCTCCATGGTGGGCTTGTTTTTGAAGGTGACGAACGCGGCGGCGGTGTGTCCGTTGGACACGGGTACCCGCAGGCACTGGGCGGTGATGGAGGTGCCCTCGGCGTTGACGATGGCACCGTTCTCCACCCGGCCCCATACCTTCAGCGGCTCCTGCTCGCTCTTTTCCTCCTCGCCGCCGATGTAGGGAATCAGGTTATCCACCATCTCGGGCCAGGTCGCAAAGGTCTTGCCCGCGCCGGAGATGGCCTGATAGGTACACACCAGCACCTTTTCCACGCCGAACCGGCGCAGGGGGGACAGGGCGGGGACATAGCTCTGGATGGAGCAGTTGGATTTAACGGCGATGAAGCCCCGTTTGGTGCCCAGACGCTTTCGCTGGTCTTTGATGACCTCGATGTGATCCGGGTTCACCTCAGGGATGACCATGGGCACGTCGGGGGTCCAGCGGTGGGCGGAGTTGTTGGACACCACCGGGCACTCGTGTTTGGCGTACTCCTCCTCCAGGGCCTTGATCTCGTCCTTTTTCATATCCACGGCGGAGAACACAAAATCCACCTGGGAGGTGATTTTCTCCACGTCGTCCTGGGCGCTGAGCAGCACCAGACTCCTGGCCTCCTCGGGGATGGGGGTGTCCATGGCCCAGCGGCCCGCCACCGCGTCCTCGTACCGTTTCCCCGCGGAACGGGGGCTGGCGGCTGCCACGGTGAGCTGGAACCAGGGGTGGTTTTCCATCAGGGTGATGAAGCGCTGGCCCACCATGCCGGTGGCGCCGATGACGCCAACTTTATATTTTTCCATATCAAATGACCTCCTGTTTGCCGGTGGGAATTTGGGGGTTGCTGACCGGCGGGAAATACGTTATAATTGGGAATCATGTCGAAATCAGCCCATACGTCCCAACGCTTTGACAATGGCGTATGGTTTGATGTATATACCAATATAACATCATCGCGCTAAAGTGTCAATTTATCGCTGACGTCCCAAGTGGAGAAATGGAGAAGCAAATGAAGCGAAAATTCGTGCAAATTGCAGCCCTGTGTCTGTCTATTGCCCTTTTTATGGCCTCTGGAGGAGGGCAGACGGGCTCCGCCGCGTCCTCCGGCGCGTCCGGGAAGATCATCCGGGTGGGCCTGCACCACGACGGCTCCTACGGCACCGGGGCCATGGAGGGGCTGAACATGGCCAACAGCACAGGGGCCGGCTTCCGCTTCGGGTATTATAACAGCGCCAACCAGTTTACAGCGCTGGGCTCCACCACTGAGAAGGCCGTCTCGGTGGTCAAGACCATGAACGTCTGTTACGGCACCCTCAATGGCTATACCAGCTACCATTCCGGTGTGACTTCCTCTGTGGCGGTGGGGGAGTACCACCTCCAGGCGTCGGGGCCCTATTCCACCTTCGCCGCGGCCCAGTCGGCGGCGGCAAAGTATGAGGGGGGCTTCCCGGCGTACATCGGCGGGGAGTTTTACGCCCGGATCGGCAATTACACCACCCGCGCCAAGGCCGTGGAGGCTCAGGAGGCGTTTGCGGCCCAGGGGGTGTCCACCGTTTTGAAGGGCACCTCGGAGTACAGCGTCAATGTGGTGGTCACCGGCACCAACACCATCCTGTTCCAGTTTGACGACCTGGGGAAAGGCACCGGCCTGGGGGTGGAACCCAACGGGTCGGGGGCCGGGAAGTACGTTACCCTGAGCAAGAACAAGCTGTACTACGGCGGCTTCCGCTTCGAGCGCATCGGCGGCAAAGACATGACTGTGGTAAATATGGTGGATTTTGAGGACTACGTAAAGGGCGTGGTGGCCACCGAGATGAGCACCAGCTGGCCCGTCGAGGCGCTGAAAGCCCAGGCGGTGGCGGCCCGGAGCTACGCGGCGACGCTGGGCACCAGGCACAGCGGCTCGCATTTTGACATCTGCGACAACACTCACTGTCAGGCATACACCGGCCAGACCAGGGCGGGGGCCAACTCCGACGCGGCGGGGGACCAGACCGTCGGACAGTACGCGATGTACAACGGCAAAGTGGCTGAGACCTTCTACTACTCCAGCAACGGCGGGGCCAGCGAGGGCTCGGCCAATGTCTGGGGGGGCAGCCAGTCCAGCTACCCCTATTTGGTGGGCAGGCCCGACCCCTATGAGGCCAAGGCCGGTGTGAGCAACGACTGGACCAAGACGGTGACCTCCTCCGTGCTGGTGACAGGGATGAAGAAATTGGGGTATACTAACATAGGAAGCTCCATTGTTTCCATCGCCGTGACGTCGCTGACAGAGTCCGGGAACCCCCGGAAGGTGACCTTCACCGACAGCAATGGGAAAAGCTACTCCATCGACACCCGGTATGTGGTGGGGATGCTGTCCCTGCGCTCCTACCGCTACGGCTTCAGCGCGGCGGCGATCGCCTATCCGTCCGGGACAGACGCTGGACCGGGGGACGGGGTGAATATTAACGGCTCCACCACGGCGGACAGCACCTCCGGGCTGTACGCCATTGACGGGAACGGGAACGTGTCGGCGGTGGACGGGGACGCCTATGTGATCACCAGCGGCGGCGTGACCCAGCTGGAGCCGGGAAGCGGCGGCGGAACGGGCACAGGCTCCTCCGGGGCCGCGGGGAGCCTCAGCAGCACCACGGGGAGCAACGGTTCCTTCACCTTCATCGGCAGGGGCTGGGGCCACAATGTGGGCATGAGCCAGTACGGGGCCTATGCCATGGCCAACATGGGCTGGAATTACCAGCAGATCCTGCAATTCTACTATACTGGCATTACGGTGGGATATATGTGAAAACTTCTGATTTTTATTTCGACCTTCCTCCCGAGCTGATCGCCCAGACGCCGCTGGAGCGGCGGGATGCCTCCCGTCTGCTGGCGCTGGACAAGGCCACGGGGGAGACACAGCATATGCATTTCTATGACCTGCCCTCCCTGCTGCGCCCCGGGGACTGCCTGGTGCTCAACGACAGCCGGGTGCTGCCTGCCCGGCTCATCGGGAAGCGGGCGGGGGGCGGGGCCTGCGAGGTGCTGCTGCTCATCGACCGTGGGGACAAGGTGTGGGAGTGTCTGGTGCGTCCCGGCAAAAAGCTGCGTCCCGGCGCGGCCGTCACCTTCGGGGACGGGGAGCTGTCCGCCCAGGTGGTGGGCGAGGTGGAGGGCGGCAACCGTCTGGTCCGGTTCGACTACGAGGGCATTTTCCTGGAGAAGCTGGAGCGGCTGGGGAAAATGCCTCTGCCGCCCTACATCAAGGCGGAGCTGGAGGACGGGGAACGCTATCAGACAGTGTATTCCAAGGTGGCGGGCTCCGCCGCCGCGCCCACGGCGGGCCTGCACTTCACCAAGGAGCTGCTGGAGCAGGTCCGGGTTATGGGGGTAAAGGTGTGTTATGTGACCCTCCACGTGGGCCTGGGCACCTTCCGCCCGGTGAAGGCGGAAAATTTGGACGAGCACGAGATGCACTCGGAATACTGCGTCATTCCCCAGGAGACTGCCGACGAGATCAACGAAACGAAGCGGGCCGGGGGCCGGGTGGTCTGCGTAGGTACCACCTCCTGCCGCACCATTGAGAGCTGGGCGAACGAGGACGGTTCGCTGAGCGCGTCGGCGGGGTGGACAAATATTTTCATCCATCCCGGCTACCGGTTCAAGGTCCTGGACGCGCTGGTGACCAACTTCCATCTGCCGGAATCCACGCTGATCATGCTGGTGTCTGCCCTGGCGGGCCGGGAGCAGGTCCTCAGTGCTTATGAGGAGGCGGTGCGGGAGCGCTACCGATTCTTTTCTTTTGGGGACGCCATGTTCATTGGATAAAGGATGCCCGGTACAAAAAAGGCAAGCCCGGAATCCCTTGAAATCAGCGGGTTCCGGGTTTTATCATGCCTCTTTCTGCTTGCAGACAAATCGGTGCTCTATGCCGTTTTTGAAGGTGATGGACCGAATTTTGCCGTCCAGCTCAGCGATCCGGGCGTCCCTGTCGGCCAACTGCTTGAGATTTATAGAGAATGAAAGTAAGGAGTTCAGCAATGAAAAACAACCGATTTGCAGTTTTCATAATCTTAACTTTTTTAATTTATGTAATGTCCAATGGAGAATGGTGTATCCCGATTTTTGCATGGATTTATCCAATTTTGTTTCTATGTATGATTTATCTTAATCGTACTCGAAAAGTCTACCTTATAATTAGTTCAATATATGCCATTGGTTTTATTGTCCAGTTTTGGAGAGCCATTGGAATGGATATAAAGATATGTATAATAGTAGCAATCCTGCTGTCTTTTCTGAAAGTTTTACCATATATCTACTGGTCGAAATCAAAAATGAGATTTCAAGATACTATTATTTTTGCAAGTATAATGGTATCAATAGAGTATATCATTTATCTGATATACCCTGCATTGGGAGGGTTGTCTGACGCTTATACACAATACCAAAATCAATACCTGCTGCAAATAGTAACGGTAACAGGGATTTACGGAATCACCTTTTTAATGTATTGGACGGCGGCAATGGTTATATGGATTTGGAACAATAAAAGCAGAAAAGAATACATCAGAAAATACATGATCGTATATGGTTCTGTAATTTGCCTGGTATTTGTCTATGGAGTTGTTATGTTTCATTTTGCAGGAAATTCAGATAAAAGTGTCAGAATCGCTGGAGTAACCGTTCCGATTTCAGAGCTGTTAAATAATGATAAAGATGTATATTCTACATTTTATACCAATACATTTACTGATGAAAACATTACCAATACAAGGAAGAAACTATCATCAGCAGCTGATGAACTTTTCCTGAAAACAGAGTTGGAAGCACAAGCAGGTGCAAAGATTGTTTTTTGGTCTGAACTGAATGGAGCGGTTTTAAAACAAGATGAAGATATGCTTCTGCAGCGAGCGTCGGATATGGCAAAACAGGAAGAAATTTATTTGATCGTTTCATTACTGGTGAAAACCCCTTACGAGGACTTAAAGGAAAATAAAACGGTAGCATTTAATCCACAAGGAGAACTGATATCCGAATATTTTAAGTATGGACGTTCAATCGGAGAATTGTGCCAAAAAGGAGATGGAATGCTAAAAAGTTTTGATACAGAATATGGTAGAATTGCGCCGTTTATATGTTCTGATATGGCATTTTTGTCTAAAATACAGCAGGCAGGCAGAAATAATGTAGATATACTGATTGTTCCAGCTTCGGATTGGAAAGAAATGACATTATTAGCTGCAAAGACAGCGATTGTGCGTGGGGTTGAAAATGGAAGTAATATAATCAGGCATACAAATAATGGAATGTCGATTGTTTCAGATTCCAGGGGTAGTGTGCTGGCACAGACCGATTACTTTCAGTCTGATACAAAGACATTATCAGCACAGGTTGCTGTGAAAGGACGCTTTACTCTTTATTCGTATATTGGAAATCTATTTGTATATCTGTGTAATTTATATTTATTAGGGAGTTTCATACTTCCCAAAATTAAACGATTAATCTTCTGAGAAAGTTTGGAAAAACTGTATAAACAGGTGTGATTTGATAACTTGCGTAACGGTATACGGAGTGGAGAACCATTCCCCGCGATAAAGACGCCGGCCTTAATTCCAAGCGTAACGCTGAACAGGGACGGCAGGGTCAAACTCTGCCGTCCCTGCCTGTTAGCCGCCATTAGAGCGGGATGGCGCTATGCACGGGAAAAACAAACATAGAAGCCTCTGCCGCCTGATTTTCAGGCGGTTGTTTTTGAATTTTGAACCTTGTGGAGTTGACAACTACCACCCTTTCCCATATAATATAAAATCGAGAAACGATAGGAGGAGAGCGGTATGAAGCAGTTTTACGGCATGAGCCAGCGGGGGAACCTGGACGAGGCGCTTCAGGGGCTTTATCAGCCGCAGTTTATTATGCTATTTTCCAATAACGACCAGTTTGAACGCCATGTGGCGGAGCTGGAAAAGCGCTTCCCCGGTGTGCCCAGCATCGGCTGTATCGGCATGAGCTACCGGACCGGCGTGGTGGAGCGGGGGGTGGGCGTCGTCGCCTTTTCCGACGGCGTCACCGCCGCAGCAAATGTGCTGGAGGGGGCGTCCACCATGCCTGTGAAATACATACACCGGCTGGAGCAGGATATGCAGACGGTGGGCGGGAGCCAGCGGGACACCGTATGCATCGACTTCTGCGCGGGCAATGACGCCTGCGTGCTCACCACCATCAACACCGTCCTGCGCAAGCGCGGCATCTCCCTGATGGGGGGCACCGGGGACCAGGGGCAGGTGTCCGCCAACGGCCGGATCTATCAGGACGCTGTGGCCTATGGCCTGGTGCGCAATCAGAACGGCCGGGTCAAGACCTATAAGGAGAACATCTACCACCAGTATGGGGATTACCGCTTCGTGGCCTCCAACACTGACCGGGCCAACTATATCCTGGGCTCGCTGAACGGGAAGCCCGCCAAGCAGGTGTACCAGGACATCCTCCATGTCAGCGACCGGGAGATCCTCACCCGCACCTTCCAGAACCCCTTCGGCAAGCTCAACGGGGATGACACCTGCATCATCTCCATCAAGGACATCCACGGCAGCGCTCTGGCCTGCTTCCGGCAGGTAAACGATTCCGATGTGCTCATCCTGCTGGAGCTGGGGGACTACCGGGCCACCGTCCAGGACACCATCCGGCAGATCTGCCATGACTTTCCCCGGCGCTCCGCCATCTTCTCCGTGAACTGCCTGTTCCGGTACAAACTGTTCTCTGAGCGGGGCTATATGCAGGATTATCTGCGGGATATGGCGGCGCTGGGCAACCACGCCGGGTTTGTGGGGTACGGTGAGCACTACAACAACCGCTTTGTCAACCAGTCCATGACCTGCGTGGTCTTTGAATAAAGGAGGGGCGTCCATGCTGTTTACGAAAAAAGGTCAGGCATCTGCCCATGTCCGGGAGGAAAAAAGCCTCCATCCGGTGGTCCATGTGGCGGACAGCCTGAAGGAATACCAGCGTGAGCTGGCTAAAAAGGAAGTGGCCTCCCTGTGGGAACTGAGCCAGGTTGGCGCGTCCTTTTCCAGCGTGCTCAACGAGGGGGATCAGTTCCAGGCAAAGCTCCAGGATCTGGGGCAGTCCTTTTCCAACATCAATGAGACCGCCGAGCAGTTCAGCCAGGTGCGTGGGGACGTGGGCCGGGCGGTGACCCGGGCCCGGGGCCAGATGGAGGAGCTGGGCCAGACCTCCACGGAGGTCCAGCAGTCCTACTGCGCCATGGCGGAGACCTTTGCCCAGCTGGAGGCCGCCATCCGGAGCATCCAGCAGTCCATGGGCAAGATCGTTTCCATCGCGGAGCAGACCAATATCCTGGCCATCAACGCCTCCATCGAGGCGGCCCGGGCCGGACAGGAGGGTCGGGGCTTTGCGGTGGTGGCCGTTCAGGTGAAGAAGCTGGCGGAGGAGATCAAGGTGCTGGCCAGTGAGGTGGACGGCGGCGTCAACGATGTGGAGGACCGGGCCAATGAGCTGAGCGGGAGCATTTCCGCCTCCCAGCAGACCTTGAACCATGCGGTGGATATCGTGGGCCAGACCGAGGGGAGTTTCGAGGAGATCACTGCGGCGGCGGAGGGCGCGGTGTCCGTCCAGAGCGGCATCGCCGGCGTCATCCAGGAATCCCAGCAGGAGCTTCAGGTTTTGTGCCAGTTCTTTGACCGGATCAAGGGGCAGTATCAGGAGGTGGTCCGGCATATTGATTCCGCCAGCCAGCTGGGCACCACCAAAAGCGCCATGTTTGAGGACATGGACAATATGATCTCCCAGATCCCGCCCCTGGTGAGCGACCTGGAGGCGGGCGGCTGAGGACGGTTTGTGCCGTACCTTTTAAGGAGGATGTAAAATGGACTTTTCACAGACGAAAACCGCTGAGAACCTCCGTAAGGCGTTGGCGGGGGAATCGATTGCCCGGAATAAGTATACATACTACGCCCAGGCGGCCCGGGAGAACGGCGACGGGGAGATCGCCGCCGCTTTTGAGCAGATGGCCGCGAATGAGATGATGCACGCCAGGTTCTGGTTCGAGCAGCTGTTTGGCAGGGCCGCCGGGACCAAGGAGTGCCTGACCCAGGCCGCTCAGGGGGAGTACGGCGAGTGGCACGATATGTACCCGGAGTTTGCCCGGCAAGCCCGGGAGGACGGGTTGGAGGATCTGGCCGTCATGTTCGAGAAAGTGGCCGCCATTGAGCGCAGTCATGAACACCGGTTCCTGACGATGCTTGCCAAGCTGAACGCCGCGCCGGAGGCGTCCGCCGCCGATGGGGCGGAGGAAGTGTCCGCGCCCGTCCGGAAGCAGGTGGGCTGGCGCTGCCAATTCTGCGGGGCGGTCTTTGAGCAGCGGCCGGATGTGTGCGACACCTGTCAGGCCATCGGGGCCTTTGAGTATGTGAGCGAATAACTGCCGCCGGACCGTCGTTCCGGCGGATACAGGCAAAAGAAGTCCTGTCCCGGGGTCCGGGACAGGACTTCTTTTATCGACTGCGCTGGTACAGCTTCCGCAGTTCCTTTTCTGTGTACCGCGTCCCGTAATAGTTGTTGATGACGCGGGTGGAGATGTTCCAGCTCCAGTGGTAGCGGTCTATGTATCGGGTGAGGGTGGGGAGGATAAATTCGGGGATGATGGTGGTGGTCATAACAAACACTCCTCATTCAGTGCCCGTTGGCACAGATGTTGCACGGGTCCGTTTTTCCGGCGTTCAAAGCGTCCTGAAGGGTCCCCTGCCGGATATTCCTGGACCGGGCCAGGGATCTGCAATTCGCGGAAAAGTGATAGCTCTGCCCGCCGTCCACCCAGTACGCGGTGCTGGCGAGGTTTCCGGTGATCTCATTGGTGACGCTGCCCTCGCCGCTGATGGTCCCGGTCCCGCCCGACTGCTGGCCGGACGCGGGAGTGGAGACAGGCGCTGGGGCCGGCTCCGGCGTTGGCTTTGGGGTGGGCTGGGGCGTGGGCTTCGGCGTCGGGGAGGGAGTAGGCTCCGGCGTGGGTTCTGGAGTAGGTTCCGGCGTGGGCTCTGGCGTGGGTTCCGGCGTCGGGGAGGGTTCCGGGGATGCCGTCTGCTCCGGGGCTTGCGACAGGGGCGTTTCCAAAGAGGAGGGCTGGGGGGAGGGAGTGTCCGCTAGCCCGGCCTTTTTGGAGGTGGGCGCCGCCAGCACCGCGCCGAGGAACGCAAGGCATAAAACCACGGCCTTGATTCCGCCCCGCAGGCCGTGGGCCTCCCAAAAGTTCTGCAGTTTTTCCACAGGCAGGGCGACCAGGACGAAAACGATGGAGATCACGCTGGTGACCGACGGGAAATATACGATGGCGGCCAGCCCCATAAAGATAGTCGCCGCCCACATAAACATTTTTTTCATTCAAACAGCCCCTCTCTGTGCGCTGCCGGGCTGACAGCTGTATGACCAAAATTCGCCTTTCTTCCCTTATATTATAGCAGATGCGGCGGGGCAGTCAAGTGGAAACCAAAAATTTGTCAGGGACAAGCTCCCCGCAGAAGCCCCGCCGGGAGGAGGGAGCCCCAGCGGGGCGGCATATTTTTGTTTATCTGTACAAAATTCGGCGTTGAGGCCGAAACGGCTTGCGTAAACGGCGAAAATGCGCTATAAATAATAATGCTGAGGAATTACGCCGCACATTGAAAGGAGAAGCCAATGAAGCCATACGCAGAAATGACCAAGGAGGAGCTGACAAGCCTGAGGGCTGAACTGAAGGCCGAATATAAGGAATACCAGGCCAAGGGCCTGAGCTTGAATATGGCCCGGGGAAAGCCGTGCACCGAACAGCTGGACCTGTCCATGGGGATGATGGACGTGCTGGGGAGCGGAGACGATCTGACCTGCGAGGACGGCACCGACTGCCGGAACTACGGCGTCCTGGACGGCATCCGGGAGGCCAAGGAGCTGATCGGAGACATGATGGAAAACCCCATCGACAGTATCATCATCTACGGAAATTCCAGCCTGAACGTGATGTACGACACCATTTCCCGCTCCATGACCCACGGCGTCATGGGGAGCACCCCCTGGTGCAAGCTGGATAAGGTGAAGTTTTTGTGCCCCGTGCCGGGCTACGACCGCCATTTTTCCATCACCCAGTATTTCGGCATCGAGATGATCAACGTGCCCATGACCCCCACCGGCCCGGACATGGACATGGTGGAGGAGCTGGTGGCCTCCGACGATGCCATCAAGGGCATCTGGTGCGTGCCCAAGTATTCCAACCCCCAGGGGATCTCCTACTCCGACGACACTGTGCGCCGGTTTGCCCGGCTGAAGCCCGCGGCCAGGGATTTCCGCATCTACTGGGACAACGCTTACGGGGTACATCACCTGTACGACTGGGACCAGGACCACCTGATTGAGATTCTGGCGGAGTGCAAGCGGGCAGGCAACCCGGATTTGGTGTACAAATTCGCCTCCACCTCCAAGATCAGCTTTCCCGGCTCCGGGCTGGCGGCCATCGCCACCTCCCCCAACAACATGGAGGACATCAAAAAGCAGCTGGCCATGCAGACCATCGGCCACGACAAGGTGAACCAGCTCCGGCACGTCCGGTTCTTCGGGGACATCCACGGCATGGTGGAGCATATGCGCCTCCACGCGGACATCCTCCGCCCCAAGTTCGAGATGGTGGTGAACACCCTGGAGCAGGAGCTGGGCGGGCTGGACATCGGCGCCTGGACCACGCCCAAGGGGGGGTATTTTATCTCCTTCGATTCCCTGGAGGGCTGTGCCAGGGCCATTGTGGCCAAGGCGAAAAAGGCGGGGGTTATCATGACCGGGGCGGGGGCCACCTACCCCTACGGCAAGGACCCCCGCGACAGCAACATCCGCATCGCCCCCACCTATCCCTCCCTGGAGGACCTGCGCACGGCTATGGAGATCTTCACCCTGTGCGTCAAGCTGGTCTCCATCGACAAGCTGCTGGCGGAGCAGGCCGCTCAGTGAACACGGAGGCGCGGGAATGTGGTCTGAGCACAAGGTGCGGATCATCGACATCGCCAATGAGCTGGGGGTGAGCACGGCCACCGTGTCCAACGTGATCCACGGGAAGACCGGGAAGATCTCCAGCCAGACGATGAAGCGGGTGCAGGAAAAGCTGGAGGAGCGGGGGTATATCCCCAACATGGCCGCTGCCCTGCTGGCCCAGAATAATTCCCGTATCATCGGCGTGGTCATCAAAAACCACGAGAAGTATGAGGGCCGTCTGCTTGCGGACCCGTTTATCGCCTCCTCCCTCAACGATTTGTCGGACGAGATCGAGGGGAACGGCTGGTTCATGATGGTGAAAAAGGCGTCGGACATCATGGAGGCGGCGAAATTCGCCTCCATGTGGAACATGGACGGCATGGTCCTGCTCAGCTTCTGCGCCGACGAGTATCAGCGCCTGCGGGACGGCATCCGCATCCCCTTTGTGGTCTATGACGGCTATTTTGAGAACCAGGGGCGTATCTGCAACATCCGCATCGACGACCGGGACGGCGGGCGGCAGGTGGGACGGCACCTCCGGGCGCTGGGGCACCGGAAGGTGCTGTGCGTGGCGGACAACCGGGAGTGCATGGACCTGGACCGGTACACCGGGGCCTGCGAGGGGCTGGGCGGTCCGGTGGATTTCATGCAGATTCCCATGTAGCGGGCACAGCGCCAGCGCTTTTATCGGGAGCATCTGGCGGAGCTGTGCCGGTACACCGCGGTCTTTGCCGCGTCCGACTACTACGCGGTGGATTTGATGCAGTTTTTACAGCGCGCCGGGGTGAGGGTGCCGGAGGACATCTCCATTGCGGGCTTTGACGACGGGGATATCTGCCGCCAGGTGGTCCCGGCCCTGACCTCGGTGCGGCAGGACGGACGCCGCCGGGCATCGGCTGCGGCGGAGTTGCTGAAGCGGATGCGCCGGGAGCCGTCCTATTGGCAGAATGTGCTGATGCCCGTGGAGCTGGTGGTCAGGGAAAGCACCGGGAGGTTATGCCATTAACCCGCGGGTTACGCGATTAACCAATTGAAACCAACTGTTTTCTGAGCTATAATCAAACCGCCTGAAGGGGACGAAATTCCCGTTCAGGCGGTTTGACTGTATTCTGGGAAACAGGCGGGTGAGCTTCGATGAAGAAGGACAGTTTTTTCCGGGCCGTCATCGGCACGGCGGTGCCGGTGGGATTGCAGTCCATGCTGCAGTCCTCCTTCGCCATGGTCGACCAGCTGATGGTGGGCCAGCTGGGGAGCACGGCCATGTCCGCTGTGGAGGTGGCGGGACGGCCCGCGTTCATCTATTCCGTGGTGGCGGGCGCCGCTGCCGCCATTGCCGGAATTATGATATCCCAATATCTGGGCGGCAAAGACAGGGAGCTGGCGGACCGGAGCCTGTCCGTCAGCCTCGTGGTGACGGCGGCGCTGGCGGCGGTGTTCACCGGGCTGTGCCTGCTCCTCCCGGGGCAGATCGTGGGCATTTACATCAAGGATGACCCGGCGGTGCTGGCGGCGGGGCGGGACTATCTGGTGCGGGTGGCCTGGACGTTCCTGCCCATGGGGCTCTCCTCCATCCTGGCGGTGATGATTCGGTGCATGGACAGGGCGGTGTGGCCCCTGCTGGCGGGGATCTCCTCCGCTATGGTGAATACGGCGCTGAACTATGTGCTGATCTTCGGCCGCTTCGGCGCTCCCACGCTGGGCGTCACCGGCGCGGCCATTGCCAGCGTGGTTTCCCAGTTTGTGAATCTGGCGCTGATGGCGGTTTTGTTCCGGCGGGTGCGCCGGGGGTTCCGTTTTTCCATGGACCTGGGGCCGGGGGGCTGGCGGAAGTATCTGGCAATGCTGTCTCCCATCCTCATCAACGAGTTTTTGTGGAGCGTGGGGCAGAACGTGAACACCTTTATCTACGGGCACCTGGAGCAGGGGGGCCTGGCGGCGATGTCCATGACCGGGCCGGTCCAGGGGCTGTTCATCGGGGCGCTGAGCGGCGTGTCCCAGGCGGCGGGCATCCTCATCGGCAAGCGGCTGGGGGCCGGGGAGTATGACGAGGCGTATCAGGAGTCCAAGCGGCTGATGTGGTACGGGCTGGCGGGGTCGCTGGCGCTGTCGGCCCTGCTGATGGCGCTGAGAGGGCCTTATGTACTGCTGTACAAGGTGGAGCCGGAGGTGCGGGACGCCGCCGGGACGCTGCTGCTGGCCTTTGCCGTCCTGGCCCCGGTGAAGGTGGCCAATATGATCTTGGGGGGCGGCATCGTCCGGAGCGGCGGAAAGACCGCCTATATCATGGCCATTGATTTGGCGGGCACCTGGCTGGTGGGAGCGCCCCTGGGGCTGGTCACCGCTTTCGTGTTCCACCTGCCTGTTACGTGGGTGTACTTCATCCTGTCCCAGGAGGAGCTTGTGCGGCTGGCGCTGACCTTTGTGGTGTTCCGGCGCAGGAGCTGGATGGAGCGCTTCCCGGCGGGGTAGGGCTTACGCGATGTCCTTGCGGCGGTACCACCACAGGCCGAAGCCCGCCCCCAGCACACCAAGGGCACAGCCACACAGCACCGGGCCGGGGGACAGCTCTCCGGCGAAGATGCGGGCGGCGTCGGCGTAGTAGTAGGGGGTCACAAACCGCAGCCAGTCCAGGCCCTGGTCCAGGTTGATGAGCAGGCCCGCGAAATACAGCAGGGCGGCAAGGCCCATAGCCAGCCCCAGCCCGCCCCGGCGCAGCAGGGCGGACAGGCCGAAGCACAGTCCGCCAATCTCCAGCTGCATCAGCAGCAGCGCGCCGTGATAGCGCAGCAGGTCGGGCCAGGAGGCGTCCTCGCCGATGGCAAGGATGCCTCCCGCGCCGCAGGCGAAGCACACCAGGTTCAGCCCGGTAATCAGCACCGCCAGCGCCGCCAGCTTTTCCCCCGCGATACGCAGGCGGCTGACCGGGTGGGTGAGGAGAAATTCGGCGGTGTGCCCGCCCTCCTCCCCGGCCAGCAGGCCCATGGCGGTGAGGGCGGCGTAAAAGCCCCCGCCCAGCCCCAGGATGTTCCCGCATTCCGTGCCGTAAAAGCCCAGGATGGAGCCGAATTGCAGCTTATCCAGCCCAAAGGCGGCGGAAAAATCCCCCATCCCGGCAAACAGGGCGGACATATCCCCCATGGAGCCCGCCATGGACGGGTACAGCCCCACGCACACCGCCATCAGTCCGCCCACCACGGCGGACCACACCAGAAAGCTCACCGCGCCGCCCCGCAGCTCTTTGCGGAAAATGGTCATGACGTTACCCTCCCCTCGTAGTAGTCAAAAAATCTGTTCTCGATGTCCAGTTCCGCCGTGGTGCCCTCCGCCACCAGCCGCCCCTCCCGGATGATGGCGGCTCGGTCGCAGTACCGCTGGACCTCGTACAGCACGTGGGAGGACAGGAACACGGTGGCCCCCTCCCGCCGCCGGGCCTCCAGCTCGGACCAGAATGCCCGCTGTACCAGCGGGTCCAGGCCGCTGGTGGGTTCGTCCAGGATGTACAGCCGGGGCCGGTGCTGCATGGCGCACACGATGGATACCTTTTTCCGGTTGCCCAGGCTCAGCTCCCGGACGCGCTTGCGCCCGTCCAGTTCCAGCGCCTCGCACAGCGCCGCCGCCTGTTCCTTGCAGTCCAGCTTGCGCAGACCGGCGGACAGGCGGATGACCGCTTCCACCCGCATATCCGGATAGAACATGGCCTCGGAGGGCATATAGCCCACCTGGGCCAGTATTTTTTGCCGTGCCCGGACGCAGTCCAGCCCCAGCACCCGGGCGGCCCCGGCGGTGGGGGACAGCAGGCCCAGCAGGGTGCGGATGGTGGTGGACTTGCCCGCCCCGTTGGGGCCGATGAAGCCGAAGCAGCTCCCTGCCGGGACGCGGAGGGTCAGGTCCGCCACCCCCCGGGCCTTGCCGTAAGTCTTGGTGAGATGGTCCAGCTGGATCATAAGTATTCCTCCTTATAGAGATGCTGGCGGAGCATATCCGCGTATTTTTGGTATTCCTGGAACAGTTTGTCGATTTCCTCGGCGGTGCAGGCCCCCGTTTCCGCCAGCATCCCTTCGGAGGCCAGCGTCAGCAGACGCAGCACCGCCCGGGGGTCCACGCCGTCCCTGAATTTGCGAAGGTCCATCCGGCTGAGGAAGCTGTCGGTGGTGTGCTCCAGCACGTCGTCCAGCTTGCGGCGGAGCTTGGGGGACAGCGCGCTGTCCTGCTCGTAATAGGCCCGCATGACGAACCGGAACAGCCCCGGATGGCGGCGCACCATGTCCATTTTCACCTTGTGCCCCGTCTCCAGGGTGGCGAAAAAGTCCCGCTCCCCGAAGTATTCGGCCTTTAAAATATGCTTGTTGAAGATGTTCATACACTCGTCGATGGCGTACTGGAACAGGTAGAGGTACAGCTCCCGCTTGTCCTTGAAGTAGTGGAACAGCAGGGCCTTGGACACCCCCGCCCGCTTGGCGATAGAATCCGCCGATGTCTTTTTGAACGTGCCCGCCCCGAACTCGAGCATGGCGCTGTTGCGGATAAGATCCTGGCGCGCCTCGGGGAGCCGGAAAAATTTCGGGTTCACGGCGTTCCCTCCCTTCCACCCTACCTTACCGCCGTTGACCAAATTGGTCAAGACCCCAAAATCCGGCGGCAGGGGAATCAAGGCTCGCCGTTTCAAACCTGCAGGGGCGTACACTGTGCGGGGTGCACAATATCCGCTCCCGCAGGCGGATTTTCGGCGGCACGGCTTGAAAGACAGGGGAAAATGCGGTATACTGAAAAAAACGGGGGGAACGGAGGATGCGGAAATGATACGAATGATCGCGCTGGACATAGACGGGACGCTGCTGACGCCCGGGGGCGAGGTGTCCCGGGAGACGGTGGGCGCCATCCGCCGGGCCAGGGAGCGGGGAGTCAAGGTGGTCATCGCCACCGGGCGCAGCGCGCCGGAGGCCGTGTGGTTTACCCGGCTGGCGGGGTGTGACAGCAAGGCGGTGTGCCTGGGAGGCGCGGCCATCGCGGCCATGGAGGACGGACGGCATCTGCGCCGCTGGGACATCCCGGAGGGGCTGGGGCGGGACGTACTGGAGCTTTTGCGGGATAAGGAGCTGGGGTGCATGGTGTTCGCCGGGGAATGCAACCTGCTGGACCCCTATTCCCGGGCCTTTTTCCAGGAGACCTATCCCTTTGCGCCCTATCTGGACACCACCATCGTGGCGGAGGATCTGCCCGGGTGGCTCCAGGCCCACGGACAGCCCCTCACCAAGGTATTTGCCATGGGCGACCCCCGGCGGTTCCCCCCTCTGCTGGAGCGTCTGGAGAGGATGCCGGGGCTGTCCCTCACCAGCTCCGGGCGGGACAATTTTGAGGTGCTGGCCCAGGGCGCAGACAAGGGGAGGGCCCTGTGTCTGCTGGGGGAGGAGTGGGGCGTCGCCCCGGAGGAGATCGCCGCCGTGGGGGACAGTGACAACGATCTGGCCATGCTCCGGGCGGTGGGCTGTCCGGTGGCCATGGGCAACGCCACGGACGAGGTAAAGGCCGCTGCCGCGCTGGTGACGGACACAAACGGCCGCGACGGCGTGGCCAAGGCGATTTTGCGGCTGGTCTGAGCGGCAGGCCGCCTTGCAAAGACCGGCGCGGTATAGCATAATGTGGGAGCGGCGCTTTGCTGCTTTAATGCGGATGCACTAAGGGCAGAGGGCTGCGGGAAGGATGATGGAAATGGTTTCGGAAGCCATGCGCCAGCTGGGGGCCCAGGGCAATCCCATGCGGGTGCTGTTTGAATATGGAAAGAAGCGGGGCGCTGAGATCGGGGCGGAAAATGTGCTGGACTTTGCCTTGGGCAACCCCTCCGTGCCCCCTCCGGCCCGGGTGAATCAGGTGATAATGGACATACTGTCCGGGGAAAACCGGGACGCCATCCATGCTTACACCAGCGCCTCCGGGGACCTGGAGGCGCGCAATACCATCGCGGCTTCGCTGAACCGCCGCTTTGACGCCGGGTGCGCGGGGAGCGACCTGTTTCTCACCTGCGGCGCGGCCCCGGCGCTGTGCGCCTGTCTGAAGGGGCTGTGCTGTCCCGGGGACAAATTCATGGTCATTACCCCCTATTTCACCGAATACCGGATCTTCATCGAGGGGGCCGGGGCGCAGGTGGTGGAGGTGCCCGCAGCGCGGGACACCTTCCGCCTGGATATTCCTGCCATTGGAGGGGCGCTGGATTCCCATGTGAAAGGGATTGTTATCAACTCCCCCAACAACCCCAGCGGCGTGGTCTATCCCCGGGAAAACCTGGAGGCCCTGGCCGTCCTGCTCCGGCGGAAGGGGAAGGAGTACGGCGCGCCTATCTACCTCATCTCCGACGAGCCCTACCGGGAGGTGGTGTACGACGGGGTGGAGGTACCCTGGGTGCCCCACTGCTACGAAAACACCCTGGTGTGCTACTCCTACAGCAAGGCCATATCCCTGCCGGGGGAGCGTATCGGCTATGTGCTGGTGCCACCGTCCATGGAGGATCACGACGGGGTATACCAGGCCGTGGCAGGGGCGGGACGGTGTGTGGGCCATATCAACGCCCCCAGCATCTTCCAGCAGGTTGCCGCTGCCTGTGACGGCTTGGTCAGCGATCTGACCGCCTACACCGTCAACCGGAACCTGCTGTATGACAACCTCACCGCCATGGGCTTCCAGTGCGTCAGGCCGGAGGGGACGTTCTACCTGCTGGTAAAGTCCCCGGAGCCGGATGCCGCCGCCTTCAGTCGGAAGGCCATGAAGCTGGATTTGCTGTTCCCGGACACGGGGAGCTTTGCCTGTCCCGGCTACGTGCGGATTGCCTACTGTGTGCCCACCAGCCGGGTGGAGCAGTCCCTGCCCCGGTTCCGGGAGCTGGCCCGGATGTATGGATTGAAGGGGAAAGAATAGAGAAAGTCCGTCTCGACCCAGTCGAGACGGACTTTTTTGTTCAGATCAGGTTGCGTACTACGCCCCAGGCCACCAACAGGCCCACAGCGGCCCAAAGCAGGGCGCTTTCCCAGCGTGGTCCGGCGGTGCGGCCCTCCCGGACGTACCGGACGGCCATCCGGACCGCCAGCGCCGCCAGCACTGGCAGCAGGAGCAGCAGAACAGGGTTGGCGCTCCACGCCGCCGGAAAATCCCCCCGGAGCAGGGCCAGACACAGCCGGGTCACCCCGCAGCCGGGGCACAGCAGCCCGGTCACCGCCCGGAAGGGGCAGGGGATGGCCAGTCCGGTGAGCCGCACCCAGAGGGCGTAGCCCAGCCCCGCCGCCAGCAGCAGGGCGCAGCCCCCGCCCAAACGGCGCAGCCGGGTGCGCTCCATCAGTTGGGGGAGTAGTGGTTCAGCTCACTCTGCACGATGGCCAGGGTGACGACGGACAGGCCAAACAGGTTGAGCAGCAGGAACAGGATGGCAAAGGAGCCGGGAACCACGCCGTGGCGGGCCCGGGAGGCATCCAGCTTGTCACCCATCTTCCAGCCCCAGTAGACGCCGTAGATACCGCAGGTGATGATGGTGAGCAGCAGGGACATCCCGCCGCCGGGGCCGTACTCCTCGGTGACTGCGTCAGCCTCGTTGGTGACGCAGACGAACCAGTACAGCATATAGAGGCCACAGGTAACAATGGACAAAATCACGCACGTGGGGACGCTGCGCCGGACGATCATAAAAAACAACTCCTTTCGTTGGCAAAAGCATACCACAAAACAGCCCCGGATGTCCATTGGATTATGGACTTTTTCAGAAAAACTTAATGGTTTCTAAACGGTCCGGACGGTGAAGGCCAGCGCCCGGCGCTCCCCGGGCTGGAGGGTGACGCAGTAGGGCTTATCGGTAAATCCGCCGCTCTCGTCATCCCAGGCGGCACAGCCGTGCCAGGGCTCCAGGCAGATGTAGGGGGCGTTGGCGTGGGCAGCGGTCCAGAAGGCGATCATGGGGAAGTCCTCGAAGGCCATGTGGACGCCGTGCCCGGTGTCCTTGTGGACCAGGCGCACGCCCTTGGAGCGCAGGCCGTCGAAGATCAGGGTGTCCAGCTTGTCGAAGGGCTCGTGGCTCAGGGGGATGGTGTCCGGCCCCTGGAGGATGGGCGCCCGCTTCCCCGGGGCCAGCAGGCCTTCCGGCGTCAGGGCCAGGGACTGGGCGTCCTCCGTCTGGTCGAAGATCAGGCGGTAGTCCTCGAAGCGCTCCCCCTGGTGGAGGGGGCAGTTGAAGGCGGTATGGGCGCCCACGCAGTAGGGCAGGGGGCCGTCCCCGGTGTTCACCACCTCAAAGGTGGTGGAGAAGCCGTCCTCCAGAAGCTGGTGCCGCACCCGGAGCAGGAAGGGGAAGGGGTAGCGGGCCAGGGTGTCCGGGCTTTCCCGGAGCTCCAGCACGGCGAAGTCCGCCCCCTGTTCCGCCAGAGTAAATTCGCTCCGGCGGGCGAAGCCGTGGCGGGCCATTTCGTATTCCTGCCCGTTGATGCGCACCCGGCCGTGCTTTAAACTGCCTACGATGGGGAACAGGATGGGGTTGCGGCCGGACCAGTAGGCCGGGTCGCCGTTCCAGATATATTCCGTCCCGGCGCCGTCCCTGAAGGAGATAAGCTCGCCGCCTTTGGTGTCCACAGCGGCGCTGAGGGGGCCTTTTTGAAGGGTGAACTGCATGGTGAATACCTCCCGTTTTTTGCTTCCCTTATTATACCATGATAATATCCTTTCGCATAGTGTTTTGACACAATTTCCCCCAGACTGTTGTCTCTTGGCACAGTCTGGGGGAACCCCAACAAGCTGCATCGGAAAATCCAAAAGGATATTCCGATGCCCTGCCTGCACATTTTATCGGAAATTTCTGATAATCTGTCCGCGATCTCGAATAATTCGCTACTCATTATCGGAACTTTCTGTCCCTTGCCTGCTCCTGCGGGCCGCGTAAAGCTCCGCCGCAGCTGTAGCCCCGGTAAAGAACAGTCCGGCAGATAAAATCCCCATGACCAAGAAGCGTGTCTGTTTGGCGGAGGCCAAAAGCGTTTGAACCATGGGGACAGAAGACGGCAGACGGTTCAAAGCGCCCAATATCTGGCGCAGCTCTTGGGTGTAATGGCTCCACTCCAAAATGTTTCTCCGGGGCAGCAGCGAAGCGGGAAGATGGATGGCGTTCACGACAACCGGTATGCCAATCGTTAAAAGAACAATGAGGATAAGGTTTGCAAGCAGCCGCTTCCGGTTTCCTGGAACATCTCGAACGAGGAGGCAGGAACATATCAGCAGGGCGCTGGAAAACAGAATGAAGCTCAGCAGTACAGCCACAAGCGGCAGATTCTTCAGGAACAGCTCCAAATCCGACAGACTGTAAACCCGCTTCTTTGCGCCGTTCCATTCAACCGCGCCCTGGTAATCTGATAAATCTTCTATTTTTGCTAATTTCTCCCAAACCTGCTTCTCCATAAAGGGGTGTTCCACCTGCTTCGCGGACAGGAGAAGAGCGTCTTGCGTCTGCGCCTCCAGAACCAGGCCCTGACGCGACTGTTTGAGCGCGGGCGCACCGCCGTCATAAAGGGCCAGATAACAGTCGTCGGCGTAGCTTTTCTTATTCTGCGATTGGACGAAGGAGCCAGCACACAGCGGTTTCGTGCTGTACAGGATATATTTTTCACTATAAGCAGCTGTAATTCGCTTCCATTCATAGTCAACGCTGAAATTCTCGCTGCCCAGCTCCATGATCTGATTCCCCTTTTTCCAGCTGGACGCCGGCATGACCGTGTACACGTGCTCCTGGCCGTCCTCACAAAAGAGGACGTCGATGGGCAATAATACTTGAATATATGAACCGGTGTCCGGTGGCCGGAAAACGACCACCTCCGCAGTCATCAGCGCCTCAATTTTTACGGAAAGGACGGTACACAGCGCCAGCATCCATAACGTCAGCCCAAACACGCAAAAAGCTGTCTTTTTCATTTGATCTCTCCTTTGGCCAGAGCAACGCCTTCCACCAGATCCCCGCTGAAGCAGGCAAACAGCAGCAGCGGCGGTAGCGCCACAAGGACACAGCACACCAGCTGCATCGCAGCATCCCCGGGGGGGACAGAGACCAGCGCCACGGAAATGGGATACTGCTCAATGCCCTTCAGATAGGTCATGGGCTGCTCTACCATATTCCAGGAATCCAGGAAGGACAGGAGCATGGTGCAGACCAGCCCGCTCTTATTCATGGGCAGGGCGATCCGCAGCAGAATGGTGAACAGGCCGCAGCCGTCCAGCTCCGCCGCCTCAAGGATCTCCTTGGGTATAGCAAGAAAGCCCTGTGTCATAATAAAGGCTCCCAAGGGGAGGAATATGGCGGGCAGAAGCAACGCGTAATAGGTGTTCAGCAGGTTCAGCCGTTCCAGCACGATATAGTTGGGCACAAGGGTGACCTGGAGAGGCAGGATCATCATGACCAACAGGAAAAACTGCAGAACCCTCCGCCCGGGGAACCGGTGCTTTGCGAAGCCGTAGCCGGCCAGCACGGAAACCAGCACCTGCCCCAACGCAATGCAGCAGCTGAGGAGCAGGCTTTTCCAGAACCGAAACAGGTACTGGGGGCTGCTCAGGAACACGTCGTAATAGTACTGGAAGGTCACGCCCTCTGCCGTCCAGAAGCTCCGCAGCAGGACATAGCAATAGGGGGCGGCGCATAAAAGGACGAGGAGCAGCGGGAACACGCCCCGCAGGCCAGACCACAGCCGTTTTTTCATTCCCGATAGGCCTCCTTCCGGTTAACCCAGTGGTAGAACAGGGCAAACGCCGCAGTAAGAATCAGAAACAACAGAACCGATGCCGCCGATAACCTGCCGTAATTCAGATTTTCAAAGTTGTTGTTGATAAAATGCTGAAGCATATAGACACTGGAATTGGGGTGTGTGCCGCCGATCAGAAATATCTCCCGAAAGCTTTTGAAGGCGTTGATGAGGGAGAATACCACGGCAAAAAACACCGGCCGCCACATTTGCGGCACCGTAATACAACGGAACTGCTGAAGCGCGGACGCGCCGTCCAGGGACGCCGCCGCATAATGGTCCTCCGGAATGGTGACCAGTCCGGACAGCAGCAAAATAACCGTATAACCGGTGTTTTTCCACAGGTACAGCGCCAGAAAAATATAAAAGGCCTTGTCGGAACTGAGCCAATCCGCAACGGGGAGGCCCAGGGCGTACAGCCCCCGGTTGACGATGCCGTATTGGGCAAACAGGAACTTCACCAGAACCACCGTCCCCACCACAGGCATAACATACGGGAGCATCAGCACCGTCTTCAGGGAATTGTATTTTTGAGTGTATTTTTTCAAGGCCAGAGCGACAGCGTAGGCCAGCAGCATAATCAGCGGCAGGCCCGCCAACAGAAAACGGATGGTATTCCAAAACGCCAGCCTGAAGATCCGGTTTTCCAGCAGGGCGCGATAATTGGACATCCCCCCATCCCCTTGGGTCACAGAGTATTGAAGGACCATGCCAAATGAGATGGCATAAAAGACCATACAGCCGATCATTAGCGGAAGGATCAACAGCCAGCCCTTTCTGGCCTCCCGATACCGTCTGTTCACAAGGAATCACCGCCTTTCACAGTATTCAGCCAACACGGATGAAGCAACGCGGTTTGCGCGGCTTCATCCGGTGGTCGTTAGGGACGGCGGACCGTCCCCCAAAAGCGGGGGCGGGAGCCAAAACACTCCCGCCCCGCTTTAACGGCATCTATTCGAGCGCAAGCATTTCCAGGGCGGCGTACGCGTTGGAAACCGCGGTCTGGATGTCCAGGTCGCTGGGCGCCTGGTCGAGATAGCCTTCAATCCAAGCCAGATCCGCAAATACATGATCCATATCGGAATAGAACCGCACCGCATTGATGTGGCTGTCCATCTGGTCCACCAGGGTGCGCGCCGGGCCCACAGCCTTAACATTGTCAATGGGGATCCCGTCCATTCCCGCTACCGGCCAAGCGAGACACCCATAGTTCTTCGTAACCCCGCCCTGCTCCTCATGAAAGCCTTTGCCGGTGATAACCTGTTCACTGCACAGGACGTCCAGCAGGAACATGGCGTTGTTGGCCTGGGTTGTGTTTTTGTTGACCCCCGCGAAGGAGCAAATAAAGGCCGTTACGCCCCCGCTCCGGTTCCAGGAGGGGAGAAAGGTTTTCTTGCCGGACTGCGCCCCGGACAGAAAAAAGGAATCTACACCCTCCTGGAGCTGGGGCTCCGCCCCGCCGGCTTCCTGGCCATTGGAACGCGCCACAACGGAATATGCCTGCGTCGTCCATTTGAGCAGCTCATCCTCCGTGAACAGGAGCTCGCCGGTGGAAGGGTCCGTCAGGCGGTCGGGAACGCTGCACAGGCTGCGCAGCGGTGCGTCGCCCAATTTCAGCGCGTCATCCTCCACCAGGGCGTCCCAGCTGGTGGGCAGGGAGTCCGGGTCGGGCAAATCCGCCGTATTGAAGGCCATGGCATAATAGGTATAGCTAAGGGGCAGGATAACCTGCCCCGACTGGGTTCTGCCCGCATTCAGAATTGGTTTGGTCAGGCTGTCCGCCTTCATGTACTGGGCATTTTCCAGCAGGCCGTCCAGGGGCAGGAAGACATCCATCTTCATGGTTTTTTCGGGATTCGGGAAAAAGCCGGAAGCATACTCATCAAAGATATACGTAAATGGGCTTGGGCAGGACGCCAGAAACAGGTCCGGCCCTTTGCCCGCGATCAGCTCTGTGCGCAGCCTGCTGAGCGTGGCCTCGGCTTCGCTCTTGTCCTTGGGCAGGCCAACCCATTCGATGTTCACGTCCTGGCCCGCCAGATACGACACAACATCCTCAAGGTTCTCCAAAGGCAGCTGGTTCACCATCACACTATCAATGCCATCAATATAAACGGTCAGCGGCTCCTCTGAAGCCTGCCACTGGCCGGTGTATTCAGGGTAATTTTCCGGGATGGGAAAGCTTTCCTGTACGGGAGGCGATGGACTGGGGCCCGGGCTATTGGGGCTTTCCGACGTGTCTGGGACGTCGGCCCGGCATCCCCCAAGGGAAAACGCGAGCAAGGCCGACAGTATGCCGGAGATGATTCGTTTCTTTTTCATTTCCATAGTATACCTCGCTTTTCAGATTCATTCATATCCTCAAGCAGCGGTCTGGCCGGGGCATTTCCCGCCATGCAGCATTTTTAAACGGTGTCCTGCCTAAACCGGGGCCGCCAGAATTGCAGGGAGCAACTCCGTTTTGACAACAGCCTCCTTCCTGTTTCTTGAATTATACATCATCAGCGACTTATTTTCAATACTGAAGTTCAAAGAGTTTGTAGTGATTCCCAAATATCAGACGAAGGCTTTCCCTTAAGGAATGAAACACAGCCGCCTGCCCACCAAAGCATAAACAGACCGGACCCTTTGGCCCGGTCTGTCTGTTGCATTTATTGCGCGCCGTTGAACTCGTCATAGAACCGGTTGTGGATCACCTGCACCGCCCGGTCGGCGTCGCTGATATGCACCAGCACCGATACCTTGATCTCGCTGGTGGAAATCATGTTGATGTTGATGCCCGCGTTGAACAGCGCCTCAAACATGGCGGCGGCCACACCTGGATTGTTGATCATGCCCGCGCCCACAATAGACACCTTGGCGATGTTGTCCGACACGTCGATGTGGTCGAAGTGGATGCGGTCCCGATTGTCCTCCAGCAGCTGCCGGGCCAGCTCCATGTCGCCCTTTCCCACGGTGAAGCTGATGTCCTTGGTGTCGCTGCGGCCGATGGACTGAAGGATGATGTCCACGTTCACCTTGTTCCTGGCCAGCAGGGAGAAGATCTTGAAGGCGATGCCCGGGGTATCCTCCAGGCCAACCAGGGCCAGGCGGGCCACATTTTTCTCTTTGGCGATGCCGCTGATATAGGATTTTTCCATGGTCTTGACAACCTCCTTAACTTTCGTACCCGGCTTGCCGGAGAAGCTGGACAGCACCTCCAGGTTCACGCCGTACCGCTTGGCCATTTCCACCGAGCGGTTGTGGAGCACCTGGGCGCCCAGCGTCGCCAGCTCCAGCATCTCATCATAGGTGATCTCGTCCAGCTTGTGGGCGGTGGGCACCAGGCGGGGGTCGGCGGTGTACACGCCGTCCACGTCGGTGAAGATCTGGCACAGGTCGGCGTTCAGCGACGCGGCGATGGCCACCGCCGACGTGTCCGAGCCGCCCCGGCCCAGGGTGGTGATATCGTCATACTTGTTCAGACCCTGGAAGCCGGTGACGATGACGATGCGCCGCTTGTCCAGCTCCGCCCGGATGCGCTCCCCCTGCACCCGCTTGATGCGGGCGTTGCCGTAGCCGGAGTTGGTGCGGAACCCCGCCTGCCACCCCGTCAGAGACACCACCGGGAAGCCCATGGCCTCGATGGCCATGGCGCACAGGGAACAGGAGATCTGCTCCCCGGTGGACAGCAGCATATCCAGCTCCCGTTTGGAGGCATTGGGGTTGATCTCCGCTGCCTTCTCGATCAGGTCGTCGGTGGTATCGCCCTGGGCGGACAGCACCGCCACCACGCTGTTTCCCCTCTGATACGTATCAGTGATGATGCGGGCCACGTTGCGGATCTTATCCGCGTCCGCAACAGAGGACCCGCCGAATTTTTGTACGATAAGTGCCATAAGTTCCATTCATCCTCTCATGGAGATTTCTGTAACGCTCCATTTTATGCCGCAAAGCTCCGGCTTGCCCTCAGTCCAGCACCCGGATCAGAGAGTGCTGTTCCAGCCCCGCCAGCTTTTCCTCCAGCTCTGCCCGCGTCAGCTCCTGGGCGGTGATGCAGGCGGATTCCTCCCCGCCGCTCTCCCGCCGGGCCAAAAGCTTGCAGTCCGGCAGAGCCGCCCGCAGGCCGTCCACAGACGCCTTGGCCCGAACATACCAGCGGCTGGCCAGATCATCCGTGCCGCAGGCGGTGTCTTCGCCCCCCGGCTCCCAAGACAGGGCCTTCCGGCTGCCCATGTTCCGGGCCACGTCGATGACGTCCGCCACCACGGCGGAGGCGGTGGGCAGCTTGCCCGCCCCCCGGCCATAGAACATCACGTCGCCGATGGCGTCCCCCCGTACGGAGATGCCGTTGAACACGTCCTCCACCCCGGCCAGCGGGTTGGACTGGTCCACCAGATGAGGGGCCACGTAAGCGCACACCCTGCCGTCCTCCCGGCGGATGGCCCGGCCCAGCAGCTTGATCTTCTTGCCCGCGCTCTCGGCGTAGTCCACATCCGCCAGCGTCACCCCAGTGATGCCCTGGGTAGGCACCTGCTCGGGGTAGATGTGCCGCCCGAACGCGATGGCGGCCAGAATGCAGATCTTCCGGCAGGCATCGTGGCCCTCCACGTCGGCGGAGGGGTCCCGCTCCGCATAGCCGTTGTCCTGGGCCTCCTGCAATGCCGCATCGAAGGTCAGCCCCGTCCGGATCATCCGGGTGAGGATATAGTTGGTGGTGCCGTTCAAAATGCCGTAGATCTCCAAAATCTCATTGGCGGCAAGGCACTGGCTCAGCGGCCGTATGATGGGAATGCCGCCCCCCACGCTGGCCTCAAAGAGATAGCACACGCCCTTTTCCCTGGCCAGCTGAGTCAGCTCATAGCCGTGGGAGGCCACCAGCTCCTTGTTGGAGGTGACCACGCTCTTGCCCGCCTCCAGCGCCCGCCGGGTGAAGTCCAGCGCCGCCTTGGCCCCGCCGATGGTCTCCACCACGATATCCACCTCGGGGTCGTTCTCGATCACCGCAAAATCCTTGACAAATTTGCCCGCAAAGGGGCTGTCGGGGAAATCCCGCACATCCAGGATATATTTCAGCCGGATCAGCCCATCCGCCTTGCGGGCAATGCTGTTCTCGTGCCCGGTGAGCACCTCGGCCACGCCGGAACCAACAGTGCCAAAGCCCAAAATCGCTACGTTTACCATTACCGCAGTCATTCCTTCCTACATAAAACCTTTTTTGCTGTTCACAATCGCTTCCGTAAAAAAACTTACCAAACAGCACAATAACTGTCATCAAGCAAAAAACTTTCCAGCCTCCGCCGCCGGCAGAAACGAGCTGAACGCTCTTGTTCTCTCGAGAACACGGAACTATCCGGCCAGCACCTCACAGCGGATCACTTCGGCCCGGGCGCGCAGTACCGACAACAGCTCCTCCAGACCAGCGGACAGCCCGCTGGTTTCCAGGCCCACCGTCACCGCCGCCGCGCCCCCGCCGGGGATGGCCTGGTTGATGGTGAGCACGTTGCCGCCCCGGTCCGCCAGCAGGTTCAGCACCCCGGACAGCGCCCCCGGCTGGTTGCGCAGGAGGATCTGTATGGTGACGATCCGCCCATGGAGCATATCCTGGAAGGGACGGATGGCATCCTTGTACTTGTAAAACGCGCTGCGGCTGATGTCCGCCCGACGGGTGGCGGCGTTCACCGTCTGCTCCTCTCCCGTCTCCAGCAGCCGCTTGGCCTCGGCCACCTTCAAATAAATCTCCGGCAGTACGGAGGATTCCACGATAAAATATCTGGGACTGCTCCCCTGCTCCATCCGGCGTTCACCTCTTATCCCAGGTCCAGGCGGCAACCCCCCGCCTGTCTTTCCAGTGTGGTCTATTGTACCACAGACGCGGACGATGTGCAATTCCAAACCTTCCTGTTTTTTTGCCAAACCTTCCGCCCTCCCGCCCGCATTCTTTGGCACAATGAATGGACCAGAGCAAAAAAAGGACGCCCGCAGGACAATCCTGCGGGCGCCGTATCCTGTTATGGGAAGTTTTGGTTCGGGTCCCCTGCCGGGATGACGGGCGGCTCGGTAGGCGGCTCCACGGTGGGCTCCACCGTAGGCTCCACCGGCGGCGGGGTGGTTTCCACAGGGGGCGGCTCCACGAAAATCGACTCCGTGGGCGGCGGGTCGGATACATCCGGCTCTGGCGACTCGGTGGGCTCCTCCGATTCGCCAGGCTCCTCCGATTCAATGGGCTGCTCGGTGTGGACCCGGCAGGCGCCGCCGCCCAGCCTCTCGTAGCTGCTCAGCAGCGCCATCTGGTCTCCCACCGACACCGACGGCGCGGCAAGCTCACGCTCATAATTCACCAGCGTTACCGTTTTGACGCTCTCCGCCGGACAGAACTCCCCTGCCTTGTGATAGTAGCCGCTGGGTGTGCCGTCCGCTTTCAGGATGGGGCTGTCGATGCACACCTGCACGGGTACGTGGCAGGTGCAGTACGCCGCGGGCGCGTCGCTGGCCAGCAGCTGGAAGGACTGCACCCTGCTCCCCCGAACGTCGTTGGAGCAGGCCCCCACCGCCAGATTGCCGCAGTCCTGGCAGATCTGATAGGTGTGCAAATCGCTGGGCACATTGAAAGGCGAGTTTTCCCTGCCCTCGTGGACGATGGCCATCACCTTCTGCCACAGGGTGATGGACGGGTTGTAGTAATTGTTATTGATCTGCTCGTCAAACTCATAGCCTGTCCACACCGCGGCGGTGTAATAGTTCGTATAGCCGCAGAACCACAGGTTATACAGGTTGTTGGTGGTACCCGTCTTGCCCGCCACGGTCTGGCCGGAGATCCGGGCGCCGCCGGCGGTGCCGTAGCTGGAGGTCACGGCGTTGGACAGCATGGAGTTAATATAGTAGGCCGTCCGGGCCTGAATCACATATTCTGTGCTCTCCCGGTTGTCAATGATGGTCCTGTCGGCGGAATCCCGGATCTCCACGATGGTGGTGGCCGGGGTGAACGCTCCGTTGCGGGGGAATGTGGCAAACGCCGCCGCCGCCTCATAGCTGGTCAGGCCGTAGGTGAGGCCGCCCATGGACAGCGGACTCCGGGCGATGTCCGACATGATGGAGCCGTCGCTCAGTTCCACCTCGGACACCAGCGTGGTGATGCCGTACTTCTCCACCATGAAGTTATACGCCGCCTGGGGCGTCACCATGTCCAGCACCCGCACCGCGATGGTGTTGAGCGACTTGGTGACGCCGTCCATTACCGTGGTCAAACCGCCCCACACCGGCGACACGTTGATGGGCCACGCCTTGCCGTTGAGCAGCATGGGGTTGTCGTCCACCACCGAGGCGGGGGTAATCAGCCCCATCTCAATGGCGGGGGAGTAGACCGACAGGGGCTTGATGGACGAGCCGGGCTGCTTGGCGGTGTGGACCGCCGGGTTCAGCCCCCGGTCCACCGTCTTTTCCATGGTGTTGCCGATGGCCACCACGAAGCCGCTGGAGTTGTCCACCACGCTGATGGCCGACATCAGCCGCTGTCCGGTGCGGGAGGACACCTGGTCCAGGTTGGCCCGGTTGTTGTACACCGTGTCCACCGCGTTCTGAATCTCCGGGTCGTAGGAGCAGTAGATGGACAGGCCGCCGTTGTAGACCAGCTTGGTGGCCGTCTTACGGTTGATCTGCCTGGCGTCCATCAGCGCCTTGATGGTGTCGTCGATCACCGTCTCCACATACCAGGAATAGCGGACGGTGGACTTCTTCTCCTCCTGGCCTTCCGGGTCCTCCGGCTCCTCCGTGCTGGCCGGGATGTCCCGGGAGAACACCAGAGGGGTGGCGATGGCGGCGTCCCGCTCCGCCTCGGTGATGTAGGGCACGGGCCTCACCTGCTCGTCCACCTTGGCCATCTCCTTGAGGATAGTCTCCTGCCGGGCCTTGTTCCACTCCCGGTTGGTCCATACCGTGCCGTCGTCAAAGGAGTCGATGGCCCCGCAGGAGCCGCACACCGTTTCCTTTTCGCTGGAGTACGGGTCCTGGCACCCCGGATTCTGGCATTTGTAGCGTACCGTCTCCACATTGCCGTAGGGGGCGTACAGCGACGGGTTGTTGGTGATGCCCGCCAGGCTGGCGCACTCGGCCAGATTCAGGTCCCATACGTCCTTGCCGAAGTAATACTGCGCCGCGGCCTGCACGCCGTAGCACCGGTTCCCCATGTAAATGTAGTTCAGATAAACGGTGAGTATCTGCTCTTTTTTGTAGTTCTTCTCCAGCTCCAGCGCCTTGAAAATCTCCAGGATCTTCCGGGTGACCGTCACCTCGTCATTGAGGGTCAGGTTCTTAATCAGCTGCTGGTCGATGGTGGAGCCGCCCTGGATGCTGTGCCCGGTGAACATATAGACCAGGCCCGCGGCGGTGCGCTTCCAGTCCACGCCGTTGTGGGTCCAGAACCGCTTGTCCTCAATGGCCACGAAGGCGTTGATCAGGTCCTGGGGGATGTCGGTGTACTTCACCAGCTCCCGGTTCTCGTCGCCCACCAGGGTCTGGAGCTCCTCCCACTGGCCCGTGGCCTTGTTCTCATAGTAGATGACGGAATTTTCGCTGAGCGTGTACTCGTCCAGGTCCAGATACGTCTGGGGCATGACCACCGTCTTGACGTAAACGGCGGCATAGCAGATCATAAAGGTTCCGGTGATCACGCCGATGAGGATCAGCGTCCCGATGAGCTGGAAAAACCGGATGATGATGGTCAAGATCAGCGGACGGCGGCGTTTCTTCCGCTTCTTGGGCTGGGGCGTGTCCTGCCCGCCGCGCTGGGGCTCGCGGTAGCCGGGATCATAACTGCTGCGGTTTGTCTCTGACATTTTTGAGATCCCTCCGATACATTCAAGCCCGCCCCTGCCGGGACGGTCCGGATTCCTCTCTCCCCCTGATGGACGCGGACTATCACACCCGTCAGGTAGGTATATTATAGCACAGCATATTCCATTTGTCCACCCTGGCCGTTCCGACCAGTTTCAGCAGGATTTTACCAGGATTTTCAAAATAACAACCACTTTTTGTCGAAATTCAAGCGTGGGCACAAATCACGCGCCGTCAGAGCGCGGGCGGGGCCGAAATTGATTCGCGGGGATTTTTCACGATACCTCTTGCAATTTTCCTTCGTACACGTTACAATGGGGGATACAGAAGGAACGTCCAGCAAAAGGAGGACCTTAGTGATGAGCGAGGAATACGGCCCTGACTTTATTTCCGTCACAGACGACGACGGCAATGAATTTGAATTGGAGCATTTGGGCACCCTTGAACAGGAGGGCAGGCAGTATATGGCGTTCGTCCCCGCCGACATGGATGAGGACGACGAGGATTTCGGGCTGATCCTGCTGCGGGTCATCGAGCAGGACGGCGAAGAGCTCCTGGCGGACATCGACGACGAGCAGGAGCTGAACCGCGTCTACGAGCAGTTTATCCAGGAGCTGTTCGACGACGAGGACGAGGAGTAACCAGCCAAAACACCCCTGCTGGGTTCTAACTACGTGACCGCTCTTTTAAAACCCACATTTTTGAAACGGGACGCCCCCTCGCGCTGTGGCTCGCAGGCCTCCCGGCCCTCCCCTAAGAGGAGTTGGACGTTGGAAGCGGTAAAGCAGCGCGGAGGCGACCCACCTGCCATTACGTGCAGGTTTTTAACGGGGCGGCACGGCCGCGGCGGGGGTTTGGAATTGATTCAGGCGGAAGGACATCTGTCCTTCCGCCTGTTTTTTTACGGCTGGTCCTGCTCCCCTGCCCGGTTCCAGCAATAGTCCGCCGCCGTCAGCAGCCTGGCCGCTGTGAGGGCCTCCTCGTCGGAAATGGATTCGGGGTGGGCGTATTGGTCCAACGGGTATTTCTGCTCATCCAGGTCATAGAGCACACGCTCCGTCACCTTCCCCCATCCAGGGCCACCGGCTCGCTGTCCCAGATCAGGGCGGCGGAGGCGGCCTCCACCTCGCCCAGCCTGTACTGCGCCATGCGTATCCTCCTATTCCGGTTTACAGTTTGTAGTCCATCTGTAGTTTAAAACAAGCAAACCAATCTATCAAGCCCCCGTTTCCCCACCAAATACGCAGGCCCCATACCGTGAAAACGGTACGGGGCCTGTCTTTATTGCGTCCTTACTGGAACAGCCCTTCCAGCATTGTGTAAAAATCCCTGTCCATCCGCCGGAAATTGTCGCCGTGGTTGATGCGCCGGTCCACGAGATAGCACACCCCGTCCACCTCAAACACCGGCAGGCGGACCATAGCATCGTGGGAAAGATACTGCTCGCGGACTTGATATTCGATGACCACCTGAAAGCCGCCGGACATATCCAGGCCGCTCATATCCTGATAGACGGTGTCCTCCCAGCCCAGCCGTTCCCCGCCGTCGATGGCCGCCATGAGCTGGTACAGCGTGTCCTCGTCCGTCACCCCTGTGGAATCCACCACTTTGCTGCTCCCTTCTCCGGTGCTTTCCAGTTTGATCACGGTGATGCGCTCCGGCAGGAACAGCACCTCATCCCGCTGGAGCTGGGAATAGTCGGGGTAGACGAGGAAGGTGGTAGGATTGTAATCCACCTCCCGCACTTCACAGCGCAGGCGTCTGCCGCCCAGGGTGACGCTCAGGCCGGGCACCTTTTCCGACGTGGCCATCACGCAGAACAGGGAGCCGCTGGCCCCCATCTCATCCAATCCCAACTCAACGACAGGGACAAACAAACCGGAGCCCATGCCGAAGCTGGAGGAGGTACTGTTTCCCCCGCCGGGGACGTAGATGAGGAAATAGTGCCTGTTTTCGTACTCGTATTCCCCGGGAAGGTCGTACCGCAGGGCGTAGGCCCGGTCGGTGCGGCCCTCCAGGCCGTCCAGCCAGCGATGGACCGAGCCCCGCACTGTCTCCGACGGCTGGAGCTGGTCGTACTCATCAAGGGTGACCTCCTGTATGCTGGCGGAGCCGCCCTTGGGCTGGGCCAGATAGCACCCCACCGCAATGGCCACCATCAGCACCGGAGCGGCCACCGCCACCACCAGCACCCGTTTCAGTCCCCGGTCCTTCCGCCGTACGGGGGGCGTCACCCCTTCCTCCGTCCCGTCCAGGGGCGCGGCGCAGCGGGGGCACACCCTCCAGTCCGGCTCCGCCGGGGCGGCGCAGGCAGGGCAGGCCCGCCGCAGCTTCGCCCCGCACTGGGGGCACACCGCGTACCGCTCCGCCGCCTGCGCCCCGCACCGGGGGCAGATCAGGTCGGGCCGTCCTGTCCGCACCAGCAGATAAATGATAAACCCCGCCAGTGCCGGGGCCAGCACCGCCGCCAGCGTCCACGCCACGGCGTTCATCCCCCGGCGCTTGGCGTCATAATACACATAGACGCCCACAAACATGGGGATGGACAGCGCCAGCGCCGCCATCAGCCCCAACAGCAATATACCTTGCAGCATCACCGGCCAGTCAAGCCCCATAGTCATAGTCCGCTCCTCCTCTCTGTACATACAGGATTACAATGACGCCGCCCGCCGCCGTGGACAGGATGGCGGAGCACATCACCGCCAGCGACACCGCCGGATACCACCCCCGCACCAGCGCCGCAAACAGCACCGCCGCGATCTGGATCAGCACCCCGGCAATGACCAGCAGGACGGTGCGCCGCCGCTCCGCCCGTTTTTCCAGCTCCCGGCGGAGCATGGCCTCGTTCAAAACCGGCGGCTCGAACCGCTCAAAACAATACGTCTGCTTCATGGGACAATTCCTCCTTTAACAGTTTCCGGGCCTTGTTCAGCCGGGATTTTACCGTCCCCACGGGGACGCCCAGCAGGCTGGCGGCAGACGCCAGATCCTGCCCCTGAAAGTAGAACAGCACCACTGCCAGCCGCAGCTTGTCCGGCAGACAGCCCACCGCCTCGTACAGCGGCGAATAGTCCCGCTCCTCCGGGGCGGGGAGGCTTTGGAGGAAACGCTCCTTGTCCTCCCCGCTGGAAAAATCCAGGACAGGGCTGCGGGCCAGCCGCCGCAGGGCGCTCCGGTAGGTGTTTACGCAGATTTTGGTCAGCCACGGCTCAAACTCCCGCCCGGGGTCGTATTTGTCCATGTGCTTCACCACCCTCAGCCACGTCTCCTGATACAGGTCGTCCGCGTCAAAGGGGCTGGAATACAGCGAGCGGCACAGGCCGTACAGCCTTCGGCCATAGCGCTGTATGTATTCGTCGATCAACAGCCTCGCCTCCTTTCGCATATATATACCATACACCCTGGGGCAAAGGTTCACTTTATTTGAAAACTTTTGAAAATAATTTCAGCCGGACTTCCTCCCGGCGGCACGCGCCCGGCGCGAAAAACAGAAAAAGTGCCCAAAAAAAGGCTTGCGCCCCGGGGGAAACGGTGGTAACATTTATGGTTGAAAGGGGTGTGACCCACCATGAAAGAGCAGTCAATGACGGACGGCGCGCCTGCCCCCGCCCCGTCCTGCTATGTCAACCGGGAGCTGTCCTGGCTCCAGTTCAACCAGCGGGTGCTGGAGGAGGCGGAGGACCCCGCCAACCCCCTGTGTGAGCGGCTGAATTTCGCCTCCATTTTCCAGAGCAACCTGGACGAGTTCTATATGGTCCGGGTGGGTATGCTCATGGACACGCTCCAGCTGGGGGTGACGGACAATAAAACCGGCATGACCAGCGCCGAGCAGGCCGCTGCCGTGCTGGATCAGACCCGCCGCCTGCTGGCCCAGCGCGACCGGATCTGCAAGGGCCTGCTGGCCGAGCTGGCGGAGCAGGGGGTGGAGCTGTGCCGCTTTCACTCCCTGCCGGATAAGGCCCAGGCCTTTTTGGAAAAGCACTTTACCTCCCGCGTCCTGCCCCTGCTGTCCCCCCAGGTGATCGGACGCAAGCAGCCCTTCCCCTTCCTGCGCAACAAGGAGATTTACGCCGTGGCCATGCTCAAAACCAAAAACGGCGGCGAGCGCATGGGCGTCGTCTCCTGCGGGGAGGGCGTGCTCCGCCGCCTGATCCCCCTGCCCGGAGAGGGCCAGCGGTTCATCCTGGTGGAGGACCTGATCGCCAGCTTCCTGCCCAAGCTGTTCCTCCATTATAAGGTGGAGGGCTCGGCCCTCATCCGCCTGGTGCGCAGCGCGGACATCGAGATGGACGACGCCTCCGACCAGTCCGACGATGTCCCGGCGGAGGAATACCGCAAGAGCATGGAAAAGCTCATCCGCCGCCGCAAGCGGCTCCAGCCGGTGAAGCTGGAGTACCGGGGCAAGCTGTCCGATTCCATCCGGGACAGCCTGTGCGCCTGCCTGGGGCTGAACAAAAAGCACCTGTTTTCCTGCGGCATCCCCCTGGATCTGTCTTTTGCGGGGGCGGTGCGGGATCTGCTCCGGGACAAGACGGAGCTGTTCTACCCCCGCCGGGTGCCCCAGAACTCTCCCAACGTGGACCCCATGGCGTCCATGACCCAGCAGATCCGCCGGCGGGATTTGATGCTCAGCTACCCCTATGAGAGCGTACGGCCCCTGCTGAGGCTTTTGCAGGAGGCCGGACAGGACCCGGAGGTGGTGTCCATCAAAATGACCCTCTACCGGGTGGCCCACAACAGCAAGATCGTGGAGGCCCTGGTGGATGCCGCTGAAAACGGCAAGGAGGTCGTGGCCCTGGTGGAGCTGCGGGCCAGGTTCGACGAGGAGAACAATATCGGCTGGTCCCGGGTGCTGGAGCAGGCCGGGTGCCAGGTGATTTACGGCCTGGACGGGCTGAAGGTGCACTCCAAGCTGCTGCTCATCACCCGGATGCACAATGAGCAGGTGGAATACATCACCCAGGTGGGCACGGGGAACTATAACGAGGACACCGTGCGGCTGTACACCGACTACGCCCTCATGACCGCCAGCCCCGAGATCGGCGCGGAAGCGGCGGCGGTGTTCAACGCCCTGTCCATGGGCGAGGTAGTGGAGGACAGCCGCCATCTGATGGTGGCCCCCGCCTGCCTGCGCACCAGGATCACCGCCCTGATGGACCGTGAAATTGAGCAGGCCAGGGCCGGAAATGCCGCCTATCTGGGCTTCAAGCTCAACGGCCTCACCGATAAGCTGCTCATCGACAAGCTCATTGAGGCGTCCCAGGCCGGGGTGAAGATCGACCTGGTGGTGCGGGGCGTGTGCTGCATGGTGGGCGGCGTCCCCGGGCTGACGGACAATATCCGGGTTGTCAGTATTGTGGGCCGCTACCTGGAGCACGCCCGGATCTACATCTTCGGTCAAGACGAGCGGCGGCAGGTGTATATCTCGTCCGCCGACTTCATGACCCGCAACACCACCCGGCGGGTGGAGGTGGCCGCGCCGGTGTACGACCCCAACCTGCGGGCCCATCTGGAGCAGATGTTTGCCGACGAACTGCGGGATACCGCCAAGGGCCGCGTCCAGCAGCCCGACGGGACCTACACCCGGGCCCAGGGCGAACCCTTCAGCTCTCAGGAGCATTTCTGTGAACAGTCCTACAGCGGCGCCTGGGCGCTGTCCGGCCTGCCCAAGCCGGAAAAGCCCCGGCCCAAGCCCAGGCCCATAAGCGGCGCGGCCGCGAAACCGGCCCCGGCGGCCAAGCCGTCCGTCCCCGGCCCGAAGGCGCCCCCCGCCCCCAGGCCCGCCGTCAAAATCCAGGCCCGGAAGCACGGCCTGCTGGGCCGTCTGCTGGGACGGGACTGAAATCATTTCCGTTTTCCCTGCCATATGGCTGAAAATTTAGAAGTTGGAAAGGAAGCATCAATCATGAAACGTATCGGAATACTCACCAGCGGAGGCGACTGTCAGGCCCTCAACGCCACAATGCGCGGCGTGGCCAAGGGTCTGTACAACATCTACGGCAATGAGGTGGAAATCATCGGCTTCATTGACGGCTACAAGGGCCTGATGTATGAGGACTATAAAAAGCTGTCCCCCATCGACTTCACCGGGCTGCTTACCCGGGGCGGCACCTTCCTGGGTTCCAGCCGCCAGCCCTTCAAGCTGATGCGGGAGCCCGACCCTAACGGCCTTGACAAGGTGGAGGCCATGAAGTACACCTACCGCCGCCTGCGGCTGGACTGTCTGGTGGTTCTGGGGGGCAACGGGAGCCAGAAAACCGCCAATCTGCTCAGTGAGGAGGGGCTGAATGTCATTGGCCTGCCCAAAACCATCGACAACGACCTGTGGGGCACCGATATGACCTTCGGCTTCCAGAGCGCTGTGGATATCGCCACCAATGTCATCGACTGCATCCACACCACCGCCGCCTCCCACAACCGGGTATTCATGGTGGAGATCATGGGCCACAAGGCGGGCTGGCTGACCCTGAACGCGGGCATGGCCGGCGGCGCGGATATCATCCTCATCCCGGAGATCCCTTACAGCATCGACGCGGTCCTGGCCAAGATCAAGCAGCGGGCCGCGTCCGGCAACGGCTTCACCATTCTGGCGGTGGCCGAGGGCGCTATGTCCAAGAAGGAAGCCGCCATGTCCAAAAAGGAGTACAAGCAGCACATGGCCGAGCTGCTGGAAAAGTATCCCTCCGTGTCCTACGCCATTGCCGACAAGATTCTGAAAAAGACCGGCAAGGAGGTGCGGGTCACCGTCCCCGGTCATATGCAGCGGGGCGGCAACCCCTGCGCCTACGACCGCGTTCTGTCCTCCCGCCTGGGCGCCACCGCCGCCCAGCTGATCGCCAAGGAGGAATACGGCAATATGGTGGCCATCCACGACCGGGTAATCACCTCCGTGCCCTTGAAGGACGTGGCGGGCAAGCTCAAGACCATCGACCCCAAGTCCGACATCATTGCCGAGGCCCGCCTGCTGGGCATCAGCTTTGGCGACGATTAAGTTCATTCCTTCTTCCCAAGAGGAAAGGAACCGAAAAAGAGCTTTATGCTCGCTGACCGCCTGATCTGTTGCTTTTAATCAGGCGGCACGACAACGGGGCAGGTCCTGGACTGTCTCAGCTGCCACATTTTTATATGAAAACCGCCCGTCCCCGTTTTGGGGAGCGGGCGGTTTTTTATTCTTCAGTCTATATAATCTTCTCTGTCGAAATTGACAAACATTGGCACGCCGCTGACCAGTTCGTAGGTGAGCAGTTCCTCTCCCCACGGCGCTGTGTCGCGGATCCGCCGTCCCTTTACCACCACCCAGCGGACGGCCTCCTCATTCTCCAGTGTGATCACATCCCCCTCCCGGGTGTAGCGGCCTGTTTCAAAAACATTCCCTCCAGCGTCAAAAATGTAGTACCTGCCGTCCCGGTCAAAGGTAACATACATCCAGGTATACTGGCCCCCATGGAAAACATCCCGGCAGGCAAAGGTGCCGGGCGTCCGGGCGTCCAGGGGATGCTCCCTCTGGTATTGAAGATACTCGCCCGCAATCACCGCCATGGTCAGGCACAGCATCCCCACCACCAGGGCAAAGCCCCCATACCGCCTGAGCCACCGGCGGAGCTTTTCCACAGGACGCTCCATGGCCGAGGCCAGGTTCTTGTCCGCCGCCGCCCGGAACTCACCCTCGTCCTCCAGCCGCTGGCCCTCCAGCAGTTCGTTCAGGCTCATGTCAAATTCCCGTCCCATCAGCACCAGCATTTCAATTCCGGGCATATAGTTCCCGTTCTCCCAGCGGGAGACGGTTTTGTTGGTCACCCCCAGCCGCTCCCCCAGCTCCTCCTGGGTCCAGCCCCTCTCCCGCCGCAGCTGGGCGATGAAGGCCCCGATCTTCACCTGATCCATGGTCCGCCCTCCTTTCCTCTGCTCCCAGTTTAGTCCGAAACAGGCCATTTTGTACACCCCATAAATAGCGAATCCCAAAAAATTCCCCCGTTTCCTGGGAAACGGGGGAATTCTATCGTTATGTACCCTGCTCTATGCCGCCCAGTTCCCGCAGGCCCCGGGCCGCTTCGTCCAGCGAGCCGATCTGCGCCGCCGTCTTTCCCAGGGCCTGGGCCTGCTCCAGCAGGACATCCATCCCCCGGCGAAGCTGCCCGTACTGGGCAAGCACCCCGTCCAGCCATTCCTGGGTGTCGGCACGGATGCGCTCCGCCTCCGCCTGGGCCTCGTCCACCGTGTTCTGGGCCTTGCGGTGGGCGTCCAGCTCCACCGTGGCCACCCGGTCCTTCAGCTGGGCGTAGCTGGCGGCCATGGGCTCCAGGGTGCCCACCTGGGCCTGGAGCCGCTCCAGCTCTTTTTTTGCCACGATCAGCTTGGATTCCGTCTGAGACAGCTCCCCCCGGAGCTTGGACAGGGTGCGGGTGGACGTCTCCAGCGAGGCCCGCACCTTGGCCTCCTCCGCCGCCGCGCCGCTTTTTTCGATCTCCGCGCCGGACAGCGCGGCCTCCAGCGTGCTGCTGCGCTCCTCCGCCTGGTCCAGCTGCTCCTGGAGCTGGGCCAACTCCTGCCGGTGGGCGTCGGCGGTTTGCTCAATATACAGCTGTACGTCCTTTCGGTTGAAGCCGCACAGCGCGGTGCGGAATTGCTGGATCACTGTATCCAAGCCTGTCCCCTCTTTCTGTGAAGTCAATCTAATCCTATCTGCCGGTTTATCTTATCACATTCTGCCGCCGCTGGCAATCCTTTGGAAGGATTTTGCAGGGAAATCAATTTCCGCCGGCTCCAACCTGTATGCAGGGGCGCACAGTGTGCGCCCCTGCCATTCATCTCCATGAGGATTTCGATAATATCATTGACAAACCGCAGGGTTTCGGGTATGCTGAAAGGGCCTTGTCCGGCGGAATTTTTTTGCGGACGGCCATACCCCCGCTTTTACATTCCGGCCCGCCACGCGGGCTGTCTGGAGGTCATTTCCATGCCAATGCTTATCCCGGTCCTGCTGTTCGCTGTGGGCCTTGTGTTCCTCATCAAAGGCGGCGACTGGTTTGTAGACGGCGCCACCGGCATCGCCCGGCAGTTCCGTCTGCCCGAGCTGCTCATCGGCGCCACTGTGGTGTCCATCGGCACCACCCTCCCCGAGGTGATGGTGTCCACCGCCTCCGCCCTCAGCGGCCACGGTGAGATCGCCTACGGCAACGCCATCGGCTCCATTATCTGCAACACCGCCCTCATTGCCGCCATCACCATCGCCATCCGCCCCGGGCGGGTGGACGCCAAATCCCTGCGCCTGCCGGTGGCCTTCTTCTTCACCGCGGCGGCTGTTTACGCCGGTATCGCCTACACCACCGGATATTTCAGCAAAATGGCGGGCATCATCCTGCTGGCGCTGTATGCGGCCTATATGCTGGCCACCGTGTGGCAGATGAAGGCCCAGCCCTCCCCCGCTCCACGCGCCCAGGTCCAGGAGGAATCCAATTCCCTCTTGAAAAACATCGTCATGCTCATCGCCGGGGCGGCGCTGATCGCCGTGGGGGCCAATCTGCTGGTGGACAACGGCACCCTCATTGCCCAGGCCCTGGGCGTGCCCGAGTCGGTGATCGCTCTCACCTTCGTGGCCCTGGGCACCTCCCTGCCCGAGCTGGTCACCGCCATCTCCTCCCTGGCAAAGGGCCACGGGGCGCTGTCCCTGGGCAACGTCATCGGGGCCAACGTGTTCAATCTGGTGCTGGTGTCCGGGGTGTCCGTCACGCTGGCCCCCTTCTCCGTCCCCCAGAGCGCCGCCATCGCCGGATACAACGCCTCCCTGGTGCTGGATATCCCGGTGATGCTGCTGGTCATGGCCCTGCTCACCATCCCCGCCCTCGCCACGGGGAAGCTGAGGCGCACCCAGGGTCTGGCCCTGCTGGCCATCTACGCCGCCTTCTGCGCGGTGCAGTTTACCCTGTGACCCCCGGAAAATCAACAGAAAGGGGAGCGCCCATCCGGCGCTCCCTTTTTGCGTTTTATCCCCGTTTCGGCTTCCCGCCCCTCTGCTGCTCCAGGCAGGGCCAGAAATCGTTGGCCTCCATCACGTCCCGCAGGGCCTCCACATATTTTTCCGCCTTATGCACCGCAAAGGCGTCCGCGTCGATGGGCACCTGCCGGGTGTCCATCTGCCGGATGCTCCAGATGTACAAAATGTCCAGCGCCGGGATGAGCCGCGCCCCCTCCACCGTCAGCACATAGTCGATGGCGGGGGGGAACTGGTCGTTGTGGACCACCCGCTGGATCAGCCCGTCCTCGATCAGTTCCTTGAGCTGCTGGCTGAGCACCTTTTCCGACACGGGCAGCACCTTCAGCGTCTCGTTGAAATGAATCTTTCCATAGGTGTAGATTTCATGCAGGATGGTCATTTTCCATTTCCCGCCGATACAGTGCAGGGCGTAGTGGTAGGGGTTGGTGGGCTGGTCAAAGGTGCTTCTGGCCATAGGTGTCTCCTCCTGATCGCTTGGGCTTGTCCATATTTTAACACATTTCCCCCTTGTTGAATAGCCCAAATTTTTCGGGCCGTTTTTATTCAAATCAACGAAACCTTTTTCCAGCCGCGCCTTAGCTTTTTGCACCTTGCCCATATCTCCCCGGAGGGATTTGTGCACTTTGCCAGATACCGTTCGGTAAGTGATTACCAAATGGGAATCAACTGTTAAAAAAGTATCTCTTGCACAGAGGAACGGCTTGTTTTATACTGAAATTGCTGAAAGGAAATACCCCTAAATACATACATTTTAAAGGAGGAGCTATTTATGGCAAAGTACAGGATTCAACGGGCCAAGGGTGTGGAGGGCAGCACCGTTTACGCTTATTCCGCCGCCGGCCACTATGAGTGCGTCCCCACCCGTCTGCACGACATCGACGGCGCCGGCGCCAACGACATCGAGGGCGGCAAGATCATCATGGGCATCACCTACTTCGTGCCCGGCGGAAGCACCGAGTTCACCTCCAACCCCATGGAATCCATCTACTACATCCTCACCGGCGAGATGACCCTCAAGACCGAGGACGGCGAGACCGTCCTCCACGCGGGCGACAGTTTCCACTGCGTAGGCGGCGTGAACAAGTCCGTGCGGAACACCGGCACCGAGGTCTGCCAGATGCTGGTGGTCCTCCAGCCTCCCCAGCAGTAAGCAGCCCCCGGCTGTCCCAACGTCCAGCATAGATTATTAGGAGGTAATTACCAATGGTTGCTATCGAAAAGAGCTTCGTTACCAATATGTTTTCCGTAGAGGGCAAGGTAGCCGTCGTCACCGGCGCCACCGGCGCTCTGGGCAAGGTGCTGGCCAAGACCTACGGCTATGCCGGGGCCAAGGTCATGATGACCGGCCGCAGCGAGGGCAAGCTGAAGGAGCTGGAGGACGAATTCAAGGCAGAGGGCATCGACTGCGCCTACTGCGTGGCCGACCCCGCCGTTGAGGACGACGTGAAGGGCCTGGTGAAGGCCACCGTGGAGAAGTACGGCGAGATCAACATCCTGGCCGTGTGCCACGGCTACAACAAGCCCAAGCCCATCCTGGAGCAGTCCGTGGAGGAGTGGCAGTACATCATGGACGCCGACTGCAAGAGCGTGTACGTCGTGCTCAAGTACGTGTCCGAGCAGATGGTGGCCCAGGGCAAGGGCGGCAAGATCGTTGTCGTCACCAGCCAGCGCTCCAAGCGGGGCATGGCGGGCTACACCGGCTACTGCACCTCCAAGGGCGGCGCGGACCTGATGGTCAGCAGCTTGGCCTGCGAGCTGTCCGCCCAGCACAAGATCAACGTCAACTCCCTGTGCCCCACCGTGTTCCGCTCCGAGCTCACCGAGTGGATGTTCGATCCCGAATCCGCCGTGTACCAGAACTTCCTGAAGCGGGAGCCCATCGGCCGTCTGGCCGAGCCCTCCGACTTCGCGGGCTACGCCCTGTTCCTGTCCTCTGACGCCTCCAACTACATCACCGGCGCCAACTGCGACTGCTCCGGCGGCTACCTGACCTGCTGATCCGCCATGGATTACCGTCACCTGCATATCCTCTGGACCAACGCGGACCCCACCACCGGCAAGCTGATGGTGATGATGTACGCCAAGTACAGCATGATAAATCAGTGGTGGGACAAATGCACGGTGATTATTTGGGGCGCGACGGTAAAGCTGATTTCGGAAAACCAGGAGCTCCAGCAGGAAATGCGTCTGCTCCAAAATGAGTACGGCGTTGAGTTCGTGGGTTGCATCACCTGCGCCAGGGAACTGGATGCGGTTGATAAGCTGACGGAGCTGGGCGTGGCGCTGGAGCCCTGGGGTCCCCACCTGACCCGGCTGATTCAGACGGGCGCCCCTCTGCTGACGGTCTGACGCCGTCCCGCCGTTCTGTAAGCTGAGTTTATATCTTTCATAGAAATTTTAGGAGGAAATTTACCATGGGCAAGACTGTTTTTGTGGATCTGACCCACCCCTTTGGCGCGGAGATTCCCCGCTGGCCCTATTTCGATAAGCCCGACATCGTGGGCGCGCACTCCATGGCCAAGGGCGGCGTGCTCACCCAGTCCATCAAGTGCACCATGCACACCGGCACCCACTGCGACGCCCCCCGCCACGTCATGGAGTATGAGTTCGACGGCCGCCGCGCCCGCTACTCTGACGAGATGCCTGTGGACGCCTACACCGGCACCGCCGTCGTGCTGAAGATCGACATCGAGCCATGGGGCCTGATCACCGACAAGCACCTGGACGCCGCCTGTGAGAAGTACGGCATCAACCAGGCCGACCTGGAGGGCAAGATCGTCTGCCTGAACACCGGGATGCACCGCCTGTTCGATGACTCCAAGGCTTACTACCACTACTCCGCCGGTACCGGCGTGGAGGCCGGCAAGTGGTTCGTGAAGAACAAGGTGAAGTGCGTGGCCATGGACAGCCAGGCCCTGGACCACCCCCTGCACACCGCCATGGGCAACAACGGCATGACCCGCATGAACCTGCTGGGCGCTACCGGCAAGCCCATCACCGAGGAGTACAAGGAGCTGTTCGGCGAGGAGGCCTACGCCAAGTTCGACAAGTTCGAGTACATCCGCATCTTCGGCCAGGAGGCATATGACAAGCTCTACGGCGACCTGGAGAGCATCGGCATCTGGGGCACCTGGGAGCCCTGCCACAAGGAGATGCTGGGCCACGGCATCGTGGGCGTGGAGAACCTGGGCGGCGACCTGGACAAGATCCCCGCCGGCGTGTGGTTCCGCTTCAACTGCTTCCCCCTGCGCTGGTACATGGGCGACGGCTCCATGGCCCGTTGCAGCGCCGAGATCGACGAGGACCTGCTGGTCAAGGACGTGCCCACCCGCACCTACAAGTACGGCGGCACCGGCTACGGCGAGGCCGACGGCAATGGCGACAGCTGCCTGGAGTACATCCAGAAGCTGTTCAACCGCAACAAGTAAGCTGATTTCCAACCGTTTCTGGGAGGTCCGGGTTTCCGGGCCTCCCGTTTTTTCCTTGTGCCAGGGTGCTTTCAGAGCCACTCTCCTCCCCCCCGGCGGGGAAATTTTTGATGGTTGACTTTTTGCATCATTTGCATTATAATAATTAATGCAAATGATGCAAAAAAGGAGGAACGCCGGATGCTTTTCAGGCTGGACTTCTCCAACGAGATCCCCATTTACCAGCAGATCAGGAACCAGATCGTGGCCGCTATCGCCGCCGGAACGCTCTCCCCCGGGGAAAAGCTCCCCACCATCCGCGCCCTGGCCGAGGAAACCGGCGTCAACATGATGACCGTCAGCAAGGCGTACCAGCTCCTGAAGGCCGAGGGGTACATCACCACCAGACGCCGGGACGGGGCCTCGGTGCGCCTGCCGGAGGGAGGTGTGTCCCCCGGGACGCTGGAGGGCCTGCGGCTGCGTATGTGCGAGCTGCGGCTGGCGGGACTGGACCGAGCGGGGATTTTGGAGCTGTGCGGGAAACTCTATGACGAGGAGGTACGGAAACTATGACGCTGGGTTGGAGTCTTCTTACGTGGGCGGGCATCATCTGGCTTTTACCCCTCCTGTATTTCATCCAGAAAAACCAATGCAAGCCAAAGAAAAACATCATTTTGGGCGTGACACTGCCCTATGAGGCCCGGCAGGATGGGGACGTGCTGGCCCTGCTGGAGCGGTTCAAACGGGAGATGAAGCTGACGTGCTGGATTGCCCTGGCGGCGGTGGCGCCCAGCCTGTTTATCCGGAGCTTCGGCGTATTTATGACGGTGTGGCTCACCTGGATTGTTGCAGTGTGCTTTGTGTTCTTCATCCCTTATATCAGGTGCAACAAGGCCCTGGCGCGGCTCAAGGAGGAGCGGGGCTGGCGGCAGGCGCCGGAAGGCCGGCAGGTGGTCATAGACCTGAAGGCTGCGGCGGAGGAGATGCGGTGGCTCTCGCCCTGGTGGTTCGTGCAGCCCTTCCTTATCAGCCTGGTCCCCCTGTTTTTTGACCGGACGCTGTGGTGTCTGTGGGCGGCCGGCGCGGCCACCGTGCTGGCATTTTACCTCTGTTACCGCTATTTGTACCGCGGCAGGGCTGAGATAGTGGATGAGGACACAGACCGCACCATCGCCCTGACCCGCATCCGGCGGTATAACTGGGGGAAATGCTGGCTCACCGCCGCCTGGGCCACGGGGCTGTTCAATATAGGATTGTGGCTGACACAGGATCATATCTGGCGGCATATGGCGGTGGTGCTTATCTACACTCTGGTGGTGTGCGTGTCGGTGGTGAGCATTGAGTTCCGGGTGCGCCGCTTGCAGGAAAAGCTCACCCAGGACAGCGGGCAGGGCTATTATGTGGATGATGACAGCCATTGGATCTGGGGGATGCTGTACTACAACCCTAACGACCGCCGGTGCATTGTGAACGACCGGGTGGGCATCAACACCACGTTCAATCTGGCCCGCCGCCCCGCCCAGGTGCTTATGGGGCTGGGGCTGGCCCTGCTGCTGGCCTGCCCGCTGGCGGGGGTGTGGCTGATTGGACTGGAAAACGCCCCGGTGGAGCTGGAGGTGACGGAGACGGAACTGGCAGGCTCCCACTTTGGCGGACGCTGGAGCGTGGCGCTGGTAGACATCCAGTCGGCGGAGCTGGTGGAGGAGCTGCCCCAGATCAGCCGGGTGGCGGGCACCGGCATGAGCAGCGCCCAGACCGGCGCCTACCGCTGTGCGGAATGGGGCGGCTTTACCTGCTGCATCGACCCCCGCATGGGGCCCTGGCTTCTGGTCACAGGGACGGATGGGAGCGTCTATCTGTTTGGCTCCAGCGCCCAGGGCGGGGCGGAAGCCGCATTGGCGGCGCTGGGGTAAGCCGCGCTCCATAACAATGCCCTCCTTTGTCAAATCCTGGCCCGCCGCATAGGATGATTCAAAGGAGGGTTTTTCTATGCCTGTTATTTACTTGTCACCTTCTACCCAGGAGGCCAATATCTATGTCACCGGCGGCAGCGAGGAGGAATGGATGAACCGTCTGGCCGACGCCATGATCCCCTATCTCGACGCCTCCGGCATCCAATACACCCGCAACACCCCGGAGATGACCGCCGCCTCGTCCATCCGGGCGTCCAATGCCGGTACTTACGACCTGCACCTGGCCCTGCACTCCAACGCCTCCGCCCCCAGCAACTACGGCGGCACCCGGGGCATCATTGTGTTCTACTACCCCGGGAGCACCAACGGCAAGCGGGCGGCGGAGCTGATGACGGAAAACCTGAAAGCCATCTACCCCCTGCCCAACCGGGTGCGGTCGGAGGCCACCACCTCCATCGGCGAGGTGCGCCAGCCCCGGGCCCCGTCGGTGTTCATCGAGTTGGGCTACCACGACAACGAGGACGACGCCGCCTGGATCAAGAGCCACCTGGACGAAGCGGCCCGGGCCATTGTGCTGGCCCTCACCGAGTATTTCGGCATCCCCTTCCTCACCCCCGGCCCCACCCGGCAGGGCGTGGTGGACGTGGACTGGGGCTATCTGAACATCCGCTCCAGGCCGAACACCTCCGCCCCGGTGATTGCCAAGGCCTACGACGGGGCGCGGCTGACCATCCGCAACCAGTGGCAGGGCTGGTACCTGGTCTCCTTTGACGGCGCCGAAGGCTATGCCAACAGTGACTTCATCACCCTGCTCTGAGTCCGGCCATGGAGACGCCTGGGGTCCGGCCTGCCTGCCGCCGGGCCGGGTCTGGCTCCCTGCCGGGGACCTGTCCGGCGCATTGCGGGCGCTGGAGCTCCTCCGGACCGGACAGAGCGCCGCCTGTGACGGGGCCCAAAGCCCGGACTGGGATTCCGTCTGAGGCTTCACAGATTGTTCAAAGATATTTCAAAAACTATCCACCAATTTGCCGTGGAATATGGTATTCTTAACACTGTCAGATGCAATGACAACTCCTCCCTCTCTCTTTTCTTGAATCGACTTGTGACAGCCTGCCGCCCCCCTGCGGCAGGCTGTTGCAGTCCCGGAAACAAACAGAAGCGGCGCAGTCACCGGACTGCGCCGCTTCTTCCGTTCTCCTGCTGGATTTACTGGATGGACACCACCTGATATCCGGCCTCCTCCACGGCGGCACGGATGGCGTCGTCTGACACGTCCCCCGTGACCACGGCGGTCTTGCTGTCCAGGTCCACCGTGGCGGACGCGCCGGGCAGGCCGTTCAGCGCCTTGTCCACGTGGGCGCGGCAGTGCTGGCACATCATACCCTCAATCACAACTTTCTTTTCCATGGCTTTTTGTTCTCCTTTCACTTGAACGGCGGGCTCCCCGCCGGATTTAACATCTGAATGGGCCTGTATGCTGGGCTTGAAAAACCGCAGGCGCAAAGCGTTGGATACCACGCACACCGAGCTGAAACTCATGGCCGCCGCCCCCAGCATGGGGCTGAGCTGGGGCCCGCCCCAGATGGCCAGCACCCCCGCCGCCACCGGGATGCAGATGGCGTTGTAGAAAAACGCCCAGAACAGATTCTGCTTCACGTTCCGGATGGTGGCTCTTGACAGCTCCACCGCCGTCACCGCGTCCACCAGGTCGGACTTCATCAGCACGATGTCGGCGCTCTCAATGGCAACGTCCGCCCCCGCGCCGATGGCAAGGCCCACATCCGCCCGGGCCAGGGCCGGGGCGTCGTTGATGCCGTCGCCCACCATGGCCACCTTCTCGCCCTGGGCCTGGAGGGCGGCCACCTGCCGCTCCTTGTCGGCGGGGAGCACCTCGGAGATCACCTGGGTCAGCCCCAGCTCCCTGCCGATGGCCCCGGCGGTGCGCTTGTTGTCCCCGGTGAGCATCACCACCTTCAGCCCCAGCCTCTGGAAGCCCTCAATGGCCGCTTTGCTGGACGCCTTTACCGTGTCCGCCACAGCGATAATGCCGATGGGTTTTCCATCCTCCACGAAGAACAGCGGCGTCTTGCCCTGCTTTGCCAGCTCGTCGGCGATCACGGCGTCCTGGCCCAGCTCCACCCTGGCGTCCGCCAGCATGGCGGCATTGCCCGCCAGGTAATCCGCGCCCTGGATGGCCCCCCGGACGCCCTTGCCGTGGACGGCCTTAAATTTCTCCACCGGACACAGGGGGATGCCCCGGTTTTCCGCCTCCTCCACAATGGCCGTGCCCAGAGGGTGCTCGGAGGGCTCCTCCAGCGACGCCGCCACGCACAGCAGTTCCTCTGCGGTGGTCTGCCCCAGGGGGTACAAATCGGTGACCTTGGGCTTTCCCTGGGTGACGGTGCCCGTCTTGTCCAGCACCACCGTGGTGACGGAGCGCAGGTTTTCCAGCCCCTCGGCGGACTTCACCAGAATGCCCTGCTCCGCCCCCTTTCCGGTGCCCACCATGATGGCCACCGGGGTGGCAAGCCCCAGGGCGCAGGGGCAGGAGATCACCAGCACCGCCACGCCGGAGGTCAGCGCCCGCTCAATGGAGCCGGTGGCAAGCATCCACACCACAGCAGTGACCAAGGCGATGACCATGACCACGGGGACAAATACCCCCGCCACCTTGTCCGCCAGCTTGGCGATGGGGGCCTTGGAGGAGGCCGCTTCATCCACCAGCCGGATCATCTGGGCCAGGGTGGTGTCCTCCCCCACCCGGGTGGCCCGGAGGGTGAGCACGCCGGATTGATTGATGGAGGCAGAGATCACCGTGTCGCCGGGCCCCTTGTCCACCGGGATGGACTCCCCGGTGAGGGCGGATTCGTCCACGGTGGACGCCCCCTCCACCACCACGCCGTCCACCGGCGCCGACCCGCCGGGCCGCACCAGCACCAGATCCCCCGCCTGCACCTGCTCCACAGGCACCTCCACCTCCCGCCCGTCCCGGAGGACAGATGCGGTCTTGGGGGTGAGATCCATCAGCCGGGCAATGGCCTGTCCCGTTTTGCCCTTGGAGCGGGTCTCCAGGTACTTGCCCAAAGTAATCAGGGCCAAAATCATGCCTGCGGATTCAAAATACAAATCCATGGAGTAGTGCGTCACCAGAGCCTCATCCCCGTGGCCCAGCCCCCAGCCGATGCAATACAGGGCGGCGACGCCGTAAACGACAGCGGCGGCGGAGCCCACGGCAATCAGGGAATCCATATTCGGGGAGCGATACCAAAGGGTTTTAAAGCCAACCCGATAATACTTTTGGTTAATGACCATAATGGGCACTGTGAGCAGAAACAGAGTCAGCGCAAAAATCATGGCGTTTTCTGTCCCGTGGAAAAAATGGGGGATGGGCCAGCCCATCATATGCCCCATGGACAGGTAAAACAGGGGGGCCAGGAACACGAAGGAGGCGATGAGCCGCGCCCTCATATTCTTTAAATCGTCCTCCATGGCGTCCGCGGCGGGCTTTGCCGCAGTCTGGGCCCCGCCTTGTCCGGACGCGGCGGGCAGGGACGCGCCATACCCCGCCTTTTCCACGGCGGACACGATCTGTTCCGGGGTCAGCCCCCCGTCCCAGTCCACCGTCATGGAGCCGCCCAGCAGGTTGACGTTCACCTCGCACACCCCGTCCAGCTTCCGCACCGCCTTGTCCACGTGGGCGGAGCAGGCGGAACAGGTCATGCCGGTCACGGTAAATTTCTGCTTCATTGGGTTTCACCTCGCTGAACACATATCTTATAGTATCTTTCCCAGAGCGGCCACCAATTCGTCGATTTTGTCCACCCGCTCCTTATCATCCTTGGCGTTCTCCACGCAGTGCTTCAGATGGGCGGTCAAGATCTCCCGGTTGGCCCGGCGGAGCATGGCGTCGGCGGCAGTGATCTGCTGGGAGATGTCCATGCAGTAACGGTCCTCCTCCACCATTTTAATGATGCCGTCGATCTGCCCCCGGGCGGTTTTCAGCAGCCGCAGCACCGTTTTCTGGTCAGCCATCATGGGCCGTCCCTCCTATCCGTTTTATACTCCCCTGGGGGGTAGTGTTATCCTATCATAGAGCTGGGAGTTTGTCAACCCTCTGCCGCAATTTTCTGGCAGTTCGATTTTGGGCGATGAACCGGCGGGCGCACGGTGCGTCCCCCTGTTGATGGGCCTTTGCCGGGAAATTTTTTCAACGCTCCCCGGTCGTTTTGCTTGTCTCCCCTCCCGCCTTTATGGTGAAACAGAGAGAAGGGAAACGAATGGGAGGAAAAAAGATGGATATGTTTCAGGAGTTGACAGGAATCAGTGCTGCATAAGTAGCTTGGAAGATGCAATCGATGAAAATAATCCGATCCGATTTATAGACTTGTATGTTTCAAGATTAAACATCGGTGAAATGGGGTTTGAGCATAGTGAGCCACAGGATGGATGAAGATAAAGGAAAGTGCTGTATGGCAAGACAAATCAGGGCGAAAATACCTTTGAAAGCTACAGAATGTATATCGACAGACACATTCATTGTCAACGCACCCCTGGTTAATCTCCATAAAGGTGCTGATGACATCGATGCGGATAATGGTCTTGCGCCCAATCCGCAGGACGGGGATTTTTCCCCAGGAGACCAGCTTCCGCAGCGTGTTCCGGCCAATGCCGGTGCAGTCAGCGGCCTCGTCTATCGTCATGCCGAGTTTCCCAGCCCCAAAGGGCTGCACAGCCGGGGCGCACCCGCTGTTCGGCAGCTGAATGATCGCATTACGCATAGTCCTGTATCCTCCTTTGAAACAGGACAGCCGCGCCGGAAAATGCTGTGTCCGCATAACATAAGGCGGGCGGTATTCCGGCGCGGCTGATTCGGTTTTAGCTGCTTTCAAACTCGCCGTATTTGCCACGCACCCCCGGCGAGGGGGGATATTGCAGGCCGCTGTTGGCACAGCTGTCATAACTCCACAGCGTCGTTCTGAACGTGCGCCGCAGGGTTCCGCTTCAAGTCTGTGAGCGGGCGTGAGCAAGTCTCATTGTCCTCCATGCTGTCATCGCGTCCCGGCCTGCCAGAGCAGGTTGAAAGTGTGCGTAGATCGCTCGGCCAGCTTGTCCGTTCACCTCCTGAAGCTGGCGTCTTGGCGGCGCACCTTTTACCGCTGTTCACATGGGTTTTGTGCCTGCAATACCGTGTATTCAATTTTGAAGGTTCGTGAAGGTGATGGGGGAAACGCACCTTTCACCTATCACAAAAAAGAAGGGTGTTTGTTACCTATTTTCGCCCCCTTCTGGGAAAAAAGCAGAAATATTTTTCAGCGCGGCGCTGATGGACCTGGATGCACTCGCTTTTGAGATGCCCTCCGCCTTGGCAATGGCGGTCACGTTCATTTTCTGGGCATAGAGCATCCAGAGACGGCGGTACTGCGTTCTGGTCAGGCAGCTCTTGATCTGCTCGATCAAGGCGGCGGTCCTCCGGGTCTGCTCCACGCTGGCCTCGGCAGCGTCCAACATAGTGAGGATGTCCGCCTCGACGGAAGGGACCGCTCCCAGCTTGTCCACACGGGGGTCCAGGGGGAGGCTGTTGTCGTAGAAGCCGCGCCCGTCTTTTTCGGTGTCGTAGTAGTCGCCGTCGGACCAGACCTTCCAGCGGAAAAATTCTTCCTCACTGGCAAAGTCCTCGCGGGTCAGCCGGATATGTACGCCGGTGACGCTCCTGCATACAATAGCGTCCTGGTCAAATTTATTCAAAGCAAAATCGCTCTTGGCATCAAACATAATTTCCTCCATTTCATTTGTAGGAGCCTACGGACGAAAAATTAAAATGGAGGTCAGGTGGGCCGCGACACCCGCAGGGGCAGACTGCTTTCCCCAGGATTCGACAAAGCAGAAGGCCGGGTACTTCCGTTGAGTACCCGGCCTTCTGCCGTGTGTCTGAGTGATAGTTCTTGCTTACATGCCTATACAGTTCCGGTTGATGGGTAGAATAGGTTGTAGAAGCCGCAAGGATTTTTTTGACAATTCACCTATCTGGAGCAGCCGGAACAGCTCCATCATATAAAGCAAAAGCACCATAGCCATCTCCTTAAACGGCGGCTATGGTATTTGAGCACACAAAAGCGTCCCGCAAAGCTGCCGTTTTTTTTGACAGCCTCCCGGAACCGTATTTCTTGAAAAGTTCGGCTGAAACCGGAATTATATTGCATGGTAGTCAGAACGGCGCAGGGATTCAAATTGCACCATCTGAACTACACAATACAGTAAGAGGTGAAGAATTATGCCGAATGAAGTCTTAGTAAGGGGCGGGGCGCGGTTAAGGGCGCTCCGAAAAGAACGGGGCTACACCCAGGAACAGTTGGCGGAGTTGACAAAGCTCTCCTCCCGCCATATCGCGGGCATCGAAAAAGGAGAAGCAAATCCGTCCTTTGAGGTGCTTTACACAATCATATCTGTGCTTGGTACTTCTTTTGATGCAATCTTCAATCCAGCGGAGGAACAGGCGGAGGCTGAACTCCAGGAGATTGCTGGTCTTTACCGGGCCTGCCCGGAACAGGGGCGGCGGCTGGTCCTGGCTGCTGTACGCGCTATGGCTAATGAGCTGACGGGCAAATAGAAAATACTTATGCTCCAAAACAGTATGTAATGTAAAATGCAGAGCCGATGATCTGGTGAGTTTCCTCACAAGTTCATCGGCTCTGCGTCTATGCGTCTGACTCTTTGATGATGCTCAGTTGGAAATTTTTAACCTTTATCAAAAGTTCTTGTTTGCATTTAGATGGTGTCGTCAATAAACGAGGAGCCAAATGGCAATACAACGAATTTGGACAGCAGCGACGAAGGAAGCGACATTTTTGGCGTAGCGCGCAGCAATGCCGCGCCAGCGCTTGAGAAGAAGAAAAGCGTTCTCAACGAGATGGCGAAG
>CAJTGJ010000019.1 GCA_910575695.1 Oscillospiraceae bacterium | reverse complement strand
GGCCTTCTTCCTTGATTTTTGTTTCGCAACTTAATCATAGTCGTTTCCCCTGTGCTGCCAAGGGCTTGTTCAGTTTTTACCACCCACTCATTCTACCGATGAGCCGAAAATCGGCTGGATTTCCAGCAATTTCCCGGTGGAGATCCCGGAAACGCTGGGCATCCCGGTGTGCTACCCGGAGAACCAGGCGGCGGGCATCGCGGCCCGGGGCGGCGGGGCAAGGCTGTGCCAGGAGGCGGAGGACGCGGGCTATTCCAACGACATCTGCGCCTACGCCCGAATCAGCCTGGCCTATGCCAAATCCGGCAGCGCCCCGGAGCAGGATATGCCCCTGCCGGATTTTGTGCTGTGCTGTAACAACATCTGCAACTGCATGATCAAGTGGTACGAAAATCTGGCAAAAGAGCTGGATATCCCCATGATTATGCTGGATATCCCCTTCAACCCGGACAACGAGGTGTCCGACGCGGAGCTGGCCTATGTGAAGGGGCAGTTTCTGGCGGCGATCAAGCAGCTGGAGGAAATCACCGGCAAAAAGTGGAGCGAGGAGCGCTTCCAGGAGGTTATGGAAAACTCCTGCCGCACCAGCCGGGCGTGGCTGGCGGCTACCTCCATGGCCCGGTACACCCCCAGCCCCTTCAACGGCTTCGACCTGCTGAACCACATGGCGGTGATGGTGACGGCCAGAGGAAAAAAGGAAGCCGCCGAGGCCATGGAAACCCTGCTCAAGGAATACCAGGCCAACCACGAGAAGGGGGAATCCACCTTCCGCGCCGAGGAAAAGCACCGCATCATGTTCGAGGGCATCGCCTGCTGGCCGTGGCTGCGGGCCACCTCCACCGGGCTGAAAAGCCGGGGCATCAACATGGTGACCACCATCTACGCCGACGCCTTCGGCTTTGATTACGACAGCTTCGACAACATGATCCGGGCCTACTGCAAGGTGCCCAACGCCATCAATCTGGAGACCTCCCGGGACAAGCGGGTGAAGCTGTGCAGGGACAACCACGTGGAGGGCCTGCTGGTGCACACCAACCGCTCCTGCAAGCTGTGGAGCGGCTTCATGGCGGAGATGAGCCGTCAGATCGGGGAAGCCTGCGATATCCCGGTGGCGTCCTTCGACGGCGACCAGGCGGATCCCCGCAACTTCTCCGAGGCCCAGTACGACACCCGGGTCCAGGGCCTCACTGAGATCATGGAGAGCAGAAAGGAGGGCGTGTGATGAGCGTCCAAACCGTTTTGGAAAAATTCCACGCCGCGGCGGCAAACCCCAAGAAGCAGCTGGATACATACCTGGCCCACGGGGACAAGGTGGTGCTCACCGCCCCCGTCTACACCCCGGAGGAGATCATCCACTCCATGGGCCTCGTTCCCATGGGGGCCTGGGGGGCGGATATGGCCCTGAGCCGCTCCAAAGAGTACTTCCCCGCCTTTATCTGCTCCATCATGCAGTCCGTGCTGGAGCTGGGCATGACGGGGGCCTATGAGGGCGTGTCCGCCATCGTCATCCCCTCCCTGTGCGATTCGCTGAAATGCCTGGGGCAGAACTGGAAGTGCGCCGTGCCTTCCATCCCGTTTATCCCCATGACCTATCCCCAGAACCGGGCCAACGAGGTGGGCCGCGCCTTCACCAAGGCTGGTTATGAGCGGGTGATTGCCGATTTGGAGAAAACCACCGGCGCGAAGTTCTCCGAGGAAAAACTGGCGGCGTCCATCGCCGTCTACAACGAGCATAACGCCGCCATGCGGACGGTGGACGAGGCTTTGGCATCTCACCCGGAGATTACCGCCGCCCAGCGCAGCGACATTTTCAAGAGCGCCTGGTTCATGCGCAAGGAGGAGCACACCGCCCTGGTGCGGGAGTTCATCTCAGAACTGGCAGAAAATCCTGTCGTGGAGGAGAAGCCCAAGGTTCTGGTGTCCGGTATACTGTGCGACAGCCCCGCGCTGCTCTCCATTTTTGACGAACTGGGCATCCAAATCGCGGCGGACGACGTGGCGGCTCAGAGCCGGCAGTACCGCACCGACACCAACCCCGGCCTGCCCCCGCTGGAGGGGCTGAGTGAGAAATTTGCCCGCATGGATCACTGCTCCGTGCTGTATGACGTGGACAAAAAGCGGGTGGATTTGATAATAGAAACTGCCAGGAGCAGGAATGTGAAAGGGGTGATTGTGGCGCTGGCCAAGTTCTGCGACCCGGAGGAGTTTGACTATCCGCTGATTAAGAAAGCCTGTGAGCAGGCCGGACTGCCGGTGGTGCTCATCGAGACCGACCGGCAGACGGTGAACTATGAGCAGGCAAAAACCCAGCTGGAAGCCTTCAAAGATATCATCGGATAAGGAGGAAACTGGATATGGAACAACTGAACCGCCCCCTCGCGGGCGTCAAAATCGTGGAGCTCGCCACATTCATCGCCGCGCCGTCCTGCGGCCGCTATCTGGCCGACCTGGGCGCGGAGGTGGTGAAGGTGGAGGCCCCCGGCGGCGACCCCTACCGCAATACAGCCATCAATGAAGGCCGTCCCACCGGCGATTTGGAAAATACCAGCTTCGACCTGGACAACGCCAACAAACGTGACATCTGTCTGAACACCAAGACCCCCGAGGGGCGGGAGGCGCTGGAAAAGCTCATTGCCCGGGCGGACATCTTTCTCACCAATGTGCGCTACAAATCCCTCATCAAGTCCGGCCTGGACTGGGAGACGCTGAAGGCCAAATACCCCAGGCTGGTGATGGGCTACGTCACCGGCTACGGCGAAAAGGGCCCGGACAAGGACCTCCCCGGCTTCGACTTCACCGCCTATTTTGCCCGCGGCGGCATCCTGGGCGCCCTGTTCGACAAGGACTCCTCCCCCATGCTCACCATGCCGGGGTTCGGCGACCACCCGGTGGGGATGTACTTAGCCTCCGGCCTGCTGGCGGCGCTGTACCGGGCGGAAAAGATCGGCAAGTGCGACATGGTGACGGTAAGCCTGTTCCACTCCGCCATCTGGGCGGTGTCCACCATGCTGCAAAGCGCCCAATACGGCCAGCCTGCCACTCGCTATCCCATGTCCCGGAAAGATATCGCCAATCCGTTTACCGTGGCCCACAAGACGAAGGACGGTCGGTGGATCCAGTTTGCCGCCCCGGCCTACGATGCGCTGTACGACCGCTTTGTCACCGCGTTGGGACGCGCTGATCTGGCGGGCGATCCCCGGTTTTTCCCACAGGCCAATTTGCAGGCCAATCTTCACGAGTTCTATGACATTTTAGTGTCCGAGGTGGCGAAGAAGCCGTTGGCCGAGTGGTGCGTAGCGTTTAAGGCCGCCGACATCCCCTATGCGGTGGCCCAGACGTGGGACGAGCTGCTGGAGGACCCGCAGGCGTGGGCGGCGGACTGCTTCTACAAAATGAGCTACCCCACCGGCGCGGAGCGCACCTTGGTACGTCCCCCAGTCCTGTTTTCGGACACGCCCCTTCCTGAATACAAGCGTGGGCCATACCAAGGTGAGCAGACCGAGGCCGTTTTGGCAGAGCTGGGCTATACCAATGAACAGATTCACGCAATGATGGAGGCGGGCGCCGCCTGTTATCCGATACCCAGAGCAAAATAAACTGGATTCATTGGGTTTTGTGCTAAATCAATATTGCTAACATAGCTGACAATCATGTAAGGAGGATAGCTAATGATCTTATCTGAGAAGCAGCAAATGCTGCGCAAGCTGTATCGGCAGTTTGCGGAAACTGAGTTCACCGACGAGCTGCTGGACCAGTTGGAGGAAACCGGAGAATTTAATCGGGGCATCCACGACAAGATGGCTAAATATGGTTTCATGGGCGCAAAGATCCCCGTGGAGTACGGCGGACAGGGCGGCGACAGCCTGGCCTACGCCATGATGGTGGAGGAGTTCGCCCGGGTGTCCCCGGTGCTGTCCATCTACGCCAACACCTCCAACTCCCTGGGGGGCGGGCCGCTGATGTTCTGCGGCACCGAGGAGCAGAAGCAGAAATATCTTACCCCCTGCGCCAAGGGGGAAAAGATCATTGTGTTCGCCCTCACCGAGCCGGGGGCGGGCTCCGACGCGGGCGGCACCTTGACCTCCGCCGTGCAGGACGGGGACTACTTCGTCCTCAACGGCCGCAAGACCTTCATCTCCGGTGCGCCCTTCGCGGATTACGCCATCGTGTACGCCAAGACCGACCCCAGCCAGAAGGGTTCCAAGGGCATCTCCATGTTCATCGTGGACATGAAGCTCCCCGGCGTGTCCTGCGGCAAGCCGGAGCACAAAATGGGCATCATCGGCTACCCCACCAGCGACGTTATTTTGGAGGATGTCCGCGTCCATAAGTCCGACCTGCTGGGCCCGCTGCACAAGGGCTTTGCCACCGCCATGAAAATCCTGGACGGGGGCCGTCTGGGCATGGCGGCCCAGGCACTGGGCATTGCCCAAGGCTGTTTGGAGGAGTCCGTGAAATATGCCAGGGAGCGCAAGCAGTTCGGCAAACCGATTTCCAAGTTCCAGGGCATCAGCTTCATGATCGCCGACATGGCCACCGAGATCGAGGCCGCGCGGCAGCTTATCTACTCCACCGCCGTGCGCAAGGACGCGGGCGACCCGGAATCCAGCAAGCTGTGCGCCATGAGCAAGTTTTTTGCCTCTGAGATGTGCAACCGGGTGGCGTACAAGGCTGTCCAGATCCACGGCGGATACGGCTACATCAAGGAGTATAAGGTGGAGCGGTTCTACCGGGACGCCCGCATCACCACAATTTATGAGGGCACCAGCCAGGTCCAGCAAATGGTCATCTCAGGCAGTCTGCTGAAGTAAGGGAGGAGGAAGGAACATGAAATTCATTGTTTGTGTGAAGCAGGTGCCCGACACCTCCGGCAAGGTGGCCGTCAAGGCGGACGGCACCATGGACCGGGCTTCCATGGCCGCCATCACCAACCCGGACGATCTGAACGCGGTGGAAGCTGCTCTGGCGCTCAAAGACGCCAACCCGGAGGCCAAGGTGGTGTTGGTGTCCATGGGCCCGCCCCCCGCCGCCGGGATGCTGCGGGAGCTGCTGGCCATGGGGTGCGACGAGGCCGTGCTGGTCTCCGCCCGGGAGTTCGGCGGCTCCGACACCTTCGCCACCTCCCAGATCCTCGCCGCCGCCATCGCCCATATTGGGTTGGACGATGACGATATTATCTTCTGCGGCAGGCAGGCCATTGACGGCGACACCGCCCAGGTGGGGCCGCAGATCGCGGAAAAGCTGGACATCCCACAGGTGTCCTACGCCGCCGACCTGAAGCTGGAGGGGAACACCCTCACGGTGAAGCGGATGCTGGAGGACGGCTATATGGTCATTCAGACCCAGACGCCCTGCCTGGTCACCTGCATTAAAGAGTTGAACACCCCCCGGTACATGACGGTGCGGGGGATTTTGGAGTGCGATCAGAAACCGTACACAGTGTACGATTATAATACGCTGAAGGACGAACCTCTTATCGAGCCAGACACCATCGGGCTGAAGGGGTCCCCCACCAACGTGTACAAGTCCTTCTCGCCCCCGGTGAAGGGCGCGGGGGTTATGCTGGAAGGGTCCGGCAAAGAAACGGTAGAGAAGCTGTTCGCTGCGCTGGCGGAAAAGCACATCATTTAAGGAGGGCGGAAAAATGTCTCAGTTTGTGAATACCGATCCCAACGCCTTCCGGGGCGTGTGGGTGTTCTGTGAGCAGCGGGAGGGGACGCTGAACCCCACCGATTTCGAGCTGCTCAGCGAGGGCCGGAAGCTGGCGGACGATCTGGGCGTAGAGCTTTGCGGCCTTCTGCTGGGGGATGAAGTGGCAGGCTTGGCCAGGGAGCTGGGCGGCTACGGCGCGGACCGGGTGTATGTCTGTGAGCATCCCCGGCTGCGGCATTATACCACCGATGCCTACACCAAGGTGATCTGTGATGTGGTAATGGAGAAAAAGCCGGAGATCGTGCTCATCGGCGCGACAAATATCGGGCGGGACTTGGGGCCCCGGTGCGCGGCCCGGCTGCATACCGGCCTGACGGCGGACTGCACCCACCTGGACGTGGATGTGGCGAAATACAAGGAATTTTTAAAGAGCACGTCCACCCTGGATGTGGACGGCATGAAGTTCGACGAAAACGACCGGGGATTAAAAATGACCCGTCCGGCCTTCGGCGGGCACCTGATGGCCACCATCATCTGCCCCCGGTTCCGGCCCCAGATGTCCACGGTGCGCCCCGGCGTGATGAAGTGCGCACCCTTTGACCAAGCCAGGGCAGATGCCTGCCAGGTGGAGCTGTGCCCGGTGTCCCTGACGGACAGCGACCTGAAAACAAAGGTGCTGGAGGTGGTGAAGGAGGCCAAGACCGCCGTAGACCTTATCGGCGCGGAAGTGGTGGTGTCCGTGGGCTACGGCATCAGCAAGGACGTGAAGCGCGGCCTGGAGCTGGCCCAGGAGCTGGCGGACGCCCTCCACGGCGTGGTAGGCGCGTCCCGGGCGGCGGTGGACGCGGGCTGGATCTCCGCCGACCACCAGGTGGGCCAGACGGGCAAGACGGTGCGGCCCCGGATTTACATTGCCCTGGGGATTTCCGGGGCCATCCAGCACAAGGCGGGGATGCAGGATTCGGAGTGCATTATCGCGGTGAACTCCAACCCGGACGCGCCTGTTTTTGAGGCGGCGGATTTCGGCATCGTGGGGGATCTGTTCCAGGTGGCGCCCCTTATGGTGGAGTGCGCGAAGCAGGGCTGAGGAAAATATACTATGCGGAAGGGAATTGGGGTGTATCAGAGCCAGCCCCACTTATCTGATGATGCGATGCGGCCTGTCTGGACATTTTCCAGACAGGCCGCTTTTTGACAGGCTGGGGCCCCGCTCATGGCGGCAGGGGCCATTTTTATTCTGAGACCAGTTCCAGATCGGGATTTTCCGCCGCCGATTCGTTCAGAACCCGAAGCAGCCGCAGTCCGAAAGGTGACGCCTCCAGATCCTCCCGGTTATGAAGCACCAGCTTCATTGGCCGGCCAGGATCGGTCAGGCAGTCGTGGAGGGCGTCCAGGTTGCGGCCCCACCACTCCGGCAGGGCCAGCGCCTGGGCCAGCCGCTCCATGGCTTCTTCCCGGCAGCATAGTTGGGCTCCATCCAATTTAACCGTCTCCATCATCACGGCTCCCCATAGAGCAGCTCGAAGCTCTCATAATGGTCCCCGGTATAGTAGATCAGGCCGTCATTGGAGAACACCACCCGTTTGGCCCCCCGGGAGGAACTGCCTACGGTATCAATGTCGCACTCGGTATAGGTGCGCCCTTCTGCCTCGGGCAGAAGCCCCTCATAGTTGCCGAAGCGGCTGCCGCCGATGGCCGTCCCCTCTCCGGCGCAGCGCTCCACGCTTCCGCCGGTCCAGCCCAGATCCTGGGCTTCGCGCTTGGTGACGTAGTTGTCCGGCAAATGGCCGTAGAGGTGGATATACAGGGCCACATCCTCTTTGGCGTTATACCAGCCGTCCTCGGAGACTTCAGGAGACGAGGGTTGGGCTTCCGGCGGCTGAGACGCTGGATCTTCTGTTTCGTCCGGGGCGGAAGGTTCCCCAGGCGCCGTTACAACAGAGCCGGAGGCGGGTACAGAGGGCAGGGAGCCGGCGTCCGGGCTGCCGCAGGCAGTCAGCGCAAGGGCCGCAATCAGGGCCAGCGCAAACGCGGAGAGACGTTTTATCATTTTATCACCTGCATCGGTCAAAAATTGTCCCTATCTTACAATATCTCCTTCTGCTTGTCAAGCCGCACCGTTATAGTTACCGCACGTCAAAAGAGGCAAATCACTTCTTTTGAAGCCTGCGGTGGACTTCATCGTCAGAACCCAGCCATACTCAGTCATGGGGGCGGCAGATGCTCAAGTCAGTATTGGATCTGACCTGCGGCGCCCTTACGGAACGGAACCAGTCCAGTGCGGTCCATGGCCACCATGATGGCTGGAATAGCAGCCAACTGGAGGATAATGCCGGGAATAGCGGAGAGCAGCGCCCCGGACAGGAAAAGCTCCCAGGTGAAGGGTACATTGGCCGCTCCGGCCAGCACCACCCGGGCGGCGGCCCAGACCAGCCGTCCCGCCACCATGGCGGCGATCAAACAGCGGTAAAGGGCGATGAGGCACTGCCAGCGGGAGCGGGCGTACAGGAAGCCCACCACCGCGCCGTAGACGGCCAGCTCAAAGACCATGGCAATGCCCGCGGGCATGGGCGGCATCCCGAACAGGGCATAGCGGAACAGGGGCAGGACAAAGCCCACCACGCCGCCGTACTGCCAGCCGCAGATGAGGCCGCACAGCAGCACGGGCAGGTGCATGGGCAGCATCATATTGCCGATTTGGGGGATTTGTCCGGTGAAGAAGGGCAGTACCAGTCCCAGGGCCATGAACATGGCGGCGAGCACCAGATTTTTGACATATTGATTTACCTGAATCCGTTTCATAATCAACGCTCCTTATTATGATGTGAAAAAGCGGCTGGTGTCAATGGCGTGGCCGCATCCGGCCTGGGTGCCGCACGCCTTGAAATATCGCTCCTCCATAGGGATCCACCGGTCCCGGAACCTGGCAAAGGTCCTGGCATCCCGGGCGCTCAGCCGTTTGGCCTGCTCCTGCGGCGAGCAGGTCAGGAAAATGGTGCAGTCGTATTGACCGGCGAGACAGGGATGGGTGGAATAGCTGCCCTCCACCACCGTCAGGAGGCGCGGGGGGAGGTCTGCCGCACGGGAGAGGCGTCCGGAACGGCAGTCGTAGGGCCGGCAGCACAGCGGGGCGCCGTTCCTGGCGGGAACCAGGATGTCAGACAGGAAGCGGGAAAAATCCATATGGCCTCCGGCCTTGTCCTCCCAGCCGGGAGGCCGTTTTTCCATCGGGAGGTAATAATCGTCCATATGGATGACGCTGCAGGGGAACAGCTCCTGAATGAGGGCGGCAAAGTGGGTCTTGCCGCTTCCGCACCGGCCGTCAATGGCAGCCACGGCGGGTTTCCCCGCCCGCGCCAGCCGGTCGATTTCCAGCAGGGCGGAAAAGGAATGGGCGTACCAGGCCTCCAGCAGGCGGTAGCGGGGCCGGTAGGCCGCGTGGAATGCCCCGCTGTGGCTGGGAACGGGGCAGCCCTGCCGCCGGTATTCCGCCAGCCATCCGTCCATGCCCGGTATGTCCAGCCTGCCCAGCAGCTCCAGCTTTTGCCCCAGCCCGTCAAGACTGCCCCGGCGCTCCCGGGCCGTCCGCAAAAACAGCCTTGCCAGCAGCGGCGCGGCCCGGCCCACGTCACAGCCGCCGGTCAGATGGAAGCGGCACAGCCCTGCCCCAAGGTCCTCCACAGGGGAGGCGTCCCCGGGAGGAGCTTCCTCCCATTCCCGCTGAAGGCCGGACAGGACTGACTCCCATTCCAGCGCCATGTGCCTGGGCCCGAACTCGATCTGATAGGCCAGCTTTCCGTAGTCCTGGGGCCTCATCAGCGGGTATTGGGCCTGATGCGCCCGGACCACCGAAGGGAAGTCAAGATCCACCGTCACTTCAGCCCAAGGATCTCCCGGGCCTCATCCGGAGTGGCGGCTTTTTTGCCGAACTCCTCGATCACCCGGACGGCCCGCTTCACAAACTGGGCGTTGTTCTCCGCCAGCTGCCCCTTGGCGTACATCACGTTGTCCTCCATGCCCACGCGGATGTGCCCGCCCAGGGCCACCGCGCCATACAGCATGGTGAGGGCGGAATGGCCCACGCCGAAGCAGCTCCAGGTGGAGCCGGGGCACAGCTCCTCCATGCTCTCCTTCATGAAAATCAGGTTCTTCATGGTGCCGGTGATGCCGTTGGCGCAGCCCATGCAGAACTGGAAGTGGAGGGGGGCCTTCAGCACGCCCTTTTTCAAATAGTAGGCGGCGTTGGCGATCATGCCGGGGTCAAAGGCCTCGATTTCCGGCTTTACCCCCCACGCCTGGAGGTTTTTGCCCAGCTCCTCCAAAAACGGCGGGGTGTTCAGGAACACGCTGGAGTGCAGCCAGTTCATGGAGCCGCAGTCGTAGGAGGCCATTTCGGGGCGCAGTTCCTGGACGTGGGCCATGCGTTCCTCGTCAGAAGCGCCCAACGCGCCAGAGGTGGTCATGTTCAGCACGATATCGCAGTCGGGGTGGCTGGAGCGCAGCAGCTCTACGGTCTGGCGGAACTTTTCCTTGTCCATGGTGCCGTCGCCCTTGCCGTCCCGCATATGCAGATGGGCGATGGCGGCCCCGGCCTTCCAGCAGTCATAGATATCCTCCGCGATCTCGGCGGGGGTCATGGGGACGTTGGGGTTGTTCTCCTTCTTGGGCCACGCGCCGGTGGTGGCCACGGTGATGATGGTTTTGGATTGGCTCATGATAAATTCCTCCTTATTGATGATGGAACTGTGTATGCCGCGTTCTGCCTGTTTCAGGTACGCAAGTCCCATGCCAATCGTTTTCCGCCGGAAACGGACGGCGTCCCCGCGCCCTTGTTGCAGATCAGAACGATTTCTGCCTGTCTGCCCGCCCGCCTGTTGCAGCACCGCAACAGGCGGGCGTTTTTGACACGTTTCAGCCCTGTGACACTTGGCACGGGTTTTGCTTGCATTGATTGGATAGTCCGAACTTTCATCACTACAGAAAAGGAGAGAAAAACAAATGCGGAATGTTGTTATTGCCGCAGGGTGCCGCACCCCCATCGGCACCATCAACGGCCAGTTCAAAACCCTGACCGCCTCAGACCTGTCCATCCCTGTGATGCAGGGGCTGGTGGATCGCTCCGGGATCGACCCGAAGCTCATTGAGGATGTGATCTGGGGCTGCAATTACCAGCGCACCTACATGGAAAACAACCTGGCCCGGGTGGCCGCCGTCAAAGCGGGCCTGCCCGACACGGTGCCCGGCATCACCGTCCACCGCAACTGCACCTCCTCCATGTCCTCCATCCAGATGGGCTTTTATCAGATCATGGCGGGGGAGGCGGACTGCATCATGGCGGGCGGCGCGGACTGCATGAGCGCGGCGCCCCACATGGTGTTCGGCGTACGGAACGGGAAAAAGTACGGCCATATGGAGCTGCGGGATTCCATGTGGGATTCTCTGACCAACCTGGGCGTGGGCCCCGCCATGGGCATCACGGCGGAAAACGTGGCGGACGCGTACGGCGTGAGCCGGGAGGACATGGACGCCTATGCCCTCCAGTCCCAGCAGCGGGCGGCGGCGGCTATCGACGCCGGGAAGTTCCTGGACGAGATCGTCCCCGTCACCGTCCGCACCCGGCAGGGAGACACGGTGATCTCCACCGACGAATACCCCAAGCGGGACACCACCCTGGAAAAGCTGGCCAAACTGAAGCCGTCCTTCAAGGATGGGGGCAAGGTGACGGCGGGCAACTCCTCCGGCATGAACGACGCCGCCTCCGGCGTCCTGCTCATGGAGGAGGGGCTGGCGAACCGGCTGGGTGCGCCCATCCTGGCCCGGGTGGTTTCCACCGCCACCACCGGCGTGCCTCCGGAGCTGATGGGCATCGGACCCATCTCCGCCACCCAGAAAACGCTGGGCAAGGCCGGGCTGGACGTGGGCGATGTGGATCTGTTTGAGATCAACGAGGCCTTTGCCGCCCAGTGCATCGCCTGCCAGCGCACCCTGGGCATCGACATGGACAAGCTGAACGTCAACGGCGGCGGCATTTCCCTGGGGCATCCCGTGGGGGCCACCGGGGCCCGGATCGTGATCTCCCTGCTCTACGAGCTGCGCCGCCGGGGCCAGCGCTACGGTGTGGCCACCCTCTGCGCCGGGGGCGGCATGGGCACCGCCGTCCTGATCGAGATCCCCCGGTAACAGAGGACCGGGCTGTGGCAGTTCCGCCCGATTTGTTGCGGAGCAGAAACAACCTCGCGGAATTGCAACAGCACAGATCCAGCCCGTTTTATGGGCTGTGTTTCGCCTATGAAGCCAGCCGCGGGCCGCTTCGCGGTCCCCGCGCCGGCTGTCATCCACCCCCCTGAAAATTGGCATTGTTTTTGCGTTGTTAAAGCAGCAAACAGCCGGCGCCGCAGGAATCTGCCAAAAAAGAGACGGGGCAGCGCCGTCACACGCCGGCTGGCCGCAGGCGTTTTCAAGCGTACCATAACCCCAAAAAAAGAAGAGGAGTGTTATCATGAGCGACAAGCACAACAAACCCGCCAGTGAAAACATGAGCATGAATTTCTCCAAGGGATGGGGCATCATCCTGTATCAGGCGCTGATGTTCTTCCTGCTGATCGGCTTTTCCATCGACGGGCTGAACATCGTGGCCCCCGCCTTCTCCGAGGCCAGCGGCGTGGACTATCCCAGTGTGCTGAGCATGGCCACCATCGCCGGGTTCATCGGCATCGTGGTCTACATCTTCGCAGGGCGCGTCAATGTGAAGATCGGTCCGCGGCTCATGTCCGGCGCCTGCCTCATCGGCGCGGGCCTGTCCTATATCTTCCTGGGCCACACCTCCACGCTGGTGACCTACTGCATCGCCCTGACCCTGGTGACCTGCTTTATCAACAGCGCCGCCTACATCGCGGGCAACACCCTCATCGCCCAGTGGTTCCCCAAAAAGAAGGGCCTGGCCAACGGCTTCACCACCATGGGCCACAACTGCGGTTCCGCGTTCTACGTGCCCCTGGTGTCCGCCGCCATCGCCGCCTTCGGCTTTGCCAACGGCCTGAGCCTGCTGGCTGTTATTGCCATTGTGCTGGGCGTGGCCGGCCTGCTCTTTGTGCGCAACACCCCCCAGGAGGCCGGGATGTATCCCGACAACGTGTCCAAGGAGGTCTATGAGAAGGAATACTTCCAGGGCGATACCGAGGGCGACGGCGGCTGGAGCGTAGGCAAACTGCTGCGCACCAAGGAGATGTGGCTGTGCGCCCTGATCATCGGCATCAACCAGCTGGTCACCACCGGCGTAATGAGCCAGCTGGTGGTGCGCAACACGGGCATCGGCTTTACCCAGGAGGCCGCCGTGGGCCTGATGACCGTGTGCGCCCTCATCGGCGTGGCAGGATCCTACGCCTTCGGCGCCATCGACCAGAAGCTGGGCGTGAAGAAGGCCATCCTGCTGTTCCTGGTCTGGTACTGCGTGGCGCTGGCTGTCAACTGCACCGACACCATGGTGGGCGTGTATATCTCCGTGGCCATGATCGGCGTGGCCGTGGGCGCCGCCGCCAACTTCATCGTGTCCCTGCCCGCCTCCGTGTTCGGCCGTCAGGGCTTCACCATGGTCAACTCCGTATTCTTCCCCCTGATGCAGATCGTGCTGACCACCAACTACGCCGTCAACGCCGCCGCGCTGAAGATCACCGGCAGCCTGCGGGGCGCGTACATCGTGTACATCGGCCTGCTGGTGGTGAATATGGTGCTGACCGTCCTCATCAACCCCACCAAGTACAACAAGGATATTGCCGCAGAGCAGGAGCTGGCCGGCAAATAGGCAAAACACTTGAACATCGGCGCCCGATTTTCAAGGCGGGCAAAGCCCGCCAGCCCATTGAAACGGGCTGTGTCTTGCCTGTGAAGTCTACCGCGGGGTTGAAAAGAAGCAGTTGCTTCTTTTCAGCTGCGGCGGCGATAAGCCGTATTCTCAACGCAAAAAACCACTGGGCCGAGGCCCGGTGGTTTTTTGTCTGCTCATGTGCGCCGGTGCCAGTAGTCGATGTTGTACTGCTTGATTTTCCGGCTGACGGTGGAGGCGTTGAGGTTCAGCTTTTTCCCCGCCTCCCGGAGGTTGGCGGAGCAGCGGATGGCCTGCTCCAGCAGCCGCTTTTCGTAGTCCGCCACCGCCTGGGTGAAGTCGATGCCCTGCTCCACGTCCAAGGCGGGCAGGGACGGGGCGGCAGGATGCACGGCCTGGGGGAGCGGGGCGGACAGGGCGGCGGAGTGGACCTCCTCGGTGATGTTCAGCAGGCCCTTGAGCACATTGTCCTCAATATACCCGATGCCGGAGCTGACCAGCACCATATATTCCATCATGTTCTCCAGCTCCCGGATGTTCCCCGGCCAGGCGTACAGCTTCATATAGTCCAGCTGCTGCTGGGTGAGGCGGAAGGGATAGTGGTATTTCTCCGAAAAGCGGTCGATGAAATACCCGCACATTTTGCCCAGGTCGGACAGCCGTTCCCGGAGGGGCGGTATGCTCAGCGGGATCACGTTGAGCCGGAAATAGAGGTCCTGCCGGAAGGAGCCCTCCGCCACCTTTTTCTTCAGATCCGCGTTGGTGAGGGCCAAAAACCGGATGTCCAGCTTGATGGGCCTGGTGCCGCCGATGCGGGTGATCTCCTGGGACTGGATGGCCCGCAGCAGCTTGACCTGGAGGTCCATGGGCATATCCCCGATCTCGTCCAGCATCAGCGTGCCGCCGTTGGCGTACTCAAACAGGCCGATCTTTCCCTTGGCGCTGGCTCCGGTGAAGGAGCCCTTTTCATAACCGAACAGCTCCGATTCCAGCAGGTGGGCGGGGATCGAGGTGCAGTTCAGCTTCACATAGGGCTTGTCCCGCCGGGCGCTGAGGCGGTAGATCTCGTCGGCCACGACCTCCTTGCCCACGCCGGATTCTCCGGTGATCAGGATCGTGGCGTCGGTGGCGGCCACCCGCTGGATCAGCGTGCGGATGCTTTTCAGCGAATCGTACTGGTCCAGCATCCCGCCGGGGGCCGGCTGGGCGGCAGGGCACACCGACCGCTCCCGCAGGCTGTTGACCTCTCTCAAAAAGCCCTCAAAATCCTCCCGCAGGGAGCTGAGGGACACAATGGGGAGACTGCACGCCACCACCTGGCGCAGCTCTCCGGCCTCGTCAAAGATCGGGGTGCCGAACACGTAGCCCACCAGGGGCGTCCCCGTTTTATAGGTGGTGGACAGGCGAAACGCGCCCTTTTTGTTTTGGATCACGCTGCATACGGCGCCGCCGGTAAAGAGCTTGTCCGGCCCGATAAGGCTCTGGATGCTTTTGCCCAGCACATCCTCCTCGGTAATGCCCGTGTTCTGGGTGTAGGCGGGATTGATATAGATGACCACCCCGTTGGCATCGGTGATCAGGATGCTGTTGTCCAGGCCGTCCACCACTTCCTTGAAATCAATCCCGCTGTCGTGGAACACGGCCAGCCCGCGGTCGATGGCCTGGAGCTGTTCCGCCATTTCCGGATCGCCTGCGCTGTGAATGGCCCGCCGGAGCATGGCCCGCACGCCTCGGATCGCCAGATATTGATCCATGGAAATTCCTCCTCGTAGCACGGTGTATGGCTTGCCCTGGGGCGATTGACAATAGTATAACATACTCCCCCCGCAAAATCCACTGTTTTGTTTCCAACCTGCAACAAAATTCGCGGATGGTTGGGGGCGTCCGCGCCGGGGGCCGGCTTTTCCATGTTGGCATATATCTTGCGTATAAATTTGGACAGAACGTGTTTCACACACAAATATTTGCAGAAAGGACGTATCCATTATGGCACTTATGACCGGCGAGCAGTACATCGAAAGCATCCGCAGGCTGAACATGGAGATCTATATGTTCGGCAAGAGGATCGACAGCCCTGTGGATGACCCCATCCTCCGCCCCTCCCTCAACTCCGTGCGCATGACCTACGACCTGGCCCAGATGCCGGAATACCAGGATCTGATGACCGTTATCTCCCCCGACACCGGGGAGCGCATCAACCGCTTCACCCACATCCACCGCTCCACCGACGACCTGCGCAACAAGGTGAAGATGCAGCGCCTGCTGGGCCAGAAAACCGCCTCCTGCTTCCAGCGCTGTGTGGGCATGGACGCCTTCAACGCGGTATTTTCCACCTCCTTCGAGGTGGACCGGAAGTACGGCACCCGCTACCATGAGAACTTCCGCGAATTTATGCTGTACTGCCAGGAAAACGACCTCACTGTGGACGGGGCGATGACCGACCCCAAGGGCGACCGCTCCAAGGCCCCCCACGAGCAGGCCGACCCCGACCTGTTCCTGCGGGTGGTGGAGCGCCGGGCGGACGGCATTGTGGTGTGCGGCGCCAAGGCCCACCAGACCGGCATGGTGAACAGCCACGAGGTGATCGTCATGCCCACCCAGTCCATGGGCCCGGAGGACATGGATTACGCCGTGTCCTTCGCCGTGCCCACCGACGCCAAGGGCATCTTCATGATCGTGGGCCGCCAGTCCTGTGACACCCGGAAGCTGGAGAACAGCGAGCTGGACGTGGGCAACAGCGAGTTTGGCGGCATGGAAGCCCTGGTGGTGTTCGACCATGTTTTTGTGCCCAACGAGCGCATTTTCCTGGACGGGCAGACGGAGTTCGCCGGGATGCTGGTGGAGCGGTTCGCGGGCTACCACCGCCAGAGCTACGGCGGGTGCAAGGTGGGCGTGGGAGACGTGCTCATCGGCGCGGCGGCGGTGATTGCCGAGTACAACGGCGCGGCCAAAGCATCCCACATCAAGGACAAGCTCATTGAGATGACCCACCTGAACGAGACGCTGTACTGCTGCGGCATCGCCTGCTCCGCCGAGGGCGCGCCCACCGAGAGCGGCAACTATCTCATCAACCTGCTGCTGGCCAATGTGTGCAAGCAGAACATCACCCGGTTCCCCTATGAGATTGTCCGTCTGGCGGAGGACATTGCCGGCGGGCTGATGGTCACCGCCCCCTCCGAGGCGGACCTCCGGGACCCCAAGCTGGGCCCCGTCATCGACAAGTATCTCCGGGGCGTCAACGAGGTCTCCACCGAGAACCGTCTGCGGATGCTGCGGCTCATCGAGAACCTGTGCCTGGGCGCGGCGGCGGTGGGCTACCGCACCGAGTCCATGCACGGCGCGGGCTCCCCCCAGGCCCAGCGCATCATGATCTCCCGGCAGGGCAATCTGGAACATAAGAAGGAGCTGGCCAAGGCGCTGGCCCATATCAAGGAATAACGCGTTTTACGAGGAGGTTTTCCCATGGATCAGGAGCTGGAAGCCGTTTTAGACCAACATGTGCGCCCCCAGCTGCGGGGCCACGGCGGCGGCATCGAGGTGCTGTCTGTGGAGGACGGCGTGCTCCGTTTCAAGCTGACGGGCAAATGCTCCGGCTGTCCCGCCGCCGGTTTGACCACGGAGGAGCTGATTCAAAGCGAAGTCACCGCCCGCATCCCCGCCATCCGGCAGGTGGTGCTGGTGCTGGTGCAGGAGACCAGCCGGGACCTCATCGACCAGGCCCGTGCCATCCTGCAAAACCGTTATGGGTGAGGGACGCGCCATCGGCGTGCGCTACTGCGGCGGCTGTAACCCCCGGTATGACCGGACAGCGGCGGTCCGGACGCTGAAGGAGCTGCTGCCCGGCTGGGAGATCATTCCCGCCCAGCCGGGGGCGGACTACCCTGCGGTGGCGGTGGTGTGCGGCTGTCCGGCCCGGTGCGCCGGGACAAACGATTTAAACGCCCCGCTGGTTTATGTGAAGGATATACAGGACATCGGCCCTGCGGCGGGGGAATTGGCCCGGCTTCTCGGCGTGGAAGGAGAACAATATGCGTGAATTTCAATACTGCGTCCCCACCAAAATCCTGTTCGGCCCCCAAACCGAGGAACAGACCGGGCAGGCTGCTCTGGCGGAGGGGGCCCGGCGGGTGCTGGTACTGTACGGCGGTGGGAGCGCGGAGCGCTCCGGCCTGCTTGGCCGGGTGCGGAACGCGCTGGCCCAAGTAGGGATTGCCGGCTTTGTGAAAGGGGGCGTACGGCCCAACCCCTTGATGGACTTTGCCAAGGAGACCGTGGACGAGCATCAGGACAAGGGCATTGACCTGGTACTTGCGGTGGGCGGCGGCAGCGTCATGGATACCGCCAAGGCGGTGTCCGTGGGGCTGGCCTCCTCCGCAGAGGAGATGTATGCGGTATTCCAGAGCCGCCGTCCGCCGGAAACAGCTCTTGGCGTGGGAGCGGTGGTGACCATGGCCGCCTCCGGCAGCGAGACCAGCCCCACCGCCGTACTGTCCGACGGTGTAACCCATGAAAAGCTGGTTTGCACCAGCCCCCTGCTGGTGCCCCGGTTCGCCATCCTGAACCCGGAGCTGACCTATACCACCCCGCCCCTGCAAACCGCCTGCGGCGCGGCGGACATTCTGATGCACACCCTGGAACGGTACTGCGCCGATCTGGGCGGCAACGAGCTCACCGACGCGCTGGCGGAGGGACTGCTGCGCACAGCGGTGCGCAATGGGCGCCGGTGCATGGAGGTGCCCGGCGACTACGCCGCCCGGTCCGAGCTGATGTGGTGCGGCAGCCTGTCCCACAACGGGCTGACGGGGCTGGGACGGAGCAATGAGTTTCCCGTCCACCGCCTGGGCCACGAGCTGGCCGCCCGGTACGACATTCCCCACGGCATGAGCCTCACCATCCTGTGGCCCCACTGGGCCAGGGCGGCGCGGGGGCGGATCGCTCCCCGGCTGGCCCGTTTGGGGCGGGCGGTGTTCGGCGTCGCGGAAACAGGCGAGGATGCCGCCGCCCAGGCCTGCATCGAAGCCTTTGAGGGATATTTCAGGGAATTGGGCCTGCCCGTCTGCTTTGCCCGGGCCCCCATGGGCGTCGAGCGGGACGAGGTACTGCGCGTCTTTGCCGCAAACTGCACGGACAGCGGGGCCCATCCCCTGGGGGCGCTGTGCCCGCTGGGCTATGAGGAAGTGCTGGCCGTTTACCGGGCGGCCAACGGCGCCGGCTGACGGGGCTTTGTCCCAGATTTATGATTTTGTTTCCAGGCCGCAACAAGTGTTCCAAACCGCAACAGGCGGGGGGCGCGCTGAGACGGAAAACCCGCTGTCCGCCCGGTCTTATCCCCACTTACGGAAAATATTTTTTGGCATGAGAATTGCTTGTAATAAAAGGCAGCAAGCAGTTTTAAACAACCCAATATTTTAATCAGAAAAGGAGATCATCACTATGGGAAAGCAAGTATTAGTCGACCTGTCCCACCCCTTTGGCCGCGGCAATCCGCTCTGGCCCTCCAACGGCGACTTCCACATTGACCGGGTCCAGCATATGCCCATGCACTACCGCCTGCTCCAGACCTTCAATGACTTCCATATGCACAACTCCACCCACGCCGATTCCCCCTCCCACGTCATCCCCGAGTCCCCCTACACCCACGAGCTGCCCCTGGAGAACTACTACGGTCCCGCCGTCTGCCTGGACATTCCCAAGAAGCACTGGGAGCTGATCACCGTGGAGGACATTGAGAACGCCGCCGCCAAGGTGGAGGGCGGCATCCAGGAGGGCGACTGGGTCATCATCTGCACCGGCATGAACAAGCGCTGGGGCGAGAACGACGACTACTTTGCCTACAGCCCCGGCCTGTCCATCGAGGGCGCCCACTGGTTCGTGGACCACAAGGTGAAGGGCGTGGGGTTTGACCTCCAGGCCCTGGACCACATCCTGTACACCTACGCCGCCGAGCACGGCCCCGGCCCCTACGTCCCCCGCATCGTGGAGCAGTACATCAAAGAGTTCGGCCACTCCCCCCTGGAGGACTTCCCCGAGTGGGAGCCGGTGCACGAGATCCTGCTGGGCAACAACGTCATGGGCATCGAGAACATCGGCGGCGACGTGGAGAAGGTCAAGGGCCAGCGCTTCACCTTCTGCGCCTTCCCCCTGCGCTGGTACATGGGCGACGGCACCATCGTCCGGGCCGTGGCCTTTATCGACGAGGACAAGATCAACAAGGACGTGCCCGACCGTGTGTACAAGTACGGCGTGTATTGATCTGAGGGCGTGTTGAACATGGCAGATAAGAAAAAAATCGCGGTGCTGGGCGCGGGCGTTATGGGGGTGGGCATCGCCCAGATGTTCGCCGCCGCCGGCCACGAGGTGAAGCTCATCTACGTCTACGACGACAAGGTGCGCAGCCGTCCCGTGGAGACCATGACCGCCAACCTCACCATTCTCCGGGATGAGGGAGTTATCAAGACGGAGGACATCCAGCCCATCATCGACCGGGTGTCCTTCACCGAGAGCCTGGAGGAGGCCGCGTCCTTCGCCCAGGTGGTCATCGAGTGCATCGTGGAAAACCTGGCGGTGAAGCAGGACTACTTCCAGAAGCTGGACGCCCTGTGCCCGCCCTCCACCATCCTGGCCACCAATACCTCCGCCATCAGCGTCACCGAGATCGCGGAGAAGTCCGCCCATAAAGAGCGCATCATCGGCGCCCATTTCTGGAACCCGGCCTATCTGATCCCCCTGGTGGAGGTCATCAACACCAAGTACGCCGACCCCGCCGTGATAGAGGAGATGTGCGCCATTTTCAAGAGCGCGGGCAAGATGCCGGTGGTGGTGAAGAAGGACGTGCCCGGCTTCCTGGCCAACCGGATGCAGCACGCCCTGTTCCGGGAAGCCATCTCCATCGTGGAGAACGGCATCGCCGACGCCGCCGACGTGGACAACGCCATCAAATACGGCTTCGGGATGCGTCTTGGCGTGTCCGGCCCCATGGAGGTCATCGACCGGGGCGGCACCGATTTGACCTGGTCTATCCACAATTACCTGTTCCCCCACATTGAGAGCTCCACCCAGCCCTCCCCCATGCTCACCCGGCTGAAGGACGAGGGCAGGCTGGGCTTCAAGAGCGGCGAGGGCTTCCAGAGCTGGACGCCGGAGCAGGTGAAGGCGTCCAACGAGGAGCTGACCCGGGGGCTCATCGCGGTGATCCGTGCGCTGGACCGCCTGTGATCACAGCTGTACCAATCCCCCAAAGAAAAATGAAATGTTGGAGGTTATCAAATGTCTGACAAAAAAACCATCGTTGCCCTGGCGAAAGAGGCCAGCGTGCAGGAGAGCGTTACCCGTGTGTTTGACCTGATGGGCGGCGTCACCAGCCTGATTGAGAAGGGCTCCGTGGTGTTTCTGAAGCCCAACGCGGGCCACGCCGCCCCGGCGGACACCTCCGTGTGCACCAACCCCGAGGTGGTGCGGGCCGTGATCCGGGAGGTGAAGAAGGCCCAGCCCCGGGAGATCGTCATCGCCGAGGCCGCCGCCATCGGCTGCGACACCATGGAGTGCTACGAGGTGTCCGGCATCAAGGCCGTGGCCGACGAGGAGGGCGTGGAGCTGTACGACATCAAGGCGGACAAGGATCTGGTGAACGTGGCGGTGCGGGGCTACCGCTCCAACCTGAAGCACATCAAGCTGCCCCGCCGCCTGCTGGAGGCGGACCACCTGATTAACCTGCCCATCCTGAAGGCCCACGCCAGCATGGTGTTCTCCTGCGCCCTGAAGAACATCAAGGGCGTGGTGCAGGACGCCGTCCACCTCCAGATGCACCAGCAGAACCTGACCATGGCCATGATGGACGTGTGGAGCGTCACCGCCGCCGACATCAACATCGTGGACGCGGTGCGCCCCGCCAGCGGCTACTCCCCCCACACCCCGGTGCCCATCGAGGTTGGCTGCGTGCTGGGCTCCAAGGACCCGGTGGCGGTGGACCTCATCGCCTGCGATCTGGTGGGCATCGACGTGAACGCGGTGGACTACTTCAAGACCGCCGCCCAGACTGGCCTGGGCACCTCCCGCCGGGAGGACATCGAGGTGGTAGGCGCGAAGGTGGAGGACTGCTTCAAGAAGATGTGGGTGCCCTACATCGGCGACATGAGCACCCGCTGGCCCGAGTACCAGGTGCTGTGCGACGGCGCCTGCTCCAGCTGCCAGGCTCTGCTGGCCATCAACATGGAGACCCTGAAGGCCATCGGCGACTATGAGCGCCGCTCCGACTTCACCGTGGTGGCCGGCGGCAAGAACGTGATCCCCGAGGGCGTGGATGACAAGAAGCTGGTGCTCCACGGCAACTGCACCCGGAAGTACCTGAAGGACCACCCCGGCGCCATCCACATCGAGGGCTGCCCGCCCTCTGAGCCGCTGCTGTATATGAGCATCTCCAACGGCGAGCTGGTCCACGGCAAGGACGGCCAGATGTCCGAGTACATCCGGCCCCGCATGGCCTCCGACCAGCCCGTGTGGCGCAAGTACGTGGAGGAGCAGGCTGAGAAATTCTACGGCTCCCAGGACAACAAGTAAGCCATGGCCTTTGTCTATGTGGATTACCCGCCGGAATTTCGAGATCTGCTGGCAAAGATCATGAACGACGGCTTTATGGCTGCGAATACGAAATTCCCGTCCTTTGAGGGCTTCCGGTATTCCAGCGCAGTGTTTGTCAACTGGAGCGCCGACCCGTTGGTATACAACGAGGAGGTGTTCAACAACTTCGTCCGGGAAAGCACCCGGTTTGAGAGCTGGGACGATATGGTGCGGACTGCCGCCGATGAGTATTTCCAGGCAAAAAAACCGTCCTGAACAAATGCAATGGGGACAGCGGCCGCTGTCCCCATTGTGCTGCCGCAAAAGAGCGGCCAGCCGATTACACGGAAGCCTGTGGAGTTGTTGAGACAGCGATGGAAACGAGCAGGATCTGGCTGCGGATCTTCGGCGCAGCGCGTCCTTTAGTCCAGAATTGTTCCCTGCGCCCTTTGAAGCGCCTGGTGAGAATTTTATGGCGCTGACGCCGAACGGCTCAACGGAACCGTGGAATACGACGCGGCATTTGATATTTGATGACCGCGGGCAGATACGTTAATACCAATCGTGCTTCTCTCCTCGGTCCAAAGCGTTGATCCACGCCATTTCTTCGTCGGTCAGCGCAAAATCATACAACTGTGTATTTTCCCGGATGTGGTCTGAGCTGCTGGAGCCAGGGATGACCACCACGCCCTTTTGGAGATTCCACCGGAGGATCACCTGGGCGGAGGACACGCCGTGGGCCTTGGCGATACCGGAGATCACCTCGTCTCCCAGCAGCTCCGCCGTATGGCCCCGGCCTCCCAGGGGATACCAGCCCTGAACCACAATGCCTAAGCTCTGGATATAAGGGATCACATCGTTTTCCTGGTAATAGGGATGAATTTCGTTCTGAACAAGGGCCGGGGTAATGCTCACCTGGGGCAGAAAGGATTCCAGCTCTTTTACATACCAGTTGGACAGGCCCAGGGAGCGGATTTTCCCTTCCGCCACAAACTTTTCCATGGCCCGATACGCTTTCACATCGTTCCGGTCAGGGTGGTGCAGGAGCATCATATCCACATAGCCAATGTCCAGCCGGTCCAGGCACGCCTGGATGGACTGCTCTGGATTTGCCATTTCACTGCCGGGGTAAATTTTCGTGATAACGAAAACATCTTCCCGCTTGATGACGCCCTCGTCAATGGCCTCCCGGATGGCCTGCCCCACCTCTGCCTCGTTTCCATAGGCGGAGGCGGTGTCAATCAGCCGCACGCCGCTGGACAGAGCGGATTTGACCGAATTGACACAGGTTTCCCCGTGAAGGCTGTACGTCCCCAGGCCGTTGAGGGGCATTTCATAGCCGCTGTTGAGGGTGACGCGTTTGGTTTCAAAGTTGAAAGCAGCCGGATTGGCGGCCGGAGCTGCCGGTTTCGGCAGTTCCAGGCCATTGATCCATTCCTCCACAGTGCTGCGGCTGGTTCCACCGTCGAAACGACGTCCGGTGATCCAATTTGCGCCGGGGGCCAGAGGCTTGATGCCGCTGTCGCTGTACCCGCTGGAGTGGGACGTGCAGAAGGGGACGATGGTTTTTCCGGCAAAGCCATAGCGCTCCAGGAAGGTGCTGATGATCCGCGGCGGCTGTCCGTGCCAGATGGGGTAGCCCAGGAAAATGACATCGTAGTCCGCCATGTTTTCCACGCCCCCGGAAATCGCGGGGCGGGCGGAGGAATCGTTCTGTTCCCGGCCGGCCCGGCTATTGGTGTAATAGGCGAGGTCGGCATCCGTATAGGGGGCCTCCGGCACGATCTCATAGAGGTCAGCGTTCAGAATATCCGCCGCGTACTCCGCCAGAGGCCGGGTGGTGTTGGTGGCGGAGAAATAGGCCACCAGCACTTTCCCTCCAGCCGCCCCCTGCTGGGGAAGCTGGGCGCAGTTCATCACCGCCATCGCGGCCTGGGCCCGTGTAGCGGGCCTGGAGGAACCATCAAAGCCGGGGATGCCGTCCGTCACAGGCTGGTCGGTATACCGCTGGAAAATCAGCCCCAGATGCTCCTGGGTGATGGGGTCGTTGGTTCCGAAGCGGCCATCACCGTAACCGCCCACCAACTTCTCACTGGCAGCCCAGCGGACCGCTTCACTGTACCACTGGCCTTGGGACACGTCAGAAAACTGCATGAGATAATTCACCACCGGTTTCTGCGCCTGCCGCCACAGGATGGTGACCAGCATGGCGCGGGTCAATGTCTCCTCCGGCGCGAAGGCTGTGTCGGAGACGCCGTTCATGATGCCGCGCTGGCGGCAGTATTCCACCGCTTCAGCGTACCACGCGCCAGCGGGAACATCCGAGAAGCTGGCCGTTTGGGTGGCGCCGGCGGCAAGCGGTTCAGCCGCCGCACCCTTGTCGCGGGCAGGGGCCTCCGCTGCCGAGCAGGAGGTCATGGTCAGGAGGCAGATCATACAGAACGCCATGGAGAGGGAGAGAAATTTCAAACGTTTCATGCGGATGTCCTCACTTCCTGTCCTTTCACTTTTTTAATAACTTTAGCGGGAACACCGCCCACTACCGTCATAGGGGGAACATCTTTTGTCACTACCGCTCCAGCGGCAACCACGGACCACGCTCCGACAGAAACGCCGGATAAGATCGTGGCGTTGGAGCCGATCCACACATGAGCGCCGATCTTGATGGGCGCGTAGTGGTTTTTCCTGTTCATGGCCGGGTCCAGGTCATGGTCAATGGTGGCCAGGACTACGTTGTGTCCAATCAGCGCGCCATCTCCAATCTCAATCCCGCCCTGGTCCTGGAAGTGACAGCCGGAGTTGATGAACACATCTCGCCCAATGGTGATATTTTTCCCAAAGTCCGTATAGAACGGGGGGAACAGCCGGAAATCGGGGGCAATCTCCTTCCCGGTCAGCCGCCCCATAATCTCCCGGATTTCCTCCGGGGTATGGTATTGATTGTTCAGCTCCATCCCCAGCCGGATGGCCTCCTGGAACAGCTCGTTGGCATAAGCCGCCCGCTCCGCGTCCTCGGGCGCGTCCTCCCGAAACCCCTTGATAACATCCTCTGCCGTCATGTTTTTGCCTCCTACCGGTTAAAGTTGGTCCAGTGCGCCCGCTCCGCCTGGGGCGGCGTGCGGCCCTGCTGACGGCCCGCCTCGATGCACCCAAGCAGCCACGCCATGTTCCGGCCCAGGTTCCGCATGGTCTGGAGGCTCTCGGCGTCCCGCTCCACCAGCTCCGGCGCGGGGCCGAACACCATATTCCAGTAGGTGGAGGACACAATGGGCATTTCCGCGTTCAGCAGATACTTGTTCAGCACATCCAGAGAGGCCGTGGTCCCGGCCCGGCGGGCCGTCGCCACAACGGCGGCAGGCTTGTGGAGGAATGCCTCCGCCCCGGCGTAAAAGGCCCGGTCCAGCAGGGACAGAATCTGTCCGCTGGGGTGGGCGTAGTAGACCGGAGAGCCAAACACGAAGCCGTCCGCTTCTTTCGCTTTGATGATAACCTCATTCACCATGCCGTCGCCAAAGACGCACTGGCCCTTCCTGGCACAGCCGTTGCAGCCGGCGCAGTCCCGCACGGGGCCTGCGCCCATCTGGATGATCTCCGTTTCCACACCCTCGGCGTTCAATACCTTTGCGATCTCCGAGAGGGCGAGACAGGTGCAGCCGTTTTTGCGGGTGCTTCCGTTTAACAGTAAAACCTTCATGCTCACATCTCCTTCTCCCATTCGCGAAGCGTATTGATGTTGGCGGCATCGCCAAGGGCTTCCAGCTCGGAGACTTCCTCCGCTGTCAAAACGATTTCCGCAGCCTTCGCGGCGGCTTCCACCTGCTCTACCTTCGTCACGCCGATAATGGGCAGGGTTCCTTTGGCAATCGCCCAGGCGGCAGCGATCTGCGCGGGAGAAACAGCATATTTGCCGCCGATCTGCCGCATTTTTTCCATCAGCTGTTCCAGCTGCGGGAGAACGGGGCCGTAGCATCTGGCCCGGTCGCTGGCCTCCGGGAAGGGGTGGGCGGTGTCGTACCTGCCGGACAGCGCCCCCTGCTCCAGCACCATGTAGGCGTAGAAGGTGATTCCATTTTCCTTGCAGTAGTCCAGAATCCCGGCCCGCTCCGAGGAACGGTGCAGCAGGGAGAAGTGGTTCTGAACGGCGGAGACGTTCAGACCGGCGGCGCCCAGAATCTCATTGGCCCGCCTGATCTCCGCCAGATTGTGGTTGGATACGCCGATGGCCTTGATCTGTCCGCTCTGGGCCAGAGGGATCAGCTTGGGGGTCCACTTCTCCACGTCCATGGGGTTGTGAATCCAATAAATGTCCATCACATCCGCATGGAGGCGGGCTTTGCTGCCGTCCAGCATCTCCTGCATGGCCTCCGGGGAATCGCCGGCAATCTGCGGGGTGAACTTGGTGGAGAGGATCACCTGCTCACGGGACACGTCCTTGACGAAATTGCCCAGGATGCGCTCAGAGGTCCCCTCGCCGTAGACGGCGGCGGTGTCCCACAGGGTCAGGCCGCACGCCAGCGCCTTATCAAACACAGGACGCAGATCGTCCTCAAAGAGATGGCTTCCAAACACCTGGTCGCCGCCAGCGGCTCCGGCCCCCCAGGACCACGCGCCCAGCGCGATTTTAGGCATTGTATTCATAACGAATTCCTCCTGCCGCCTTATTCTGATGACAGATTGCTCCTGAAAAAGTGTTCCAGCTTGTCAAAGGGGATTACATCCATCCGGTCATAGAGGTCGGTGTGGACAGCGCCGGGGATGAGAAGCAGCTCCTTGTTCTCCCCGGTCAGCCTGGCAAAGGCATCCTTGCCGAAGTAGCAGGAGTGGGCTTTCTCGCCGTGCATGACCATGACGGCGCTGCGGATTTCCCCCGCATAGGCCAGGATGGGCTGGTTGAGGAAGGACATACAGCCGATGACATTCCAGCCGCCGTTGGAGTTGAGGGAGCGGGGGTGGTAGCCGCGCGGGGTCTTGTAGTAGTCGTAGTAGTCCTTGACGAAGAAGGGGGCGTCCTCGGGGAGCGGGTCCACCACGCCGCCGCCCAGGGCGTACTCGCCGCTCTTGTAATCCGCCAGCCGCTGGGTGTTCAGGGCCCTGCGCTTGGCATAGCGGGCCTCCTCGCTGTTTTCGGCGTCGAAGTAGCCGTTGGCGTTCACCCGGGCCATGTCGTACATCGTGGAGGCCACCGTGGCCTTGATGCGGGTGTCGATGGCCGCCGCGTTCAGCGCCAGACCGCCCCAACCGCAGATGCCGATGATACCGATTTTGTCCGGGTCCACATCGTCCCGCAGGGAGAGACAGTCCACCGCCGCCTGAAAGTCCTCGGTGTTGATGTCCGGGGAGGCCATATACCGCGGCGCGCCGCCGCTCTCGCCGGTAAAAGACGGGTCAAAGGCCATGGTGAGGAAGCCCCGCTCCGCCATGGCCTGGGCGTACAGGCCGGAGGACTGTTCCTTCACCGCGCCGAAGGGGCCGCAGACGGCGATGGCAGGCAGCTTGCCGGACGCGCCCCTGGGAACGTACAGATCAGCGGCCAGGGTGATGCCGTAGCGGTTGCGGAACGTTGCCTTGCTGTGGTTCACGTTCTCGCTTTTGGGGAAGGTCTTATCCCATTCCTGGGTCAAAGTCAGCTGTTCCATGTTAAATTCCTCCTGAATGTTATTTGGATTCGGTTTGTTTTTCCAGCCTGTGGACAAGATAGTCCAGGCAGTCGATCCGCTGCTCGCTCTGGTGCAGGCTGTCCAGCAGCATCCGCCTGTGCCGGGAAAGGACACGCATCAGATCCGCGGTTTTCTTTTCCTGGGCCAGGGCCATACAGGTCTGAACGGCCTCCGCGCCGCACCCCGCGTCAATCAGGTTTTGACGGAGGATGCCTTGGGCGTCTGATCCATTCGGCATATCCCCACCTCCTTGCACGTTCATCATAAGGCACGGAAGTGCAAATAGCAAATACTTGATTTCTATATCATGTTATTCATTTTGGGAATAACACGGTGATGCGCAAATGAGCGCCCCCGGAGTTTGCCGTCCGGGGGCGCTCGTTCATTCTGATTCAGCGGCCGTATAGTGGGCCTTTAATTCCTCCAGAAACAGCCCCGCCGCCGGGGTGAATACCTGATATTTTTTCCAGATCAGGTACAGCTTTGTCTCCAGCTTTGGCGTCAGTGGGCGAAAACACAGCTCGCTCTCCTGGCTGGTGTTGGCCAGTTTGTCGAACGCAAGCAGATAGCCAAGCCCTTCTCGAACCAGTATGCTGCCGTTATAAACCAAATTGATCGTCGCCGTCACGTTCAGCCGGTCGGCCTCCTCCCCGAACAGCTTTGGGATATCCTCCCGTAACCCCTGGCGGGATGTGATTAGCGGCTGATCCAACAGGTCGTGGATACGGATGGATTTCTTTTTGGCCAGCGGCGCGTCCTTCCGCATGATCACCCCCCAGACATCCGCACCGGGGAACTCCAGATAGTTGTACTTGGACAGGTCCACTGCCTCCGCGATAACCACGAAGTCCAGCAGCCCCCGATCCAGCCGCTCTGACAGATCATCGGTATCGCCGCTGTACAGATGGAACCGGATGCCGGGACACCGCTCCCGCACCGTCCTGATCCGCTGGGCCAGATGCTTGATGTTCTCCGACTCCGCGCAGCCGATGTGGATATCTCCCCCGGCGACCTGTCCCAGCGCCTTGAATTCCTCCGACGTCTTGTCCACCATTGCCAGGATATCCTCCGCCCGCTTGCGCAGCAGCATCCCTTCGTCCGTGAGCCGGACGCTGAAGCTGCTGCGGACGAACAGCTTTTTTTCCAATTCAGCCTCCAGATCCTTGAGCTGCCTGGACAGCGTGGGCTGAGAGATGTGCAGCCGCTGGGCCGCACGGGTAACGCTGCCCTCCCGCGCGACCTCCAGAAAATAACGCAATACCCGAATTTCCATCAGGACACCTCCTCGAACAGTATAACAAAAGATGATATTCATTACAAGAATAACATGATATAGAAAACAAGTATTTGCATTTTCTCACAGCCTGATATATACTCGCCCCATGAGGAAGGGCTGCAGACCTCCGAAGCGTGAACCAGAAGGAAAACAACCGGAAAGGAATCGAGGAGGAACAAAGATGCTGCAATTTCTGATCAATCTCCTGACCCCCATTTTTGAGGGGATGGGCGTCAGCCCCACCGATGTAGCCACGTATGTCAATAATCTCAGCGGTTATATCTACGCCATCTGGTGCGCTGGGGCGCGGGGCTGGCCTGGGTGCTCATTGTCACCATCCTGGCCAACGTGATCTGCTTCGGCCCCATGTACAACAATCTGGCCCCCATCCTGAACTATGACGGGGCCGTTTCCGCCGAATCCGCCGCCGCCTCCGAGGCGGTCATTGAAAAGGTGGGCGACGAGGGCATTGTGCTGGCCGAGAACAACGGCGTGCTTCCCTTGTCCGGCACCGGCAAAATCAACGTGTTCGGCTGGGCCGCTACCAACCCCATCTACGGCGGCACCGGCTCCGGCGCCTCCAGCAACGAGGGCAACATCGACGTGCTCACCTCTCTGAAAAACGCCGGCTTTGAGGTAAACCAGGAGATCATTGATCTGTACACCGAGTACAGCCCCAGCCGTACCCTGCCCGGTGTAGGGGTGGGCTTCACCGACTGGTCCCTGCCCGAACCCCCGGCGGAGCATTACACCGATGAGCTGATGAACAACGCCAAGGCGTTCTCTGACACCGCTGTCATTGTGTTGGCCCGGTCCGGCGGCGAAGGTCAGGATCTGCCCACCGACATGAGCAAGGTCATTGACGGCACCATTGACGATATGCGCCAGACTGTGGCGGACAACAATGCGGGTTATAACTACTATACCGCCTCCTACACAAACAACAGTCAGGAATATGACGACTTTGCCCCTGACGAGAGTTACATCCAGCTGTCCCGGACTGAGCGGGACATGATCGATCTGGTGGCCGCCAATTTTGATAACGTGGTCGTGGTGGTCAACGCCAACAACGCCATGGAGCTGGGCTTCGTCAACGACTATGACTCCATTGGGGCCGTCCTGCTGGCCCCCGGCACCGGGCGCGCCGCCATGAACGCCCTGGGCAAAATCCTCAAGGGCACGGTGAACCCCTCGGGCCGCACGGTGGAGACCTATGTTTATGACCAGAAGGCCACCCCCGCCTACAACAACTACGGCAACTTTACCTATGACAACGTGGATGACCTGCTGGAGCAGTATACCGCCTATGACCCCGGCTTCCAGGGGGCGCTGTCCTTCCTCAACTATGTGGAGGGCATCTATGTGGGCTACCGCTTCTATGAGACGGCCTGCGCCGAGGCCCAGGCGGGCAATATGGCCTTTGACTATGACAGCGTGGTGCAGTACCCCTTCGGCCACGGCCTGAGCTATACCACTTTCACCCAGGAAATCCGAAACTTCACCGACAACGGCGACAGCATCACCTTTGACGTGGTGGTCACCAACACCGGCAGTGTTGCGGGCAAGGAGGTCGTTGAGGTCTGCTTTACCCCGCCCTACAGCAGCGGCGGCATTGAAAAGGCTGCGGTGAATCTGGTGAACTTCGCCAAGACCGATTTGCTGGAGGCGGGGGCCGCTCAGACCATCCCCTTCACCATCCCCAAGGAAGATATGGCTTCCTATGATTCCTCTGCCATCAAGAACGCCAACGGCGGCTACATTTTAGAGGCGGGCGAGTACGCCGTCTCCCTCCGGGCGGATGCCCACACTGAGCTGGACGCCGAGACCTTCACGGTCTCCTCCGACATCGACTACAGCGTCAATGGCCGGGAGAGCGACAACGACACGGCGGTCAACCGCTTTGAGGACTACGCCAACGGCGGTGTGACCTACCTGTCCCGGGCAAATGGCTTCGCCAACTACGATGAGGCCACCACCGCCCCCACCGATTTCGCCATGCCCGATGATGTCCGGGCCTATCTGGACGCCCACTCCACCGCCCACTACAACCCCGCCGACCACAACGTGGCCGGGGATGTGATGCCCGCCACCGGGGCCAAAAACGGCCTGAAATTGGCCGATATGATGGGCAAGCCCTATGACGACCCTGACTGGGAAAGGCTGCTGGATCAGCTCACCCCGGAGGAGATGTCCCAGCTGGTGCAGATCGGAGGCTTCTCCACCGTGGCCCTGGACAGCGTGGGCAAAAAAGCCACCATGGATTCCGACGGCACCGGCGGACTGAATGATTGGTATGCGGGCGTGTATGGTACTCCATATCCCACGGAGGTACTCATCGCCCAGACATGGAACAAGGATCTGGCCTATGAGGTGGGCGGGGCCATCGGCCAGGAATACGCCGACTGCCACATCTACGGCTGGTACGGTCCGGCCATGAACACCCACCGCACCGCCTTCAATGGCCGCAACTTCGAGTATTATTCCGAGGATGGCGTACTGGCCGGTTACATCGCCTCCGCCGAAATCAACGCCGCCGGGGAGAAGGGCGTATACGCCTATATCAAGCATTTCGTGGTCAACGACCAGGAGATCAACCGCTGCACCGCCCAGCAGATTCATCTGACGGAGCAGACCCTGCGGGAAATCTACATGAAGCCTTTTGAAATCTGCGTGAAGAACTACGACTATGACAACAATCCCCTGGCTGTCATGTCCTCCTTCACACTCATCGGTCCCAAGTGGACGGGCGCCAACAGCGAGCTGCTCAACGGTGTGCTCCGGGGCGAGTGGGGCTTCCAGGGCATGGTGCTTACCGATTGGTTTGGCTCCTACGGCTACCAGGTAACCATGGACAGCGTGCTCAACGGCAACGATATGATGCTGGGCTTCGGCTCCAATGTCCGTACCGAGGTAGAAAATCTGGATTCCCCCACCATGGTCAAGGCTCTGCGCCAGGCGTCCAAGAACATCATGTTTACCATCGTGCGCAGCGGGAACTACACGGTGGAACGGGATTCCTTCGGGCCGGACCGCATGACCGCTATGTTTATCGGTATTGACGTGGGTGTCGGCGCAGCTGTAATCGGAATCGCCGCGTTCCTGTTCCTCCGCGCCCGCAAGAAGGGGCAGACCCAATAGCCTTGCTTTCCTCTCTTTTTCCTCATTCCGCGCAGACGCCGGGCCAGCTTTGGCCCGGCGTTTGCCATCGGCCATCGGGAAGCCATTGTTTTAGATTCCAAAGGGTATTCGTCCGGCCATCCTATCCGGGAATATCGGTATATCTATGGAGCTGTCGAGCCGGCCGCCGGGGAACTGGGCGCCGCCGCCCCGCTGGCGGAGCGGGAGAGTACCTGAGAGCGGTCCGGGGAAAATGATGACTTAAGCATCTGGCTTGATTGAGTAGACGGGGAAATCGGTTTGTGGTATAATCCTTACCGTGATTGCCCGTGTCCAAGAGGGATTTTTGTGATCGCGGGCAAAAATGCCTGTTAGGATCAAAGGAGGAAGTCACATGGAAGGCCGGTTTGTGTGGCGGGAGGAATACAACATCGGGGTGGAAGCCATCGACAGGGAACATCAGCAGCTGTTTCGGATCATCAATAGACTGTTCGCCTTTCGGGAGGAGCAGAAAGACAACCAGTGGATCTGCCAGGAAGGGATCAAGTACTTCAAAGGCCATACGATCCAGCATTTTGCCGATGAGGAAGCCTATATGAAGTCCATTGGGGACGAGGGGCTGAAACGCCATCAGGGCATACATAGAGGGTTCCGGGAAAATACCCTCCCGATTTTGGAGCAGGAGCTGGTGGCGACGGGATATTCCGAGGACGCCATGGAGCATTTCCTGGGCGTGTGCGCGGGCTGGCTCATCGGGCATACCCTGACGGAGGACCAGGCCATCCGGGAGAAGGGGGCCAGCGCCTGGGAAAACCTCCTGCCGCACGAGGAGGCCGACGCCATGAAAAAGGTGATCGTCCACCTGGTGTTCGATATGTTCCGCCTGGAATCCCAGGCCGTCAGCGATGCCTATGGCGGGGAGCGGTTTGGGAACGGGGTGTACTACCGGCTGGTGTACGGCAGGCCCCAGGAGGAGGAAATGCAGGAGATCTTCATGGCCTTTGAGGAAAAGCTGCTGGTGAATACGGTGGGAAAGGTGATGGGCCTCAAGACAAACAAGCTGGACGCCATGCTGACCAACGCCGCCCGTTACACCGCCCGGCAGTTTGTGGGGCGTGTCATGGAGCACTTCCCCGAGACAAGCGGCTGTGAGCTGAAGGAGGAAAACCTCCTGTCCTACGAGCAGTTCCAGACGATGTTCCATCGGAAAAAGCCCCAGGCCAGCCTGCTGTTCAACACCGGCGGCGCGGGGTACTTCGCCTACTGCGTGATCGCGCCCCACCTGCTGGAGAAGGGGGTGGGGACGCCGCTGGGGTACGCCAACACCTCTGAAAAAATCGAGAGCTACCTGACGCAGCGCCGGGAGCAGGACGCCGCCGGACAGAAGCGGAAGATCCTGGTGGTGGACGACTCCGCCACCGTGCGGCAGGCGATGAAGAACCTGCTGGAGAACGGCTACGAGGTGTCGCTGGCGGAATCCGGGGTGGCCGCCATCCGGGCCATCACGCTGAACCGGCCGGATATGGTCCTGCTGGACTACGAGATGCCGGTGTGCAACGGGAGCCAGACGCTGATGATGCTCCGTTCGGAGGAGTCCTTCGCGGATATCCCGGTGTTTTTCCTCACCGGAAGGGACGACCCGGACATTGTGACCCAGCTGCTGGCGCTGAAGCCGGCGGGGTACCTGCTGAAATATCTGAAGCCTGCGGATATCAAGAAAAAGATCGACGATTTTATGGGCCGGAGCGTGGCGCGGTAAATTTCGTCTCATAAAAAGCGGCACAAACGGACGGCCTTGGACCGCCTGTTTGTGCCGCTTTTTTGGTGGAACAGGACAAAATTTCACAAAATGAGAGGCCGGACATGGGCGCGGTTTCAGCATACAGCTTAATTTTTCCTCTTAATGGGACGATATGAAATCAAAAGAGGACGGCTTCGGCGGTCCGGCAAAGGAGGCCCTTGTAATGGGAGAGCTGACAATTCGCAGAAACAGGGAGATCAACGCGCCCCAATTCCAGGCGCTGAACAAGACGGCCAAGCAGGCCGCAGCCGCCCCGCTCCAGACGACCCGGCGGACGGCCAACCGGGCCGCGGTGACCGTGTCGGAGACGCTGCGCCAGCTGATGAGCCAGGTGGACAAGGTGGGCCAGTACCTGCGGGAGGGGAAGCGCACCCTCCAGTCGGGGGAAGCCGCCCTGGCCGAGGTGGAGGACAGCCTGGGCAAAATGGAGAAGCTGGCCCGGCAGGCGGCGGGGGACGGCTCCATTGACCGGGAGGCCCTCCAGTCGGAGCTGGAGCATCTGCGGGACGAGATCCAGCGGATCGCGGAGAACGGGATCAAGGACGGACTGTTCCAGGAGGACGGGGAGGGCTGGGAAGGGCTGGACGCCCTGGTGGACGCGGTGATGAAAAGCCTGTCCGACAAGCAGGAGGGTGGATCCAGTCTGCCCGGATGGCTGACCAGCGGCATGGCCGGGGAGCGGCCCTCCCAGTCGGAGATGCAGGAGGCGCTGGGCATCAGCAGCGGCATGAACAGCTGGGAGATGCTGGCGGCGCTGGGGAACGTATCGCTGGGGGAGGGCTCGGCGGCGGACTATGTGACGGCGTACTATCTGGGAGCCATGATCGCCGGAGGGCCGTCCTACGGGGCCATCGACCCGGAGCTGGCGGCTCAGGGGCTTCAGCTTTTCCTGGACGCGGTGGCGGGCGGCGCTTCGCCGGACGAGGCGCTGAGCCTGCTGACCGGGGGCGCGTTCACCAGCATGGCGGATTTTGAGGCCCAGTTCCTGGGGGGCACGGCCCCCGGGCTGGAGCTGTTTCTGATGGGCGTTCTGTTTGGACAGGAGGGGGCTGTGGACGGTTCCCTGCTGGATATGCTGGCGGCGGGCGGCAATCTGGATATGCTGATGAACCTGATGGCCATGCTGGACGGTTCCGGCGGGCTGCTGTCGCTGCTGGACGGGCTTGGTTCCTCGGAGGGGGCGGCGGCCCAGGACGCGGCGGGGCAGGAGGCCGCGTCCCAGATGGCCGCGCAGGAGCTGGGCACAGAGAAGTCCGGTACGGTGCAGGTGTCGGGCCGGGATTTGTCCGGCGCGGCGTTTGACGGGACGACGGGCGAGCTGACGCTGAATACGGCTCAGGACATGACCCTGCGTGGAATGGGGCAGAAAACTCCCGCTGTACGGCTGTCGGGCGGGGATGGGACGGTGACCATTCAGCAGGTGGCGATCCCCCGGCTGACCGTGGAGGGAGGGCAGGCCCGGCTGATCCTTGCGGGGGAAAACGTGCTGTCCCAGATACAGCTCCAGGAGGGGGCCGCCCTCACCCTGGAGGGCGGCGGGATTGTTCACATCGGACAGCTCAGGGGCGTGGACGGCGTACTGCGGCTCATCGGGGGCGTGGTGGTGCTGGACCAGGCGCAGGCCCTTGAGAAGCAGGGCGTTTCGGTGGTCGTGGACGGGGCGGTGCTGCTGCTGGCCCCGGACAGCCTTGCGGTGCACAATGCCCAGGGCGAGAGGCTGACACCCTTTGATATCCTGTGGAAGACCATGCTTCCCGAGTGGAGCGCCCTCACCGGCATGGCGTTGGACGGCAAAGACGGGCGGTTCGGCCTGCCGGGGCAGCAGTTTGACCCCGCCCGTATGTGGCTGCTGAAGGGGAACGAGGACAAGGGCTGGCCCGCCCACACCATCGCCCTCCGGGGCCGGGACAGGGCGGGGCGGTCCGCCGCCCACTATGTCTATGTGCGCTGGGATGAGCGCCAGGGCGGGTTCCAGATGGTGTCCATGTACCCCAACCCCTTCACTGTCACCGGCGGGGAGCAGGACGTGGACTGGCGGTATGAGGAGGAAACCCAGACCCTGTATATCCTCACCGGCGAGGTGACCGCCGTCTCCGGCGGCGCGGGTACGGACGCCAATATGGAGCGGTTCAGCGGCAGGCTGGCGCTGGCGGACGGCATCGGGAAGATCCGGCTGGCCCTGGACGGCGTGGAGTGCCGGGTGGATACCGGCGGAGCCTGTGCTTTGGGGCGGAAAAACGATGTGACTCTGCTGCTGGAGCGGGGAACGGAAAACGTATTTGAGAGCGGCCCGGGTTTTGCGGGCATTGCCCTGGGGGACAACACCGCCCTCACCATCGACCACGCCAAGGGCGACCGGAGCAAACCGGACGGCGTCCTCACCGCCAGGGGCGGCAAGGGCGCGGCGGGCATCGGCCGGAACAGCGGCGCGGGCCAGGAGCGCACCGGGCTGATCCTTATCCGGGACGGGGTGGTCTCCGCCGTGGGCGCCGGGGGCGGCGCGGGCATCGGCGGCGCGGCGGGGGCGGCTGTGGGCGACATCCGTATCCAGGGCGGCATCGTCACCGCCCTGGCGGACAGCTGTGCCGCAGCCATCGGCGCGGGCATACAGGGCGCCTGCGGCGACGTGACCATCACCGGCTCCGCCCGGGTGGCCCAGGCCAGGGGCGGCGGTCCGGACGGCGATATCGGCGGCTGTCTGTTCGGCAACTGCGGCAAGGTGCAGGTGTCCGCCGGGACGGATATCGGCGGGGCTAAGCTGTGGACCCAGAAGGGACTGTCCATCCAGATGGGGGAGGCGTCCCTGACCATGCCCAAGTTCCACATTTCCGCCAAGGCTCTGCGGCTGGAGGGGCTGGACCTGTCCACCCGGGAGAAGGCCCGGTCCGCCATCAACGTGATCGTCTCCGACCGGAAGTGGATGACCCGGCTCCAGGGGGCCTACGGCGCCATGTACGGCCAGCTGGGCCAGAGCTTCAGCAGTATGCACAACGTCCAGCAGTACACCCGGGTGGTGCGGAACAACAATGAGGCCAAGTCGCTGGCCAACGACATCCGGGAGGTGCTGCGGCTGTCCCCCAAGGCCAAGTTCCTCAAGGCCAGGGGGATGGAGGACGTGGGGGCGCTGCTGAGGAATTAAACCAGCGGTTCAATGACAATGGGGGGTCCAGGGTGTAAGATAGACCCACAGCAGCGACAAAGGAGTGATTTCCCATGATGAATCTGAAGGACGCGTTCCGCGCCCAGAACAAGCTCCAGGCCGTGATGGAGCAGGCCGGCTACATCCTCCGGGACGACGGCAATATTTTGAAGGTGACCACCACCCACCTGCGCAGCAAGGCGGCGGCGGGGGAGGAGGACGCCGTGATTGAGGATGCCGCACCCAGCCAGTACGCGGAGCACATCAACGAGGTGGCCGCATTCCTCATGGAGATGCTGGCCCAGCGGGAGAAGCTCAGCGCCGCCATCTGCAAGGCCAAGGCGGGCCTGCCCATCGACATGGACAGCGAGGCGGGGCTGAACCGGGTGCGGCAGACGCTGGCGGAAACCTTCCGGCGTATGTCCGCCCTGCGCAACAGCGAGGTGGTGCTGGCCGGGGCGGGCAGCGGCTACCGGTTCAACGGCGAAGGCAACCAGGTGAGCTACCGCTGTGATGCCAAACGGGTGACCACCATCAACTTCAACCGTACCCGGGTGCGGGGGATGGCCACCGAGCTGGGCCGGAGGTCCGACGAGGTCTCCAGCGCGCTGGACAAGTGCCTGGTAAACACCCCGGTGGATTACGACCTGCCCTTTGAGATGAACGACAGCTTTGACGTGATCTTGTCCGACTTTATTGAAACCCACCGTCCCCAGTGAGAAAACGTCCGCCGCGTCCAGCCCCGGGCGCGGCGGGCATGGCAGGGTGGACAGCCTGTGACGGCCGGTTCAGGTGCAGATGAATGATAATGCTGCACACCGCACAGCCCCTTTGAAATGGAGTATGCTTGCTGAAGTGTGCTGGCCAGCTTTTGGATGAGCGCCAGACGTCTCCCTCATGACGTTACCCGCCCCGGCTCCATGCTCCATCCGGAACGCACCCATCGCGATCCGCCCTTACGCTTCCGCCCTCTTAGGCCCCGGCGGCTTCGGCCCCGGGACCTCTATGGATGACAAGTCGCCGCGCCCCGCAGTCCTTCGGGACGGCAGGCGCGGCGGATAAGGGCCTAAGCAGACCTGCAATCCTGCCATGCCCCCCGCGTCCGGGCAGTATGGGAATAAAAAGATGAGCGGCAGGCGATGGCCTGCCGCTCATTTGCTGTATATGGGAGGGCGGCGCCCCGATGGGCACCAGGATGTCGTTCATGGGCACGCCCAGCAGGGCGCTGAGGGCGTATAAGTTGTCCACCGTGGGCAGGCTCTGGCCCCGCTGCCATTTGTAGATGGCCTGGGGCTCCTCAAAGCCGAAGAACTGCTGAAGTTCCCGGACGGACAGGCCCCGGGCTTTCCGCAGGCGCAGGATGTTGGCCCCGGTGGCGGTGAGGTCGATGACGGGGAAGGCTTGACGCATCATTGCTGATTACCTCCATAGTCAGATTTTCGCCTGAATGGCGGGTGTTATAGAATAAATGATTTGTGGAGGAAATACAAGAGGTTTGGGAGAAATGTAATGAAAATAAAATATCACAGCTTCTGCTTCAGCCGGTACAGAAGGTTCAGTGCCTCAATGGGGGTGAGCGTGTCCACGGCGGCGCTCCGCAGCTCGTCCAGCACCGCTAGACCGGCCATGTCCCCCAGGGATACCTGCCCGTCGTCCCTGTCCTGGGGGGCGCGGGGGGCGGGGGCGGCGGTCCCCTGGGCCTCCAGCTCGGCCAGGATGTCACGGGCCCGGTCCACCACCCGGTTTGGCACCCCCGCCAGCTTGGCCACCTCTACGCCGTAGCTCTGGTCCGCGCCGCCGGGGATGATCTTGCGCAGGAACACGATGCCGTCCCCCCGCTTCTTGGCGGCGATGTGGTAGTTTTTCACCCCGTCGATGGTGTGCTCTACCTCGGTGAGCTCATGGTAGTGGGTGGCGAACAGGGTTTTGGCCCCCAGGCGCTTCTTGTCCGCGCAGTATTCCAGCACGGCCCGGGCGATGGACATACCGTCGTAGGTGGACGTGCCCCGGCCGATCTCGTCCAGAATCAGCAGGGATTTGGGGGTGGCGTTTTTCAGCATGGCGGCGACCTCGGTCATCTCCACCATGAAAGTGGACTGGCCCGCCGACAGATCGTCGGAGGCGCCGATGCGGGTGAACACCCGGTCCACCACCCCGATCCGGGCCGAGCGGGCGGGGACAAAGCTGCCCATCTGGGCCATGAGCACGATCAGCGCCACCTGGCGCATATAGGTGGATTTGCCCGCCATGTTGGGGCCGGTGATGATGCTCAGGCGGTCCTCCCCGCCGTCCATACGGGTGTCGTTGGGGACGAACAGGGAGTCCTTCAGCATTTTCTCCACCACCGGGTGGCGGCCCTCTTTGATGTCGATGACGCCGCTGCTGTCCACCTCCGGGCGGCAGTAATTTCCCTGTGCCGCCGCTGTCGCGAAGGAAACCAGCACGTCCAGCCGGGCCACGCAGGCCGCGGCCTCCTGCACCGGGCGGACCAGCTCCGCCGCGCTGTCCCGGAGCTGGCAGAACAGCTGGTATTCCAGGGTGGTGACCCGGCTCTGGGCGGATAAAATCTCGTTTTCCAGGTCCTTCAGCTCCTGGGTGAAGAACCGCTCGCAGTTCACCAGGGTCTGCTTGCGGATGTAGTCGTCAGGCACCAGGCTGTAATTGCTCTTGGATACCTCGATGTAATAGCCGAATACCTTATTGTAGCGTACCTTCAGGCTCTTGATGCCGGTGCGCTCCTTTTCCCGGCCCTCCAGCGCCGCCAGCATATCCGCGCCGTGGTCGATGACGTCCCGGAGGCGGTCCACCTCCTCGCTGTATCCGGCGCGGATGAAGCCCCCCTCCCGGATGGTGAAGGGCAGGCGGTTGTCGTCCTCGTCCTCCCGGATGGCGGACAGCAGGAGCTGTTGAAGCTCCTCCAGCCCCCCCAGGCCCCGGATCATGGGGGCCAGGGTCTTGCCGGACACGGTTTGGGCCTGCTGGGCCAGCTGGGGCAGGACAGAAAGCCCCGTCCCCAGCAGCAGCATATCCCGGGCGTTTGCACTGCCGTACACCACCTTGCCGATGAGCCGCTCCAGGTCGGGCACCCGGCGCAGGGCGAACGTCAGCTCGTCCCGGGCGATGACATCCCCGGCCAGCGCCGCCACCGCGTCCTGCCGCCGGGCGATGGCGGCGGGGGAGAGCAGAGGCTGTTCCAGCCACGCCCGGATCATACGGTGGCCCATGGGGGTCTTGGTCTTGTCCAGCACCCACAGCAGGGAGCCTTTTTTCTCCTTGCCCCGGAAGGTCTCGGTGAGCTCCAGGGTTTTCCGGGCGGTGAGGTCCAGCTCCATGTATTCCTGGGTGGAGGTGTCCCCCAGGTCCACCGGGCGCAGGTGCCCCAGGTTGGTCTTTTGGGTTTCTGTCAGATACGCCGCCAGCGCCCCCGCGGCCTGGAGGCACAGCCGGGGGCCGTCCTCCTCCGGAAGGGGCTCGTCCGCCCCCCGCAGGCCGCAGGCGGAGAGGGCCTGCGCCGCCTGGGCGGGACGGAAGCGGGCCTCCAGGCCCCTCTGCCACACACAGCCAAGGCGCTCTTTTAAAAACGCGGTGAGGTCGGGGCTGCTGGCGGCGGCATCGGACAACAGGGCCTCGCTGGGGGGGCACGCGGCCAGGGTGTTGAGCAGGTGGGTGAGATAGTCCGGCCCCTGGAAGGGAACCGTGGCAAACTGCCCCGTGGACAGGTCGCACCGGGCCAGCCCCGCCCCGGCGCTGTCCTGATAGACGGCGCAGATGTAGTTGTTCCGGCTCTCGTCCAGCATCACGTCGTCCATGGCGGTGCCGGGGGTGACGATGCGGATCACGTCCCGGTCCACCAGCCCCTTCGCCGTGGCCGGGTCCTCCATCTGCTCACAGATGGCTACCTTGTATCCCCGCTTGATCAGTCGGGCAATGTAGCTTTGCGCCGAGTGGTAGGGCACGCCGCACATGGGGGTGCGCTCCTCCTCCGGCTTGCCCCGGTCCCGGGTGGTGAGGGTCAGGCCCAGCTCCTCCGCGCCCAGTTTGGCGTCGTCGTGGAACATCTCGTAGAAGTCGCCCAGCCGGAAAAACAGCAGACAGTCCGGATGCTCCTCCTTCACCTTCCAATACTGCTTCATCATGGGGGTCAGTTCCGCCATATACTCCCTCTCTTTCTGTTTGGAAACACGGTATAAACGCAGGGGAGGGGCGAGCCCCTCCCCTGCAATAAAACGGCCTTTTATTCGTTGTAGTCCACGATCACATACACATACCGCAGGCCGGACAAGTCCGCCGCGGGCTCCACCTGGGCATACCGGGTGATGCCGTCCTCCTCCACCACCAGGGAGCGGATGGCGCCCACCGCCAGCCCGGGAGGATAGATGCCGCCGATGCCGGAGGTGATGATCTGATCGCCGGTGACCAGCTTGGCGTCCTCCGGCAGATAGGACAGCCGGGTCAGGCCCTCCAGCATGAGGGTGAAATCCCCGGTGAGCATAGCGTCCTCATCGGTGCGGGCCACTCGGCCCCCCACCCACAGGGTGGGGTCAAGAATGGTGGTGACCACCGACGAGTTCAGGTCCGCCCGGGTGACGATGCCGACAAGATGGCCGTACTGGTCGATCACACAGTCATCCGCCTCCACCCCGCCCAGGGTGCCCCGGTCAATGGTCAGGTCGGAGGACCAGTTGGAGGAGGGGCCCCGCACCACCTCGGCGTCCCGGTACTGGAGGTCGGGCCGCTGTTCCGCCAGCCCCAGCAGGTCCTTCATGCGCTCGTTTTCCCGCACGGCGTCCTGTCCGGCGATGGCGTCCTGCTCCAGCTCCGCCACCCGCTGGCGCAGGGCCTCGTTTTCCGCCGCCAGCTGGTCGTAGTTGAACTCCTTGTCGTACCGGTCCTTCATCCACCCGGCCACCGACGCCGAGGCGGAGCGGAAGGGGGTGGAGATCAGCTCCAGCGCGCTGGAAAGGGGGTCGTAACCCAGGATGTAGGCCCCTACGGTGACCACAGCGGCCAGCAGGACCGCCGCCACCAGCAGCAGGCCGCCGTTGTTTCGGAAAAATTGCTTCATGGAATATCTCCTCGGATCATGGCTTCAGCAGGTCTACGCCGAAGCTGGATAGAATTTGGCCCAGACGGAACACCGGCAGGCCCATGACATTGCAGTAGTCCCCCCGGATGCCGGACACCAGAAGCGCCCCGATGCCCTGGATGCCGTATGCCCCGGCCTTGTCCATGGGCTCCCCGGTGGCGATGTAGCCTCGAATTTCCTCCGGCGTGAGCTGCCGGAAGGTGACGGCGGTCTCCTCGTGCAGGGTGGCGGCCTCCTCCCCCCGGAGGACGGTGACGCCGGTGAATACGTGGTGCTCCCGGCCGGACAGGGCGGTGAGCATGGCAAAAGCCGCGCCCTTGTCCCAGGGCTTGCCCAGTACCGCGCCGTCCAGGGCCACCACTGTGTCGGCGGCGATAATCAAATCGCTGGGCCCCGCCTTTTTTGCCGCCGCCCGGGCCTTGCGCAGGGAGAGCTGTTCCACGATCTCCGCCGGGGACAGGCCGTCCTCCACCGATTCGTCCACGTTGGGGGCGGCGACGGTGAAGTCCGTGATGCCGATTCGCTCCAGCAGCTCCTTGCGGCGGGGGGAGTTGGAGGCCAGAATGATCTTTGACGTCTGCGGCCCGTCCAGGCCCAGCAGATAGTCGGTGGAGACCTGGTAAAGATTTGCCAGTGCCACGAGTGTGGCAGTCTGTGGATCGCGCTGGCCATATTCGTAGTTGCAATAGGCAGTAATGGAAATTCCAATGGCTTCGGCGACCTCCGCCTGCTTCATTTTATTTTCAAGGCGCAATTCTTTCATGCGCTGTGCTAAGATTCCCATAAAAACCCCTTGACTATTTTAAACATACGTGTATAATAGAAGACAAATTACAACATACGGGGAGCAATGCCGATATGACCGAGCTTATAGAGAAATTATATTTTATGTTGGAGGACCGTGTGGGCCAGTATGAGCTGGCGGATGAGGAGGTCAGGAGCCTGGAGGCCCGTCAGGAGGCCTTGCAGAACGAAATTATACTCCGTTTGGGTGAGGACGGTCAAGAGCTGATGGAAACCCTTGCCGGATTAAATATGGAGCTGGAGCTCATCCACGACCGGACGCTGTTCCGGGCGGCAATGGGGCTGGGTACTCAAATTGCGCGGCCCGCGTTACAGCGGACGGACCTTGTCCGCCCCTACTCTACATCCCTATAATACAGCCCCCGGGTGAAGTTATTGGGCTTGTAGGAGCCCTTGCCCTGGTAGGCCTCCAGTACCTGGGTACACTCCACCCCGTTTTCGGTGGTGAACAGGAGCCGGATGGCCCGCAGGCCGATCTTTTTCCAGTCGGCGGGCTTGTCCGCCAGGTAAATTTTGTTGGCGTTCAGAATCTCGTTCCGGCAGCCGTAGGCCCGCTCCACCGGGAAGCGCACCCCCTTGCGGTCAATGAGCCGGTTTACGTTGCCGCAGGTGCAGCTGCCTGTCTGGCCCTTGATGGTGCAGTTTTCCGTGATCATCAGCGGCAGACGGCCGTAGGCGATGATCTCCGTGTCCACCGCCTTGCCCAGGTCCCGGATCTGGGCAAGCTTCAGCTCGAAGGAGGCGGTCAGCGACTGGAAGCCCAGCCGCTTGTATTCCTTTGCGCTATGGCTGTTGAACACGTGCAGGCCGTAGTCCCCCCGCAGGTTGAAGCCCAGCTCCCGGCACAGGGGGATCAGGCCCAGATTGCCCAGATAGGCGTCCGTCACCCCCGCCTCCCGGCAGGCCGCCAGCTCCCGGCGCAGGCCGTCCAGCTCCCGGTCAAAGCAGATCCGGGGCAGGACCGCCGCCACCGGGACGCCCCGCCGGATGGCGGCGGCCACATCGTCCGGGTGGGCGGCAATTTCCTCCGCAGGAAGGGTGATCAGATGGGGGCGGGCGCGGGTCAGCTCAAAGGTGAGCTGTTTTGCCCGGCGCAGGGAGACGTAAATATCCGGCTCGCCGGGGTAGTCCTCGTACCGGACGCCGTTTTTGTATGCGCCGTGGCGGCGCTGGGGCAGGGCGGTGCGCTGGCGGGTGAGGTCGTCCAGCACCTGCCGCCGCAGGCTGTTCAGCGCGGACAGGGGCACCGCCAGCCCCGGCTCCACCAGGGTGCGCATGGCGGCGGCTTCAAAGGGGGTGCCCCCGGTCTTGGCCAGCTGGGCTTCTACCTCCTCCTGGGTGGCGGCGCGGCGGCGGGCGGGCTCAGGAACCTTTCCCGCGGCGGTGGCCACCCGGCCCTCCTGGTCCTCCACCCCCACCTGGATGGGCTCCCCGGGGCGGATCATGGCGTAGAATTTCACCGGGATCTGGCGGCCCTCCCCCCGGCTGTAGGCGGCTTTGGCCTGGGCGAACAGCTCCCGGGGAGGGGCGGATTCCTCCCGGACGCCGAACATATCCGGGCCCTTCCGGGCGGTGTAGTAGCCGTCGGTGAACCCCTGGCGGGAGAAGGCCTGCTCCAGCTGGCGCAGTTCGCCGGGGGTGGGTTCCCGGCCCTCCCGGAGGGCGCTGGCGTATACCTTGGTGACAATATAGACATATTCCGGGCGTTTCATCCGGCCCTCAATCTTGGCGCAGGCCGCGCCCATGTCCTGGAGGGACCGCAGATGGCCCGCCAGGGACATATCCTTCAGCGACAGGGGGTGGCCGTTGGCCAGGTCCCCCCAGCCGTAGGGCAGGCGGCAGGGCTGGGCGCACATACCCCGGTTGCCGCTCCGGCCCCCGATGACGGAGGACATGAAGCACTGCCCGGAATAGCACATACAAAGGGCCCCGTGGACGAACACCTCGATCTCAATGGGGGACCGTTCGCAGATATGGGCGATGTCCGCCCGGGACAGCTCCCGGGCCAGCACCGCCCGGGTGAGGCCCAGGTCCGCCGCCTGCTTCACGCCGTCCAGACTGTGCAGGGTCATCTGGGTGGAGGCGTGGAGGGGCAGATCGGGGGCGGCCTGCCGCAGGGCGCGTACCAGCCCCATGTCCTGGACCAGCACCGCGTCCGCCCCCAGGCGGGATGCCTGAACGGCGCAGTCCACTGCGGCGGGCAGTTCCCGGTCGCTGCACAGGGTGTTCAATGTCAGGTATACCTTGACGCCCCGGAGATGGCAGTAGGAGACCGCCGAGGCGAACTCGTCCTGGGTGAAGTTCCGGGCGCTCCGGCGGGCGTTGAATTGTCCGAAGCCCAGGTAGACCGCGCCGGCGCCGGCGCACACCGCCGCGCGCAGCGCCTCCGGACTGCCGGCTGGGGATAATATCTCCATAGGTTTCTCTCTCGTTTCTCTTGATATCAGCGTTTTTGCTGTAGTTTGAAAATTTCCCGCTTGGCCTCGCTGAGCTCCTGCTTCAGCCTGGCGTTCTCCTCCAGCAGCTCCTTGATCTGGCGGCGCAGGTTTTCTGATGCCTCCTGCTCCTTGAAGCGGTCGTCGGCGATGTTGATGGCGGTGAGGACGGCGCTGTCCATCTGGGAGATGCCGCCCTGCCCGGTGGTGGCTTTCAGTTTATCGTTGACATAATCCGCCACCCGGTGGACATAGTCCTCTCCCTCGGCAGCCAGCAGGGTGTATTTCAGCCCACCCACGGTAACTGTGACACGGTTTTGCATGACGCTCCCCCTTCTGCGCAGTTTATAGTCAGCTTATTATATCACACCCAGCGGAAAAAGGAAATGAAAAAACAATAAATCTCTATCAATTTTTCGCCGGGGTGCGCCGGGACGCGGAAGGACGGCGGAAAGACGGCAGAATCCCCCTCTTGCATTTTGCCGCGCACAGGTATATAATAGCTCACAAGGCAAAAAAACGGCAGTAAAGAAAGGTGTGACCAATCCGATGTCCCTTTCCATGGATTTGAAAATACGCGGCCAGTACGGTTACGCGCCCCTGGTCCTCAACGGCGCCCCCACTGCCTCCAGCGGCGGCGGCAGTACTTTTTCCGAGGTGTTTTCTGCGGCGTACCAGTCCGTGGGCGCCACCGATTACGAGAGCTGCTTCCAGGCGGCCTCGGAGGCCTATCAGGTTCCGGTGAACCTGCTGAAGGCCGTGGCGAAGGTGGAGTCCGACTTCACCCCCACCGCCGTCTCCCACTGCGGCGCTCAGGGCGTCATGCAGCTGATGCCCGCCACCGCCCGCTATCTGGGCGTGAACGACGCCTTTGACCCGGCCCAGAATATCATGGGCGGGGCCAAATACATACGCATGATGCTGGACCGCTTTGACGGCGACGTCTCCAAGGCGCTGGCGGCTTACAACGCCGGTCCCGGCGCGGTGGACAAATGCGGCGGCGTGCCGTCCTACGCCCAGGCCTATGTAAATAAGGTGCTGGGCTATGCGGGCAGCGGAGTCTCCGTCCCCGCGCAGAGCTTTGCCGCAGGTCCGGCGCCGGCATCCGGCTCCGCTGCGGGGTACGGGGCGGTCTCTGCCTCCGGCGATTTGACCGTGGGCGAGCTGTATGGGCAGGTGGAGGAGGCGTACCACTCCAGCGGCCTGAACAACCAGGACGCCGCCCGGCTGTTTGTGGAAAAGTTCCTCGCGTCGGATGAGGAGGAGGAGGAAGGGCGGTATCAGGCGGAAGACGCGGACGAGTACCGGGATCTGAGGGAAGCAGCCATGCAGGTCATCCTGTGACCGGCGCTTGTATGGTGTATCACGCACGGGAGGGGAGGATTTCCCCTCCTGTTTTTTGTGGATGCCTGTCCTGCCTTGACAATAAAATTGAAATCCCTTATAATAGCAGCTCAACGCGAAAAACAGCGGATTTTAAGATTGGAGGAGAGAAAATTGGCCCAGCAACCTACAGAAGAAAACAAGATGGGCGTTATGCCGGAGAACCGGCTGCTGCTGAATATGGCCATCCCCATCATGATCTCTATGATGGTCCAGGCCTTTTACAATGTGGTAGACAGCTACTTTGTCTCCCAGGTCAGCCAGGACGCGCTGAACGCGGTGTCCCTGGCCTTCCCGGTGCAGAACCTGATGATTGCCGTGAGCGTGGGCACCGCCGTGGGCGTCAACGCCCTGCTGGCCAGGAGCCTGGGCCAGGGCGACCGGGAAAAGGTGAACCGCACGGCGGTGAACGGCGTGTTTCTCATGGCTTTGAGCTGTCTGGTGTTCCTGGTGCTGGGGCTGACCTGCTCCAGACTGTTCTACACCATCCAGACCGACATCCCCGGCATCATCAGCTGCGGCGCCGACTATCTGACCATCGTGTGCGCCGTGAGCGCGGGCCTGTTCTTCTCGGTGCTGATGGAGCGCCTGCTCCAGGCCACGGGGCAGACCTTCTACACCATGGTCGCCCAGGCGGCGGGCGCCATCACCAACATCATCCTGGACCCCATCCTGATCTTCGGCCTGGGGCCCTTCCCCCGGCTGGAGGTGGCGGGCGCCGCGCTGGCCACCGTCATCGGCCAGCTTCTGGGCTGCTGTGTGTGCATTTTCTTCAACGCCACCCGCAACCCCGAGGTAAAGCTCGTTTTCAAGGGCTTCCGCCCCCACGGCCAGACCATCCGGGAGATCTACAGCGTGGGCCTGCCCAGCATCGTCATGCAGTCCATCGGCTCGGTGATGGTGTTTGGCATGAACCAGATCCTCATCGCCTTCACCGACACGGCCACGGCGGTGTTCGGCATCTACTTCAAGCTGCAATCCTTCTTCTTCATGCCCGTGTTCGGCCTGAACAACGGGATGGTGCCCATTGTGGCCTACAACTATGGCGCGCGCAAGCCGGAACGCATCATCAAAACCATCAGGCTGGCCGTCATGTACGCCGTCATCCTGCTGCTGCTGGGCTTCGCGGTGTTCCAGATCTTCCCCGGCCAGCTGCTGGAGATGTTCCAGTCGGAGGAGGACGCCTCAGGCGATCTGCTGGCCATCGGCATCCCCGCCCTGCGCCTGATTTCCTTTTCTTTTATCCTGGCTGGCTTCGATGTGGTGTGCTCGGCGGTGTTCCAGGCCCTGGACCACGGTGTGCTCAGCCTGACCATTCAGCTGGTGCGCCAGCTGGTGGTGCTGCTGCCTGCGGCCTACATCCTGTCCCATCAGTTCGGCCTGGAGGCGGCGTGGCTGTCCTTCCCCATTGCGGAGCTGGTCAGCTGCGCCATGTGCGCCGTTTTTCTGCGCCGGGTGCACCGGCGGGATATCCTGCCCCTCTCCCAGCCGCTTCCTGAGCGGTAATACTGTTTCTTGGCGATGAGGTCCGCCGCAGGCTTCAAAAGAAGTGATTTACGTCCTTTGAAGTGCGGTGGCTATGGTATAAATCCGCAATATGATCAGCCCCGGGCCGGTTCCGTCAAAAGGAACCGGCCCGGGGCGTTCTGCCCTTATGGTCAGGAGGGGAAGTGGTGCACCCGGTAATACTCCAGATTCCGGAACCGGCGGACCAGCTCAGCCTGCTCCTCCGTCAGCTGTCCGGCGGCTTTCAGATCCCCGCCCGCCGTGATATACATATCCTGCGCGTGGATCACGGGCACCTCCCGCCAGCACTGGTCCACCGCCTGCATATAGGCGTCCCCCTTCCAGCCCAGCTGGTCAAACAGCACGTTCATCAGGAAGCAGGGGGAGACGTCCGGCCCCTCCCCCTCCAGATCGCGGCCGATGACAGCCTTGGCCGCGTCGTTGGCCCAGATCAGATACCGGGTGGACCAATAGTTGTAAAAGCCCTCCTTGCTCCCGCGGTCCAGGTCGATGCCCAGGGATTTGTAGACCGAGTTCCCGTTGCCCAGCCAGGGCTTGTGGTCGCCGAACACGACCACTACCACGGGCTCCTCCATCTCCCGGAAGTTCTCGATGAACAGGGACAGGTAATTCTGCGTGCTCATCACCGAACCCAGGTAGTTGGCCAGGATGGTGCGTTCCGCCTCCGGCAGGCTGTAGTTCCTCACGAAGTCATCCGTCTCGCCCCACCAGCAGACGCTGTCGCTGTAGGGACCGTGCCCCTGGTAGGACACGGAGAAGGAGAACACCGGCCGTTCCCCCCACAGGATATCATTCACTGTGGTGTAGGCGAGCTCCTCAAAAAACAGGTTGTCGAAAGCGGTGTCCGACCCGGACTTCGCGGCATAGAAGTCCTCACTGAAGCGGTACGTCTCAAAGCCGAGGTAGGGGTTGACGTTTACCCGGTTATAAAACCAGTTGTTGCAGGGGTGGTCGCCGGAGGTCTGGTAGCCCTGGTTTTTCAGATACCACACATAAGACGAGGTGTTGGCGCGGTAGTTGATATCCTTCGGCCCCATGCCGGTGAGGAAGGCCCGCTCGGTGTCCACCGTGCCTCCGGCAAAGATATTGGTTACCAGATTGCCGGTGAAGCTCTCCTCCTCCAGGGCGTGGTAGCGGGCGTATACGTCCTTTTGCAGTTCAATCTGGTCGTAGACGGAGAAGTCGCAGAACGCCTCCAGCATTACTCCTATGATGTTGACCTGCTTGTCCTTTGGGATGGCCTCGTCCTCATACTGCGCCAGAAGCCGGGCGGCCTCCTGTTCGGAATATCCCTCCGGCGGATCGGGGATCATGTCCTTGATGCTGTGCAGGAAGGGATAGAGCAGCCCCCGGGACACATACTGCTGGGTGGAGGACCAGCGGTCCAGGTGCTTGTAGTTGTCGATGCCGTCATAGATTCCGTCGCTGCTGTAGACGGGGATCAGCACCAGCGCCGCCGCCAGCGCCCCTCCGGCCAGCCCCAGGCGGAGCCGTTTCCCCGGCCTGGCCCGGGCAAAGAGCGCCGCTGCCGCGCACAGCGCCGCGAGCAGGAGCGCCAGCACCACCTTCGGACTGAGAAACAGGTTGTACTGCCCGGTCATTTTTCCCGCCTCCTGCAGGATCAGCAGATCGGAGGCGATCACCGGGTCGTCCCGGAAATACAGCTTGTAGTAGTTGCCCAGGGACAGCCCCAGCACCGGGAGAGCGGTGATGAGCACCGCCGCCCAGGCCCGGCCGGCGGCGGCGTACAGCAGCAGCGCCAGCAGCACCGGCGGCAGGAGGTTGAGGACAATCACCGCCGGGAAGGTCCAATAATCCCCGAACAGCGCCCAGTTGTAAGAGCCCGGGGCCAGCATCAGGGAAAGCGTCCCCAGCGCCAGGGCGGAAAGGACGAGCACCCCCATATTCCAGCACCAGTAAACCCTGCGGTCCGTTGGGGAAAGACCCTCGCCCGGGCGCTTCCAGAACAGCCAATAGGATAAAAAGCGTTTCATCGGCAGTCTCCAATCGTCTTTGGTATCGCCGCTTCAAAAGGATCCTGAAGCCCGCGGCGCAGGCGCGCCGCGGAAACTGAAGCCGTCAAGCCGTCTGGAACAGCGCCGCTGTCCCCCGGCGGATTTGAACATATGCAGTCTGCATAGGATACTATAACACAACTGCCCCCGGTTTGCACCAGGGGCAGAGGAAATTTTCATAAAATTTAATATGCCAATTTCTCGTCCAGCCACCCCTTGAGCTGGCTGATGGGCACCCGAACCTGGTCCATGGTGTCCCGGTCCCGGATGGTGACGGCGTGGTCGGCTTCGGTCTTGTCGTCCCCCACGGTCTGGAAGTCCACGGTGACGCAGAAGGGCGTGCCGATCTCGTCCTGGCGGCGGTAGCGCTTGCCGATGGAGCCGGTGTCGTCGTAGTCCGCCATGAAATACCTGGACAGCTCCCCCTGGATCTCCCGGGCCTTGTCCCCCAGCTTCTTGGACAGGGGCAGCACCGCGCACTTGTAGGGCGCCAGGGCGGGGTGGAGGTGCAGGACGGTGCGCACGTCGTTCTTGGCCTCGTCCACCACTTCCTCGTCGTAGGCGTTGCACAGGAAAGCCAGCAGCATCCGCTCCACGCCCAGGGAGGGCTCGATGACATAGGGGATATAGTGCTCGTTTTTCTCCTGATCGTAATAGGTCAGGTCCTTGCCGGAGGTGTTCTGGTGGGCGGTGAGGTCGAAGCTGGTACGGCTGGCCACGCCCCACAGCTCGCCCCAGTCGGTAAAGGGGAAGGCAAACTCAAAGTCGGTGGTGGCGTTGGAGTAGTGGCTCAGCTCCTCGGGGTCGTGGTCCCGCAGGCGCAGATTCTCTTCCTTGATGCCCAGCCCCAGCAGCCACTGGTGGCAGAAGTTTTTCCAGTATTTGAACCACTCCAGCTCGGTCCCCGGCTGGCAGAAGAACTCCAGCTCCATCTGCTCGAATTCCCGGGTGCGGAAGATGAAGTTGCCCGGGGTGATCTCGTTGCGGAAGCTCTTGCCGATCTGGCACACGCCGAAGGGCAGCTTGCGCCGGGTGGAGCGCTGGACGTTGACGAAGTTGGTGAAGATGCCCTGGGCAGTCTCGGGGCGCAGGTACACGGTGTTTTTGGCGTCCTCAGTGACCCCCTGGAAGGTCTTGAACATCAGGTTGAACTGCCGGATGTCGGTCCAGTTGAACTTGCCGCAGGTGGGGCAGGCGATTTTATGCTCGTCGATAAACGACTTCATCTCCTGCTGGCTCATGGCGTCCACGCTGTGCCCCAGCTGGAAGCTGTTTTCCTGGCACCAGTCCTCGATCACCTTGTCGGCGCGGAAGCGCTCGTGGCACTCCTTGCAGTCCATCAGCGGGTCGGAGAAGCCGCCCACGTGGCCGGAGGCCACCCACACCTGGGGGTTCATCAGGATGGCGGCGTCCAGGCCCACGTTGTAGGGGTTCTCCTGGACGAACTTCTTCCACCAGGCCTTTTTCACGTTGTTCTTCAGCTCCACCCCCAGGGGGCCGTAGTCCCAGGTGTTGGCCAGACCGCCGTAGATCTCGGACCCGGCGAAGATAAAGCCCCGGCCCTTGCACAGGGCCACAATTTTTTCCATGGATTTTTCACTGTTTTTCATATTTTGGATAAACTCCTTTTCTTTTATTCTGGGTCAATGGTATGAAAGATCCTTTTCAGGCCGCCGTTTTCGTACAAAAACTCAAGCTGTAACGTCAGATAGGTCAGGTCTCCGCCGGAGGTCAGCTCGTAGTCCGCCGCGAAGCCGCTGCCGTCCTTGTACTCGAAAAACATCACCTCGTGATGGTATTCGTACTGGGGCTTGAACGTGCAGGGCACGCCATATTCGTCAAAGGCGTCAAAGCCGTTGATGTCCAGGGTGCCCTGGATGCACGCCCGGATCTGCTCCGTGTCGTCCCACTCCATCTCATCCACGCAGGAGGGAAGGTCCTCATACCGTTTTTCGTGGAGGGCATGGAGTATGCCTTTTACCGTCTGAATGGCCAGCTCTTTGTGCTCCTGTGTCATTTTGCCGCCCCTCCTTTGAAGCAAAAACGCCCCGAGCCTGTTCGGCTCAGGGCGAATGAAGCATCCGCGGTTCCACCTGAATTTCCCCGAGCGGGGACACTCTGCGCCGGTAACGGGGCGGTCCGGCGGAGCATTTCCGCTCCGCGGCTCACGGGCGCCTTCCCTCCTGCCGCACCAAAGCCTCGCACCGTCCGGCTTCTCTCTGGGGGTGGGGCGTGGGGGTACTCCTCCCGGTCATCGCTTTATCGCGGGTCATTTTATCACCTTTTCCCAGGGGTGTCAAGGGATATTTGCCGGAGGACGCCCGCGGCAAACTCCTTGCCTTTCCTGTGCCTTTCTGATATAATGGGGAAAATTCGACAAAATTCGACACGGATCGACAAAGAGGGCCGGCGGAAGTCTTTCCCAGGAGAGGCGGCGGCGAATCTGCATAGCATAGAATGTAGGGCATAGGCCGGATGGACGCGAGGAGGCGGAGATGGTGGAGCAGGAGAAATGGAAGCAGGGCACAGCCAGACAGGCGGCGGAGCTGCGCATCCAGCTGGCGCAGATGACGGCGGCAAGCCAGATGCTGGAGCGGTGTGCCTGGGACCCGAAAAGCAAGGGATATCTGGCGGCGATGAACCAGAGCATCTGCCGGATGCTGCGCCTGGTGGGGCGGATGGAGCTGTGCGGCCGGCTGGGGGACGAAGCGCCCGAATTGAACATCGCGCCCGTCAATCTGGGCGGGCTGGCCTATGACCTGGGGATGCGGATGGCGGGGCTGCTGGAACGGACGGGGGTGGCGCTCACCGTGGACTGTCCGGAGCATCTGGCCGCCCAGGCGGACGGAGAGCTGGTACGTCAGCTCCTGCTGGAGCTGACGGCCAACGGGGCCAGGGCGGGGACGCAGGTGTGGCTGACGCTGAAGCAGGGCGGGGACAGCGCGGTATTTATCGTGGAGGACAACGGCCCCGGCGTGAGCCCGGAAAAGCTCCCGTTCCTGTTCGACAGCGGGGCGGAGGAACTGCCCGACTGGCGGAAAAGCGGCAACGGTATTGCCATCGCCCGGCGGATCGCGGTCCTCCATGGAGGGCGGCTGGCGCCGCTGTGCGTGCCGGGGCGGGGGCTGGCGGTGACGGTGTCCCTCCCTCTGAACCGGGGGGTGGACGACGTGCTGCGGTGCCCGCCGGTGGAGTGGGACCGGGGCGGCTTTGACGACGCGGTGGTGGGCCTGAGCCATCTGCTGCCCGCCAAGGTGTTTGAGCCGGTGGAGTACGAATCGTGACAAGGAGCGCCGTTCCCGGCCGGGAGCGGCGTTTTTTGGCGGGTCAGGCGGAGGTGCAGGAGTTGGAATTCGCGTTGACGATGGTGTCTGCCACCGCCGCCAAAACCTCGCCGTGGGTCTGGTCGAACAGGTGGGTGTAGATGCGCTGGGTGGTGTTGGGGCTGCTGTGGCCCATGGCCCGGCTGATCTGGTACATGGGCACCCGGGCGCTGTTGGCCATGCTGGCAAAGGTGTGGCGCAGGCCGTGGAAGGTGATGGGGGGCAGGCGGCGGGCCGCTACGAAGTCCGCCAGGTCGGCGGACAGCACGTTGGGGTGCCACGGCTCCCCCTCGGCGTTGAGCACGATGTAGTCGCCGGAGCCGCAGGGCAGGCCGTACTGCCAGCGCTGGGCCTGGAGGTCCCGCAGGAGCTCCAGCAGGCCGTCCAGTGCGCCGATGGACAGGGTGCGGCAGCTGTCGGCGGTTTTGGGGGCCTTCTCCACCACCCGGTAGCCCACGGTGGTGCGCACCCAGCGCACGGACAGCAGGCCGGCGTGGAGGTCCACGTCCCGCCAGCGCAGGCCCAGCACCTCGCTGCGGCGCAGGCCCAGCAGGCAGGCCAGCTTCACCGGGAGCTCCAGGGGCAGGCCCTTCACCTCCTTCAGCAGGCGGCTGAGGTGGGTAGGGGTGTAGTACAGCACGTCGGTGGAGGTGGCCCGGGGCGGCGTGGCCCGCTGAGCGGGGTTGGCGGGAATGGCCCCCCGGCGGTAGGCCGATTTCAGGGCGGTGTGGAGCAGGACGTGGTGCTTGCGGATGGTGTTGGGGGACAGGCCCTTTTCGGCGGACAGCCACTGGTAGTAGCCGTCGATCAGCTCCGGCGTCAGGTCGGCCAGCCGCACCGCCCCCAGGGCGGGGCGCATATGATTGCAGATGATGTTCCGGTAGCCGTTTATGGTAGTCTCCGCCCGAAGCGGCTCGATTTCGGCGTCCATCCAGAGGTCCAGCCAGCTCCCTAACGTGGTGCTGGCGTCGGCGGAATGGGTGGAGTGAGGAAGGGGAAACCCTACCGCCGGTTCCTCGGCAAGGGGGCGAAGGGTGATGCGGCTGGAATGGACATTTGCATACGGCATGAAAAACAGCTCCTTTCTGTAGTATGAGCGGATGTGAGGGCTTTTTATTTTAAACGTTCGCGGCGGAAAGGAAAAGCCGGGAGGGGCTTTTCTCTTGACTTTTTTTGGACTTGGCAATACAATAGGGAGAACAGTCGGGCGGCGGTCCGCCCGACTGATGGGATGAGGAAAATCCTTCACTTTATCAGCAAAGGATGAAAACATATGGCACAGGATAAAAACAAACAGGTGAGCCAGATCACCGATATGGACGTGGACTTCGCCCAGTGGTACACCGACGTGTGCACCAAGGCGGAGCTCATCGACTACTCCAGCATCAAGGGCATGTTCATCTACCGGCCCTACGGCTATGCCATCTGGGAGAACATCCAGCGCATTCTGGACGGCGAGTTCAAAAAGACCGGGCATGAGAACGTGTACCTGCCCATGCTGATCCCTGAGTCCCTGCTCCAGAAGGAGAAGGACCATGTGGAGGGCTTCGCCCCCGAGTGCGCGTGGGTCACTTACGGCGGCGTGGATAAGCTGGAGGAGCGCTGCTGCATCCGGCCCACCTCCGAGACCCTGTTCTGTGAGCACTACGCCAACATCATCCACTCCCACCGGGACCTGCCCAAGCTGTACAATCAGTGGACCTCCGTGCTGCGCTGGGAAAAGACCAGCCGGCCCTTCCTGCGCCACCGGGAGTTTTTGTGGCAGGAGGGCCACACCATGCACGCGACCGCCGAGGAGGCCATTGCAGAGACGGAGCGGATGTTCAACATCTACGCCGATTTTTATAAGGACGTGCTGGCCATCCCGGTGGTGAAGGGGCGCAAGACGGACAAGGAGAAGTTCTCCGGCGCCGAGGCCACCTACACCGTGGAGTGCATGATGCACGACCGAAAGGCCCTCCAGGGCGGCACCAGCCACTACTTCGGGGACGGGTTCGCCCGGGCCTTCGACATCACCTTCACCGGCAAGGACAACCAGCTCCACCACCCCTTCCAGACCTCCTGGGGGGTGTCCACCCGGATGATCGCGGGCATCATCATGGTCCACGGCGACAACAGCGGGCTGGTGCTCCCCCCCAAGGTGGCCCCCATCCAGGTCGTCGTCATCCCCGTGGCTCAGCACAAGGAGGGCGTCATTGCCGCCAACGAGGCTGTCATGGAGCGCCTGCAAAAGGCGGGCTTCCGGGTGAAGATGGACGCGTCCGACAACTCCCCCGGCTGGAAGTTCGCCGAGTACGAGATGAAGGGCGTGCCCCTGCGGCTGGAGCTGGGGCCCAAGGACATGGAGAAAAACCAGTGTGTGCTGGTCCGCCGGGACAGCGGGGAGAAGTCCTTTGTTTCCCTGGACGGCATCGAGGACACCGTGGCCAGGATGCTGGACGACATCCACGCCGGGCTGTACGCCAAGGCCAAAAAGAACCTGGAGGACAACACCTACCCCTGCGCCACCCTGGCGGAGGTCAAGGAGAAGATGGAGAGCCAGGGCGGCTTCGCCAAGACCATGTGGTGCGGCGAGCTGGCGTGCGAGCTGAAGATGAAGGAGGAGGCGGGGGTGTCCTCCCGGTGCATCCCCTTTGAGCAGGAGCATTTGGGTGATGTGTGCGCCTGCTGCGGCAAGCCCGCCAGGCATATGGTTTACTGGGGCGTGGCGTATTAAAACGCCCCCCATCCGCACGCCGCCCCGCGCCAGCGGGGCGGCGTTGGTGATGTTGCACAGGATGGCTTTCGCAAAACGCCTCAAAACCGTGAAAAAACTTTGCATTTCGGCCCAAAAATTCCTTGACTTCCCGGACGGCTTGTTGTACAATAGTCAAGCGCCTGTCAAAAGGGCGCACTGCGATGATGCGGGAGATTGCTCGCCCGGCGAGGTAACTTCCGCGGAGTATGTCCGTAAGATCGGGCGGCTGAGAGATCCCGTTCGTGGCGTATATCGCCCTGAATTGGGTAGAACCGGCCTGCTTTGCGCCGGTTTTATTCATGCCGGGGAGTGATACGCACGGAAACGTGTACGGGAATCGCTCACCGTACGAAGCGAGGACGCAGTTCCATAACCGTCACTTCGTATGTCAAGGAGGAAAAACAATGGCAGCTCAGAAAGAAATGATCCGCATCCGGCTGAAGGCCTATGACCATCAGCTCATCGACCAGGCCGCCGAGAAGATCGTCGAAACCGCCAAGCGCAGCGGCGCAGAGGTCTCCGGCCCCATCCCCCTGCCCACCAAGAAGGAGGTCGTCACCATCCTTCGCTCCGTCCACGTGAACAAGGATTCCCGCGAGCAGTTCGAGCGCCGCACCCATAAGCGGCTCATCGATGTCATCAAGCCCTCTCCCAAGACCGTGGAGGCCCTGATGAGCCTGGAACTGCCCGCCGGTGTGGATATCGAGATCAAGCTCTGATCTCACCCTGACCAGTCAGTACCGCAGCCTGCCGCGTTATTGAGGCAGGCGGGTCATGTTGGAAAACCAATGGGAGCCCAATGCCCACGTTTTTCAACCAATAACCTTAATTAAGGAGGAATACACATGGAAAAGGCCATCATCGGCAAGAAGGTGGGTATGACCCAGATCTTCGACGAAGCCGGTAAGGTCATCCCGGTCACCGTCATCCAGGCGGGCCCCTGTACCGTGGTGCAGAAGAAGACCGGGGAAAAGGACGGCTACACCGCCGTCCAGCTGGGCTTCGATGAAGTCCCGGAGAAGAAGCTCTCCAAGCCCGAAGCGGGCCACAGCAAGAAGGCCGGCAAGTGCCTGCGGGTGCTCAAGGAGTTCAAGCTGGACAACGCTGACAGCCTCAATGTGGGCGACGAGCTCACCGCCGCCGTGTTCGCCCCCGGCGACCGGGTGGACGTCACCGGCATCAGCAAGGGCCACGGCTACCAGGGCGCTGTCAAGCGCTGCGGCGGCCACGTCCAGAAGAAATCCCACGGCGGCGGCCCCGTCCACCGCCATTCCGGCTCCATGGGCTCCAGCACCGATCCCTCCCGCATCTTCAAGGGGCACAACGGCGCGGGCCAGATGGGCAACGAGCAGGTTACCGTCATCAACCTGGACGTGATCCAGGTGGACGAGGAGCTGGGCGTTATCGCCGTGCGCGGCGCGGTGCCCGGTCCCCGGGGCGGCGTGGTCGCCCTGCGCACCAGCACCAAGAAGATCGCCGAGAAGCACCTGGTCGAGGGCAGCGGGCGCGTCAATCCCCAGAAGCAGTCCGCCCGTGTCAACCCGCAGAAAGCCTCTGCGCGTAACAAGTGAGAAAGGAGAGAGTGACAAATGCCTAAAGCGAACCTTTATAATATGGCCGGTAAGCAGATCGGCGAGGTCGAGCTCTCCGAGGCTGTCTTCGGCATTGAGCCCAATCAGTACGTGGTCCATGACGTGGTCAAGAACCATCTGGCCAACTGCCGTCAGGGCACCCAGAGCAGCCTGACCCGGGCCGAAGTGTCCGGCGGCGGCAGGAAGCCCTGGCGCCAGAAGGGCACCGGACACGCCCGCCAGGGCAGCACCCGCGCCCCCCAGTGGACCCACGGCGGCATCGTGTTCGCCCCCAAGCCCCGCACCTACCGGTACACCCTCAACAAGAAGGTGCGCCGTCTGGCCCTGAAGTCCGCCCTGTCCGCCAAGGCCGCTGACGGCCAGGTGCTGGTGGTGGATAAGCTGGAGATGGACGAGATCAAGACCAAGTCCTTCCAGGGCTTCCTCAACGCGGTGGAGTCCAAGAAGGCCGTGGTGGTCACCAGCTCCGCCAACGTGGTGCTGTCCGCCCGGAACATTCCCGGTATTGTGACCAGCCCCGCCAACCTCATCAACGTTTACGATATCGTCAACGCGAACCAGGTCATCATCGACCAGGCCGCGCTGGCCGCCATTGAGGAGGTGTTCGCCTGATGAAGACCGCATACGACATCATCAAGCGCCCCATCATCACCGAGCAGTCCATGGCCGCCGCCACTGAGAAGAAGTACACCTTCGAGGTGGCCAAGGACGCCAACAAGATCGAGATCGCAAAAGCCTGCGAGGAGATCTTCGGTGTGAAGGTGGCCAAGGTCAACACCCTGAATATGCAGGGCAAGGTCAAGCGCATGGGCCGCTATCCCGAGGGACGCCGTCCCAGCTGGAAGAAGGCCATGATCACCCTGACCGAAGATTCCAAGACCATCGAGTTCTTCGAAGGCATGGTGTAAGGAGGAGAATGAAGAATGGCTATCAAGACTTATAAGCCCACAACGCCCTCCCGCCGCCACATGACTGTGTCCGCTTTCGAGGGCATCGACAAAAAGGCCAGGCCGGAGCGCTCCCTGCTGGAGAGCCTGAAAAAGCACGCGGGCCGCAACAGCTACGGCCGCATCACCGTCCGCCACCGCGGCGGCGGCGGCAAGCGCAAGTACCGCGTCATCGACTTCAAGCGGGACAAGGCGGGCAAGGCCACCGTGGTCAACCTCCAGTATGACCCCAACCGCTCCGCTAACATCGCCCTCATCGAGTATGAGGACGGCGAGCGCCGCTATATCCTGGCTCCCGTGGGCCTGAAGGCGGGCCACGCCATCATGACCGGCTCCGGCGCGGATATCCTGCCCGGCAACGCCATGCCCATCGCCGACATCCCCGTGGGCGAGACCATCCACTGCATCGAGCTCTACCCCGGCAAGGGCGCCCAGCTGGTGCGCTCCGCCGGCACCGCCGCCCAGCTGATGGCCAAGGAGAACGGCATGGCCCAGGTCCGCCTGCCCTCCGGCGAGGTGCGGCTGGTCCGGGAAAACTGCATGGCCACCATCGGCCAGGTGGGCAACACCGATTGGGGCAACATCCATATCGGCAAGGCCGGCCGGAAGCGCCACATGGGCTGGCGTCCCACCGTCCGCGGCTCCGTCATGAACCCCAATGACCACCCCCACGGCGGCGGCGAAGGCAAGAGCCCCGTTGGCCGTCCCGGCCCCGTGACCCCCTGGGGCAAGCCCGCGCTGGGTTACAAGACCCGCAAGAAGAAGAACCGCACCGATAAGTTTATCGTGCGCCGCCGCAACGGCAAGTAAGGAGGGAGTGTAACAGATGAGCAGAAGTATCAAGAAGGGCCCGTTTTGCGCTCCCGAGCTGCTGAAGCGCGTGGACGAGATGAACAAGAAGAACGAGAAGAAGGTCCTCAAGACCTGGAGCCGCGCCTCCACCATCTTCCCCTCCTTCGTGGGCCACACCATCGCCGTCCATGACGGCCGCAAGCACGTGCCCGTCTATGTCACCGAGGACATGGTGGGCCACAAGCTGGGCGAGTTCGCGCCCACCCGCACCTTCAAGGGCCACGCGGGCAGCAAGACCGGGAAATAAGGGAGGAGAGAGACTATGGAAGCGAAAGCCACACTGAGATACATCCGTATCTCCCCCCGCAAGGTCAGCATCGTGTGCGACCAGATCCGCGGCAAGAGCGTCAAGGACGCCGAGGCCATCCTGGCCCTGATTCCCAAGGCCGCCTCCGACCCCCTGGGCAAGCTGGTCCACAGCGCCGCGGCCAATGCCGAGAACAACCACGGTATGGACCCCGAGAAGCTGTATGTGGCGGAGGTCTACGCGACCCCCGGCCCCATCATCAAGCGCTACCGCCCCGTTTCCAAGGGCCGCGCCCACCACATCATGAAACGCACTTCCCACATGACCGTCGTGGTCAAAGAGCGCTGAAAAGGAGGTCGAGAGTAAATGGGACAGAAAGTGAATCCCCACGGTCTGCGCGTGGGCGTTATCAAAGACTGGGACTCCCGCTGGTATGCCCGTGACGAAAAAGTGGGCGACCTCCTGGTTGAGGACTATAATCTCCGCCGCGACCTGAAGAAGAAGCTGTACGCTGCGGGAGTGCCCAAGATCGAGATTGAGCGCGAGAGCGGCGCCAACGGCAAGATCCGCATTTATGTGCACTGCGCCCGCCCCGGCATGGTCATCGGCAAGGGCGGCGAGGAGATCGAGAAGCTCCGCGTGGAGCTGGAGAAGAAGCTGGGCAAGACCGTGGCGCTGAACATCGTCGAGGTCAAGAACGTGGACACCAACGCCCAGCTGGTGGCGGAGAACATCGCCCAGCAGCTGGAGAAGCGCATCGCGTTCCGCCGGGCCATGAAGAACGCCATGGGCCGCGCCATGCGCATGGGCGCCCTGGGCATCAAGGTCCAGGTGTCCGGCCGTCTGAACGGCGCCGAGATCGCCCGTACCGAGCATTACCATGACGGCACCATCCCCCTGCAGACCATCCGCGCCGACATCGAGTACGGCTTCGCTGAGGCCGCCACTACCTATGGCCGCCTGGGCGTGAAGGTGTGGATCTACAAGGGCGAGGTGCTCACCCAGACCCTGCGCACCACTCCCCGCACCATCGACACCAAGAACTACAAGGAGCGCGAGCAGCGGCCCCGCCGCCGCGATGACCGCCGGGGCGGCTTCCGCCAGGGCGGCGACCGCCGTCAGGGCGGCTTCAACCGCGACCGCCAGGGTGCGCCCCGCTCCAACAACGGACCCCGGCCCAACAACGGCCCGCGTCCCTCTGCTCCCAAGGAAGGAGGCGCCCAGTAATGCTGCTGCCCAAACGAGTAAAGTACCGCCGCGTCCAGCGCGGCCGCATGACCGGCACCGCGACCCGCGGCAATAAGGTCTCTTACGGCGAGTGGGGCCTCCAGGCCACCGAGCCCGCCTGGATCACCGGCAACCAGATCGAGGCCGCCCGTGTGGCCATGACCCGTTACACCAAGCGCGGCGGCAAGGTCTGGATCAAGGTCTTCCCCGATAAGCCCATCACCAAGAAGGCGCTGGGTACCCGTATGGGTTCCGGTAAGGGCGCCCCCGAGGGGTGGGTGGCCGTGGTCAAGCCCGGCCGCGTCATGTTCGAGATCGCCGGCGTCTCCGAGGAGGTCGCCCGGGAGGCCCTGCGTCTGGCCAGCCACAAGCTGCCCATCAAGTGCAAGGTCATCAAGAAAGAGGCCGGGGAGAAGGGTGGTGAATGAAGATGAAGGCAGTCGATGTTCGTAAGATGAGCGCCTCCGAGCTGGACGCCAAGCTGGTGGAGCTGAAGAAGGACCTGTTTAACCTCCGTCTTCAGCACGCCACCAATCAGCTCGACAACCCCATCCGCATCGCGGAGGTCAAGAAAGACATCGCCCGCGTCAAGACCATCCTGCGTGAGCAGCAGGGCCGATAAGGAGGTAATGAAAGATGAGTGAAGCAAGGACCTCGTCTCGTAAGACCAGAGTCGGCCTGGTGGTTTCGGACAAGATGGACAAGACCGTTGTGGTCGCCATCGCCGACCGCGTGGCCCATCCTCTGTACAAAAAGATCGTGAAGCGGACCTACAAGCTGAAGGCCCATGATGAGAACAACCAGTGCGGCGTGGGCGACCGCGTCCGCGTGATGGAGACCCGCCCCCTGTCCAAGGACAAGCGCTGGCGCGTGGTTGAGATCATCGAGAAGGCGAAGTAAAAGGAGGTGCCAGTATGATCCAAGAAGAAAGCTATCTGAAGGTGGCCGATAATACCGGCGCCAAGGAGATCAAGACCATCCGTGTGCTGGGCGGGTCCCGGCGCAAGTTTGGCAACATCGGCGACGTCATCGTGGCGTCCGTCCGTAAGGCCGCCCCCGGCGGCCAGGTGAAGAAGGGCGAGGTGGTCAAGGCCGTGATCGTCCGCTCCGCCCGCGGTGTGCGCCGCGCCGACGGCAGCTACCTGCGCTTTGACGAGAACGCCGCCGTCCTCATCCGCGACGACAAGAACCCCCGGGGCACCCGTATCTTTGGCCCGGTGGCCCGTGAGCTGCGCGACAAGGATTACATGAAGATCCTGTCTCTGGCTCCCGAAGTGCTGTAAAGGGGGAGCGAGGTATGAGTATGAACGTGAAGAAGAACGACACCGTGGTCGTGCTGTCCGGCAAGGACAAGGGCAAGCAGGGCAAGGTGCTCAGCGTCGACCCCAAGGGCGGCAAGGTCGTCGTGGAGAAGGTCAACGTGGCCCAGAAGCATCAGAAGCCCCGTCAGCAGGGCCAGGAGGGCGGCATCATCTCCAAGGAGACTCCGATTTACGCCTGCAAGGTCATGACCGTGTGCCCCAAGTGCAGCAAGCCCACCCGCCCCGCCCACAAGGTGGAGGGCGGCAAGAAGACCCGCGTGTGCAAGCACTGCGGCGCCGAGATCTGAGAGAGAGGAGGAGCATAACATGGCTGATAAGAAAGTGCCGAATCTGAAGGCAAAGTACACCGCTGACGTGGCTCCTGCTCTCATGCAGAAGTTCGGCTACAAGTCCGTGATGGAGATCCCCCGGATCGACAAGATCGTGGTCAACTGCGGCTGCGGCGAGGCCCGGGACAACGCCAAGGTGCTGGACAGCGTGGTGCGGGACCTGGCCGATATCACCGGCCAGAAGCCCATCATCACCAAGGCCAAGAAGTCCGTGGCCAACTTCAAGCTCCGTGAGGGTATGCCCATCGGCGCCAAGGTCACCCTGCGCCAGGACAAGATGTGGGAGTTTATGGACCGCCTGTTCAACGTGGCCCTGCCCCGCGTCCGTGACTTCCGGGGCATCAACCCCAACGCCTTCGACGGCCGGGGCAACTACGCCCTGGGCCTCAAGGAGCAGCTGATCTTCCCCGAGATCGAGTACGATAAGATCGACAAGATCCGCGGCCTGGACGTGGTCATCTGCACCACCGCCAAGACCGACGAGGAGGCCAAGGAGCTGCTGACGCTGCTGGGCGCTCCGTTCCACAACAACAACGGCTGAGAGAGGGAGGAAAACTGCTATGGCGAAAAAGTCCATGATCAACAAGCAGCAGGCTGAGCCCAAGTTCTCCAGCCGCCGCTATAACCGCTGCAAGATCTGCGGCCGTCCCCACGCCTATCTGCGCAACTACGGCATCTGCCGTATCTGCTTCCGGGAGCTGGCCTACAAGGGCGAGATTCCCGGCGTCCGGAAGGCGTCCTGGTAATTTCATGGTAACTTGCCCAAAGGCGGGAGTTTCTGCTCCCGCCTAGGGCCTGTTATATGGCACTGTCAAATTGTGCCGGATTAAGAGACCCCCAGCGAGGGAAAAGACGGATAACAGGTCGGAGGATGATGCCTAACCCCCGATACCTTTCCGCCTATACCGGTTGAGCGCAAGCAAAACTGGTAATCTTAATAGGAGGTAAGACTCATGCAAATCACAGATCCCATTGCGGATATGCTCACCCGCATCCGCAACGCGAGCAACGCCAAGCATGACACCGTGGATGTTCCTGCTTCCAACATGAAGAAGGCCATCGCCCAGATCCTGCTGGACGAAGGCTATATCAAGAACTTCCAGACCATCAACGATGGCACGCAGGGCGTGATCCGCATCACGTTGAAGTACGTCCAGCCCGGCAAGGAGAAGGTCATCACCGGCCTGCGCCGGGTGTCCAAGCCCGGCCTGCGCGTATACGCTGGCGCGGACGAGCTGCCCCGGGTGCTCCGCGGCCTGGGCATCGCCATTGTTTCCACGTCCAAGGGCGTCATGACCGACAAGAAGGCCCGGGAGGCCCATGTCGGCGGCGAAGTCCTGGCATTCGTCTGGTAAGGAGGGTTATAGGAATGTCTAGAATTGGCAGAGCTCCTATCGCCGTCCCCGCCGGCGTGGAGATCAAAATTGAGGACAACAATGTTGTCACCGTGAAGGGCCCCAAGGGCACCCTCACCCAGCAGTTCCACCCCAATATGACCATCAAGCAGGACGGGGCCGAGCTGCACGTCACCCGTCCCAACGATCTGAAGGAGAACCGCTCCCTGCACGGCCTGACCCGCACCCTGCTCCACAACATGGTGGTGGGCGTCACCGACGGCTACAAGAAGGTGCTGGACGTCAACGGCGTGGGCTACCGCGTGGCCATGGAGGGCGGCAAGCTGGTGATGAACCTGGGCTTCTCCCATCAGGTGATTATGGAGGCCCCTGCGGGCATCACCGTGGAGACCCCCACCGCCAACCAGATCGTGGTCTCCGGCTACGATAAGCAGCTGGTGGGCCAGTTCGCGGCCAAGATCCGCGAGAAGCGTCCCCCCGAGCCCTATAAGGGCAAAGGCATCAAATACTCTGACGAGGTCATCCGCCGCAAGGTCGGTAAGACCGGCGTTAAGAAATAATAAGGAGGTGTGCCGATTATGATTAACCGTCCCAATACCAAGGCTCAGCGCCTGCATCGTCATAAGCGCGTTCGCGGCAAGGTGTCCGGCACCCCCGAGCGTCCCCGCCTGAACGTGTTCCGCAGCGAGACCAACATCTACGCCCAGATCATCGACGATACCAAGGGCGTGACGCTGGTTTCCGCGTCCTCCCAGGAGAAGGGCTTCGAGGGCCCCGGCAGCAACTGCGAGGCCGCCAAGAAGGTGGGCGAGGCCATCGCCCAGCGCGCCAAGGACAAGGGTATCGAGGCTGTGGTCTTTGACCGCGGCGGCTACCTGTACCATGGCCGTGTGAAGGCTCTGGCCGAGGGCGCCCGCGAGGGCGGCCTGCAGTTCTAAGGGAGGAGGAAAAAAATATGGCTCGTTTTGAAAGAGAACCCAAGGAGTTCGTGGAGAAGCTGGTTTATCTGAACCGTGTTTCCAAGACCGTCAAGGGCGGCCGTGTGGCCAAGTTCTCCGCCCTGATGGTGGTGGGCGACGAGAAGGGCCGCGTGGGCTTCGGCCTGGGCAAGGCCGCTGAGGTGGCCGAGGCCATCCGCAAGGGCATCGAGGACGCCAAGAAGAACATGGTGACCGTTACCCTGTCCGGCACCACCATCCCCCATGAGGTCATCGGCGAGTTCGGCGCCGGCCGCGTTCTCCTCAAGCCCGCTTCCAAGGGTACCGGCATCATCGCCGGCGGCCCGGTGCGTGCCGTGATGGAGGCCGCGGGCGTGTCCGATATCCGCGCCAAGTGCCTGCGCACCAATAACCCCCAGAACGTGGTGGCAGCCACCATGGAGGGGCTCAAGTCCCTGCGCAGCCCCGCTGAGGTTGCCCGCATCCGCGGCAAGAGCGTGGAAGAAATCTTAGGTTAAGGAGGCTGGCGACAATGGCTAAAACCATCAACATCAAGCTCGTCAAGAGCCTGAACGGCCGTTTGGCCAAGCATAAGGCCACCGCCGAGGCCCTGGGCCTGCGCAAGATCGGCGATACCACCGTGCAGCCCGACAACGAGGCTACCCGGGGCAAGATCGCCCACATCGGTTACCTGCTCCAGGTGACCGAGAACGCCTAAGGAGGTTGCTGACCATGAATCTGCATGAACTGTCTCCCGCTCCCGGCTCCACCCAGGTGGGTAAGCGTAAGGGACGCGGCATCGGCACCGGCAACGGCAAGACTGCCGGCCGCGGCCACAAGGGCCAGTGGGCCCGTTCCGGCGGCGGCGTCCGCATCGGCTTTGAGGGCGGCCAGATGCCTTTGGCCCGCCGCCTGCCCAAGCGGGGCTTCAACAACATCTTTGCCAAGCGCCTGGAGGCCATCAACGTCTCCGCCCTGAACAAGTTTGAGGACGGTGCCGTGGTCAATGTTTGCGATCTGCTGGAAAAGGGTATCATTTCCAAGTGTGAGTACGGCGTCAAGGTCCTCGGCAACGGGGAGCTGACCCGCAAGCTCACCGTACGGGCTTCCGCGTTCTCTGCCTCAGCCAAGGAGAAGATCGAAAAGGCGGGCGGTACTGCGGAGGTGATCTGACTATGATTCAGACCATCCGCAACGCATGGAAGGTGCCGGAGCTGCGGGGAAAAATCCTGTTCACCGTGTTCGCGCTGCTCATCTTCCGGGTGGGCGCGGCCATTCCGGTGCCCTTCATTGACACTGAGACCCTGCGCACCTATATCGAAAGCCAGTCTGCCAGCATCTTCGGCCTGCTGAACGTGATGAGCGGCGACGCTTTCGCCCAGGCGACGGTGTTCGCGCTGTCCATCCAGCCGTATATCAACAGCTCCATCATCATCCAGCTGCTGACCATCGCCATCCCCGCTCTGGAGCGCCTCCAGAAAGAGGGCGGCGAGGAAGGCAAGAAGAAGCTGGAGGCCATCACCCGCTACGCCACCGTGGCCATCGCCCTGATTCAGGCCTTTGGCTACTACACCTTCCTGCGGGTGGGCTCCAACGGTACCAGCCTGCTGACCATGCAGGGCGTCTGGCCCGCCATCGTCATCATTGCCGCCTTCGTGGCCGGCTCCGCTTTCCTGATGTGGCTGGGTGAGCAGATCACCGAGTTCGGCATCGGCAACGGTATCTCCATCATTCTGTTCGCCGGTATCGTGGCCCGCGGCCCCGCCATGGTGTCCACCATCTACAGCGGCGTGAGGGGTTGGGCTGCCGGGTTGGATGCCGCGTCTTACCAGGTGATGCATCCCGTGTTCATCCCCTTTGTCATCATCGGTATGCTGCTGCTGGTGGCGTTCATCGTGTTCATTACCAACGCCGAGCGCCGCATCCCCGTGCAGTACGCCAAGCGGGTAGTGGGCCGGAAGATGTACGGCGGACAGTCCAGCCATATCCCCATCAAGGTGAATATGTCCGGCGTGCTCCCCATCATCTTTGCCCAGGCCATTGCCACCATTCCCGCCACCATCGGTATGTATGTGCCGTCGGCGCAGGTGAAGGGCAGCGGCTGGAACACCTTCCTGAGCATCTTCGACCCCAAGGGATGGGTGTACGGCATCGTGTATTTCCTGCTGATCGTGCTGTTCAGCTATTTCTACAACACCATCCAGTTCAACCCCATCGAGGTGGCCAACAACCTGAAGAAAAACGGCGGCTTTATCCCCGGCTTCCGGCCCGGCAAGCCCACCAGTGACTTCCTGTCCAAGGTCATCTCCCGGATCACCATGTTCGGCGCCATCTACCTGGGTGTGATCGCTCTGCTCCCCACCATCGTGGGCAACATCATGACCTTCTTCAAGAGCAGCGCCGGCAGCAGCCTGGGTATTGGCGGCACCTCCATCATCATCGTGGTGGGCGTGGCGCTGGAGACCGTGAAGGCTCTGGAGGCCCAGCTGATGATGCGCCACTACAAGGGCTTCCTTGAGTGAGCGTTGAGGTGGACTGCGATGAAACTGATTATGCTCGGCGCTCCCGGCGCCGGTAAGGGGACCCAGGCCGCTGTGCTCAGCGAGCGGCTGGGCATCCCCACCATTTCCACAGGCAATATCCTGCGGGCTGCCGTGAAAAACGGCACGCCCGTGGGACTTCAGGCCAAGAGCTACATGGACGCGGGCAAGCTGGTGCCCGATGAGGTCATCATCGGTATCGTCGCTGAGCGCCTGACCGAGGCCGACTGCGCCAAGGGTTTTATCCTGGACGGCGTGCCCCGCACCATCGCCCAGGCCGAGGCCCTGGAGGCCGCTGGCGTCAGGTTCGACTGTGTGCTGGACATCGAGGTGTCCGACGAGGAGATCGTCAGCCGCATGAGCGGACGGCGGGCCTGCACCGACTGCGGCGCCACTTACCATGTGACGGCCGCGCCTCCCAGGGCGGAGGGCGTGTGCGATGCCTGCGGCGGAAGGCTGGTCCAGCGGGACGATGACAAGCCGGAGACGGTTCTGGACCGCTTGAGCGTGTACCACGCCCAGACTGAGCCGCTGAAGGAGTTTTACGCCCAGCGGGGGATCCTCAAGCGTGTGGACAACAAGCCCACCATTGAGGCCACAGCCAAGGCTATTGCAGCCGCTTTGGGGATCTGAGTGTATGGAGCTGATTACGCTGAAATCCCCCCGGGAGCAGGACGCCATGCGCAAGGCCGGACGGATTACTGCCCAGGCCCGGGCATTGGCGGGCAGTATGGTCCGCCCCGGCGTCACCACCAAGGAGATCGACGACGCGGTGCGCAGATTTATCCGCAGCAAAGGGGCTGAGCCGTCCTTTCTGGGTTACGGCGGCTTCAGCGGTTCGGCCTGCATCTCGGTGAATGAAGTGGTCATCCACGGCATCCCCTCCAGAAGGATCGTCCTCAAGGAAGGGGATATCGTCAGCATCGACGTGGGGGCCTGTATCGACGGCTTCCACGGCGACTGCGCCGCCACCTACCCCTGCGGGACAATCACGCCCGAGGCGCAGCGGCTCATTGATGTCACCCAGCAGAGCTTCTGGGAGGGCTTCCAGTTTGCCAGGGCGGGCCAACGGGTGAGCGATATCTCCCATACGGTTCAGACCTACGTGGAGCGCTATGGTTATTCCGTGGTGCGTGAGTTTGTGGGTCATGGCGTGGGGGCGAAGATCCACGAGGCGCCTGAGGTGCCCAATTTTGGACCCGCCGGCCACGGCGCCCGGTTCCAGCCGGGCATGGCCATCGCGGTGGAGCCTATGGTGTGCGCGGGCGACTGGCGCGTGAAGGTGCTCAAGGACGGCTGGACCACCGTGACGGTGGACGGCTCGCTGGCGGCCCACTATGAGAACACCATTCTCATTACCGGGGACGGGCCGGAGATTACCACCGTCACCGAGGACGGGGCCTATTTATGAGCAGTACAATGCCCGATTATACCGGCTGGATCGTCCGCGCCGAGGCCGGACGGGACAAGGGCGGGCTGTTCTGTGTGATGGGCATCGTCTCTGAGCAGAGGCGGCTGCTGCTGGCCGACGGCAAGCGGCGGAAGGCCGCGAGGCCCAAGGCTAAGGACTTCAATCACGTGAAGCTGCTCACCGGTGGGTTCGACCACCCCGCGATTCAAAAGCTGAAACAGGGCGAAGCCCTGTCAGACAAGGCACTGAGACGGGCGCTGGCCGCGTTCCGAGATCAACTGGAGGTATGACGCTTTGGCAAAAGACGACATGATCGAGTTGGAGGGCGTCGTCACCGAGGCCCTGCCTAACACCACGTTTAACGTGGACATTGGAAATGGACACATTATCCTGGCACACATTTCGGGCAAGCTGCGGATGAACTTCATCCGCATCCTGCCTGGCGATAAGGTCACGGTTCAGATGTCGCCCTACGACCTGACCCGGGGCAGAATCACTTGGCGTTCCAAGTAACTATTCACGACCTGTGTCATCGGGGCCTTGCCTTCGGTTTCACGGGGGCCATCAAGGCATTAACAGGAGGTTAACGATATGAAAGTCAGACCGTCTGTCAAGCCCATGTGCGAGAAGTGCAAGATCATCAAGCGCAAGGGCAAAGTCATGGTCATTTGCGAAAACCCCAAGCACAAGCAAAGACAAGGTTAAAGGAGGGGCATAGAGTATGGCACGTATTGCCGGCATTGATCTGCCGAAGGATAAGCGAGTCGAGATCGGACTCACCTATATTTATGGAATCGGCCGCACCAGCGCGACCAAGATTCTCAAGGAAGCGGGCATCAATCCCGATACCCGCGTGAAGGACCTCACCGACGCTGAGGAGGCCAAGCTGCGCGAGATCATCAGCCACGAGTACACCGTGGAAGGCGACCTGCGCCGCAACGTGGCGATGGACATCAAGCGCCTGACCGAAATCGGCTGCTACCGCGGCGTCCGCCATCGCAAGGGCCTTCCTGTGCGCGGGCAGCGCTCCAAGACCAACGCCCGCACCCGCAAGGGTCCCAAGCGTACCGTCGCCAACAAGAAGAAGTAAGGAGGGATAAGTTCACATGGCTGCTAATAAGAAAACCATCAAGCGCCGCCGCGAGCGCAAAAACGTGGAGAAGGGTCAGGTGCATATCCGCTCCTCCTTCAACAACACCATGATCACCGTCACCGATATGCGGGGCAACGCCCTGTCCTGGGCCTCCTCCGGTGAGATGGGCTTCCGGGGCTCCCGCAAGTCCACCCCCTACGCCGCCCAGACCGCCGCCGAGACCGCCGCCAACGCCGCCATCGAGCAGTGCGGCCTCAAGAGCGTCGAGGTGTATGTAAAGGGTCCCGGTCAAGGCCGCGAGGCCGCCATCCGCGCGCTGCAGGCCGTGGGCCTGGAGGTCACCCTCATCAAGGACGTGACCCCCGTCCCCCACAACGGCTGCCGCCCGCCCAAGCGCCGCCGCGTCTGATCTGGAAGGAGGAAAACCGATATGGCTAAGAATATGCAGCCCTACCTGAAGCGCTGCCGCGCGTTGGGCATCTCCCCCGCCGTCATGGGCGTGAACAAGGAGTCCAACCGCAACCCCGGCCCCCAGCGCCGCCCCAAGAAAAGCGAGTACGCGCTCCAGCTCACGGAGAAGCAGAAGGTCAAGTTCATCTACGGCGTGCTGGAGAAGCAGTTCCGCGCCTACTACGAGAAGGCCGCCCGCATGAAGGGCAACACCGGCGACGAGCTGATGACCCTGCTGGAGCGCCGCCTGGACAACGTGGTGTTCCGTCTGGGCCTGGCCGCTACCCGCCGCGAGGCCCGCCAGCTGGTCAACCACGGCCACTTCACCGTCAACGGCAAGCGGGTCAACATCCCCTCTTACCTGGTGAAGCCCGGCGAGGTGGTGGCGGTGTGCGACAAGAGCCGCTCCTCTGCCAAGTTCAAGAAGATGGTGGAGGACGACAAGTTCGTGGCCGCTCCCAAATGGCTGGAAAAGGCCAAGAACGCTCCGCTGGAGGGCAAGGTCGTTGCCATGCCGCAGCGTGACGACATTGACTTCGACGTTGCTGTTAACCTCATCGTGGAGTTGTACTCCAAGTAATGCCGTCTTTTCGTCGGAATTACCGGGAGGCCCGCCGCCCTGCCGGACGGTGGGCTGCCCGACGTACAACGACCCTACCGAGCGATTCCCGGCAACAAACGCCACTGTAAAAGGAGGGTAACACACGATATGGTAGAAATCCAGAAGCCGCGTATCGAATGTATCGAGAATGTGGGCGACGAGTCCTACGGAAAGTACGTGGTCGAGCCGCTGGAGCGGGGCTACGGCACCACCATCGGCAACTCCCTGCGCCGCATCCTGCTGTCTTCCCTGCCGGGAACGGCGGTCACCACCATCAAGATCGCCGGCGTACAGCATGAGTTCTCCGTGATCCCCGGGATCAAGGAGGATGTCACTGAGATCGTGCTCAATATCAAGGGCATCATCGCCAAGCTCTACAGCGAGGGAACCAAAACGGTCTACATTGAGGCCGCGGGCGAGGGCCTCGTCACCGCCGGCGACATCAAGACCGACAACGATGTGGAGATCCTCAACCCGGAGCATCCCATCGCTACCCTGGGCCCCGAGGCTTCGCTGAACATGGAGCTTACCCTGGCGCAGGGCCGGGGCTACGTTACCGCGGATAGGAACAAGCCCGCCCAGACCATTATCGGGGTCATTCCCGTGGACTCGGTGTACACACCCGTGCGGAAGGTCAACTATTTCGTTGAGAACACCCGCGTGGGCGATGCCACCGATTACGATAAGCTGACGCTGGAGGTCTGGACCAACGGCACGATTTCTGCTCGGGACGCCGTCTCCCTCGGCGCCCGGATTCTGGTGGATCATTTTACCCTGTTCACCGATTTGTCCGAAACCATGGGCTCCAAGGCCACCGTGGTGGAAAAGGCCGAGGCCCAGCGCGACAAGGTGCTGGAGCTCACCATTGAGGAGCTGGATCTGTCCGTGCGTTCCTTCAACTGTCTGAAACGGGCCAACATCAACACGGTGGAGGACCTCATCTCCAAGACTGAGGACGAGATGATGAAGGTGCGCAACCTGGGCCGCAAGTCCCTGGAGGAGGTCATCAACAAGCTGGCCATGATGGGGCTGTCCCTGGCCGCTGACGAGAATCTGTAAGATAATACAGGGGTATGTAACGTTCCTCCCTGTGTACGCTGACGCGTCCCGAACGGGTATCAGAACGAATTTACCGCCCCCATGCGGGGCTGAAGGAGTGCTTTCAAATGGCTAAGAACCGTAAGCTGGGCCGCACCAGCGACCAGCGCCGCGCGATGCTGCGCGCCATGACCACTTATCTGCTGGAGAACGGGCAGATCAAGACCACCTACGCCCGCGCGAAGGAGGTCGCCCCCATTGCCGAGAAAATGATTACCCTGGCCAAGAAGAACAACCTGGCCGCTTACCGCCAGGTGCTGGCTTACGTCACCAAGGAGGACGTGGCCAAGAAGCTCTTCGACCAGATCGCCCCCAAGTACGCCGGCCGCAGCGGCGGTTACACCCGGGTGCTCAAGCTGGGCCCCCGGCGCGGCGACGCCGCCGAGATGGCTATCATCCAGCTGGTGTGAGTGCGGTTTGTTCCTTTTTCTCGAGAGAAAAAGGAACCGAAAAAGAGCTTTATGCCCGCTTCCGGCATTGCTGATCGTCCCGCGTTTCCGCACGGCGACGAAAAAGGCCCTCCGTCGAAGGACGGGGGGCTTTTTTGTGCAATGTTGACTTTTATGATCGTAAAAAAGGACAACCGCCACTCGGCCAAGTGACGGTTGTCAGGACTTTTTTCTGGCAATTACCTTGAAAGAGCCAAGCCGCTTGCCCGGGTAACCGAGCACGGAACTCCTCTTTGATTATCATACCCTTCCCCGGGGAATTTGTCAACCCGTTGCACCGGAACAGGCAACAGAACCCCATTTATCCCTCCCTGGTGGGAGGGATAATTTTATGCAGCAAACAGAAACCTACAAGCTGAACCTGATCGAAACGTCCGACCCGTTCTCGCCCCAGGCGCTGAACGAGAACACACAGAAGCTGGAGGAGGTGGTGGAGGACATGGACCGCCGCATTCAGGTGTTTGAGGCGCAAAAGATTGTTGTCGGTTCCTACACCACCAGCGTTGGCAACAACTTCTTTTATGATTTGGGCTTCCACCCCAAACTCGTCCTCATCTCCGCCGCCGGTAGTCTGACCGCTGATCAGATTATGAGCAGTGATTCGGAACATGGCGAGCACAACAATCTGAAGCTGACGGAGACCGGCTTTCTGGTCAGGGCTGTCTTTTGCTCCGGACAATACAGCTTCCTCGCCATCGGCTGAACGCCGGAAAAAGGCCCCCCGGGATTTCCCGGGGGGCCTTTTCTCTGCTTGGATTTCAGATCTTGCGTCAGGTCATCGCTCAGCTGATGGTGAAGGAGCCCTGGCTCAGGATTGCACCAGTGTTGTCCACAATGGTGAAGGTGTAATCGCCAGCCGGGAAGACCTTGGCAATCGCTACACTGCCGTCCTGCGCGATCTTGGTGTTATCCTTAAAGTTGATCACAACGCGACCATTAGTGTAGGCGGCCAGGCTCAGGCCAGTGGGAGTCTCCGACCACATGGTATTATTGTACTTGTCCCACACGTTCAGGCTGATAGAGGTAGTAGTACCAGCACCCGTAGTGAACGGGAAGTACAGCAGCTGGTCGGCAGTGGAACTCTCATCGGCGGCATTCGCGCTCCACTTCAGATCCTTGCAGTAGTAAACGTGGTTCTTCAGAGCAGCCGCGCTCTTGAGGAAAGCGTTCAGCGCAGCTTCATCGGCAAAGTCTGTGCCCTTCAGGGGCACCACATTCGGGCCGCTGGGAGCCATCGTATTCTCGGTGTTGCCACCGGGACGGTTGCTGGGAGTATTGTCCGGATCGATGGCCACATAGATCTCGAGGATGGAACCGCCAGCCTCGTAGACGATGGTAACATCGTTCAGGTCATACTCGTTCAGGTAGGCCAGAGCCGCAGTGCCCTCGGTCACGCCGGAACCAATGCCAAAGATCTTGGTGTTCGGGTTGACAAAGTAGGTCGCATCAGCGGCGGCAGTGGCCAGAGTGCCCTTATTGCGCACCTCAACCCGGCCACCGACGGCACTGGGCACGTAGGTCAGGTCCTGGGTGCCGTCCTTGGCATCCTTGTAGTACACGGCCTCGGTGGTGTCGCTGTAGGGGTTGCCCCACTTGGGCTCGTCAGCGCCGCACTCGAAGTCAGCGGCGTGGCTAGCGGCACTCGTCAAGATGTTGGTCTCAAAATCGTCGATGTCCGCAGTGTCCGCGTTGTTGATGTTGGTGCCATCGTGCTTCATCAGCAGATTAGCGGTGAAGTCGGTGTCGGTCTTTCCGAGCACGTCAGCCACCACGCCGTTGAACTGCTTCACGGCAAACAGGTGAGCGTTATAGCCCTCAGTGCCAGCCGCGTTCCGGGCGTTCCGGACGAGGTTCAGCATCTCCAGATCGTCAAAGGTCAGGGTGGTCTGCACGCCGTTCAGCCAGCCGGTAGCGGTGCCAGTGGTGCCGTTCCAGCTGGAAGCGCCGCCGTTGTAGTAGAACAGGCCGTAGGTGACCTGACCGTCGATGGTGCCGGTGAGGTACACGACCTCGGCGCGGCCATCGCCGTCGGTGTCGGCCCAGTCGATTTCGTTGGCGTTGATGCTATCGGCGTCAGCCACCGGGATAACGATATCGCCAGGCAGGGCGCTCACGCCCTTGTAGACGGTGATCTTCTTGGTGGTCTCATCGCGGAAGATGATCTGGGTCTCGTTGTCCAGCCAAGCGGCGATTGCGGTGCTGCTGGTGGTGCCATCCAGATTCAGGTAAGCCAGGCTCTTGTACAGACGGCCAGCAGCGGTCGCGGTATTGGCAGCCCAATGATCCGCGTAAGTGCCATTGTTGGCGGACGCGCCGGTATAAGTGGTGCCGCCGCCGGCGACCTCGATGGCCACGGTCGTGTCATTGGTGGACTTGACGAACTTGAACAGGTTGTTGTTCAGGACGCCGTGCTTGTTGTTGTTCGCGGTGTCCTTGGCGCTGTTGGTGTTCAGGGACGCGACAGGGGACATATGGATCACGCCCTGTTCAAGGCCCAAAACGGGCTTGAGGGTGACGCCGTTCAGAGCGGCACTCAAGGCTTCTTCCGCCATGGGCTTCTTGGTGGCCATATCGTACACCGGCCAGAGCTGGACGTCCTGGGTGCTGGGGGAGGCGTTGTCCGTCATGGCGTCGCTGACAGTGCCGCGGGTGCCAGTGGCGGTGCCGTGAACCAGGAAGTAGTCGATCTCCTCGGTGCCGGTGGTGCCGTCGGCGTACAGCACGGTGGCGATGGCCTTGGCGTTGCCGTCGGTGCTGCTCTCGCCCTGGCCGAAGGAGGCGTACACGCTGGTAATCACGCCGTAGCGCTGGTTGGCAACCTCGTCAATGCCGATCAGGTAGCCGTACTGGTCGAAATACCACACGTAGGTGGTGTTGATGTTGGTGCCGGCGGCATCCAGGTCCAGGGTCAGGGCGTCGGTCTTGTCCTCGCCCGCCACCTGGTGCTTGTCCTCGTTCCAGTACACCAGGGTCTGCTTGCCGGTGACGCTCTTGGGAGGATCGATGATAAAGAGATTGTCGCCCTGCTTCAGGGTGGCCACAGGCTCGTCGGTCTCATAAGCGGCCTTCTCCTTGTCGATCTGGCCGCTGCGGGCGGTGTGGTCGGTGTAGGCGTTCAGCAGGATCACGTCGCCCCGGCTGTAATCCCAGTTGGAGGCGTCGGTGGCGCCCTTGGAAATGGTGCGCTGGGTGGGGGTGTTGTAGTTGTGGTTGGTGCCGTACACGTCCACGGTCATCTTCGCGGGGGTGATGACGTGGCCAGCCTTATCCAGGACGGCCTCCGTGGTGGAGACAACCTTCGCCAGCATGGTGTCGATCATAACCACGGTGTCGGGGCCGTTGCTGCCGCCAGCCACCACGCGCCCGTCGTCCGTGACGTTCCAGGGACGGCTGTAGCCGGTGAAGATCTCGGTCTGACGGCCGTTGCCGCCCACCTTGGTCACGGTGTCGGTGGCGGTGATCCGGTAGGCGTTGGTCAGCTCGGTCTTGCCGTTGACAAACAGATGGAAGTCCTTGCTGGCCTCGATGCCCAGGTCGTGGGCCACGTCGCACTCACGCTGTACGTCGGTGTAGGTCTTGAAGGGCTCGTAGGAGATGGTGGCGATGGTGGTGGTCCCGTTCATCCAGCGGTAGCCGGGACGGCCCCACTTGCCAACGGTCTCCCAGCCGGAAATGCGCAGATTGAAGTTCTTCTCGGACAGGCTGCCGTAAGCGCCGCCGACCAGACCGCCCAGGGCGGAGCCGGTGGGCACGTAGCCCAGGCCGGGGGTGTAGGTCACGGTGGGCTGGAGCGCCGCCTGGAAGATGATCTCGGCCACCAGCTCGCGGGTGGCGGGAGCGCTCAGGGTGGCGGAGTAGTTGGTGTCGTTGATGTTCCGCAGCAGCTGGAGCTGGGTGGCGGTGGTGGCCACGCGGGTCTGCCAGCCGGTGCCCTCATACTCCTTGTTCTGGCCGTAGCCGATGGCGCGCAGCACCATGGCCAGCACCTGGTAGCCGGTGACCTTGGAGGTGGGGGCAAAACGGGTGTCGCTGACGCCCTTGATAATGCCCTGGTTGGCGCAGTAGCCGATGTAGCCCGCAGACCACTTCTGAGCGCCCTCGCGGTTCACGTCGGTGAACTGCTTGATGTTGTCAGCGGTGGAGTACAGGTCCTTCTTGTCGTCCTTCACATCCCCGGAGTGCAGGCGGTACACCAGAGCGGTGGTCTCCTGACGGGAGATGTCTTTCTGAGGCTGGAACGAGCCGTCCTCATAGCCGGTGATGATTTTCAGGCCGTTCAGTACCGCGACGGCTTCTTTGAATTCCTCAGTGACCTTGTCACTGTCCGTCATCGCGGGATCGGTGGTGATGGCGGCGTTCGCGGTCACCATGAGGGACGCGGCCATCATCACAGCCAGCACCAGCGCGAGAAACTTTTTTAAATTTCTCATTGGATTTGTTTCCTCCTTATTTATTTTTGCCCGGTTTCAGAAACATTTCAAAGAGGTCGGACGGAGATGGGATAAGCCATCCCCTCCCCCCGGAAAAGTGCCCCGCTTTGCCCCGCGCGGCGGGAAGATCCGCCACTTCCCGGGCCCGAATGAGAGGAGTTTTTGCCCCCTCATGGAAAAAAGAGAGGAGTTTTGCTCCCCTCTTTTTTTTGAAATTTTCGCGCCGCGCCCCCCCGTACCTTATTATATATACGCCGGACCGCCAGAACGCCGTTTTCAATTTTTGTACGCGCTCAGGCCAAAAATGGACGTTTTGCATATTTTTATGCAACTTTTCGTTTTGTTACACCTGTGTTACAAATGGGCTTGGCCTATTGACTTTTGCCCCGCCGGTGGGCTATAATGCGTTTAGCCTGATGGAGGGAACACGACAAGGTGAGAGGATGGCTTATCCCCTCTTTTCCCCCTGGAAAGTTCCTCCCAGCGGCAAAAATAAACAAGGAGGAAACAAATCCAATGAGAAATTTAAAGAAGTTTCTCGCGCTGGCGCTGGCTGTGATGATGACATTCAGCCTGATGGTGACCGCGAATGCCGCCATCGACACCAGCGCCGCCGTGACGGATAAGGACTCGATCACCGAAGAGTTCAAGGAAGCCGTCGCGGTGCTGAACGGGCTGAAGATTATCACCGGCTATGAAACTGGCGATAATGAGTACGAATTCCGGCCCGAGAAGCCCATCTCCCGTCAGGAGGCCACCGCTCTGGTGTACCGCCTGCACTCCGGGGACGCGGACAACGTCAAGAACAACCTGTATTCCACCGCTGACAACATCGCCAAGTTCAAAGATGTGAATCCCAACGGCGCTCAGCAGTGGTCCGCCGGTTACATCGGCTACTGCGCCAACCAGGAGATCATCAAGGGCGTCGGCGCCGACCGGTTTAACCCCACCGGCAACGTGACCGGCTACCAGATGCTGGCCATGGTGCTGCGCGCCATCGGCTACGGCCAGCGCGGCGAGTACGAGGGCACCGGCTGGCAGACCCGGGTGGCTACCACCGCTACTAATCTGGGTATGCTGAAGAACATCGACGACACCAACTACGCCGGCACCCTCAGCGCTCCCGCTACCCGTGAGCTGGTGGCTGAGATCGTGTTCCAGGCCGCTCTGCGGGAGCAGGTGATCTGGAACGAGGCTTTCGGCTACGTGTCCAAGAACGATATCACCGGCCTGGCGCTTAAGTCCCTGGGCAAGGAGAATTTCCAGCTGGATTACACCGCTTATACCACCGTTGACGAGTGGGGCCGTCCCGGCTACTACTGGTTCCGGGGTTCCGACCTGAAGAGCGATCTCTCCAACGTGGTCACTACCATCACCCCCAAGCCCGAGAAGTCCTACACCACTAGTATCCGCGAGTGCGACCTGGCCCATGACCTGGGCATCGCCTCCAGCGCTAACTTTGACCTGTACGTAAACGATAACCTGCCCATCACCAAGAGCTATCTGGTGGTGGCCACCGACACCACGACCAAGGTGGGTGGCCAGGGCCGTCTGACCGAGGTTTACCGCAACCTGCGCAACGGCAAGGGCGGCGTGGACAACCGTGTCGTGATGGTCGACACCTTCCTGGCCAAGGTCACCGGCGTGTCCAAGTCCGTGGTGGATGCCGCCGGCCACGTGATCGTCCCCGCCAAGCTGAACCTGGATGTCTATGACGACACCGATCTGGGCAATCCCAGCAGCCCCCGTACGGTCACCAAGGGCGCCAACGACGCCTCCAACTGGGAGTACAGCGTGGGCGACATGATCCTGCTGAACGCCTACACTGACCATGACGGCACCCAGGACAGCGGTACTGTTTTGACCCTGCACACCGAGGACGACGCCAAGGCCAACCTGGCTGCGTTTGAGACAGAGCAGGTGGAGCTGAAAAACAGCGCTCCCCTGAAGGAGACCAATACTGCCGACCAGGCGACCGAGCTCAACTACGTGGAGATCCTGGGCGTTGCCAAGTCCACCGTGGCCAAGCAGACCGTGGTGTACTGGAACCAGGAGAAGCACAGCGTGGGCGGAACCGACTACCCTGACCAGCTGAACCTGGTGCTGGACGTGGCCGGGACCACCGTGAACAGCGATTTCACCTGGTACTTCGATCAGTACGGCAACATTATCGGCATCGGTGAGGCCGTGCGCTCCAACTACGGCGTCATCACCAGCCTGTACAGCTCCTTCAGCACCGCCGACGGCGCGACCGACGGCAAGGCTGTGGCCAAGGCCCACGTGAAGTACGCCGACGGCACCGAGGCCGACGTGATTATCGACCGCTTTGTGGTCGCCAGTACGGATAAAACTGATACTACTAGCGTTTGGACTGGCGGTCACAACGCCGCTGGCACCGCGATGCGGGTTGAAGCCACTGCCAACTCCCTGGAGCTGCTGCCTGTGTATGACTACAGCGTCGGCAGCGCCAACGTGATGACTGGCGGCGATGCGGCTGCGGGCTACAGCAAGCCCTCTGATGTTGCCACCACCGGCCAGCTGTATGTGTCCCCCGTGGCCTCCATCAACAAGGCCGCTGAAAAGGTGATGAACGGTCTGGATGATGGGACCGGCACCGCTGAGGCGGACTCCGCCTACTACGGCATTATCGAGCAGAACCTGTTCAAGTTCGTCACTTCCGGCAACGGCAAGATGACCGCCATCGAGGTGGCCGGTAAGAATGACGACGCTACTGCGACGAACAACAACGATGGTATGTACGTGGGCCACAACAACGCGAACGACGACACGAACGCCAGCGAGCTGAAGAAGAACGCCGGTTTCGTGAGCGTTAACAGCACGGTCATCCGTCTGAACAACAACACCCAGATTATCCTCAAGGAAGGCAACAGCATCAACGTCTACAACGGGCTGAACAGCCTGCCCGGCGACGTGACCATTGCCAAGCTCACCGAGGTTGACTGGGTCGACGCCAACGGCGACGACATCGCCGACGTGCTGTACGCCACCGCTACCGTGAAGGGCAATGTGGTCCACGGCCTGTTCTACTACAACGGCGGCGTGGGGCAGTGGGACGGCGTGAACGGCAAGGGCTCCCTGGCCGGTTACCTGAACGGCGAGGCCACTACCCTGAACTTCAGCCATGAGAAGCTGTTCAACCTGGTGAAGAACAGCACGGAGGACTACGAGGGCCATATCTTTGCCGTGGAAGTGACCAACGGCGAGGTGACCAACCTGTTTGGTAAGGCTAGCACGACGGCTGGCGCTAGCACTTTCGGGGAACGGTTTGCCAGCAACAGCGCGTTGGCGCTCAACAGCGGGACCACTGCTGGCCTGATGCCGAACACTATCAAGCCGCTGAGCGGCATCGAGCTGGCGAACGGCATCACCACGGCTACCTACGCAGCTGCCGACGCGTTCAAGACCGGCACTGACGGCGGCAACAACTACACCAAGGACACCCAGGTGGTGGCCGACGACGTCATCGGCGGAGCGGGCACCTACGACACGGCTAAGGGCATCGTGACCCTGGGCGGTAATGAGTACAGCCTGGTGGGCACCTCCAAGATCCTGGGCCACGACCTGAGCTACCTGAACCTGGCGGGCCGTGAGTGCGAAGTCACCATCGTGTTTGAGAACAACAGCGTCCACTCCATCGTGGAGATCTACGTGTCCACGCCGGACAACACCACGCCTGTGGGCCCCGGCAACACGGTTACCTTCGGTCCCGACATCGTTAAGGTTCCCAGCGCAGTGGCTGGCGACGGCGCGGGCAGCGTGGGCGCGTGGCTGAAGAACGTGGCCGGGAACGGCGGCGTGTACTATGCCGACGCGAAGGTGAACGCCGGCGACCAGGCTGGCGTGGGTAATCTGCTGTACTTCCCGTTCATTGCGGACAGCCAGAGCTTCGCCACGCTCACCATCCGGGACGCCTCCGGCAATATGCGGTTCAGCGAGACCTCTACGGTGGCTCTGGGAGTTGGCCCCCACATTTTCCGCTTTGACTTCCTGAGTGCCCCCGGCGCTTGGTATGGCCCCACCAGACTGAGCGCGGGCACCTACAGCTACAGCATCACTGTGGGGAACAGCACGGTGTCCAACGGCACCTTCACCCTGATCGCGCAGTAAGCAGACCCCGCACGATCTGAAAACCCAGCAAAAAAAGCCCCCCGGGATTTTCCCGGGGGGCCTTTTTCCGTCCCGCGCTCAGCCCAGCGCGAAAAAAGCGTACCCTGTGTTGGCTCTGGCGTAAGAGCCTCCGTTGGACGCCCGGAACCCACCCTCGGTCAGGTAGAGCCCGCCCACGGTGCTTATGCCCTCCAGCAGGATGCCCAAAATGCCCACAGTGGCGGTACCGGTGGAAAATACTACCAGCACCTTGGCGTTGAAGCCAAGGGAGATTTCCACGTGTTTTCCTTCCCCCACGTAATTGCCCATGGCCAGCCTGCGGCCCTCCAGCACCGTGACCCGCTGGTCCATCTCCCCCAGCTTTTCCTGCACCACCTCCTCAATTTTCCGCGTGTTCTCGTTCAGCGCGTCCGGCAGGAACGGGTCCGAGCTCTCGATGAGATTCAGTTTGTAGGTTTCTGTCTGTTGCATAATTTTTCATCCTCCTCTGTAAGGAGGATGAAACCGCCGGTTTGTTGCACGGTTTTTGTCCGAAACCGGGGAGAATTTACAAAAACTTAACAAAAAAGGCAAGGTTGCACCGGGGGAAACCTCGTGTAAATTTAGGTTGCATCGGGGGAAACCCGTGTAAACTTTTGTTTCCGTTGCCCCCGGACGTGCATCACCGGGGCGTTTATCCCTCTCCTTCGGGAGGGATAACATTATGCAACAAACTGAAACCTACAAACTGAACCTGATCGAGACCTCGGACCCGTTCCTGCCGGACGCGCTGAACGAGAACACGCAAAAAATTGAGGAGGTGGTGAGCGGGGCCCTGGGGGACATGGACGCGCGGATCCAGGTGTTCGAGGCAAAGCGGTTCGCCTGCGGCACCTACATGGCCACCACTGACAGCGACAACCTGGTAACCCTGGACTTCGCGCCCTACGCGGTGCTGGCCCACTACTGCGGCGGCGGGGGCGGCTTCACCGCCTTGGCGCTGGCAGGGCGGACGGGCGAGGGTTTGGAAATCGTTGAGAATGGATTTAAAACCGCAGTCGGCAGCGGGTTCAACATTCGTTCCGGCCCTTATACCTACATCGCCCTGGGCTGAAACGCGAGAAAGGCCCCCCGGGAAATTCCCGGGGGGCCTTTTTTGCGTGGGTTTGGGTTCTGCTGCGCGGAAATCACACCAGAGTGAAGATACCGCTGGTCAGCAGGGTGGTGGGAGCCACCGCAGTGCCCTCGTTGATGTAGAAGGTGTACGTGCCCGCAGACAGCGGAGCGGTCATAATGCCCGCGTTCTTAGCCGCAACCGCGAAATTGAACACGACATGGGTCTTTGCGCCAGCAGTTACAGTCCCATCCTCCGTATACACCAGCGTGCCGCTCGCATCGAAGATGTTGATTGTAGCCTTGTTCGTCGCACCAGCGGTAAACGGGATGTACAGCACATCCTCGGGGTCGGAATTACCAACCTTGCCGCCCGGCACGGCGGAGGTATACGCTTTACCGGGGGCGCCCACGTTGGGAGCCAGGTTGTTCAGGGCGGAGTCAACCAGAGCGGCAGTGGGAGCGGACACGCTGCCCACGTCAGCGCCTACGCCGGAAGCAACGCCGCTGTTCGGCGTGTTATTCGGATCAGTAGCCACGTAAATCTCGACGATGGACTTCACGCCAGTGGTGCTCTCCTCAAAGACGATGGTCACGTCGTTGGTGGTGCTCTTGTTCAGGTAGTCGAGGATGGCGCTCTCCTGGTTCACACCCATGCCCAGGCCGATGACCTTGGAGCCGGGCACCAAGTAGTAGGTGGCGTCAATCTCGTTAGTCTGCATAATGCCGTCAGTGGTGCCGTCATCCGTCCAGACAATGATAGTCCGGGTGCTGGGATCATAGGAGACGGACTGTTTGGTGGCGTCGGGGGCCACATCCTTCAGGTAGATCGCCTGGGTGAACAGGCCGTAGGGGTTGCCACCCTTGGCACCCACCAGGAACTGCTGGGTGGCCGTGTTATCCCACGTGCCGGTGCCCTGGATACCGTCGGCTTTGCCGTCGTCAGTGCCGGGAGTAGCATCGAAGGACAACAGGGTGCCGCTCGTGTTAGTCAGGGTCGCGTTGCTATGGTCGGCCAGGAGATACTGGGTGAAATTCGAACCAGTATGGTTGGTTTCCTGGGTATGCATCACATCGCTCACCACGCCGTTGGTCAGCTGGAGGGCGAACAGGTGGCCCGCGTACGCCTGGCTGTCCCGGATCAGGTTGAACTCAGTCTCGTTATCGAAGTTGACGGTGGTGGGCTCGCCGTTCAGCCAGCCGAAGGCGGTGCCGGTCTTCTCCACGCCGTTCCACTGCGCCGCGCCGCCGTTGTAGTAGAACAGGCCGTAGGTCACGGTGCCCTGGACGGTGCCGGTGACGTAGACGTAATCAGCGCGGCCGTCGCCGTCGGGATCGGCCCAGTCGATTTCGCTATCGGCGGCGAAGGTCACATCGCCGGGCAGGGTGCTCAGGGTGTAGGCGTTCACCTTGTCCAGGTCGTTGGCGTCGCGCACCATGATGCGGGTGTCGGCATCCATCCAGATGTTGCTGGTACGGCTGGCATCCGCGGTATTCAGGGTGATGTAGGCGTAGCTCTTGTAGATGCGGCCGCCGTTACCGCCAGTAGTAGCAATATTATTGTAGTTCCACTCGAAGATGCCGGTGTTCTCGGTGGTGGCGTGGTTGGCGGGAGTAGCGTCCTTATGGCCAGCCACCTCAACAGCAGTCATATCGCCGTCAGCGGAAGCCACGAACTTGAACATATTGCCGCGCAGGATGCCGAAATACGGCTTCGCATTGCTGCCGTTCTCCACGGCGTTCACCCCGATGACGGGGGCCACGTGCAGCCAGCCGGCGGACAGGGCGTTGTCAATCTTGGTGTTGTTATCGCCGCGCTGGGTGGCAACCATGACGTTGCCGCTGTTGTCGTACACGGGCACCAGCTCAACGGTAGCCTTGTTGTCAGAAAGCGCATGGCTCGCGCCCACAGTGTGGCCCTTGCCCTGATCGACCATCTGGGTGTCCACATCGCCGTGGAGGGAAGCGTCGGTATCATATTTGTGGCTCATCAGGAACCGGTCGATGCTGATGGTACCCTCAGTGCCGTCGGCGTACAGAACCTTGGCGATGGCCTTGGCGGTGCCGTCGGTGGCGCTTTCGCCCTGGTTAAAGGCGCTGTAGATGCTGGTGATCACGCCGTAGCTCACGGTGTTGGGCACATTGTCAATGCCGATCAGGTTGCCCTTGGCGTCGAAATACCAGGCAAAGGTGGTGTTGGTGGTGGTGCCGGCCACGTCCAGGAACAGGGTCATCTGGTCGTTGTAGTCGGCGCCGTCCACGGTGTGCTTGTCGGAGTTCCAGTAGGTCACAGTCTGCTTGCCGGTCTTGTACTCGGCCTTGCCCAGCACGTTGATCTTGGTGTCGTCACTGCCGAGCCGGTTGGTCTCAAAAGCGGCCTGCTCCTTCTCGGACTGGCTGAAGGTATGGTTCAGTCCAGTGCCGTTGGTAGCAGGGTTGCCAGTGGTATAGCCGCCAGCGTCAAGGCCCTGGGTGTAGTCGGTGTAGCCCTGGAGCAGCACCTTCTCGCCCGCAGTATACTCCCAGTTGCCGCCGTTCTTGGAGACGCGGTGCTCGGTGGTGTTCTGGGTGGTGCCAGTAGTCTTGTTGGCCGCGCCCACGCCATGGCCGTCATGCACGTCCAGATACAGGTAAGCGGGGACGATCTCATGACCGGCGGGATCCACCACGC
>CAJTGJ010000018.1 GCA_910575695.1 Oscillospiraceae bacterium | reverse complement strand
AATGCGGCTCCAGCAATGCCCATACTTCGTCACTTATATCATGGCGGTGATACGATGCTTCCATTTTTTATTCCTCTTCTTTCTTTTGTTTGCTTCTATTTTACCACCTATGTCAAACTTGTGTAGACACTATCTAACACATTCCGTATTGCGATTACATGTCCAAGTACGAACCTGCTGTTTGAAACTTTCCATATCAGGAAGCGGTTTTCCCAAAGCCTGGCGGCTCATGATGCCAATCTCTATCTCAGCCATGTCTAACCAACTCCCGTGTTTGGGAGTGTAATGCCATTCAAATCGCTGCGCCAGCCTGCGGGCTTCCTCTAGCGGAAACGCTTTATATAGGGAGGCCAGGGAATGGGTATTGAGGTTGTCGGTAACAAGGATAATCTTTTCAGTTCTTGGATACAGGGTATCGGAAGTGTACTTGAGTACCTGCGCAAAATCCAGAGCCGTTCGGGTCTGTGTCACAACAGTTTCTCTCCTGCCGGCCAGCGGTTCGGCAATCATGAATACATCTGCCACCCCGTTGCGGACATATATCGAATCCACCTTTTCGGGATGGCCCGGTTTACAAGGGATACGGGTTTCTTCTATAAGCTGTTTGTTCGTTTCGTCTATGCAGACAACGGGGCGCAGCGGATCATACGGACGTTGGTAAACCTCCAATACATCCTCCATTTTTGCCACAAAATCAGCATCAGCCTTCGGAATGCACCATTCTTTCACAAGCCACGGCTTGATTTCGTTTTTTTCATAACTTCACAGATGGTGCTGTCCGTGATGTAATCCACCACCTCCAGGCGAATCAACTCATTTGCGATTGCCTGCATGGTCCAGTGGGAAACACCTTTGGGTGGGTCCGTGCAGGCTATGGTGCATATCCTTGCCTCCACATCGCCGGTCACCTTGCGATACCGATTTTTCTGCTCCTTCCTATACCGTTTTGATAGAGTATAGCATATTTGTCTTCCTTTTCATAGTTCCGTTTCTACTCGGATGGACTGCTAGATTGTTTTTCAGAAGTAATAACCTTAAAGCAAGATCTCGCATTTATCAGGATATAGGGATAGTTGGAGCATAAAGGAACGTTCGCTCAGGTGCTCCCAACTTATGTCGGAGAAGCTGCCTCTCCACAACTCAAAGGGCAAAAGGTACGTCTGTTTTTCCCCCTGCCGAAGCTCATTCAACGCCACAGTCTCTTTATTGAGCGCATGGTATAATTCACCTGTATCCACCATGCTGCTCCAGGCCCCGGACACGGCGGCTATATGTGGCATTTTCAAATCAGCCTGTTCCTGGCCGACCAGATCAGGACCGTTCCGCTCGATCGTAACAGTGCAGAGCAGGACCGCTTCCGGCAAAGTCCTGTCTGCTGTGGACAGCCCGTTTTCTTCATAGAGGGCGGCGGTTTCCTCCATGCAGGCTTTCTTAACTGTGACTGTATACTGCCCATATTCCAGCGGCTCATCCAGCTCTGCCCGGGTTACCTCTGCCTGCGGATAGGCCCGATTGGCGCGCACAAAGCAAGTTGACCATACCACCATTATAACGATGCCCATGATTGCGGCAAATAGCCAAAGCTGTCTTTTTCTGCCCACATCACTCACCTGCCTGCCGTATGTTTTCTACCGACGAAACTGCGCCGCTTTTCATTGTAATCACAATATCGGACAGACCATATAGTTCCTTGGCATCATGGCAGGCCAGAAATACCATCTTCCCCAAGGCACGTTGTGCTTGAATCACATGGGCTGCCTGCTCCACCCCGTCCTGATCCAGCGCATTGAATGGCTCGTCCAGCAAGAGTAATTGCGGATTCTCCAAGATGGCGGCGGCAATCCCCAGGCGCTGCTTCATGCCCAGTGAATATTTTCGGTATGCTCTGCGGTCATCAGGGTCTAACCCAACCGAACACAATGCTTCGTCAATATGGCTTTGCATCACCGTTCCACGGATGGAACTGAGCAGTTCCAGATTTCTCCGCCCAGTGTACTCGTTCAAAAAAGCTGGATTCTCAATAAGCGCACCCACACTGGGAGGAAAAGAAATATCTTTCCCCAAAATCTGCCCATCCACAGAAAGCGTTCCCTGTGTGGCGTAGATCAATCCGCACAGCGCCCGGATCAGCATGGTTTTTCCGCTGCCGTTGATTCCTTGGAGGCCGACGATAAGGCCCTTGCCCTCACTGTCAAAATGGAGATTTACATCGTCCAATACGGTTCGTCCATGCAGTTTTTTTGTAAAATGGTCAATATCAATTTTCATATGCCGCTCACCGTCCTTTACTATGCGATAAGATACTGCTTTTTTGAAATAGTGCCGCGCCCACACTGAATACAGCCAGAAAAGAGGCAATCAGATAGGCCGATGCTCTGACAGGCGAGAAACCGTCCATCGAAAAGGCGCTGCTCCGCAAAAGCATAGAATAACGCGGCCAAAGCGCCGGATGATTCCAAAACGCCGCCCATACCATCAACGCCACATTGAGCAGCTCACCTATCAGGGGCGAGGCCAGCGCCGAGCAAGCAGCTTGCAGCTCCGCTAAGACACACAGGGTAAGAAAGACCGCACCGATCAGGCTTACAGGTATCGCTCCCATTTGACAGGCGCCATATCGAACGACCCCTATCATCCCCATACACAGCAGACCCATCAGAATATAGGCCGCGCACCAGAAAATGACGAGAACTGAAAGCCTGCACCACCATTTCAAGCGGCTCCCGGTCTGGAGCAACCGGCCAACCCCCATCCCACGCATCATTCTGTAGGGGAAAAGGGCACAGGTATGTATGCAGAAAAATATCAGTGTGAACCAGATAATCGGCAATGTGAATGGAGCGCCGGAACCATGGATAAATGGGCAGCTTCCAGCAAAGGCAAACGCGATGTAGTCGGACAACATTGGAATTTCCTGCACACGCTCCGCAGGCCCCAGCGATATTTGGTATACCATTGCGGCGGCGAAAAAGAGCAATGCTCCAATCCCCAGCCCCCAACGGGCATCCTGGAAGGACAGCGCAATATCCTGTCTTATCATCGTCCAGCGGCTTCGCACAGGTTTGTTCATAGCACATCCGCCTTTCGATAAACCGCATGGCCCAGAAGGTATAGGATGGCAATGAATGTCAGCCATCCTGCCAGCAGTACCGCCACACCAAAGGGCTTTGCCCAACAGCCATGGCTCAGACTTGCCCAATCCCATATCGAATGACGGTGCGGACTGATGAAGGCCAGATTAAATAGCAGTACAGCAATAAAAGCTGCAAATGGCCGAAAGCGGCACTCCAATATGCCGTACAGAAGAAGGTAGGCCATAATTTGTAAACACACCGCCGCCCAATACCCCGCAAAGACCACCACCGGCGGGACGGCTGCTTGCAGAGGGTTTCCCGTCATAAGAGCAAACACGCTTCCTGCCCCGCCCCAATTCATGACAGGGAGCGATTTTTTGCCGCCTAAACCCGGAAGAACGGAACAAATCGTAATCACTATGCTCCCGGCCATAGCTTCCACCAGAGCATCGCGGCACAGTGTCAGCCAGTAAGCCCCCCGTGATGGGTAATGGTACATATTCCGCTTTGCATATATGCCGGTGTGGGATATCCCGTGATAGAACATCATCAGCGGTACACTCAGAGGCGGGATCAAGGAAAGCTGTTGAGAAAACCAGGCATAGTCTGCAAGGCTTAATGCAATACCCAAGCGGGAATAATAACTGGCCCAATCCAGCGCGTTGGCCCAGCTTGCGGCCCCGACACACCCAAGCATGACACAGGCAATCAAGCGGGGGCGCATAGGGAATGGCCTTGCATTACGTTTACATTTCATCGCTTGATCTCCACGGGCTGAAATAGCATACAAAAAGAAGGAGCAGCAGGCCAACGAGGATCGCGCACGGGATTCCATACGAAATATTTGCTATCGGCTGGAAGGGCAGGAGGATGGCCATAGGCGCTATGTTGGATGTTTCCGACCATATACCGAGAAAATAGAAAATTAAGTATATCAAAAAAGGGGCCAATATGACCTGGAACCGCTGGTTCAGCCAGCGGCTGAACGTGAGTGAAAGCGTAGTCCAGACAGCGATAAAAACACCGTCAAATGTGATGTAACCAACAACATAGGACATGGGGAATTGATAAAACAATGCCCCGAACATACTCCTGTCCGTGATGGAATACAGCCCGCTGGCTGGTTCCGGGGCTATGCAGGGCAGAACGGCGCTGGTAAGCAGGAAATCCACCGTCAGGGGGATTACTGTCACCACAAATGCCGATGCAAAAACTGCCGCCGTCTTTGCCATTTTGTCCTGCCAGATTTCACAGCGCAGCCGGATTTGGTTCAAATACCCACTGTTTCGGTCACACCAATCATGTTCCGCCGCTGGCAGCGCCGCAAGAAGGGGCAGCACCATGAACAGAAGCACAGGCCATACAGTGGATAAGTCCATACCGATCCAATGCCGATAGGCGGAGTGGGGCGCGGCAAACGGATCGCCTTTCCATTCGTCCAGCCACTTTACCAGCGGCAGTACGTCGGTCAAGCAGTGCAGTACGGAGATAGCGGCTCCCACTATCAGGGATATCCGGAAGCGGACGCCGCCCAATGCGCGGGTCAGCTCAAAGCGAAACAGATTGCCCATATGTCCGGCCTCATTTCAGCGCACAGAATGTGCCCGTCTGGGTAAAGGTCAACGGGTCCTCGGTGGGCGCGGGCTGAACATACAGGCCAGTATAGTTGAGTTCCAGGAAAATATCCTCCAATTCAATTCGGCAATCCGCGTAGAATACCGCTGTATAATCCTGGGACTGGCCGGGAGCCAGAGTACAGTGGAAAAAGGAACTGTCGCTTATGCTTCCTTCCGTATTGGAGGCCGACATCATTTCCGTAACAGTATTATCGTGGGCGAGTTCTCCATTGACAAACACATACGGACGAATACTGTTGAGTGTGAAATTCACTTCCTCGCTCCCGGTGTTCTCTACGGTAAGCTCCACCGTCAAATAACCTTGGGTTTCTGCTCTTTCCTGGTAGGCCGCTTTCAACAGCTCCGGCGCAAGGGTCGTTGTTTCGCCCAGCACGGCAGAGCGGATCGTTGTTGTGAGCTGTGGGCCATTGGGATCAAAATTACCCTCCTTGTCAAAACCCAAAAGCGAGATTGCAGGAGTGCCAAAAGCCGTAATGCACGATTCGGGCAGGAGTGTCTTTGCCCAATTGGAGCATAAGTCGTTTTCCATGGTTTCGTCTCCGCCATTGGCCCGGATTTCCTCAAGAAGTGCCCGGAAGTAGTCCACCATAAAGGGATACTTGATTCCCCAGGGGGTCGAGGCGAGATCATAGTCGCCGCCGTTGACATCCTTCACAATAAAGGGGCTGCCGGAGGAAATGGCAGGAGATGACGTATCATCCGGCGGCAGAGATATGATGTCACTGGCTGTAACGGGATCAGAAGGATGTTGGGACTGTACTGTGTCACAGCCTGCCAGCAGGCATGACAGGGCGATGGCGCCAGACAGCGTGAAAGCCAAAGCGCGATGTTTTTTCATATTAAGACCTCATTTCATTGTTTGGCATAAAGCGGGAGTGCAGAGATTCTTCCTCCCTCTTGATGCAAGATTATATATAATCGCTCTATATATGTCAATACTATATATTGACTTTTTGAAAAAATAGAGCTATAAATATTTTAGCAAAGTGAGGAGAGTGCATATGGGAGAGGCAGGTCATAGCTTTGAGGCTTATTACAAACGGGCAACCAGCCCGCTTGTTGTCCTGCGTCTTTTACAGGATCGCACCATGTACGGCTACCAGATTTCCCAGGCTATGAAGGAAAAAAGCGGCGGGAAATTTACGATTGCCGTCCTGTATCCCATTCTCTACCGCCTGGAAGAACAAGGATATATCCAGGTGGAAAAAACAGAAGTGACCAACAACCGCGCCCGAAGTTATTACGCGATTACCGAAAAGGGCCGTCAGTATCTGGCCCGCACTTTGGATGAATACCGGGTAATTCATCAGGCGTTTATGGATATTGTAGAGGATCATGAGCAGTAATATTGCAGTCTTGACGTGCAAATGGGGGTTAACTATGGCGCCGGCATATATAACATATCTAAAGCGGGTAAAGCAGGGGCTGTGCTGTTCACGAACCGAACAAAAGCGTTTGATCACTGCATTGGAGCAAGAGATATTAGATACCATCCCCAATGCCGATCATGCACCTCTCGCAGAGATTGAGGAACAATACGGCCCTCCTGATGTGATGGCCCGGGAACTGCAGCAGGTGCTTCCTGATAACGCTGCCACCCAGGCCGCGAAAAGGCGATTGCGCAGGATTTGCCTGTTTTTTTCACTGTGTCTCTTGGCCATTGTCCTGATAGCCGGCGGTATCATTTATCAGGAACATATCAAAGCTGAAAATACGCCTCCTGACGTGATTGTTGTGACCCAGCCGCCGGAAATTATCATGGTAACGCCGAGACCGCCAATTTCTGAACTGCCACCCGCGTCTTTTCCGCCGGAGGAGTAGCTGCAAGAGGACATGAATAAAGTACCGGACTGGAAGGGCGGCGCGTCCATGCCCGCGAAGGCCACCAGAGCGCCCTTGTGGGTAAACCGCCGCACATCGCCGATCTCCGCCATGAGCTGTGGTCCGGTGACCTCGCCTGCGCCCTGCATGGCTATGACAACATCGAATTCCGGCAGCAAGGAGGCCAGACGGAGCATCTCCCCGCGCAGGATGTACAGCACGTCATAGACGGCGTTCAGGCTGTCCACGGCCTGACTTGGTGCTGTCGCTTTTGGGAAATGCAGCCACGGAGTCTCTGGCAGCTGCGTGGAGCCTTTCAGCGTCAGACCGAGAGAAGCGATAGCCGGATTTAACTCACCATTTGCGGTAAGCATCCGAGAAAGCGGCGAGGGAAACGCCTGCCACGCAGTCCCTGTGCCAGAAGCGCCGGATAAAGTCAACCCACTTGAAATGCCCGTTGGAACGCTTGGGCTGGGTGTCAAGAAGGGTTTGAGGAACCTCTGAAATAATGAGTTCCACCAGATGTCCTTATAGCGGGTGGAGGAGCGGATCTGGTGGACGATGCGCTGTACCTGGCTGTGGGGATAAATAGCCCTAATAGCTTCCACGAAGCCCTTCAGACCGTCCACACAGAACAGATGAATATCCAAAACGTTGAGGCCGTTCAACACATTCAGCCAGAATTTGCTGCTCTCATGCTCGCCAATCCACACGCCCAGGATATCCTTTGTGCCGTCCATGGTGATGCCCAAAACCACATACGCCGCCTTGGTTTGGTACTGATGGTTTCCCTTCACCTTATAGTGGATGGCGTCCAGAAATACGAAGGGATACACCGTCTCCAGCGGCCGGTTCTGCCATACTGTGACCTCTGGCATGATCTTCTCGCTGATATGGACAAGACCACAAAAATTATGGAGCGGAGTTGCTGACAACACTTTGCGAAACAGGCGAAAAGTATCATTTTTGCGGAGAGATTGCCTGACATTGACTTGTGTGTTGACAAACGCGCCAAAATATGATAATCTTACCCAGATTTCAAAAACTCCCAAGGAGGGGACAGTATGAATTTCCGTTTGACTGATAAACGAGTGAAGAGAATTAACTCTGTACAATCCGAACCGATGAAACATTGTGCAGAGTATAGCGTATAGAACGCTTTAGGATTTCATCGGGAAACAAAGCAGTACCCGTTCAGGTTGATGCGTCAGTTTGGATGGCTATCGCTTATTTCCTGTACATGAATTTAGCGTAATAGAGGCTATGGGCAATGTTTTGTCCATAGCCTTTTGCTTTTTATTTCACATGATAGAATGATAGGCAGAGGGTAGTGCGCTTTTGTGCGCGTTTATCCTCTGCTTTTTTAACGCATTAAGGAGAAAGGAATTGGAACAAATGAGCTTATTAGAAATACATGGATTAACGTACTCTTTTGGCGAAAATCTTCTTTACAAAAATGCAGAATTAACACTGAACAAAGGAGAACATATCGGTATTGTAGGGCAAAACGGAACAGGGAAAAGCACTCTGGTAAAGATATGCACAGACCAGGTCCTCCCTGATGCCGGGGAGATTATTTGGCAGGCAAATACCTCTATCGGGTACTTGGACCAATATGCAGAAACAGACCACAGCCTGACAATGAGAGATTTTCTGAAATTGGCATTTTCAAGATTATTTCAGATTGAAGCTGAAATGGCATCGCTGTATGAGAAAGCCGCAAATGGGGACATGGGATGTTTAGGCCGCGCCGCTCAACTCCAGGAATGTCTGGAGGCGGAGGATTTTTATTCGATTGACACGCGCATTGAGCAGGTTGCAAGTGGATTAGGGCTGTTTGCAGTTGGTCTTGACCGGACGATTGACCAAATGAGCGGTGGGCAACGGGCAAAGGTGATCCTGGCAAAGCTGCTGTTGGAAAAACCGGATGTTCTCCTGCTGGATGAACCGACAAATTTTCTGGACAAAGAACACGTTGCATGGCTTGCTGGCTATTTATCGGAGTTGGAAAATGCTTTCATGGTTGTATCACACGATTTCGCTTTCCTTGATAAAATTGCAAATCGGATTTGTGATATAGGCAACTATCAGATTGCCAAATATTATGGCACCTATTCGGAATTTCTCAAAAAGAAAACTCTCCTGCGGGAAGATTATGTACGTCAGTATTCCGCACAACAGCGAGAGATTAGGAAAACGGAGGAATTTATTCGGAAGAATATTGCTGGACGGAAATCAAAGATGGCAAGGGGACGGCAGAAACAGCTTGACCGTATGGACAAATTAGAGGCATTAGACCAAAAGGAAATTAAACCTGTATTTCATTTTCCTGTGTTGCCTCTGACAAATACGGAGCATTTGTCAGTCAGCCATTTAGCAGTTGGGTATTACTATCCCGTGTTATCCGATATCAGTTTCGCCATAAGGGGCGGACAGAACGTTGTCATTACCGGGTTCAATGGAATTGGAAAGTCAACGCTGCTAAAAACGCTGATTGGACAGCTCCCGGCTCTGCATGGACAGTTCAAGTTTTCGGCGCAAGTTACGCTTGGATACTTTGAACAGGATTTAGTATGGGCTGATAGCAACCGGACTCCGATAGAAATTCTCTCTGATGCTCACCCCGATATGGTAATGAAAGAAATTCGGAAGCACCTTGCTCAATGCGGAATTTCAAGCAAACACGCTATGCAGCCTATTGGGTCATTGAGTGGCGGAGAACAGGCAAAAGTGAAAATGTGTCTGTTGACACTTATCCCTTGCAACTTCTTGATTTTGGATGAACCCACAAACCATTTAGACGTTCAGGCAAAGGACGCTTTGAAGGAAGCATTGAAAAACTTCGCTGGGACCGTCTTGCTGGTTTCGCATGAGGAGAATTTTTATAACGGCTGGGTGCATCGTGTAATAAGTATTGAAAAGTGAAGTGGATGTTCGGTGTCCCCATTGAATGGATTGTCATTCTGATTTTGAGTAAATCAATGCAGTAATATCAACGATTGAGAGACAAAGCAAGCATAACCACCAATGTGAACAGGGGGAACAAAAAAAAGCCGTCCACTGGCCTGCCTGAAAATTGGCAGGCTGTGGACGGCCTTTTTGTTGTTTTGAGTGCTGGAGAGTTCGAGTCATGCGTATCCCCAAAAACTCCCAAATCCGGCGAATTTGCATCTCCGGCGGGTTATTTTTGTTTTACGCCCCCCGATTCTTAAAATGCGAGAAATTTTTCTTAATTGCTTTGAATTTTTGATTTTATATTCAAAAATCCCGCACCGAAGTGCAGGATTTTTGTCTGCATCTTTTTTGCCAATGCAAGTTGGCAGGGGCGAACACTTTGGATGCCTCAAAGAAAGTTCGCTGATTCTGGTGGTTCCCTTCCTATTTCAGCACGGAATTGGCAATGGCGTCTGCCAAAGCGTCGATCTCGGACTCATTGTCGGCCTTAAGGGAGGAGGTAACGGTCATCTCCTCATCCAGGACGGTCATATTCTTCAAAGACTCGATTTCCTCCTTCATCAGCGCGCCGGAACGGGGGGCCCAGGAACCGCTGCCCATGATGGCCACGGTGCGCTTTTGCAGGTTGAGGGCCTTCATATCCATGAGGAAGTTGTGCATGGGCGGGAAAATGCCCAGGTTATAGGTGACGGAGGCCAGCACCAGGTGGCTGTATTTGAACAGGTCGGAGATGAGGTAGCTGACATGGGTGGAGGACACGTCGTACAGCCGGGTGTTTGTGATCCCCCGGGCGGTGAGCTTGGCGGCCAGTACCTCGGCGGCGGCCTCGGTGTTGCCATACATGGAGGCGTAGACGATCATGACGCCCTTCTCCTCCGGCTCATAGGTGGCCCAGTGGGTGTACTTGTCAATGATATAGCCCAAATCCTTGCGCCAGATGGGCCCGTGGAGGGGGCAGAGCATCTTGATGTTGTCCAAGCCCACGATATTGGCGGCCTTGTTCAGCAGGGCCACCACCTGGGGGCCGTATTTGCCCACGATGTTGGTGTAGTACCGGCGGGCATCATCAATCCACTCGCCGTCAAAGTCCACCTCATCGGCAAAGAGCTTGCCGTCCAGAGAGCGGAAGGAGCCGAAGGCATCGGCGGAGAAAAGGACGCCGTTGGTGGTGTCGAAGGTTACCATGGCCTCGGGCCAGTGAACCATGGGGGCGTAGACGAAAGCCACGGTGTGCTTGCCGAAGCACTTGGTATCACCCTCCTTGACCTCCTCAATGGCGCTGGGATCCAGGCCAAAGCCAAACTGGTTCAGCAGGGTCACCGCCTTGGGGGTGGTGATGATCTTTACCTCGGGCCAACGGAGGAGGATTTCCTCAATGGAGGCGGCGTGGTCGGGCTCCACATGGTTGATCACCAGGTAGTCCAGGGGACGGCCGTCCAGTACGGCCTTCACGTTGGCGATGAACTGCCGGCCCACCGCCCAGTCGGCGGTATCGAAGAGGACGGTCTTCTCGTCCAGCAGGACATAGGCGTTATAGGACACGCCGTGGTACAGGGGGTGGATGTTCTCAAACAGGGCCAGCCGGTGCTCGTCCGCGCCAACCCAGTACAGGTCATCGGTGACCATACGGTAATTATACATACAGGATTGCCTCCTTTATCATTTTAGTGGCAGTTACGCCTCGATCTCGAAGAACGCGTCCACGCCCTCGCCGCAGTGGGGGCAGGTCCAGCCCTCGGGCAGATCCTTGAAGGCGGTGCCGGGCTTGACCTCATTTTCGATATCGCCCTGCATGGGGTCGTATTCATGGCCGCAGCCGTTGCAGATGTACAGCTTCCGGGGCTGATAGACCTTCTTGGGGGCCATGCGCTTCATCTTGGTCATGGGCGGGGCGGGGAGCTTCTCTCCGGTGTCCAGGGCAGCGGTGAGCAGGGGCAGGATCTCCATCACGTCACCCACAATGCCGTAGTCGCAGTTCTTGAAGATTTTGGCGTTGGGATTTTTGTTGATGGCTACAATGCAGGAGGCGTCCTTGATGCCCTTCAGGTGCTGGACGGCCCCGGAGATGCCGCAGGCGATATACAGGTTGCCCCTGAACTTCTGGCCGGACATACCCACATAGCGGTTGAGGGGTACATATTTCAGCGTCTCGGCCACGGGGCGGCTGGAGCCGACAGCGGCGCCGGCGGCGCGGGCCAGATCCTCAATGAGCTTCATGTTCTCTTTCTCGCCGATGCCTTGTCCGGCGGACACCACCCGTTCAGCCTGGGTGATGGGGGTGTCTATGGGGATGCCCACGGTGAAGTCGTGGCCGTCCCTTTTCAGGTTGGCGACCAGGGCCGCCACCTTCTCCTGGGCAGTGCCGTCCTTGAGGACCAGGCGCTTCCGGGCGCCGGTCTCGGGACCCCGGGGGCCGGTGGCAGCGGCGGAGGGGGCCTCCTTGGCGGCCTTGCCCAGGATGTGGGCGGCAATCACAACACGCTGAATTTCGTTGGTGCCCTCGTAGATGGTGGTAATCTTAGCGTCCCGGTAGAACCGCTCCACCTCCATGCCCTTCAGGTAGCCGCAGCCGCCGAAGATTTGCAGCGCGTCGTTGGTGACCTCCAAGGCGATGTCGGAGGCATACTGCTTGGCCATGGCGGACTCCATGCCGTAGGGCACGTGGGCCTGCTTCAGCTCGGCGGCGGAGTAGATCAGGAACCGGGCGCAGCGCAGTTTGGTGGCCATGTCGGCAATCTTGAAAGCGATGTTCTGCTGCTGGCAGATGGGCTTGCCAAACTGAATCCGCTCCTTGGAATACTCCACAGCAGCCTCATAGGCCCCCTGGGCGATACCCAGGGCCTGAGCGGCGATGCCGATGCGGCCCCCGTCCAGGGTGGACATGGCAATCTTGAAGCCCTGGCCCTCCTTGCCCAGCAGGTTTTCCTTGGGGATCTTCACATTGTTGAAATTCAGCTGGCAGGTGGCGGAGGAGCGGATGCCCATTTTGTCATAGTGCTCCTCAAAAGTGAAGCCCTCCCAGCCCTTCTCCACGATAAAGGCGGAGATGCCCCGGGTGCCGATGCCGGGGGTGGTGACGGCGAACACCACATAGGTGTCAGCCTCACCGCCATTGGTGATAAAAATTTTCTCGCCGTTGAGGAGGTAGTAATCCCCCATGTCCTCGGCGGTGGTCTCGGTGCCGCCGGCGTCAGACCCGGCGTTGGGCTCGGTGAGGCCGAAAGCCCCCAGCTTCTTGCCGGAGCATAAGTCGGGCAGGTACTTCATCTTCTGTTCTTCGGTACCGAAGGCGTAGATGGGGTAGGTGCCCAGCGAGGTATGGGCCGACAGGATCACTCCCACGCCGCCGTCCACCCGGGACAGCTCCTCCACGGCGATGGCGTAGCTCAGGGCATCCGCCCCGGCCCCGCCGTACTTCTTCTCGTAGGGCAGGCCCATCAGGCCCAGTTTACCCATTTTTTTCACGGCCTCATGGGGGAACTGGTTGTTCTGGTCCAGCATGAAGGCGATGGGCTTCACCTCGGCCTCGGCAAATTCCCGTACCTTGGCCCGCAGCCCCTCATGCTCCTGTGTGGTTTGATACAGCATACAGATATTTCCTCCTTTATTGACAAATTTCCTCTGCTTCTTGGAAAATTGCACTCAATGGTGTTTTGCGAAGCTCTCCGTCCAGCACCTCCTGAATCCGGGACAGTTCCCGGCACAGGCCGCAGTCCCCCTCGGGACGGTTCTCGCACCGGTAGCCCGGCTTCTGGCAGCGGTTCAGCCGCAGCGGATCCCCCAGCATACAGAACAGGTCTCCCAGATACAGTTCCCCGCAGTCCTTGCGCAGGAGGTATCCACCATTGGAGCCCCGGCGGCTGAGCACCAGCCCGACGGCGTGAAGCTGCTTCAAAACCTTTAACGCAACAGCCTTTGGTATATGTTCCCGCTGAGCGATGGCGGCGGCAGACATATGTCCGTTTTGATACATCGCCCGGAGAATGCGCAGAGCGTAGTCCATCTCACGGGTTATCAGCAAAGGATCACACCCTCTAAATAGTACTATTTTAGTCCATTATACTATATCTGGTCAATTTGTCAATCTGTTTGGACGGCGAAATTTGATTTTCGGCATTCTGACTAAAAAACGGCTGTTTCGCTGGTATGCCGGCGACGCGGATGTCCTTTGCATCTGACAAGAGTTTATCTACGGCAGCCCAGGCCTATTTACGGTTCGTAGAAATATACCGCAGATATTTCCTGCCGCTGGGCCAACGCTGCCTGGTGTCCGGCATAGGTATATCCCGCGATCACTTTCACGGCATATTTGGCGCAGGCACAAACCGCCTGCTCATGATAGCCGGATGTAAACGTTCGGCTTCCATCAGCATTGGCCTGGTAATTGTTGTGAAATAGGCGCAGATAGCGCGTCCCAGGCACCGCTTCCAACAGCCACGTGTCCTCTCTGCATCGAATTTTCAGTCGGTCAGATCCGATGATCTCCGTTTGCATCCCTTTATGGACATACATCCGGCGCAGCAGTTTTGACGTCATCCCCATTTCCGCAAACAGACTCTCATAATCGGAATTACGAAACAGATCCCGTGCCCCCAGCCGCAAATAGGCTTTCATCCAGCACAAGCTGCATTGGGGTAAATGGTTCGGATAAGTTTTAGACCAACGTAAGTTTTGATCAAGGATCTCCCTGGTCCGTGGGCAAGTCTTGTCGTGGACTTCGCCGCCCGATCCCGAGTAAAAATACAGGATGTGCTCATCACTCATCAGCCGCTGGCGGAAGCGGGAGAGCGCTTGATGATCCTCCGTTGATACCGGCGCAGTGACAAGGCTGTCCGCCGCCGCACTTCCCGCCTGAAGCTCCGCCAGTAGTTGTGTATAGTCGATCCGCTCCCGGGGAACAGCCCTGGTCGATTTTTTGCCCAAGTCCTCCCCTCCTCTATCTCAGCCAGAATATCAGTTATTTTCGACAGCCAGCGCGGCAGCCCACTCCGTCTCCCGGAAGCCCGCCAGCACGAAGCTATCCCCCACCAGGATGGGCCGCTTCACCAGCATCCCATCGGAGGACAGCAGAGCGAGCTGTTCTTCCTCGCTCATTCCAGGCAGCTTATCCTTCAACCCCAGCTCCTTGCACTTCAGCCCGCTGGTGTTGAAGAATTTTTTCAGTGGAAGGCAGCTGCGCCCGTGCCAGTCCCGCAGTTCGGCGGCGGTGGGCGGGTCGTCTCTGATGTGCCGCAGGGCGAACGCGATGTTTTGCGCCTCCAGCCACTTCCGGGCCTTTTGACAGGTGGTGCGTTCAGGGTATTCGATGAACAGCATGACGATCCCTCCTTATGATGTTTTGATAAGCTTTTTCTGCTTGGGAAACGCCCGGTATCCGCCGGAAGGCAGAAGCTGATAGCTGGAGATCCAGCCCTGTGCTTTGAAATATCCCAGAATGAGTCGGAGAAGTTGGAGACGGCTTGGCTGAGTATGGTGTTCAAATATTCTGGGAAACTCTCCTCGACCCTTCGGCTCATAGGTATAGCTCCGCTCCAGTGCCTCACCTTTGGGTGCATCGTAGAATAGAGACAGCCACAGCTCCAGCATCTCCCTGTTCCGCTTGTATAGATTTTCCCGGTAGATCCGTTCTGCCAGTGGTATATCCTGTTCCCGAAGGATCAGGCTTCGGAAGCGGATCCCCAAAGTCCGTAGCGCGGTTGTAAGCTTTTCCGCATCAGCCAAATCGTTGATTTGCAGAAAATCCTCCCGGCCCGCGATTGCGTCAGCCAGCCAATCATCATGATTCATCTGCTGTAGTGATTTCAAGCGATAGTTGAAAAGCGAAAAGTTTTCGATTCCCTCCAGGGCAAAATAAGACTCGTCTGTCCACTCCAGCACCATGCAGCAGTTCACCCACCGCTTGGATATGGTGGGTCCTGAGGTTGTCCATTACTACGATATCCCCTGGATGGAGAGCAGGGATCAGAACATCGTTCAGATAAGTCAGGAATTTATCTCCTGTTGTTCCGCCTTGAAAGGTCGTAAAGACCACTTTCATCCAGGAAAACCAGATGAGATGCCTGGGTTGTCTTCGAAAACCTGCTCCATTGTTCTCTCTTGGCCTGCACATCGGGGACGCTCCTGTTCTGAAGTGTGGATCATCTTCTTTTTGCGCCGGTACCCCATTGCCTGGATCGCCCGCCGCACTGTTTCTATTCCAACTGGCAGTTCCAATTTCTCTACGATTTCTGCCAGCGTGATATCCGGCTGGGCGTCTATCGTTTTCGCTATTTTTCTAAAGCGTCCTGCCCCAGTACACGCTTGCGGCCTCTTTTGCTGACGCGCAGATCCACACTTCCGGTTTTGGCCTTTTGTTCGGCCAGCCGGTATACTGTCGGCACCGATACCCCGTATGTCAATGCGATTCCTTTTGCGTCATGTGTTTTTTCATATGCTTCTACCAGCAAATTCCCCGCTTCGTCATGCAGCATCTTTCTCTCCTCGATGCTATTTTACCATATTTGCTCCTTTATTGCTACTTCAGAGAGCCGCACTAATATTAAACTTCAACAAACGGGCCGCGAAGCGGCCTGCGGCAGACTTCATAGACAAAACACAGCCCATTTTAATGGGCTGTGTTTTGCCACCCTTGAAAAGGTTGTAATTCGCCTTTGTGATGTGGTTTGCAGTCTTTCCCGTGAGGGAGTCTAAGAAATCACTGCTCATGATTGAATCATTAAATGTTTGATTGAAGTTCAGTATCACACGCATTCAGGGCCGAGCCGGCACCATAGGAGAAGGACACCCTCAGCTTATTCCTACCGCCGCTGGCTCCGCCTCCAGATACCCTGTTCCTGGGCAGCCTGGATCAGGTCCTCACGGAAATCCGGATGGGCAATGGCAATGATGGCTTCCGAACGTTGCCATGTGGCCAGGCCGGACAGACAGGCGACGCCATATTCAGTGACTATGCAGGGCGCCTGAGTGCGCGGGGTCGTAACAATATCCCCTTGGGTAAACCTGGGGAGAATGCGGGAATGGCGATAGCCCTGGCGATCGGTAAACACTGAGGACATAGATAGGAAAGCCTTGCCATGCTCTGACATATACGCGCCGGTGACAAAATCAAGCTGCCCGCCGGTTCCACTGATCTGACGGATGCCCGTGCTTTCTGAGCACACCTGGCCGTACAAATCCATGCTGATGCAGCCGTTGATGGATACAAAATTGGAAAATTGCCGGATGGTCATGGGGTCATTGACATATCCCATGGGGGCGGAGAGAAACCCCATATGCCGATCCAACAGCTGGTAGAGCTCCTGGGAGCCCGCGCCTACTGAGAACACACCTTTTCCCCGGTCGATTTCCTTTTTGCGGTTGGTCACCTTTCCCGCCCGGTACAAGGCCAGGTAGCCGTCGCCCATCATTTCGGTGTGGATGCCGATATCTTTCAGGTCGGACTGGGCAATCAGGGCCCCTAAGGCGTTGGGCATACCGCCGATGCCCAGCTGGAGGGTGATGCCGTCCCGGAGATGAGGAAGGATGTGCCCTGCGATCTGCCGGTCAATTGGAGTTGGCTGGGGGCTGGGGGCAGTGCCTGCCGGTTTTCCCCCCTCTACCACCGCGTCAGCCTCGGTGATATGAATGTGGTCGCCGGAGCGCCCGTATACCACGGGCAAGCCGGGGCATACCTCCAGAATTACGGTGCGGGCGCTGTCCACAATTTCACGGGTGACGCCGTTCATAATGCTGAAGCTGAAATTGCCGTCCTTGTCCATGGGGGCCACTGACAGCATAGCCACATCCACTTTGGCAAAGCCCCGCGCATAATAGGAACCACAATCCCGGAACAGCATGGGCTGGAAAAAAGCCAGCCCCCGGTCGATGTAGCCCCGGTCGATGGCAGAGCAGTGCCAGACATGGTAGGTAAAGGACTGCTGCTCCGGATCCTGCTCCACAACCTGCACAGGCTTAAGGGCAATGCCTCCCCGTACCTTTACATCGGCCAGTTCCCCCCGGCGTTGGGCCAGCGCGCTGTCCAGCGCTTCCGGGAAGGCAGCGGACTGGCTGTAATCCACCCAGTCTCCGTCCTTGACCAGCCGCACCGCCTCTTGGGCGGTGCGCAGCTTTTGATGGTACAGTTGCGTTACGTCCATAACTGCCCTCCCTCAAATTACCGGGCCCATGGTGTAGATGTCAATGGAGCTGTGGTAGCCCAGGGTCTCATTTTTAGTCTGTCGTCCGGACAGCAGCTTCAGGATGGCGGCAAAGGCTTCCTCTCCAACCTGCTCGATGCTGGCCTGTCCGGTGATGATCCGTCCGGCGTTGAGATCCATGTCATGCTCCATACGCTGGTAGGTATGGGGATTTCCGCACACCTTGAGCACCGGCATGGTGGGGAACCCCTGGGGGGCGCCCCGTCCGGTGGAGAACATCATGAATTGGGCTCCGGCGGCGGCCATCCCGGTGAGAATTTCCGGTTCCCGGCCTGGGGTGTCTTTGATCCACAGCCCCTTCCGCGCTCCCATCCGCTCATGGTAATCCAAAACGCCCTGGATGGGCCGGGTGCCGCTTTTCACAATGGCCCCCAGGCTTTTTTCCTCGATGGAGGACAGTCCGCCGGCGATATTTCCCGGCGTGGGCTGTCCTTTGCGCATATCACAGCCCATGCTCCGGGCCCTTTGCTCCATGCGCCCGACAATGTTGAGAATGTTCTGTCCCACCTCAGGGGTGACGGCGCGTTGGGCCAACAGGTGTTCCCCGCCCAAAAATTCCGTGGTTTCGCCAAATACTACGGCCGCGCCCAGATCCACCAGCTTATCCGCCACGTAGCCAATGACGCAATTGGACGCCATACCGGAAGTGGTATCCGACGCGCCGCATTTGATGGACATTACCACCCGGCTGATGTCTACCGGCTCCCGAGCCAGGCCGGATATTTCCATCACCAGCTCCTGGGCAGCATCAATGCCCGCCTTGATGGCAGCGCTGACCCCGCCCAGTTCCTGAATGCGGATGATGGCGGCGGGCTTGCCTGAGGCGCGGATGGCATCATAAAGCCGTTCGGTATCTGTCCCCTCGCAGCCCAGGGACACGATGAGGGCCGCACCCACGTTAGGGCTGCACCCCAGGGAGATAAGGGTTTCAGTGACCCGTTCCAGGTCGGGCGGCAGCTGGCAGCAGCCCTGGTGGTGGAAACAGCCCACCGTCCCCGCCACCTGGCGCACGATGGCAGAGGCCACATCCCCCGCGCAGGTTACGCTGGGAATCACCGCCACATGGTTGCGGCAGCCGGCCTGGCCATCGGGCCGGACGTACCCCATAAAGGTATGGCTCATACCGGTTCCTCCCTTTCCGGCAGGTCGCCCCTGCCGCGCATACTATATAAGTTATGGACATGGACGTATTCGCCCTGGCGGATGTCCTGGCTGGCTATGCCGATCTGCTCTCCGTATTTACGGATGCTTCCCCCTGCGGGGATATCTTCCACCGCCGCCTTGTGGCCATAGGGTACGTCGCCGATCACGGTGAGGTGTCGGGCATTGCCCGCCTTATCCCTCAGGATGACGGTGCTGCCGTCCTTTACGCCCTCGGCGAAAATGGTTGCCACGTTGTCCAAATCATTTACTTGCAGCGCAATTGCCTGTTCCATGTTTTCCCTCCTGTTCATTTGCAGGCCAGTACGGCCACACCATCGGGAATGACCACCACCCGGGCGTCGTCTCCCACCATGCCATAGGCCATCTCCAGCGCCTGGTCAGGGGTGGATGCCGGGATCAGATTGGCGCCGCGCACCTGCTCCGGGGCGAGATGATCCGTTACCAGGATCACGCGGTTCCTTTGGAGAATGCGGGCGTAAATCTGAGCGCACCACTGCTCTGGAATTGTTTGGTCCGGTGGAACGGTGGACAGATAGGCCGCGATTTCCTCCGGAGACCCCATGGTAATGAGCTTTTCAAAGTGATCTCCGCCAATGCCGTCCGCGCAGGAGCAGCACATGATAATCACGCCCCCCGGCCGGCAGCAGGCTTCCGCCGTGGCCACCGCCTTGGGGGACTGGTACAGGTTCTGATCCAGCGGATAGCCGCCATTGGACGTAATGACGATGTCTCCCTGCACCGCCGGGCACTGGGACCATTCCCGGATAAATTCGGCGCCAGCCAGGTGGGCTTGCTCCAGATCGCCGGCAAAAGCGGCGATGACCTGTTTTTGTTCCCCCAGGGCCACATTGAGAATGAACTGTACGTTCACCCGTCGGGCGGCCTCCACCATGTCCAAGTGGATGGGGTTGCCGTCCAGGATTCCGGTTTTTGCACGGGGGCTGGCGATGGCCTGGAAAGAGTGGTTGGCGTTCACCGTTTTTTCCGAGCAGATCCCCGGCAGGATGCTCTTGCGCCCTCCGGAAAAACCGGCAAAAAAGTGGGGTTCTATAAAGCCCTCCGTCACCAGCAGGTCGCACTGGGCAGCTATCCGGTTGACGCGGAACTCCGCACCGGAGGGCAGTGCGCCGAAGGAGATGAAATCCTCCGGTTGGAATGCGTCGTTGACGGCGATGCGCTCATGCTCCACGATGTCCCGCCCAAACATACGTATCTGTTCCTCCCGGGTGGGGGAGCGGTGGAGGCCGGTGGCAATGAGGATGGTGATATCCGCCTCTGGGCTGCCTGTGCGAATCTCCTCCAGCAGCAGGGGCAGGGTGAGCTTGCTGGGGACAGCGCGGGTATGGTCGCTGGTGACCACCACCACCTTGCGCTTTCCGCGGGACAACTCCCGCAGGGGCGGCGCACCGATGGGGGAGGCCAGGGCGTCCTGGATCAGCTCTGCCTCCCCCCGCGGGGGAATAAACTGGTGTATTCTGGCGGTGAGTACCGCCTCCAGGTTTTTTTCCTCTATATGGAGGGGAAGGGTTCCAGCAGAATAGGGCATATGGATTTCTTTCATGGCGGCCTCCTTGAGATAGCGGCGCGGCAAGCCGGACAGTTTCCGGCTTGCCGCGCCGCCGTGTTAGTTCCGAGGGACGAAGCCTTCTTGGTTGATCCAGTGGATGGGGGGCTTGCCCTCCAGCATGGTACGGCAGATCTCGTGTACGCAGTTGTCACCCGAACGTTTGAGCGACTTGTCGGAGAAGGCCATGGCGTGAGGGGTGTTGATGAAGTTGGGCAGCTCCAGCAGCTTACGACCGTCGGGGTATTCGCTGTAGTCCACGTCGGCGGCGGCTCCCGCCAGCTGACCGCTTATCAGCGCATCGTACAGATCATCGTTGTTCACCAGCACATTGCGAGCTGTGTTGACGAAATAGGAGCCCCTCCTCATCAGGCTGAAGTGGTGTTTGTTAATAAGACCCCTGTAGCTGGGCTCGCCAGGGATATGCAGGGAAACGATGTCGGATGCCCGGAATACCTCATCCATGGACGGCAGCATTTTGATGAAGTATGGCACCGTATCATCGGGGGTCCGCTTGTAACCCACGATATGGCAGCCCATTCCGTAGTACATCTTCTGGGCGTAGGAGCGGGCGATGTTACCCACTCCAAGAAGGCCGATGGTGGCGCCCTGAAGCTCCATGCGGTTGAAAGCACGTATGCCCTCCGGGGTGCGCACGCCGGCATTGTACTGGCAGATATTACAGGTCATGGCCATAGTCAGCGCCGCGCAGCCCTCGGCCACAGTGTCGAAATTGCCATAGGGGGAATAGGACACATAGATGCCCCGCTTGGCCGCGTCGGCGCACACAATGTGATCCTGGTAACCCACCCCGTGGACCATGACCATTTTCAGGTTCTTGGAAGCGGCGAGCAGTTCGTCCTCCCAGAAATGTACCCGGGCAATGACCACATCTGCCTGGGGGGTATAGGTTTTCAGATCCTCCGGCGAACCCTTGCCCACGCCGATGAATTCAAAGCCCATATCCTTCAGGGCCTGCATCCCCTCGTCGTAAATAGGCTTGGGCGCATAAATTTTATATCCCATAGGTTTCCCTCCTTATTCGCCAATTACAGCGGCGGCGGCGTCCACCTCCACAGCATAGGGCCCCAGCTTCACCACACGCGCCGTCCGGGGGGGATAGGGCTGGGGGATGTATTGTGCGTATATTTCATTGAGCATGGGGAACTGCCCCTCATCAGTGAGGTAGACATTGACCCGAAGCAGGTGGGCCAAGTCGCTTCCGCCCGCCTCCACCACGGACTTGACGTTGAGAAGGGCCTGACGCAGTTGTCCCTCAAAATCCGGGGAAGCAGGCTCACCTGTGGCCGGGTCCAGGCCCAGCTGGCCCGCCACATAGACGATGCCGTTGTGAACACAGCCCTGGGAATAGGCGCCCTTAGGGGCTGGCGCGGCAGACGTGTTGATCCATTCCATAGCCAAGCGGCTCCTTTCGTTTTTTTACAGTGCGCTAACAGCATTTTCCAAATGCTCCAGCGCCTCCTGAAGCTGGGAACGGGGGAACGCATAGGCCATGCGCACATAGCCCCGGCCGTCCCCATCGGCGAAGTAGTCGCTGCCGTCGGACAGCATGACCCCCGTCCCGTCCAGGAAGGCCATCAGCTCCTTTTGGGTGGCAAAGCCCAGCCCGTTGCAGTCCAGCCAGCACACGAAGCACCCGTCAGGCCGAACCAGACTGACCTGGGAAAGCCGGGTCTTGAGGAATGCCTCCAGCCACAGCAGGTTTTCCCGGACATAGGCGCACACCGCGTCGGCGTAATCATCACATCGACCATCGTAGCACGCCTCGAAAGCGGCTACGCCAGTAATGGTGCGGCTGATCCCCTTTACGGCCAGGATATGCTTGTTGACTGCGGCGTGGAGCCCCTCGTTGGGGATAATCACTGCCCCGGTGCGAAAACCGGCCACATTAAAGGTTTTGCTTGGATTGATTACCACCGCGCTGTGCAGGCGCGCATACTCGCTGACGGTGGGGTAGGGGATGTGCCTGCCCCGGAATACAAAATCGGCGTGAACCTCGTCCACGATGACAAACACACCGTATTGCCGGGCCAGTGTGTCAATTCTGGCCAGCTCCTCCATGGTACAGCATTTGCCTGTGGGGTTGTGGGGGTCGCAGAGGATAAAGGCCCTGGTGCCCGGGTCGCTGAACTTGCGCTCCATGTCCTCCCAGTCAAAGCTGGCCCCCTCCGGCGAAACCTTCAGCATGGACTCCACCACCACCCGGTCATTCGCTTCCACGGTGGAGCGGAAGGGGGAGTAGGCGGGTGCATTCATGAGCACCTGGTCGCCCACTTGGGTGACTGCCTGGAGGACGAAGGCGATGCCGGGTACAATCCCACCCACAAACTCGATCCACGCCGGATTACAGTCCCAGCCATGGCGGCGCTTCTGGTAGCCAGCGGCGGCATTGACAAACTCCTCAGTGAAATAGGGGTAGCCGTAGATGGGCCAGTCCGCCACTGCCTTAACGGCCTCCCGCACCGGGATCGGGCAGGCATAGTGGGTCTCTGCCCCGTTCATTGGGAGGGCCCCCGGCTTCAGCGTCCGGAAATCCCAGGTTTTGGAGCGCTCCCGGGTTCGATCCAGGATTTGGTCAAAATTAAATTTTCTTTCCATGTCCGGCGCGCCTTACTCGGTTTCCAGCACGTAGATGTTCAGCGCCCGCAGTACTGTCGCGCCTCGGAACCCACCGCCTGCCACCGTCCCATCGGTATGGGAGCAGGTCATATGGATATGGACGATATAGTCCGAGGGGGTGTCCGCAATCTGGCAGGGCAGGCCCTGTGGCGCGTCCTCCTTGCGGGTGATCTCGCCCATGAAGCTTGTAACCTCGCACAGCTCCGGTATATTGGTCATCTGGAGCTTGGGGGGATTGTCATGGGATATGGGGTTGTTCAGTGTTACATCGTGGATGGAGCCCACCGCGGCAACGATGACTCCGCCCTTCCATGTTTTGTCCATCAGATAGCTATGGATGCCTGCTACCACATCCTGGCCCTTTTTTAATTCAATGGCGTGAAGCTTTGGCATAGTTTCATCCCTTTCTTTTTTTCGTAAGGCTGCCGGAGTCCGCCCGCTGCAAAGGCGAACCGCTGTGCACCTCATATTGTATACAATCTACAATGTTGGATTTATTCTAACACCCGACCGCCGGTTTGTCAACTACCTCCGCCCAAATATTTTTCCGAGGTGGTAGATGTTTTTTTAAAAAGGTGTTCCCAGTCTTGGCTTTTTATGCTATAATAAAAATAATATCACAAAATATGGTAAAATTACTATCAGTTGAAGGAATGTATGGCTATGCGGACAACAAAAATCATCACGGATTCTATTAAGGATCAGATTTATGAAATTTTGAAGGATGAGATCATCTCCGGCGAGCTGGCCTCCGGGGAACAGCTGGTGGAACAGGCGATTGCCGATCGCTTTCACACCAGCCGCTCCCCGGTGCGGGAGGCGGTTAAGCAGCTCACAGGGGACGGGCTGGTGGTGAATGTGACTAATAAGGGTACCTTTGTCAAGATTCCTACCTTTGATGAGCTTAACGATATGCAGGAGATGCGCCAAATTTTGGAGGTATTTGCTGTCAACAAAGTGATCCACAGCCTCAGTGAGGCGGACAAAACGGAGCTGCTCAATTTGCGCCAGCGAATTATCAATAGCCGCGACACCAACAACCCTGAGGTCTACCTGGAATTGGAGCGCACGATTTGGACCTCCATCATCATGATGACGGGAAACTCCTATGTGATTGACACCTACTGCAAGCTATACGCCATTACCACCAATTTCAGCAAAAGCGTTATCACCCGAATGCCCAACAGCTTTGGGCATTCTATTGAGGAGCGCATCGCTATCATTGACGCGCTTCTCAGCGGTGATGCCCCACGGGCAGTGCGTATCACCGAGGAGCACTTGCAAAGCGGCACACGGATTTTATACGAGGCCCTGGTTCATCTGCAAACGGATGGCAAAGGAAAGGGCTGACAGCGAGCAAAGGCCCGCCTGTCCTGATGGACAGGCGGGCCTTTTTTAACGGTCGAAGGTGAGCTCATCGAGGGTGCGGGGAAACGCAGTGACGTTTTCAAAGCCGGTTTTGGTCACAATAATAGTGTCTGAGTGGCGGAACCCCCCTACCCCCGGGATATAGATGCCCGGCTCCACGGTAAACACCATATTCTCCTGAAGCACCATATCCGTCTGGCAGCTCAGATAGGGTTCCTCGTGACGCCCCAGCCCCTGCCCATGGCCGATGCGGTGAATGGCATAATCTCCATAACCGTACTTGCGCAGCACATCCCGCCCAGCTCGATCCAGATCGGCGGCAGGCACGCCGGGCCGTACCCGTTCAAACACTGCCAGCTGGGCCTCTACCATTGCGCAGAAGGCCCGCTTGGCCGGGTCGGAGGGCCGGCCGATGAAGAAGGTGCGTTCCAATTCGGCGTAGTAGCCGTTGATGGCGGGCTTGCGCACGTGGATGACCATATCTCCCCTGGCCAGGCGGCGGCAGGAGGAATAGACATGGGGCATAATGGTGCGCTCCACACCGGAGGGGGTAATACAGCTGGGAGAAGAAAAGGAGTAGGGATAATCGTCGCCTAACAGCTCGTAGAGGGCCTGGGTGCCATACTGCTCCAATTCCATTTCACTTACGCCGGCCCGAGCGTGCTCCAGGGTTTTTTCAAAGGCATAGCGGCAAAGCCGCCCTCCCTCACGGATGCAATCCAGCTCCTGGCTGTCCTTGACATAGCGCATGGACTTCAGGGTGTCGGATAGGTCGGATAGCTGGCAGCCTAAGGCGCGCAGCGTGTCTGCCATGCGCAGGGTGATGGCGGAAAATTCCACCCCTAACCGGGTTCCCCGGGAAAGAAGCTGTTTCAGGTGGTCAAGGGGCGACCCGGCCACCGACACCTTTTCCGGATGCTCGTAGTACACCCGCAGCTGCTCTACTCCGGTAGAGGTCAGATCGGCGTGATCTTCCTCCAGAGCTGGGATGATGAGGCAGGCAGAGGTATGGTTTACCAGGAAAAAAATCGGTCTGGAGTAAGTGATGGCTTGAAAGCCACTCATATATTGTATGTTTTCCGGGCTGGAAAGCAGGCAGGCGTCCAGCTCATACCGGGCCATGTGGGAACGCAGGGCTTGAATGCGACGGAAAGTGTTCATAACTATATAACCTCCTCGTATGAAAATGCGCACCGCAGGGCGCGGTGCGCATTTTCGCGGCAAGTTGGGACGGGCAACTTAGAGGAACAGATTGGCGCCAGGGCCAATGGGCAGCTTCAGGCCGAACCAGAGCAGGGCTATGGCGCCCCACACAACGAGAAAGCCCACCGAGTATGGCAAAAGCGTGGCCACATAGGTACCAATACCGCTATCCTTTTTATACTTCTGCATGAACAGAATGATGACGGGCAGGAAGCTGTTGAGGGGAGTGACGCCGTTGGTGCAGCTGTCGCCAATGCGGTAGGCCAGCTGGGCCAGCTCGGGGGCAATGTTAAGCTGCATCAGCATGGGCACAAACACCGGGGCAAAGACATACCATTTGGCGGTGCCTGAGTTCATGAATATGTTGAGGAGCGCGGTGAGCAGCATGAAGATGGCCAGCAGCACCACATAGTTCAAATTCAATTTGCCCAGGAACGAGGCCCCCTTGAACGCGAGGATCTTGTCCAGATTCGTTTTGGAAAACCATTTCATAAACTGCCCGGCAGTGATGGCTACCGCGAACACGGAGGCCAGGGAACCGAAGGACTTGTAAATCTGGCCCACTACGTCCTTTTCGCTCTTAAAGATGCCCGCCTGGAAACCATAGACCAAGGAGGGGATAAAGAACAGGATGGACAGCAGAGGGATCAGTGCGTTCATCAGCAGCGAACCATTGACTAAGCTGCCGGTGTCGGGATTGCGGAAAATGGAGTCCTGGGGGATGCACAGCGCCACCAGAAGCACAACCAGCACCAGCAGGGTAACCATGGCGCGGGTGAAGGCTTTGGATTCCCGTTCGGTGATTTCCTCCAGCTTTACGTCGCTTAAATCCTCGCCGGCTTGAGCGGGGTCATAGGGGCCCAGCATGGGCTCGATGACCTTTTCGGTGATGATGGTCACCAGGATAGCCAGCAGGAAAGCGGAGAACACCAGAAAAAAGTAGTTGGCCATGGGGGTGACGGTGTAATCCGGAATCAGGATGCGGGCGGCCTCCTGGGTGATGGAGGCCATGACGGCATCCATGTCCGTGATGATAAGGTTAGCGGAGAAGCCGCTGGTGATCGCGGCCAGCATACCCATCATACCAGCGATGGGGTGCTTGCCGTAGCTGTAATAGATGATGCCCGCGATGGGCACCAGCACCAGGGTGGCGGAGGAGGAGGCCAGGTTTCCGCACACGCCTACCAGCATAAGGATGGGGATCAGGATCTTCCGGGGGGCGTGCTTGACCACCTTGCGCAGGGCGATGGCGATCAGGCCGGAGCCATCCGCCATGCCGATGCCCAGGAACATCACCAGCATCACGCCCAAGGGGGAATAGCTGATGACGTTGCTGACGAAGTTGCTGAACATATAGGTGATGCCGTCCCGGCTCAGCAGATTGTAAACTTCTACGGTAGTCATCTGCACCGTGCCGCTGGCGTTGTCATACATTTCTCCTGTGGCGCTCCAGCCGAATACGGAGCCAATCACAGACAGAACCACAACAATCATGCACAGGATGCCGAACAGGGTCATGGGCTGTACCATCCTGTTGCCAACGCGCTCCACCGTGCGAAGGAACCGGCCGTTTCTCAGCCTTTCGCCGCGTGCTTCTGCATTATTACTCATAGGTCGTGGACGGTATTCAAAAATGATGTACCGTTTCCACATTCAACTCCTTTCTCTGGTCAAGTTGGTTTCAACTTCCGTCAGGATGCCAGGGTAGGGCTTTGCAGCGAACATTGCAGCGCGTATCAGAGATTGATATATTGTATACAATATGCAGCATACAAGTAAATTACCATACCCTGTTCAATTTGTCAATAGCTAAATCCTCTTTGATTTCACCGAGTTTCCAACTATCACTAAATACAACAGCCAGACCAGGGCTTGACAGGAGGGGGAAAAGCAAGTATAATGCATTTTACATTGTATGCAGTATGCAATTTCAAATCTCAGCAAGGGAAGTGAGGTTCATTGAGTGCGAGAGATCAGATCGTCTCCTATCTGGAAGGAAATCGGGAAACCTTTATCGCCGCCGCGTGTGACATTTGGGATCATCCGGAGCTGGCCTTTCATGAGGACTATGCCTGTGCCCGGCTGGCCGGACTGCTGGAGAAGGAGGGATTCCAGGTTACCCGCGGTGCCGCCGGGATGTCCACCGCCATGATCGCGCAGTGGGGGAACGGCAGTCCCGTGGTAGGCATTCTGGGGGAGTACGACGCCCTGCCAAATCTGAGCCAGCAGACGGAGTGTACCCAGCGCATCCCCATTGTGGAGGGCGGCCCGGGCCACGGCTGTGGCCACAACCTGTTGGGGGTGGGTTCCGCCGCCGCGGCCATTGCCCTGCGGCATTATCTGGATGAGCACGGCCTGCCCGGCACGGTGCGCTTTTATGGCTGTCCTGCGGAGGAAGGGGGATCTGGCAAAGCATATATGGCTCGGGCCGGGATATTTGGGGAGCTGGACGCAGCGTTTTGCTGGCACCCTTCCCGTTATCTTTCCCCCTGGATGGCAAAAATGAACGCCATCGTGGCTGCCGAATTTTGGTTCCAGGGGGTGCCGGCCCATGCCGCGTCCGCTCCCCACATGGGGCGAAGCGCCCTGGACGCCTGTGAGCTGATGAATGTGGGGGCAAATTACCTGCGGGAGCATCTGCCTCCCGCCGCAAAGCTGCACTACGCCTACTTGGACGCGGGCGCGAAAGCCCCCAATGTCATCCCCGAGCGGGCAGGGCTGAAATACATCATCCGCTCATCCACCATAGACGATGCCTTAGCTGTCCGAGCCCGGGTGGAGGACATCGCTCGAGGTGCGGCCTTGATGACCGGCACTCAGGTCTCCATTCGGTATAATGAGGGAGCGTCCGACTATGTGCCCAACCTGACGCTCACCCGGCTGATGGGCGAAGCAGTGGATGAGGTAGGCCCCATCGTTTACGACGAAGAAGATTACGCGCTGGCCCGAAAGATCCGTGCTTCTCTGCCGGAGGACTGCATAAAGGGCATTGCCTGGGAATTTACCGGCCTTTCGGCGGATGAGGCCCGGGAGTATTATAAAACCCATGTCCTCTATGACCGCCCCGGAAAGTTCATTGACCGGGAGTTTCACGCCCCTGCGTCCACCGACGTGGGGGACGTGAGCCGTTGTGTGCCTACAGCCCAGGTAGAGGTACCCTGCTATACCATCGGCACCCCCAACCACACCTGGAACATGACTGCCCAGACACGCAGCACCATTGGCCAGAAGGGAATGCTGGAGGCGGCCAAGTGTATTGCTTTGTGCGCCGCCAAGCTGTTCGAGGATCGGGATGGCCGTCTGCTTCAAACTGCCCGCAGGGAATTTGAGCGGACGGTGGGATCCGGCACCTACGTGTGTCCATTTCCCGACGAGTTGACACCACCGCGCTGAAAGGAGGACCCCATCATGATTGCACTGTACAAATCTGCCCCCGGATCAGGAAACGTAAGTCTTCAGGACAGGCCCGAACCTGTTTTGGATGGAGTGAACAACGTGCTGGTGCGGGTAGATGCCTGCGCCGTGTGCGGCATGGATTTCCACATCTACCATGGTAAATTCCCCTGTACGCCCCCGTTTATTATGGGCCACGAGTTGATAGGCGTGGTGGAACTGGTGGAGGGAGGCGAGGGAACTGTCCGACCTGGGGATCGTGTTACGGCCCAGCCCCACCTCTATGCCTGCGGCCACTGCCCTGCCTGCAAAATGGGACTGACCCAGCTGTGTGCCCAGACCCGCAGCCTGGGCATTCACCGGGACGGGGCCATGGCGTCCTATGTGGCGGTGCCGGAGAGCTGCCTGCATATTGTGCCCCGGGATGTCCCCACCAGCCAGGCGGCTATTTTGGAGCCCTTTTCCATGGTGCTGGGCAATTTTGGCATCCCGATTGAACGACAGGCCATGGAAACCGCCGTCATTATGGGAGCGGGGCAAGTGGGCCTGCTGGGGGTGGCCGCTGCCCGGGCCTGTGGGGCAAAGCGGATTATCCTATGCGGCCGCACCCAGGATACCGCCCTGGGTTTCCCTGCGGCGGAGCAGTTGGGCGCCACTGCCCTGATTGACACAGACAGGGATGACGCTGCCGCCCGGGTATTGGCCATGACTGGCAATGTGGGGGCGGACATTGTGTTAGAGGCCAGCGGAGCCTCGGCATGTATTAACGCCGCCATGGCCATGGTTAAGGCTGGCGGGCTCATTACCGTGATGGGCGGCACACGGCAGGACACTGTACCTGTTACCTGGGATGCCTGCCTGCGCAAGGCAGTGCGGGTGTGTTTCCACATGAAAAGCAATTATCAATATATGGATCGGGCCATTGCCCTGCTGGCTGAAGGCGGCAACAGTCTGGCTCCGGTGGTGACCGGGGAATACTCCCTGTCCGACTGGCAGGCGGCTTTCCAGGCCATTGAGGAGCGGCGCTGCATCAAAAATGTACTATTGCTCCCAAATTAAAACACAGGAAATCCGGCTATGTTGAAAGAAAGCGGAGCCCCGCCAAAATCAGCAGCCTGGACGTAATGAACGCAATGCTATACGTAGTGGAAAATGGGTGCAACTGGAGGAGCCTGCCCAAAGAAAATAGAGAGGGCAGGCAAGGTTGTGAAACGCTAAAAAGCAGCAACAACTGACAATGTCATTTTCTCGCAGAAACAGATGAAATATCGAGAATAGACCACTCATATTTCATCTGCTTCTGTAGAGCATTTGTGATTTACACATCCTAACATAGGTGCGTTTGATTTTGAGGGACCCCAGGAACAATCCCAAACTGACCAAAACCAAAATAATGCGAAAGCCGGCGCAGCTTGACGCTGCGCCGGCTCTCGCATAAAAACATTTTTTCCGTCACGCCCCATTCAACGTGGTGGGTTTCTCGTGTAATTGCAGCTATGCTTTCCCATTTTACGCGGACTTCCGCCCGTGGCAGTACCAGAACAGACTGCCCAGGCCCACGCCGCCCAGGACATTCCCTATTGTCACCGGAAGCAGGTTCCGCAGCAAAAAATTCCCCCAGGTCAGGGCGGACAGATCCACCCCCGCCTCCAGGGCCAGCGCGGCGTAGGCAGAGACCGCCCTGGCGAACAGCCCCGCCGGTATGTAATACAGGTTGGCGATACAGTGCTCAAAGCCGCAGATGACAAAAAACGCCACCGGCAGGTACGCCCCCACCACCCGGCCCGTCAGGTCCTTGGCGGACAGGGAGAGCAGTACCCCCGCCGTCACCAGGATATTGCACAGGATCCCCAAAACAACGGCGTTGCCCACAGGCAGGGCGCACTTCCCCGCCGCCAGCTTCATGGTGAACACCGCCAGCTCGCCGCCGGAATAGTTGAGCTGCCCGCCAAAGGCGCATCCCGCCGCCGTCAGCATGGCCCCCACGGCGTTGCCCAGATAGACCACGGCCCAGCTGCGCAGCATCCCCGCCGCCGAGGCCTGTCCGTCCAGTACAGAGATGACGATCAGCGTGTTGCCGGTGAACAGCTCCGCCCCGGTGAGCACCACCATGGCCAGCCCGAAGGGGAACAGCAGCCCGCACACGATTCGGGCCGCGCCCACGTTGGCGATGGTATGCGCGGCGGTGTTGGTGACCGCGCCGCCCATGGCGATGAAGAAACCGGCCAGCAGCGCCAGCAGGAACAGCTTTCCCAGCGGCATCCGGGTTTTTGCCCGGCCCGCGGCGGCATAGTTGGCCGCGCACTCCCGGGGTGTAAACAGATTCATGGTCCGCCTCCTCCTCGAAACGCCCCGGCGGGCGTTTTTCTCTGATAAATGCCCAGTATATACTTGGAACAGGGGTTTGTCAAGCCAGATCCTCCCGGTACAAGCCGGGACACCCCCCTTGCCATCGACAGCATTTCCTGATACAATAGGGAAATCCTCCCCAATTCGGGACGGCATACAAGCCGAATGGTCCGGCAATTACACAAAGCAAGGTGGCGCTGTCATGTTAGAAGAACTGATCGAGACGATCCTGCCCTCCATCATATCCATTCTGGAGCTGATGGGCATTTTTGTGGTGTGCTACAGCGCACTGCACGCGTTCTGGGAATACCTGCAGACCGTATTCCTGCACCGCAGCTTCGACTTCAAGGTGGAGCTGGCCAACGGTCTGGCCACCTCGCTGGAATTTAAAATGGCGGCGGAGATCTTAAAGACTGTGCTGGTGCGGGAGCTGACCGAGCTGTGGGTGCTGGGCGCGGTCATCGTCCTCCGCGCCCTGCTGAGCCTGCTGATCCACATTGAGCTGCGGGCGGAGCAGAGCCATTCCGGCGAACCGTCCGCACATTGACAGCGGCACAGGGGGGCATCTATGGAAAAAATACGCGTACTGCTTCAAAAACACCGGGAGACGGTCAGCTATGTGTTCTGGGGGGCCATGACCACCGCCGTCAACTACGCGGTATACCTCCTGCTCCGGCAGTTTCAGGTGTACTACGCCTACGCCAATGTGGCGGCCTGGGCGGCGGGCGTGCTGTTTGCCTATTTTGTCAACAAGATCTTCGTATTTCAGTCCCGGGACTGGAACTGGCGGGTGGCCCTGCGGGAGCTGTGGCAGATGGTGGCGGCGCGGGTGTTCTCCGGCCTGCTGGAGCAGGGGATTTTAATGCTGTTTGTGGAGTCGCTCCAATACAACGACAAAATTGTAAAGCTCTTTGCCAATGTGGTGGTGGTGATCGTAAACTACGTACTCAGCAAGTGGATCATTTTCAAGCCGAAGAAAAATGAGTCCAATTGAGCGCAAAAAGCGGGGCGCAAGCCCCGCTTTTTGATGTCTTATTGGTTGAACAGGGGCCAATCCAGGTTCCAATCCGAGGGATCGAAATTCGGGTCAAAGGGCTTGTCGTCGGGCTTGCCCTGGCTGGGCAGCTCCGGGCGCTGGGTCGGGTCGACGAAGGTGCCGCCGGGATCCACTCCGGGCTGCTGGTTGGGCGCGGAGCCCGTATTCCCAGGCGCAGCGGGCCGCAGCGTCAGGGTTGCCTTGTCCAGCTCGTTGACCTCCGCCAGCAGCTTGGCCGCCTCCCCCCGGGTGATGTGCGCCTGGGGGTTCAGCTTGCCATTGCTGCCCTCCACCACACCCTGGCCCACCAAAGTCTCCACATAGGGCCGCGCCCAGCTGCTCACCGAGCCGCCGTCGGCAAAACCGGACAGATCCTGCTTCACCTGGCTGGCCAGCACCCGGCCCAGCATGGTCATAGCGGCCTCCCGGGTCACGTTGCTTTTCACATCGGCGTACAGTTTGCCGCCCCGGCTGGTGCCGTCCAGCACGCCCAGGGCATACATAGACTTCACGTAGGGCAGGAGCCAGCTGTCAATGGAGCCCGCGTCCGCGAAGGGAAGCACCGTATCCCCATACTTGCTGGTATCCACGTTGAGCAGGCGGCAGATAAAGGTGAGCAGCTCGCCCCGGGTCAGCTGGTTGTTGGGACGGAAAACCGCCGTGCCGTCAGGCTGAGTATAGCCATTGGTCAGGTTCAGGCTGTACAGCTGATCCACATAATCCGCGCTCCAGTGGCTGGCGATGTCGGTAAAGGGATAGTTGGACTGCACCGTCACCGGGATGGTCACGGTCCGTCCCCCGGCGGAGACGGTGATATTGCCCTTGGCCCCCTTCCGTCCGTCCGACGCCTTGAAATTCCCGTTGGCGTCAATGGCGCCGATGGCCGCGTCCGCGCGCCAGGCCACAACGCCGTCATCCAATGCCACAGGCAGGTTCGACCAGGTTGCCGAAGCGCTGAGATTCACCGTGTCCCCCGGCTTCAGCGACAGCGAGCTCACCGCCGTGGACGAGCCCTCCCGGGTCACCCGCAGAGTGCTCAGCGTATCCACCACCCGCATCGTCAGGGCCCCCGCCCCGTTGGGGCCGGCGGAGATCGTGAAGGTTCCGGGCACGATGCTGGAGAACACTGGGCCCTGGTCCGTTTCCCGGACGATGCCGCCGTCAGAGCTCCACACCGCCGTATGGCTGGGCATGGGATAGCCCGCGGTGTCATAAGGCGTTGTGCTCAACGGCACCTCCGCCCCCACCAGCGCCACGTTCTGAGGGGCGCTCACCAGGCTTCCTGCCAGCTCGCCGGTGGGTCCGTTGTCCGGCATTACCAGCAGGATGGAGTTGTTCACCCGCCTCCCTGTCTGGGAGGGCTTGTTCTGAATGGCAAAGTCCGTGGTCCCCGGCAGGGTCGCCCCCAGATTGGTGGAGCCGCCGCCGTCCAGGGCCACCGCCGTCACACAGCCCAGTTCCTGAAGCCGCTGGGCCACCTGGGCATAGGTCGCGCCCACGGAGTAACCGGCCTGCCGGCCGTCAATGGTGTAAAAGACGGCGGTGCCGTCCGCCTTGATGCCAACGGCGGTATAGGGGTTGGCCGCTGTGGGCAGTCCGGACACCACCTGTCCGTTCCGCAGCAGAGGATACAGGCCGCTGATGCCGTAGGCCGCGCTGTTCCACTGGTCGCTGACGCCGCTGACCGACACGGTCACCCGCTGGCCCGGGACCAGCTCCCTGATCCCGTTGGTCAGCCACTCGTTGCCGCTGTGATACTCGGCGTACAGCATATAACAGCCCTCGGGGATGTAGCCGTTGAAGCTCACGCCCTCCTGGGCGGTATCGGCCACAGACACCACCTCCATCGTCAGCGAGCTGTTCATTTTCATCACACCGCTGTCCACCGGGCGGAGGATGGCGGACACGTTCTTTGTGGCGCTGTTCACCTTGGTGGAAAAATCGTTGTTGTACAAAAACGCCTCACTGGTATAATTGTGGTGGCGGTAGGCGTTATAGCCCGCCAGACTGGCAGTGAAATTCCAGCCGCTGGGCTGCTGCCAGCTCACCTTTTTCACCACAGTGCTCTCGTCAATGAACACCCTTCCATCGCTGGTAAAGCCCAGCATGGCATAGTTCTCCACGTCCAGGGAGCGCACCACGCCGTCGGTCATCAGCATCCCCACAATGGTGCCGTCGGTATTGAAAAAGCCGCCGTTGAGGGCCGCCGCCACCCGGTAGCCCTGGGCCTTGAGCTGGGCCGCCGCCGAGGCCACCGTGTTGGTGCTGGCCACATAGTTGCCGCTGAACACCACCGGCTTCACCTGTCCGCCGGGTGTGTATGTAATATAATTTTCCGTGCGCAGGTCGCCTTTGGACGCCGACCACAGGCTTTGGTTGGTGAGGGTGACGCCCTCCGCCAGCGGCACCGTGCTCTGTGCCAGCTCGGTGCCCAGCGCCAGCGAGGCAAAGGCGGTCTGCCCCATCATGCCCAGCGCCGCTACAAGGGCCAGCGCCAGCGCCGTCAAACGTCTGCCGATCTTCTTCATGTGCTCCTCCTCGGTTTATGCGATGGTTTGCGGCAGAGGCGGCAGACGCCGCCCCCGCTCGTGTCAGGTCCTTCCCCTTGCGTCCTGCCTGGGAAACTGCCCGCCCCGAATTTTTTCCAGCGTATTGGCCAGCGTCTCCACCTCCTGGAGCTCCAGCAGCTCACCGATGAGCCGGTTGGATAACAGGAAGCCTTCCGGGGTAAAATGCCAGCGCCGGCCTGTGCGTACCGCCCAGCCCTTCTGCTCGTACTCCGCCAGCTTGGCGGCAATGGGGTCGAAATTCATATAATATTCCCGGCGGTACTCCCACTCCTCTATGCCGTGGGTGGTGCGCATCCGCAGCATGATATACTCGCTGCCCCGCTCCCGCTGGGGGATCTCGGTCATCTCGTCCAAAATCCGCTCGCCGCTGTCCAGAACGCCCCGGATATAGCCCTCTATGTCCGGGATAAAGGAATACCGGCAGCCGCCGAAGTCGGAATGGGACGCCGCTCCCAGGCCGATATAGGGCCGGCTCATCCAATATTTCAGGTTGTGCCGGGACTGGTAGCCGGTCTTGGAGAAGTTGGACACCTCGTACTGCTCGTACCCCGCTTCAGCCAGCCGCTGTACCGTCCAGAGATAGCGCTCCGCCTGTTCGTCGTCGTCGGGCAGGCGTTCCCCCCGGGCAACCCGCTGGGCCAGGGGGGTGCCCTCCTCCACTGTCAGGCCATAGCAAGACAGGTGCTCCGGGCACAGCACCAGCGCCGCCTCCACCGATTCCCGCCAGCTCCTGTCCGTCTGGCCGGGCAGGCCGTAGATCAGGTCCAGATTCAGGTTTTTGATCTTCGCCCCCCGGGCGGCCTTCACCGCCGCCTCCGTCTGGGCGTGGGTGTGGGGGCGGTGGACGCTGACCAGCTCGCTGTCGCAGGCGGACTGCATCCCCATGGACAGCCGGTTCACTCCCGCCCGGCGCAGGCGGCGCAGCAGTTTCAAGTCCACGCTGTCCGGGTTGGCCTCCAAGGTGATCTCCACGTCCTTGGACAGGCTGAACCTCTTCCTCACAGCGGACAGAAGCTCCAGCAGCCGTTTTTCCCCGTACCACGTGGGGGTGCCGCCGCCGATATAGACGCTGTTCACCACCTGCTTTCTGGCGTGGGGCGCCGTCTCCGCAATATGCTGGAGCAGCGCCTTCTGATAGTCGTCCATGCGGTCATCCCGCCCGGCCAGGGAGTAGAAATCGCAGTAGTCGCATTTGCTCCGGCAGAACGGGATGTGCAGATACAGGCCCAGTGTGTTTCCCATCAAGGGTCCCCCTTTACGGCTTGCGTTGGCATTATGAGCTATTATACTCCTTTCTCACAAATTATTCAATCCCCCATGTTTCTCCATATCCCGCCAGATATGATTTTTAAAATTATATTTCATGATTTTTATCTTGACGTATCGCTGCCAGCGGGATATAATAGAATCATCAGAAAGGCAGGTGCATTGGAATGGAACACGCCATTTATCATAATCCCTATGACAGCGCCCCCCGCCGCCGGGAGCGCCCCACGGAAAAGGGCCGCAACCCCTACGACGGACTGCGCCCCTGGTCGGCTATCACCCACGGCATTGGCGCGGTGCTGGCGGTATTCGGCACCATCGCCCTGCTGGCCGGCACGGTGCGGGGCGGAGGCAATATCTGGAAGCTGGTGTCCTTCGCCATCTACGGGCTGTCCATGACGGGGCTTTATACCGCCTCCACCCTGTACCACTGTATCAACACCACCGTGGAGGGGCGGATCGCCCTGCGGAAGCTTGACCACACCTCCATCTATTTTCTCATCGCCGGGTCGTATACGCCGGTGTGCCTGACTGCCCTGCGGGGGCCGTGGGGCTGGTCGCTGTTCGGCGTGATCTGGGCGCTGGCCATCGCGGGGCTGGTGATGAGCCTGACCTGGATCAACTGCCCCCGGGCGCTGACCTCCACCATCTATATCGCCATGGGCTGGCTGGCGGTGGTGGCTGTCTACCCGCTGTGGAAAGCCCTGGGGATGGACGGCGTGGCGTGGCTGCTGGCAGGGGGCGTGCTGTACACCATCGGCGGCGTGCTGTACGCCCTGAAATGGCCGGGCCGGGACAATCCCCGGTTCGGGTGCCATGAGGTATTCCATGTGTTCATCGTGCTGGGCTCCGCGGCCCATTTCGTGATGATGTACCGGGTGCTGCTCCCCCTGTGAGGGCGCTCCCCGGCAGTTTTTCCCCCCCCTCTTTGCCAGGTGCAGCCGCCGCACCCTCCAAAAAACAGGCCATGAGCGCGTATGCCCTCATGGCCTGTTCCCTATGTCCAAGCCCCCTGCTCAGCAGGGGTCCGCGCCCTGCTTCAGCCGGCGCATCATTTTCATCAGTTTGCCGATGTCCACCGGCTTCGCCAGGTGCTCATTGATCCCGGCATCCTTTGCCATTGCGATATCCTCGTCAAAAGCGTTTGCCGACAGGGCGATAATCGGCACCGACGCCGCATCCGGCCGGTCCAGCCCCCGGATGATCCGCGTCGCCTCAAATCCGCTCATCACCGGCATCATCAGGTCCATCAGCACACAGTCAAAGCTCCCCGCGTCCGACGCCATAAAGACATCCACCGCCCGTTTTCCATCCCATGCGGTCACCACCTGCGCCCCCGCCTGCTCCAGGACGAACTTCACGATCTCGCAGTTGATCTCATTGTCCTCCACCAGCAAAACCCGCATTCCCGAAACATCGGTGCGCACGTTCCGGTCCTCCGCCGCAGGCCGGCCTTTCCATTTCCGGTCAATTTGAATGGGCAGCGTGATCCGGAACACGCTCCCCTTGCCCAGCTGGCTTTCCAGCTCAATGGTTCCCTTCATCCCCTCCACCAGCTTTTTCGCAATGGACATACCCAGCCCCACCCCGTTGTAGTGGGTCCTTGCCCCCTGGTTTTCCTGGGTAAACGGCTCAAAAATATGCTTTTTAAACTCCTCCCGAATGCCTATCCCCGTATCCTCAATCACAAACTGATATTCTGCCGTCCTGCCCCTGCCGCCGGTCTCCCTGGCCTGCACAAACACAGAGCCGCCTGGCCGGTTGTATTTGACCGCGTTGTCCATCACATTCATCAAAATCTGTTTCAGGTGCAGCGGATTTCCAACCAGCCGGCTGTGCCGCAGGTCAACCTCCTCCAGCACCAGATGGACGCCGGCCTCCTCCGCCTGGACAGAAAGCATCGTCACGCAGTCCTCCAGCGCGTCATAGAGGTCAAAGGGCTCGTCAGCCGGCATCCGCCCTCCGCTCTCCAGCTTGCTGAGCAGAAGGACGTCGTTGACCAGGGACAGCAGGTGTTCCGCCGAGGTCCGGATCTTTTCCCCGCACTCCCGCTGCTTTTCCAGGTCCCCCCAGCTGTTCTCCATAATGGACAGCATCCCCAGAATGCCGTTGATGGGTGTGCGCAGGTCGTGGGACATATGGGCAAGAAATTCACTTTTTGCGGAATTTGCCCGCCGCACCTTCTCCAGCAGCTCCATGATAGCCTGATCCTGCTTTTTTCGCGTCATCGTGGTCTCTGTGATGTCCTGATGATATCCCTTCAGGCAGACCCCCGGCTTCTTGAAATTTTTATCCGGCACACCGCCGCAGCGGACATAGATTCTCCCCATATCCGGGTGGTTCCAGGGGTAAACCACCTCAGACCGCCCTGTTTCCACCATCTCCTCCACGGCCTCCCGCACCGAAACCACATAATCCGCGTCAATATTGCGGAACCAGCTCTGATAGCACTCCTCCGGCCCGACCCCCTCACTCACCCCCAGAAGGGTCCGCATGGTCCGGTCCGCGTACATCCTGGGCGGGCACCCATCCTCCAGCTCGATCGTCCAGATGCCGGTCCGGGAGCCCTCCAGAACCTCCTCCAGGTTCTGCCGTGTCTCCAGCTTATACCGCTCCTCCTGCTCCACCACCGCGTTCACATCCCGGAACGCAAACAGGGCGCTGTTTTTCTCCGCCTCCTTCCCGGTGATGGAGAAATGGATTTCCATATTTTTCAGCCCCTGGGGATTGTCCTTCACCTGATATCTGACGTAAAATTTCTGTTCTGTCTGAAGCTGGCGGAGAATATGCTCTTTTTTCGTCACCCGGCGCAGATACTCCTGATCCCGCGCCGCCGCGTACAGGGAGATATACCGCTCCATCGCCGCCTGGTAGCCGTCCTCAAACCGGACGCCCCCGCCCCCACGCAGCCGCTCCGTTTCCCGGTAAGTTACGCATCTGTCCGTGTCAAAATCCACTTGGTAAATGCCGAGATAGTCCACGTTGAGGGCGTAAAGGACATCATAGCTTCGTTTTTGAAGCTCGCGGACCAGATTGCGCCTCCGCATGGAGGACACGATGAAATACGCTGTGGTCTGGAGCATATTTGACGTATACTCCAGCGATTTCACCGGCGGATTGTCCACCCCGTAAAACCCGATCATCCTGCCGTCGTCATAGAGGGGCACCACCACAAGGGAGCGGATATCCTGCGCCTTCAGGTTCTCATACTGAAGGGGGTCGCTCTCCCGGATCTCCTCCAGGTTTTCGATCGCGATATACCTGCCCACCCGGAAATTCCGATACCAGTTCGCGCAGACCTCCGGCGGGACATTTTGAAGGTGATCCTTCTCCGGCCGCACTCCGGGGGCCACCCACTCATAGGTATTGTCGTCACAGCCGGATTCATTCCGTTCAAAAATATAGGTCCGCTCCCCCTCCAGGGCTTTCCCCAGATATTCCAGCAGAACCTCCAGCGACTGGTCTGGCGTCTCCTCCAGCAGCGCGACGCGCAGGCCCTCGTTAATCACAGCCTCCAGATTTTGGATGCTCCGCACAATATGTTCCATCAAAACTCTCCTCCGCTTGATCCGGTATTTATATCCCCCATACGGTTTTTCCGCCTATATCCGGAAAAAACGGCAAACCTCGGCTCTGTCTCCCCTCCGCATCGAGTTATACACGCAATATATTACACAAAAGAGGGCGTTGTCAACACCTTTTTTCAGAGGCAGAAAATCCCTGGCGCGGTTTTCCTCCCGCGCCAGGGGATTTCAAGTGGTTCAATCCTTCATCAGCAGATACAGCACGGCTTTCTGGGCATGGAGCCGGTTCTCCGATTCCTCAAAAATCTCATCAGCGTGGGCCTCGAACACCCCGGCGCTGATCTCCTCCCCCTTGTGGGCGGGGAGGCAGTGCTGTACCATGCAGCCGGGATGGGCCAGCTCCATCAGCGCTTCGTCCACGCAGTAGCCCTCGAACGCCTTGGTCCGGACGGTCCGCTCCTCCTCCTGTCCCATGGACGCCCACACGTCGGTGATCACCACGTCGGCGTCCCGCACCGCGTCGGCGGGGCTGCGCACCAGCTCGAATCTGCTCTCCGCCACGCCCCTGGCGAAGTCCAGCACCCGCGGGTCGGGGTCATACCCCTCCGGGCAGGCCGCGGATACGTCCATGCCGCACTTCAGCCCACCCACGATCAGGGAGTTGGCCATGTTGTTGCCATCCCCCACGAAGGCCAGCTTCAGGCCCTCCAGCCGGGTCATCTTCTCCCGGATGGTCATCAGGTCCGCCAGCACCTGGCAGGGATGGGCGAAGTCGGTCAGCCCGTTCACCACCGGGATGGAGGCGTATTTCGCCAGCTCCTCCACCTCCGCCTGGGCGAATGTGCGGATCATGATGCCGTCGCAGTACCGGGCCAGCACCCGTGCGGTGTCCTCCACCGGCTCCCCCCGGCCGATCTGGCTCTCCTTGCCGGACAGAAACAGGGCGTGGCCCCCCAGCTGGTACATCCCCACCTCGAAGGATACCCGGGTGCGGGTGGAGTTCTTCTCGAAGATCATGGCCAGCGTCTTGCCCCGCAGGTGGTCGTGGGGGATGCGGTGCTTCTGGCTGTATTTCATCTGGTCCGCCATGTCCAGGATTTCGATGATCTCCTCCCGGGACAGGTCAAGCAGCTTGAGTAAGTCTTTTTTCATGTTGACGCCTCCTGTTTTCGGGCAAGCACACAGTACCAGTCGGCCTCCTCCGGCTTCACGGCCTCCTGAAACGCGGGCAGGCACATCATTTCTATCTCTTTATACCCCAACTGTTCCAACCCGTCCAGCAGCACCCGCCGCCCCAGGGGAAAATAGTGCTCCTCGAAACTCTCTTTCTGAAAAATTTTGTTTTCCCGCTCAAAGGTGTAGAGCAGATTGAACGTCATAGAACCGTCCTCGTGGCGGTCCCAGACCTGCACCAGATTCATCCTCACGCCATCGTCGAGAAACGTGGGGTTATACAGGTAAAAACGCTGTTTTGTCTCCCGTATTTTGTCCCAATTCCGGATATCGACGTACAAATATCCACCGGGCCTGACCAGCCGGTCCATCTGGGCCAGCACGTCCAAAACCTCGCCGTTGGGCACGTAGGGCAGGGAGTTCCCCGTGCTGGCCACGCAGTCGAAGGCCGTATCAAAGTTTTCATCCAGCCGCCGGAAGTCACTGGTACGCAGATCAACGGAAAAGCCCTTTTTCTCTGCCTTTTCCCCGCACCGTTTCAGCATTTCCCCGCTCAGATCGGAGCCGTACAGCTCCACCCCCAGCTCCGCCAGGGGCAGTGTCAGATTGCCGGAGCCGATGCTCACATCCAACAGCGTCTTAACAGGCTTCCCCGCCAGCACCGTCTCCCAATGCCGCTTCGTAATTTGATACCTTTTTTCCGTTTCCAGCAGATCATAGATGTCCGCCCTGTCATAAAGGCTTGCCATAACGTCCCCCTTCGTTTCAGGACAGCGCCGACTTCAAAACAGCCAGCCCCTTGTCCAGCTCATCCTTGGTGATGGTCAGCGGCGGCAGGAACCGAAGTCCCGGCCCGGCGGTGAGGCACAGCAGTCCCGCCTCGTTGAGATGGGCGCACAGCTCCTTGTTGGACAGGCCGTCCGCCACCTCCACGCCGATCATCAGCCCCATGCCCCGGGTCTGGCCCAGGCAGGGCAGGTCAAGCCCCTCGATGCCGTCCCGGAGGTACTGACCCTTCTCCTGCACCTGCGCGATGGCCTCATCGTCCAGAATGTCCAGCACCGCGCAGGCTGCTGCGGCGGCGACAGGGTTGCCGCCGAAGGTAGAGCCGTGGTCGCCGGGGCCGAACACGTGGCGGCACTTCTCGTTCACCAGGAACCCGCCCATGGGCAGGCCCCCCGCGACCCCCTTGGCGAAGGACGCCGCGTCGGGCTGTACGCCGTACTGCTGGAAGCAGAACAGGGAGCCGGTGCGGCCAATGCCCGTCTGCACCTCGTCCGCCAGCAGCAGCCAGTCCCGGTCCTCACAAAGCTGGACCAGCTCCTGGATGAAGCCCTGATCCATGGGGAACACACCGCCCTCCCCCTGCACCAGCTCCACCAGCACCGCGCACACGTCGTGGCCCGCCGCCTGCTTCACGGATTCAATGGCGGGGTCCGCCCGGCGGAACCCCTCGGTGAAGGGGAAAAAGTATTTGTGGAACACGTCCTGCCCTGTAGCGGCCAGGGTGGTGATGGTCCGCCCGTGGAAGGATTTATTCAGGGTGATGATCGTCCCCCGGCCCTCGCCGTACTTTTCCCAGGAGTATTTCCGGGCCAGCTTGATGATGCCCTCGTTTCCCTCCGCGCCGGAGTTGCCGAAGAACGCCGCCGCCATGCCGGAGCGGGTACACAGCTTTTCCGCCAGCCTGATATACGGCTCGGAGTAGTACAGGTTGGAGACATGGGCCAGCCTGCCCGCCTGCTCTGCCACCGCCGCCGTCCATTTCGGGTGGGCGGCGCCCACCGACAGCACGCCGATGCCGGAGGCGAAGTCGATGTACTCCTTCCCGTCCGTGCCGTACAGGGTGGCGCCCTCCCCATGGTCAATGGCGATGGGGTGTCGCCCGTAGCTCCGCACCATGTACCGGCTGTCCAGCTCTCTCAATTCCTCAAAACTCATCCTGAAACGCCCCCTTACACAGTAATCATGGTGCCCGCGCCCTCGTCGCTGAGCAGTTCGATCAGGATGGAGTGGGGGATCCGCCCGTCCAGGATAATGGCGTCCCGTACACCGGAACGCACCGCCTCCACAGCGCAGTCGATCTTGGGGATCATGCCGCCCTGGATCACGCCGTCCTTCACCAGCCCCGGGATCTCCGACGCCCGCACCCGCTGGATCAGGGTGCCCTCGTCCGCCGGGTCGGTGAGCAGGCCCCGCACATCGGTGAGCAGGATCAGCTTTTCCGCGTTCAGCGCCACCGCCAGCTTGGCCGCGGCGGTGTCGGCGTTGATGTTGTAGGCGGTGGGGCCGTCGGTACCCCGGGCTGCGGTGGACACCACCGGGATATAGCCGCAGTGGAGCGCGTCCTCCACCACCCCCGGCTCCACCTTGGTGATGGAGCCCACCAGCCCGTATTTTTCGTCCAGCCGCACCGCCTGAAACAGGTCGGCGTCCATGCCGCACAGGCCCAGCGCCCGGCCCCCATGGCCGTTCACCAGGGCCACCAGGTCCTTGTTCACCTTGCCGCACAGCACCTGCTGTACCACGTCCATGGTCACCTCGTCGGTGTACCGCAGGCCGTCCACAAACCTGGACTCGTGGCCCAGGCGCTTGAGCATATCGCTGATCTCCGGCCCGCCGCCGTGGACCACCACCACATGGATGCCCACCAGGGACAGGAGGATCAGGTCGGAGATCACCGCCTCCCGCAGCTCCTCCGAGATCATGGCGTTGCCGCCGTACTTTACCACCACCGTGGTGCCGCTGTATTTCTGGATATAGGGCAGGGCCTCCGCCAGCACCTGGGCCCGGTCAATGAGGGATGACATGGGAAAAACCACCTTTGTATGATAAATTATATCAGGTCCGATAATCGCCGTTTATTTTAACATAATCATAGGTCAAATCGCAACCCCAACAGGTGGCCTCGTGCTCCCCTTCGTTGAGGGACACGTCGATCACGACCTCGTCCTGGCCCAGGATTTTCTTGGCAAGCTCCTCGTCAAAGTCCAGCCCGGTGCCCTTCTCGCACACGGCCACCTCCCCGAAGATGGAGGAGAACCTGATGTCCACATACTCCGGGCGGAAGGGCGCTTTGGAGTAGCCCATGGCGCACAGCACCCGGCCCCAGTTGGCGTCGGAGCCGAACATGGCCGCCTTCACCAGGGAGGAGCCCGCCACCGCCTTGGCCAGCCGCTCAGCGCTGTCCTCGCTGCGGGCGGAGCGGACGGTGCAGGTGATGAGCCGGGACGCGCCCTCGCCGTCGGCGGCGATGGCCCGGGCCATCCGCCGGCACACCTCGTGGAGGGCCTTGCAGAACAGGGTATAATCATCATCCCGCCACTCGATTTGTTCGTTGCCCGCCAAGCCGTTGGCCAGCACCACGCACATATCGTTGGTGGAGGTGTCCCCGTCCACCGTCACCCGGTTAAAGGTGCGGGGGACGATCTCATGGAGGGCGTCCTGGAGCAGCTCATGGGTGATGGCGCAGTCGGTGGTGATGAAGCACAGCATGGTGCCCATGTTGGGGTGGATCATGCCGGAGCCCTTGGCGATGGCCCCGATGGTGACGGGTTTGCCGCCGATGTTCACGGACACCGCCGTCTCCTTTTTCACCGTGTCGGTGGTCATGACAGCGTTGGCCGCGGCGTCCGAGCCGTCAGTGCTGAGGTTTTCCACCAGGGCGGGCGCCCCCCGCTCGATGGCGGCGATGTTCAGCTCCTGGCCGATGACCCCGGTGGAGGCCACCACGAAATCGGTGGGCTTCAGCCCCGTGGCCTGGGCAGCGGCGGCGCACATCCGCTCCGCGTTCTCGTGGCTCATGGGGGCGCAGGCATTGGCGTTGCCGCTGTTGGCGATAACTCCCCGGCATACACCGTCCTCCAGATTACCCATGGTAACGTAAATCGGGGCCGCCTTCACCCGGTTCATGGTGTAGACGGCGGCGGCGGCGCAGTCGCACTCGGACAGGATCAACGCCAGATCCTTCTTGCCGCTGAGGTAGTCCTTCATGGAGGACACCACGGGCTGGTTGCCGTCCCCCTCCGCGATTTTTGACTTGACGCCGCAGCGGATGCCCGCCGCCCGAAAGCCCTTGGCGGCACAGACGCCGCCGGAAATCTCTTTCAACATATCGCCACTCCCTAATTTTAAGGTCGCTCTTTTTCTTTGAAAGGAAAAAGAACCAAAAAGAAACTTGGACCGCGAAACCGCGTTTCGCTCCTGGGGGTTTTTATAGGCTTAAGCCTTTGGTCTCCTCGAAGCCAAGCATCAAATTCATGTTCTGCACTGCCGCGCCGGACGCGCCCTTGCCCAGGTTGTCCAGCCGGGCGGTGAGCATCAACTGCTCCTCATTTCCGTTGACAAAAATTTGCAGGGTATCCTTCCCCGCCAGGTTGTTGGAGCCGATGAAGCCGCAGGACGGCGCGTCGGCGGGGCGCAGCTCCACCACCGGGCTGTCCCCGTAGTAGTCCGCGTACAGTGCCCGCAGGGCCTCGATGGACGCCGCGCCCTTCAGCTGGTCCGCGAACAGGGGGACGGTCACCGTCATGCCCTGGGGAAAATCGCAGATCATGGGCATGAATACCGGCTTGCGGGTGAGGCCGCTCATCGCCATCATCTCCGGGATGTGCTTGTGGGACAGGGCGACGGCATAGTGCCGGGGGGAATCCAGTTCCCGCTCCCGCTCGGGGCCGGTGTACTGGGCGATGGCCTTTTTCCCCGCCCCAGTGTAGCCGGACAGCGCGTGGCAGGCCACATACGCCTCCGGGTCCAGCGCCCCCGTCTCCACCAGGGGCCGCACCAGCGACAAAAACCCGGTGGCGTAACAGCCGGGATTTGCCACTCGCTTGGCGTTCACAATCTTCTCCCGCTGGCCGTGGAGCTCCGGGAAGCCGTAGGCCCAGCCCTCTGCCGTGCGGTGGGCGGTGGAACAGTCGATGATTCTGGCGCTCCCGCCGGCGGCAAGGGAGACCGCCTCGCGGGCCGCGCCGTCCGGCAGGCACAGGAACACCAGGTCCGCCGCGTTCAGCAGCTTGGCCCGCTCGTCCGGGTCCTTACGCTTGTCCTCGTCGATGAGGAGCAGTTCGATATCGTCCCGGCCCTCCAGCCTGTCATAGATTTGCAGCCCGGTGGTGCCCTCCCTGCCGTCAATGTAGATGTTCGGCTTCATGCTCACGCCTCCTCTGCACTGGCGCGGACGGCGATGAAGTCCTCGATCAGCGAGATCTGCTTCTTCACGCTCTCCTCCGACGGTCCGCCGTACACCGTGCGCCCGTTGACGCAGGTTTTCAGCTGGAGGGCCTCGTACACGTCCTCGTCAAACAGCCCGGAAATCGCCCGGAAATCCTTCAGCGGCAGGGTGTCCAGGCTCTCCCCGGTGCGGATGCACATATGCACCAGGCGGCCTACGATCATATACGCCTCCCGGAAGGGCAGGCCCTTCTTCACCAGATAGTCGGCGCAGTCGGTGGCGTTGATGAAGCCCACCGACGCCGCCCGGGCCATGTTCTTCTCCTTCACCGTCAGGCTGTCCAGCATGGCGGCAAACACGGGCACGCACAGCTCCACAGTGTCGATGGCGTCAAACACCGGCTCCTTGTCCTCCTGCATATCCTTATTATAGGCCAGGGGCAGGCCCTTCATCACGGTGAGCAGGGTGATCAGCGACCCGTACACCCGCCCCGTTTTGCCCCGGACCAGTTCCGCCACGTCCGGGTTCTTCTTCTGGGGCATGATGGACGAGCCGGTGGAGTAGGCGTCATCCAGCTCCACGTAGCGGAACTCCCAGGAGCACCACAGAATGATTTCCTCGGAGAACCGGGACAGGTGCATCATCAAAATGGACAGGGCGGACAGCAGTTCAATGGCATAATCCCGGTCCGCCACCGAATCCATGGAGTTATCCGTTGGCTTTTTAAAACCCAGCGTCTCCGCCGTAGCGAACCGGTCCACCGGATAGGTGGAGGTGGCCAGCGCCCCGGACCCCAGCGGGCATTCGTCCATCCGCTCCAAACAGTCCTCCAGCCGGGTCACGTCCCGCTTGAGCATATTGGCGTAGGCCATCATATAGTGGCCGAAGGTGGTGGGCTGGGCCCGCTGCAGATGGGTATAGCCGGGCATGACGGTGGACAGATGGGCCTTGGCCTTTTTCACCAGCACCTTTTCCAGACCGATCACATATTGAATAATCTGGGGGATCTCCTCCTTCACGTACAGCCGGAAGTCGGTAGCCACCTGGTCGTTGCGGGAACGGGCGGTGTGCAGCCGCTTTCCCGTGTCGCCGATGCGCTGGGTCAGCAGGGCCTCGATGTTCATGTGGATGTCCTCGTTGTCCAGGGAGAACTCCACCCTGCCGCCCTCAATGTCCGCCAGGATGGCCGTCAGGCCCTCCACGATTTTCTCCGACTCGTGCTTTTCAATGATGCCCGCATCCCCCAGCATGGACGCGTGGGCGATGGATCCCCGGATGTCCTGCTCGTACAGCCGGGCGTCAAAGCCGATGGAGGAATTGAAATCGTTGACTAAGGTATCGGTCTCCTTTTGGAACCGCCCTGCCCAAAGTTTCATGTGAATCGCTCCTTATTTTTTGCGTGAGCCGCCGCGCATGGGGCCGCAGCCGCGGTCCGGCGGCTGCGGCCCCATGACAGTCAGCTCTCTTTGAAATAGTCCCGGAACACGTTTTGCACCAGCCCGTTCTTTTCGCAAACGATCAGCGCCACGTACCGTCCCTCCCGTGTCACCACCGCGTTTTCGGTGAGGGGGACCTGCGCCGGGTCGTACTCCCGGAAGGTGCCCTGCCGCGCCTCCACGTGCTGATGGAGGGAATCCATCATGGCGGCGGCGTCCCCCGCGTCCTTCAGCTTGACCACCGCGATCTCCTCCGCAGTGCCCGCCTTGGCGCAGGCGTAAAAATATTCGTCCACCAGCTTGTAGTCCAGCGCGGACAGGTAGGTGAAATCCTTCTCCGCAAGCTCCCCGCCGCCCCCACTGGTCACAATGGTCAGCTCCGGCAGGGTCTTGTCCGCCTCCACCATGGCGTCCAGAAGAGCGCTCATGTCCACGTCCTTCCCGGTGTCCTCAGACTGGGGTGTACAGCCCCAGGCACAACCCAGCAGCACAGCCGCCAGCACCAGGCAGACGGCGCGTTTTACGATCTGTTTCATGCCGCGCCCTCCCCTCAGCCGACCACGACGCTGCCGCTGCCGGTGAACTCGTCGATATCCACAGGCTGGTCTTCGCCTTCATCATCTATATCCACATCCCCCAGCTCCGATGGGTCGATGCCGAACGCCTCAGCGATGGCCTGGATGATGGCCCTGCCCTCAGGGGTGCCGGCGTCGATGGAGGGGGTGTCGATCCCGGAGCCGTCCTCCCGCTCCACCATCAGGCCCAGAATGTCCTCGTCATTCTCGCCGGGATACCAGCAGGCCCGGAAGTAGTAGTAATCGCCGTCCGGCATGGCGGTCACCGCGTAGTCCAGCAGGTTCACCAGGAATTCCGCCGTGCCCATCTCCTCCTCGGTGAGGGGCGTTTTGAAGCGGTAGAACACCGCGCTCTTTCCCCCGTCCAGATCCTGTTTCAGCCGGGCGGGGACGTCCATCAGGCCGTCCAGCTCCTCACTGAAGCGCACGGCGGGGGAATACTCCACGCTGTCCGCCACCGGAAGGGCGGAGCCGTCCCAGGTGTGGCCCGTCTGGCACACCGCGTCCGTCATGTTGAAATTACCGAACATAGCGCCGTGGGCGTCGCTGTAGACGTCCACATGGTACCACTGGCCCTCCTCAAGCTCCACCAGATCCCAGGAATGGTATTCGTTGTGGACGATGTGTACATCCATGTCCAGCATATTCATCAGCAGGCGGAAGGTGGTGGCGTAGCCCACGCACACCGCGCTTTTGCTGGTGAGCACATCGTGGGGGGTATAGGCGTCCGTGCTCCCGCCGGGGCGGCTGATGACGCCCTCGGAGCCGGAGCCGCCGATGTTCTCCACCATCCAGGTGTAGACGGCCAGCTCCTTTTCATAGTTGTCCATGCCGTCCTCAATGACCTCGTCCAGCACGGCCTCAGCCATCTTCAGGGTGTCCCTGTCCGCCTCGCTGAGCTGGCTGTCATCTCCGCTCTTGTAGGCATCGGAAATGTGGGTGGTGGAGCGGATCTCGTAATTGTCGCCCACCACAAAGCCGTCCTCGATGTAGGAATTTTCCTGCTCCTCCTCCTTGGCCTGCCGCTCCAGCTGGCCCTGGATGAAGCTGTTCACCTTCTCGTTCTGGGCGGACGCCTGAACGGCCTGACAGATATTCAGCACCAGGCTGGCGATCAGGCACAGCGCCAGCAGGATGCCGCCAACCGCTTTCGCGGCCGTGTTTCCCTGGTTCCGGCTCTTGGTTTCAACTGCTTCCGTTTTCATATTTTTCCTCCTTAAAATTACATGAGGAAATCATCGGATTTCCCTGCCCGTCCTTGCGGACGGGCAGGATACAGTATACTACAAACCGGCTTCCGATTGTTTTAAATTGCAGTTAAAATGTGGTAACAGCATAGTAACAAGCTGGTTACGAAGCTGCAAACATTGTATCCATTTTGAAGCAGATACCGCTGAAAAATGCCGTTTTTTTACAGTTTTCCCTGTTCCCGCAGCGCCTGCACCTTGTCGGGCAGACCCCACAGGTTGATGAAGCCCTGGGAATCCTTCTGGTCGTAATCGCTCTCCTCAAAGGTCACCAGGTTCTCAGAATACAGGGTGCAGGGAGAGGTGACGGCGGCGGTGATGATGTTGCCTTTGTACAGCTTCAGCTTCACCTGCCCGGTGACGTACTTCTGGGTGTCCACGGCGAAGGCCTGAAGGGCCTCCCGCAGGGGGGTGAACCACTTTCCGTTATACACCAGGTCGGCAAAATCCACCGCCAGCTTGGACTTCATGTGCTTGGTGTCCTTGTCCACGGTGATCATCTCCAGCACCTCGTGGGCCCGGTAGAGGATGGAGCCCCCCGGCGTCTCGTACACGCCCCGGTCCTTCATGCCCACCAGACGGTTCTCCACGATGTCCAGCAGGCCGATGCCGTTCTCCCCGCCCAGCTTGTTCAGCCGGCGGATGATATCGGACGCCTTCATCTTCTCCCCGTCCACCGCCACGGGCCAGCCCTTTTCAAAGTCGATGGCCACATAGGCGGGGGCGTCGGGGGCCTGGAAGGGGGACACGCCCATCTCCAGGAAGCCGGGCTCGTCGTACTTGGGCTCGTTGGCCGGGTCCTCCAGGTCCAGCCCCTCATGGCTCAGGTGCCACAGGTTCTTGTCCTTGGAGTAGTTGGTTTCCCGGGAAATCTTCAGGGGCACGTTGTGGGCCTCGGCGTAGTCGATCTCCTCGTCCCGGCCCTTGATGTCCCACTCCCGCCAGGGGGCGATGATCTTCATCTCCGGGGCGAAGCGCTTGATGGCAAGCTCGAACCGCACCTGGTCGTTGCCCTTGCCGGTGCAGCCGTGGCAGATAGCGTCCGCCCCCTCCTGCTTGGCGATCTCCACCAGGCGGCGACCGATCACCGGGCGGGCAAAGGCGGTGCCCAGCAGGTAGTCCTCGTACTTGGCCCCCATCATCATGGAGGGGATAATCACCTCGTCCACCATGATGTCGGTAAGGTCCTCTACGTACAGCTTGGACGCGCCTGTCTTGAGGGCCTTTTCCTCCAGGCCGTCAAGCTCGTCCCCCTGGCCCACGTCGGCGGACACGGCAATGATCTCCGGGTTGTTGTAATTTTCCTTCAGCCAGGGGATAATAATGGATGTATCCAATCCGCCTGAATAGGCGAGCACTACTTTTTTTACGTCAGACACAGTGATTCCCTCCATTTTGTGTATACAGCGGCCCTCTTTAATGAACGCCGTTTTCCCAAGTATACTCCCCTGTCCCCGCAATTGCAAGCCCTATTTTGCATAATTATCCGGGTCTGCTTCTTTTTTTCTGGGTGAAATTGTATATATCTGCATGAATATTCATTTTTGAATGAATATCCTGAGGGGCCATCCCCCTCATCGCCCCCCGCCCATTCCCGCCGGGAGCTGGAAATTTTCTATAATTCCTATTGACAAGGTATGCTTTTTACGGTATGATTTGGACGAAACAAAAACAGTCCCCTTTTTTACGGACTTTTCAAGGAGATGGAACAGCCATGATATATGCGGACAACGCCGCAACCACAAAGACCAGCGCCGCCGCCCAAAAGGCCATGCTGGACGCCATGGAGCAGTTCTGGGGCAACCCCTCCAGCCTCCACTCCCCCGGCCAGCAGGCCGCGGAAGCCCTGGCCTCCGCCCGGGAGGCGGTGGCGAAGGCCATCGGCGCCCAGCCCCGGGAGATCTACTTCACCTCCGGCGGCAGCGAGGCGGACAACCAGGCCATCACCAGCGCCGCCAGATTCGGCGCACGCCGGGGCAAAAAGCACCTCATCACCACCGCCATCGAGCACCACGCCGTCCTCCACACCATGCAGCAGCTGGAAAAGGAGGGCTTTGAGGTCACCTATCTCCCCGTGGATGCCAGCGGCATCGTAAAGGTGGAGGACGTACAGTCCGCCCTGCGGGAGGACACCGCCCTGGTGTCCATCATGTACGCCAACAACGAGATCGGCACCATCCAGCCCGTCAGCGAGATCGGCGCGCTGTGCCGGGAACGGAAAATCCCCTTCCACACCGACGCGGTGCAGGCGGTGGGCCATCTGCCCATCGACGTGGCTTCCCAAAATATTGATATGCTTTCTCTGTCCGGCCACAAGTTCCACGGCCCCCGGGGCGTGGGCGCTTTGTACGTCCGCCGGGGCGCGCCTCTGCTCACCCTGATCCACGGCGGCGCCCAGGAGCGGGGCTTCCGGGCGGGCACGGAAAATCTGCCCGCCATCGTGGGCATGGCCGCGGCGCTGGAGGAGTCCTGCGCCAATATGGAAAAGAACTCCGCCTATATCTCCGGCCTGCGTGACGCCCTCATTGAAAAGCTGTCCCCCATCCCCCACTCCGAGCTGAACGGCGACCGGGACCGCCGCCTGCCCGGCAGCGTCAGCTTCTGTTTCGAGGGCATTGAGGGTGAATCCCTCCTGCTCCTGCTGGACGACAAGGGGGTGGCCGCGTCCTCCGGGTCGGCGTGCACCTCCGGCTCCCTGGACCCCAGCCATGTCCTGCTGGCCATCGGACGCCCCCACGAGGTGGCCCACGGCTCCCTGCGGCTCACCCTGGACGAGGAAAACACCATGGAGGACATAGAGCGCATCGCCGCCGCCGTCATCGAGGTGGTGGACTATCTGCGCAGTATGTCCCCGATTTGGAAAGCATTACAGAGAGGAGAACGCAATTATGTTATACAGTGAAAAGGTCATGGACCACTTCCGCAACCCCCGCAATGTGGGCGACATCCCCGACGCCGACGGCGTGGGCGAGGTGGGCAACGCCAAGTGCGGCGACATCATGAAGATGTACCTCAAAATCGAGGACGGCGTCATCGTAGACGTGAAGTTTGAGACTTTCGGCTGCGGCAGCGCCATCGCCACCAGCTCCATGGCCACCGAGCTCATCAAGGGCAAGAAGGTGGAGGACGCCCTGGCCCTCACCAACCAGGCGGTGGTAGAAGCGCTGGACGGCCTGCCCGCGCACAAGATCCACTGCTCCGTGCTGGCGGAGGAGGCCGTCCGCGCCGCCATCAAGGACTATTACGACAAACACGGCATCGCCTACGACCCCGACCAGTTCTGCGCCGGGGACTGCGCCTGCTGCCACGAGCACGACCACCACGAATGAGTTCCGCCGTGAGAGAGCTGCAAGCCCAGGCTGTCGCCGATGCCGTGGCCCGGCTGTCCATCCAGGCCAATACCTGCCTGCCTGACGATGTGAAGCGGGCCGTGGCCCGGGCCCGGCGGGAGGAGGACTGGCCCCCGGCTCAGGAGATCCTGGACCGTATCATCGAAAATGGGAATGCCGGCGGCGGTTTCCCCATCTGCCAGGACACGGGCATGGCCTGTGTCTTTCTGGAGGTGGGGCAGGATGTCCACATCACCGGGAATCTGGCCCAGGCCGTGGAGGAGGGGGTGCGCCGGGGATATGCGGAGGGCTATCTCCGCAAGTCCGTGGTGTCAGACCCGCTGGAGCGGGTGAATTCCGGGGACAACACCCCCGCCATGCTGTACACTGAGCTTGTCCCCGGCGATCAGGTCACCGTCACCGTGGCCCCCAAGGGCTTCGGCAGCGAGAATATGAGCCGCATTGCCATGCTCAAGCCCTCCGACGGGCTGGACGGGGTGAAGCGCTTCATTTTGGATACGGTGGAGCAGGCGGGGCCCAACCCCTGCCCGCCCATCGTGGTGGGGGTGGGCATCGGCGGCACCTTTGACAAGTGTGCCCTGCTGGCCAAAAAGGCCCTCCTGCGGGACATGGACGCCCCCTCTCCCCTGCCCTTCTACGAGTCGCTGGAGCGGGAGCTGCTGGGCAGGATCAACGCCCTGGGCATCGGGCCCCAGGGTTTCGGCGGGCGTACCACCGCGCTGGCGGTACATATTGAGACCATGCCCACCCACATCGCGGGCCTGCCCTGCGCTGTCAACATCAACTGCCATGTGGCCCGCCACGCAACGGAGGTGCTTTGACCATGCCCAAGCGCATCACCGCCCCGCTTGATTTTGAAACCGCCCAGTCCCTTCGCTCCGGGGACAGCGTACTGCTCAGCGGCACGATCTACACCGCCCGGGACGCCGCCCACAAGCGCCTGTGCGAGCTGGCGGCAGAAAACAAGCCCATGCCCTTTCCCATGGAAGGCGCCGTAATCTACTACGCAGGCCCCACCCCCGCCCGCCCCGGACAGCCCATCGGCTCCGCTGGACCCACCACCAGCTACCGCATGGACGCCTATGCCCCCACCCTGCTCCGCCTGGGTGAACTGGGCATGATCGGCAAGGGAAGCCGGGGGCCGGAGGTCATTGACGCCATGAAGGAAACGGGCGCGGTGTATTTCGGAGCCATCGGCGGGGCAGGGGCCCTGCTGGCCCGGTGCGTCAAGTCCGCTGAGCTGGTCTGCTATGAGGATCTGGGCGCGGAGGCCGTCCGGCGGCTGGAGGTGAAAGACCTGCCCCTCACGGTGGTCATTGACAGCCTGGGGAACGATCTCTATCAAACAGGCCGGGCCGCCTATCTGGCCTGGCGGGAACAACAGGAAGCATAAGGAAAAGCCGTCAGCTCTGACGGCTTTTCTTTCGTCCCTCCAGCCAGACCCGCAGCAGATGCACCGCCTCCGGCGACAGCAGCAGCAGCGCGGGCAGGTTCACCGCCAGCAGAAGGCCGTTGAACACATCCACCAGCTGCCACACCGCCGTCACGTCCCCCAACGCGCCGAAGATGATGCAGGCGGGAAAAACCAGATGATACAGCCCCCTGGCCCAGCGGGAGCCGGTGAGCGTTTCCACCCCACGCTGCCCGTAGTACCCCGAACCGATGAGGGAGGTGAAGGCGAACAGGATCAGGCACACCGCCACGATCCATTCCCCCGCTTCGCCAAATACCGAGGCAAATCCCGCCGCCGTCAGCGGCGCGCCCAGCATCCCCTCCGGCAGGACGCCCGCCTCCGCCATGGCAAGGGCCGCTGCGGGGTCGTACACACCGGATGTGAGGATCACCAGCGCGGTGACGGTGCAGATGACGATGGTGGCGAAAAATACCTCAAAGATGCCCCACATCCCCTGCTCCGCCGGTTCGTCCACATCGGCGCAGGCATGGGCGATGGCGGACATCCCCACCCCCGCCTCGTTGGTGAACACTCCTCGGGCCACCCCGTACCGCAGGGCCGTCCCCATGGCGTACCCCCCGGCCACCGCGCGGGGCGCGAAGGCATAGCCCACGATCTGCTGGAAAGCGGCGGGTACCGCCTGCCAGTGGACCGCAATCACCACCAGCCCCGCCCCCACGAACAGAAACGCCATGGCGGGCACCAGCAGCTCACACAAACCGCCGATGCGCTTAATGCCCCCCGCCAGCACAATGGCGGTTATGGCCGCCAGCACCACTCCAACCACTTTGGGACTGGCTCCCCCGGCGGCGGACAGGGAGGCGGCAATGGAGTTGGCCTGGGCCAGATTTCCCCCCGCCAGCGTCTCCGCGATGCAGAACAGAGCGAACAGCTTCCCCAGCCCCGGCAGATGCAGGCCGTTTTTCATGTACTCCATGGGCCCGCCCTTCCAGCGTCCGTCGGAGCCCTTCTCCCGGTGGCGCACCGCCAGCGTCTTTTCCCCGCAGCTCACCGCCATCCCCAGCAGGGCGGACATCCACATCCAGAACACCGCCCCCGGCCCGCCGTATACGATGGCGGTGGCCACCCCGGCAATGGAGCCGGTGCCCACCGTAGCCGCCAGGGCGGTGGACAGGGCCTGGAGCTGGGTCACCCCCCGATCCTTCTGCCGTCCCTTTTTCCGTCCAAACAGGGAGCCTGCGGTGGCTTTCCACCACACCCCCACCCCGAAAACGGGAAAAAAACCGGTGGCAAAGGAATACCACAGCCCCACCGCCAGAAACGCTGCAAGCAGCGGCCCGCCCCACAAAAAGTCGCCCGCTTCCTTAAAAAAAGCCATGTCCGCATACCCCCTCACAGGAACGTATGCGGACATGGGACGGGTTATGCCGTTTGGCGGCGGTCAGTCCTCCCAGGGCGCCTTTTCTGCCGCCTGCGCCTTTTCCCTATCAAGCCGCTCAGGCTTCTTCCACAGCCGGAGCCGTCCCGCCTGGTCGGGCAGGAAGCCCATGCGGTGGAGGATGGGCAGCAGCGCCCCGAACAAAACCACCAGCAAAAGGGCCTGCACTGGCAGCATGATGGCGTTTTTCACCGCGCTGGCCCCCGCGATGGTCCAGTAGCCCTTGCCGCCGGAATACCACAGGAAGGTGCCCAGCCCGCCGATGAACACATTTTGCAGGTTGGTGGCCAGCTTGGCCAGGAACACCCGGAGCACCGTCACCTCCGCCCGGTACAGGAACAGGGAATAGGTGAACACACCCAGCATGGTGGTAAAAATGTAAAACGGATTGTACCCCCCGGTGGGGTTCATCAGGTAGCTGACGGTGTCCTCCACGAAGCCGAAAGCCAGGGCGTTCACCGGACCACCCACCAGGGCGCACAGCGCCCGGGCCAGGAAGCCCCAGGTGATCTTGATGTTGTTCACCACCGGCATGGACTGCAAATAGCTCAGCGCCACGCAGGCGGCCACCATCAGGGCGGAAAACGCCATGGTGCGGGGCTTTTTGAAATCCTCCACGGCGTCCCGCCAGTAGGCGCGGGAAAAGGGCGATTTGTACAGGGTTTGGGACATGAAAAAAGACCTCCTTTGTTTTTCTCGGCAGCCCTGAAAAGGGTACGCCGCACAAAGGAGGCCGCAAAAATACCGCGCCCCACCATGCGGCAGCGGGATGCGGAGGGCGCACTGCGGGCCGTTCGGCCCTTCGTCCGGCGGACAACTCCCCGTCCCGCCGGCACTTGTACACACGCGCTCCTACTCTGCCTGTGTACACAGTGTACCGCATATTTCCGGAAATTGCAAGCGGCAATGTGTACAAACAAGCGCCCGCCCCAAAGCCCGGGGCGGGCGCTTGTGTCGTTTTGTCACGCGATCCCGGTGAGGTCGACGCCGTCCAGCCACGCGCCGGCGGTCTCGCACACCTCCCGCAGGCACTTTTCGTCGAAGGGGCTGTCCAGGCCGGCGTTTTTCAGCAGGTCGGTAAAGGTGCGGCTTCCGCCCTGGCGGGTGTAGGCCATATACTTCTCCCAAGCCAGCTTCTGGTCCTTTTGCAGCAGCGCCCAGATCTGCAGCGCCACCGTCTGGGCCAGACAGTAGTCGATATAGTAGAAGGGGGACTGATAAATGTGGCTCTGGCGCTGCCACGCCTCGCCGTCGGCGAAGAAGGGGATGTCCCCGTCCAGCCGCATCCAGGGCATATACACCCCTTGCAGCTCCTTCCACCTGGCGTGGCGCTGGGCGGGAGTCATGTCCGGACGGGCGTATACCTCATGCTGGAAATGGTCCACCAGGGTGCCGTAGGGGATGAAGGTCAGCGCCCCGGCCAGATGGCTGTACAGGTACTTTTTCGTATCCGGGCCGAAAAAGCCCTCCGTCCACGGCCAGGCCATGAACTCCATGGACATGGAGTGGACCTCACAGGCCTCCATTCCCGGCCATGCATAGCTGGAGGGCACCCGGTCCCGGTTCATCCAGTAGGCGAAAGCGTGCCCCGCCTCGTGGGTGATAACCTCAATATCCCCCTGGGTGCCGTTGAAGTTGGCGAAAATGAAGGGCACCTGGTACTGTTTGATGCTGGTGCAGTAGCCGCCCCCGGCTTTGCCCTCAGTGGACAGCAGGTCCATCAGCTCGTTGTCCAGCATGGTATGGAAAAACTCAGAGGTTTCAGGGGACAGCTCGTCGTAAAATTTCCTGCCCTGGGCGATGATGTCGTCGGGGGCGCCCTGGGGCCTGGGGTTGCCGGAGCGGAACTTCAGCGCCGCGTCGGCGTAGCTCAGCGGATATTCCACGCCGATGCGCCGGGCCTGCTCCCGGTACACCCGGTCGGCCAGGGGGACCAGATACTTCACCACGGCGGCGCGGAATTTCTCCACGTCCTCCCTGCCGTAGCAGTTGCGCTCCATGCGGTAATAACCCAAGGCGGTGTAGCCCTCATAGCCCAGCCTGCGGCCCATCTCGTCCCGCAGGTGGGTGAGCGCGTCATAAATGCGGTCCAGCTCGGGCTGATGGTCCTTGTACCACTGGCCCACTGCCTTCCACGCCGCCAGACGGCGCTTGTCGTCCGGGTCGTTCTGGAAGGGGCCCATCTGGGACAGGGTATACATCCCGCCCTCAAAGGGGATCTGAGCGGAAGCGATGAGCTTCTGGTGCTCCTGGGTCAGGTCATTTTCCTTCTGGAGCTGGGGCACGATGTCCGGGGAAAAGGCTTTCAGGGCGATTTCCGTGTTGAGGAACATCAGATCGCCGTACTCCCGGGCAAAATCCTCCCGGAAGGGGGATTCCAGCATGGCCAGCTTCCACGCCTGCTCATACTCCTCCAGCTCCGGCATGGCGGCGTTCCAAAAGCTCATCTCCCCGTCATAGAACTGGTCCCGTGTGTCGATGGAGTTGCGGATCATGACCAGCTCGGCCAGTGTGCCCACCGTCTGGTCAGCCTCCTCCTTTTCCAGGAAAACGGCCTTGGCCTCATCATAGCCGGACGCGGCCCTGAGCCGGGCGGTAAACCCGGAAAGCTGTGCCTTGACCGTCTCCAGGTCGGGGCGCTCGTAGGGCATCTCGGAAAATTTCAACGCAAACATCTCCTTATTGATTCACTGGAAGGGCTTTGCCGTCCAATACGGCCCGGACCAGCTGATCGCCCTCGCTCCTGTAGTCCAGCGTGAGCAGAAAGGGCGGGCGGTCCTCCGCCAGCAGTTTGAGGAAGATCTCGTCCCCCTCCCAAATGGGAAGCTCCGCCACCCTCTCCTTGGGCACCCAGGCCAGGTCGCCCTCCTTGCAGTCCAGGTCCAGCTCCCCTGTCCAGCCCGTGGCGGTGAACAGGTACATAAACTGGTCCGATTTGCTGTCATTGCACAGGAAGGTGACCACACCCCGGAACCGGAAGCGGGTGAGGTCCAGGCCGGTCTCCTCCCGGACCTCCCGGCGCAGGCACTCGTCGGGGCTCTCCCCCTCCTCGAATTTGCCGCCTACGCCGATCCACTTACCCTTGTTGATGTCCACCTTTTTCTTCACCCGGTGGAGCATGAGATACTCCCCCCGGCCATTTTCCAGGTAACACAGCGTGCTGTTGTACATACCCGGCGCTTCAGAAGGGCAGGTTCAGCCCGCCGGTGAGCTTGGACATCTGGCTGGCGGCGTCCTCGTTGGCCTTGCGCAGCGCCTCGTTGACGGCGGCAACGATCAGGTCCTGGAGCATCTCCACATCGTCCGGGTCCACTGCCTCAGGGTCGATGGCGACGCTGACCAGCTCCTTTCTGCCGGACACCGTGGCGGACACCACGCCGCCCCCCGCCCCGGCCTCGTAGGTCTTGCTCTCCAGCTCCTCCTGGGCTTTCATCATGTCCTGCTGCATTTTCTGGGCCTGTCGGATCATGTTGTTCATATTGCCGCCGCCCATGCCGCGGCTGTTAAATCCCTTTGCCATGTTGTGTACCTCCTATGTCGTCGGGGGCAGCGTCCGCTCCCCTGTCCTTCCTCCCCCGAAAAGCCAAAGGACGGCCTTGCGGGGGCTCCGGTTTTCCCGGTTTACTCCACAATGATATTGCTCCCGCCCTGGGCCAGGAACGCGTCCAGCGCGTCCCCCCCCGCCGGGGCGTCCTCCGCCGGGGCTGCGCCCTCCTTCACCGACACCTTGGCCGAAACCCCGGTCACCTGCCGGACCAGCTCCGCCGCCACGCGGGTAAAGGACTGTTTATCCAGCATGGTTTTCAAAAAGCTGTTGGCCACCCACAGGGTGAACTCCTTCCCGTCCCAGCGGCCCTGGGCCATGGCGTCATTGCTGATAAAGCTGTAGTCGCTGATGTCCATCACGCCCTTGAGCTTTTCCCGGAACGCGGGCCAGCCCGGCCAGCTCCCTCCCGCCGCCGGGGCGGGAGCTGGGTCTGGATCCGGTTTCTTGGCCGCCTGCCGGGGCGCGGGCTCAGCCGGCGGCCGGACCGGCTCCGGCTCCAGCTCCGGCATCGCGTCCTCATCCCGCGGGGGCGGCTCCTCCCAGGGGACCTCGTCCGCCGGGGGCGGCGCCTGCCGCCGGGGCGGAGGCGCGGGCCGGGGCGGGGCGGCCACTCCGCCCTGCTCCAGTCTGGCGATCCGGGCGCTCAGCCCCGCCGGGGAGGCATCCAGCCCCGGATCGCACAGCGTCACCAGGCACAATTCCATATCCGTGCGGCGGTTGGCGGAGCGGGACAGGTCCGCCGCCGTCCGCTGGATCAGATTCAGCATCTGCACCAGCCGGGGCACGTCAAATTTGCCGGACAGGCGGCGCAGGGTCTCCCCGTCAAAGCCGCCGGTCATCAGATCCCCGCCGGCCTTGGGGGCGGTTCGGCTCACCAGCAGGTCCCGCACCAGGGCGGACAGCTCCCCCGCCAGGGCGGTCATCTCCTTGCCGTTTCCGTACAGCTTGTCAAGCCGCTCCAGAGCGGAGGATATGTCCCCCTTGGCCGCGTCCCAGAGCAGACGGGCCGTCTCAATGTTCCCCGCCAGGCCCAGGCAGTCGTACACACGCTCCTCGTCCACCGTGCCCCCGCCGCCGGAGCACTGGTCCAGCAGGGACAGCGCGTCCCGCATACCGCCGTCGGCCAGACGGGCCACCAGGGCCGCGCCGCCGTCGGTGAGGGCAAAGCCCTCCTCCTTTGCCACGTGGAGCAGATGGGCCGCGATGTCCTCGGCGCGGATGCGCTTGAAGGAGAACTGCTGGCACCGGCTCTTGATGGTGGCGGGCACCTTGTGGATCTCCGTGGTGGCCAGGATGAACATCAAATGCTCCGGCGGCTCCTCCAGAATCTGGAGCAGTGCGTTGAACGCCTGGGCGGACAGCATATGCACCTCGTCGATGATGTACACCCGCTTCTTCACCGTGGAGGGGGTATATACCGCCTCGTCCATCATGGCGCGCATATCGTCCACCCGGTTGTTGGAGGCGGCGTCCAGCTCCAGCACGTCCAGAATGGAGCCGTTCTCAATGCCCAGACAGGAGGGGCAGGCATTGCAGGGATTGCCGTCCCGGGGATTTTCGCAGTTCACCGCCCGGGCCAGCAGCTTGGCGCAGGAGGTCTTGCCCGTCCCCCGGGTTCCGGTGAACAGGTACGCATGGGACAGCCGCCCCGACTGCACCTGCCGCTTCAGTGTCTGGGTAACGTGCCCCTGCCCCACCACTGCGTCGAAGGTCCGGGAGCGCCACTTGCGGTACAGCGCCTGGTACATTCCAAATCACCTCAAACATAGAAAGAAAACGCCTCGGCGCACAACAAGACCGCGCACCGGCCTTTGAAGGACAGCATATGCCCGTTACCCATACAGCCGGCTCAGGATCGGCAGCCCCGCGGCACACGCCCAGGTCCGCTTAGTGCTGCTCGGTTCCCCGCCTGACACGGTTCACGGGTGAGCGTTGCGCGGGACCGATCCATCATCGCTGCTTATATGGGGCAGGCGGCACATCCTGCCTCCGGGGGCCGGGATTCATCCCTGCTGTAGCGGGTTGCAGGTACAGGGCACCGCTAACTCCCCAACTAGCGCGGCCTTGTTCCGCGCCGAGGCGTCACAAGCCATTGGCTATTTTACCATGTTCCTTTTAATTTATCAACCCCTTTTCAAAAAGTCTCATGAGAAAGGGGCGTCCCCCTGCGGAAACGCCCCTCAGCCTCACATTTTCAGCGAGCGGTCCAGGTGCTCCACCACGTCGCCCACCGCTTTGATGGCCCGGCCCGCCGCCTTCTGGGCGGACTGCTTTTTCTTCTTTGGCATCATCATCATGCCGATGGCCGCCCCCGCCGCCATGGTGGCCCCGGCGATGGGCAGCATCACTTTTTTATCCATCTTCAAAGTCAATCCCTCCTTCGCGCCCTTAGCTTGCCCGCTTTTCGCGGAAAGGAACAGGATTTTCCGCTGGAAACTATTTCAAAATCAACGACACCGGGCAGTGGTCGCTGCCCTGGATATCCGGGTGGATGGCGGCGTCCGCCACCCGCTCCCCCAGCCGGCCGGACACGATGAAGTAGTCGATCCGCCATCCCGCGTTCTTCTCCCTGGCGTGGAAGCGGTAGCTCCACCAGGAATAGGCCCCCTCCCGGCCGGGATAGAGCAGGCGGAAGGTGTCGGTAAACCCGGAGCTGAGCAGGCGGGTCATGGCCCCCCGCTCCTGGTCGGAAAAACCCGCGTTGCCCCGGTTTGTCCTGGGGTTTTTCAGGTCGATCTCCTCATGGGCCACGTTCAGGTCGCCGCAGTACACCACCGGCTTGGTCCTGTCCAGGCTCTTGAGGTAGTCCAGCAGATCGTCCTCCCACTCCATGCGGTAGCCGATGCGGGCCAGCTCGTTCTGGGCGTTGGGGGCGTAGCAGTCCACCAGCCAGAAATCAGGGTACTCCAGGGTGATCAGCCGCCCCTCGTGGTCGTGCTTGTCCAAGTCCATGCCGTAGGACACGGACAGCGGCTCGTGCCGTGCAAAGACGGCGGTGCCGGAATAGCCCTTTTTCTCCGCTGAGTTCCAGAACTCATGATAGCCGGGCAGCTCCACCTGGGCCTGCCCCCGCTCCATTTTCGTCTCCTGGAGGCAGATAAAGTCGGCGTCCAGCGCCAGAACGGACTCCGTGAAGCCCTTTTTCAGACAGGCCCGCAGGCCGTTTACGTTCCACGATACAAATTTCATCTGGGTCCCACCCGCTTTCTTTTTTCCCGGACCTGCATCACCAGCACTGCCGCAGAGAACGCCAGCGCCCCCAGCATAATCAGCATTTCCGGCAGCATGACAAAGGTATTTCCCCCCAGGCGAAGGGTAAACAGATACTTCAGCCGCAGGTAAACGATGTAGCAGATCAGCGACGACAGCTCCGCCAGCGCCGCCGCCGGAACCCGGCGCAGGCTGGAGCACGCCCAGCACAGGGTAAATATATCCGCCAGGAAGAAGTAGCGCTCATGCATCCGGGGCAGAAGAAAAGGCACCCCGATGCACAGCACCACCGCAATGGTCATGGACAGCTCCCGGTCCAGTCTGTCCCGGAGCAGGAAGCCCAGCGCCAACAGGGCCAGCACCAGCGCCCCGGCGGCGGCAATGCCCAGGGTGGACAGCAGGGCGTCGTTCACCTCCGCCCCGTAGGGGACAAGCTGGTAAATGGACGGCGCGTTGAGCACCAGCCGGGGGTATTCCCCCATCTGGTTAAGGTAAATGCCCAAAATCTCCCCCAGGGGCTTGCCCAGCAGGAGGGCCGGAATAATGGTGGCCAGATAGGTCAGCGGGAACACCCAAAGCTCCCGGAATTTCACCCGGCCCGCCAGCCACAGCACACCCCACAGGGGCAGAACAAAAATGGCCTGTAATTTAAAGGAAAAGGCCACCGCCATCAGCGCCACCGACGTCTTGTTCTTCCCCTCCAGCAGCAGGGCGGCGGCGTGTATGCACAGCGCGCCGTAGATCCCGTCGCACTGGCCCCAGAACGCGCCGTTGAGCACCACCGTGGGCAGGAACAGCGCCGCGCAGAACGCGGCCAGAGGGGCCGTGCTCCCCCGGCGCTCCTTTGCCAGCACCCGCACCAGCCGCAGGCACCCCCAGGCCAGAACCACGTCAAAGCCGATGGAGAACAGCTTGATCAGATACAGGTCGGGGATGGGGCAGTAGGAGATGGCGGCCATGAAGTAGAGATAGGGCACGTTGTAGTCCCCCACGGCCTTGGATACCGCCTGAAAGCCGCCGTTTTCCTGAAAAAACTGATACCAGTTGGTGAGGAAATTCCTGTAATCCGTACCGGCGTAATCCATGCACAGCGCCCGGACCAGAAAAGCCGCCCCGATGGGCAGCAATAAAATCAGCAGCGTATCCCGCCCGCAGCCCTCCAGCCGCAGCAGGACCACCGCCAGCGCCGCGAACGCCAGCAGTATCGCCGCCACCGCCGCCCGGTCCGTCCCGCCGCCCCGCTCCAGCGACATACAGGCCCAGACCGTCCCCGCCAGCAGCAGCGCTCCCAGCCCCCCGCACAGCTCGGGCAGCCAGCCCTTCCACCGCTTGTCCACGTACTCACCTTCCCATACAAAAGTCTGCCACACATTTTACTACAGCTCCAGCGGCTTGTCCAGCCCCATCCTTTTTTCTTGACATTTTCCCGGCAAAGCCTTATTCTAGTAAAAGCACTGAATGATACTATGGAGGAATTTGACTATGTGCGGTTTTACCGGCTTTGTCTCCCGCTCGGCCGCTCCCGACCGGCAGGCCCTGCACGCCATGGGGGACACCATCCGCCATCGCGGCCCTGACGGCGAGGGCCACTATATCGACCAGCACTGCGGCATCGCCCACCGCAGGCTGTCCATCATCGACCTGGCCAACGGCCAGCAGCCCATGATCAGCCCGGACAGGCGGTACGTGCTGGCCTACAACGGCGAGATCTACAACTTCCAAATCCTGCGCCGGGAGCTGGTCTCCGCCGGCCACGCCTTTGCCACCAACTGCGATTCCGAGGTGATCCTCCACGGCTACATGGAGTGGGGCCCGCAGGTGCTGAAGCGCCTGCGGGGGATGTTCGCCTTCGTCATCTGGGACAAGGAAAAGCAGGAGCTGTTCGGCGCACGGGACCCCTTCGGCATCAAGCCCTTTTACTATGCCCAGATGGGGGATCTGTTCTTCTTCGGCTCGGAGTGCAAGAGCTTCCTGCCCCACCCGGGCTTTAAAAAGGAGCTCAACCCCAGCGCGCTGAAGCTCTACCTCACCTTCCAATATTCCGCGCTGAACGAGTCCTTTTTCAAAAATGTGTACCGCCTGCTCCCCGGCCACTACCTGATCCACCGGGAGGGCCGCACCGAGTTCGCCTCCTACAACACCTTCTCCTTCGAGCCGGAGCAGATGCCCCTGGAAAAGCGGGCGGAGCAGATCCGGGAGGTGGTCGCCGAGTCGGTGGAGGCCCACCAGATCAGCGACGTGGAGGTGGGCTCCTTCCTGTCCGGCGGCATCGACTCCAGCGTCATCGCCGCCCTGTCCCGGCCGGACAAGACCTATTCCGTGGGCTTCGCCAACAAGGACTTTGACGAGACGGGGGAGGCCAAGGCCCTGTGCGAGGAGCTGGGCCTGCGCAATATCTCCAAGACCATCTCCGCCGAGGAATTTTTCGACTCCCTGCCCACCATCCAATACTACGCCGACGAGCCCAACGCCAACCTGTCCACGGTGCCGCTGTACTTCCTGTCCCAGCTGGCGGCAAAAGACGTAAAAGTGGTGCTGTCCGGCGAGGGGGCGGACGAGCTGTTCGGCGGGTATATCACCTACCACACCACCAAGCCCTTCCGGGCCTACAAGAAAACGCCCCTGGCCCTGCGCAAGGCGGTGGCGAAGCGCGTGTCCGGCCTGCCCAAATTCCACGGGCAGGGCTTCCTCACCAAGGCGGCAAAGGGCGTGGACGAGTATTTCGTGGGACAGGCGTTCATTTTCGGCAATGATGAGGCGGAACGGGCGCTCGCCCCCGCCTACCGCTCCGCTCTGACCTGGCACGACGTCACCGAGCCCTATTTCGAGGCGGTGGAGGACGCCGACGATTTGACAAAAATGCAGTACCTGGACCTGCACCTGTGGCAGCCCCTGGACATACTCCGCAAGGCAGACCGCATGACCATGGCAAACTCCCTGGAGCTGCGGGTTCCCTACCTGGACCGGGAGGTGTGGGCGGTGGCCCGGGCCATCCCCAGCGCCCAGAAGATGCGGGGCAAGACCATGACCAAGTGGCCCCTGCGTCTGGCGGCGGTGCCCATGCTCCCCGACGACTGGATTCACCGGGACAAAAAGGGCTTCCCGGTGCCCTTCATCGCCTGGCTGCGGGAGGAAAAATACTACAACTGGGCCAAGGATTTGATCTCCCAGAGCTATGTGGCGGAATTTTTCGACCAGAAGTACCTGCTGGACCTTCTGGACACCCACTACTCCGGCAAGGCCAAAACCCACCGGAAGCTGTATACGGTGCTGTCCTTCCTCATCTGGTACCAGGTCTATTTCCCCGAAAAGTGCGGCGTGGCGCCGTATTCTCCCAGGAAATGACAAATTGCCCGCTGTGAAATTCACAGTGGGCAATTTTTGTCGAAAGGCGGAAAAACTGTTTCAATTTGCTATTGAAAAAAGCATATCATTTTTATATAATATCCGCTGAACTTCTAACTTGAGCGTCCGGCCTGCCCCCAGGGACAGGACCCGGCAGCACAGGAGGGCATTTATGATTCTTCGCGTTGGTATTGATATCGGCTCCACCACCGTAAAAGTGGTGGTGCTGGACGAGGATAACAAGCTGCTGTTCCGCTCCTACGAGCGGCACTATTCCAAGGCCCGTGAGCGGGCCTGCGAGACCCTCGGCTCCATTGAGGATATGTTGAAGGGGACGGACGTGCGCCTGGTGGTCACCGGCTCCGCCGGGCTGGGCGTGGCCAAGGCCGCGGGGCTGGACTTCGTGCAGGAGGTGTACGCCACCGCCGCGGCGGTGAACGCCTACATCCCGGACACCGACGCGGTGATCGAGCTGGGGGGCGAGGACGCCAAGATCATCTTTTTCGGCGGCGCGCTTGAGGAGCGGATGAACGGCTCCTGCGCCGGGGGCACCGGGGCGTTCATCGACCAGATGGCCACCCTGATGAACGTCACCGTCAACGAGCTGGACGCGCTGTCCCTGAAGCACGAGAAAATCTACCCCATCGCCTCCCGGTGCGGCGTGTTCGCCAAAAGCGACATCCAGCCCATCCTGAACCAGGGCGGGCGGAAGGAAGATGTGGCCGCGTCCATCTTCCAGGCCGTGGTGGACCAGACCGTGGCGGGGCTGACCCAGGGCCGGGAGCTCAAAGGCAAAATCGTCTTTCTGGGCGGGCCGCTCCACTTCCTTATGGGCCTGCGGGAGCGGTTTGTGGACACCCTGCAATTAGACGAGGCCCACGCCATTTTCCCCGAGGACGGCGACTGCTTTGCCGCCATGGGCGCGGCGCTGTGCTCCTCCGACTACGAGGCACGGCCCTTTGACGAGCTGCTGCGGCTGCTGCGGGAGAGCCGGGACGCCACCTCTGTGGTAGACACCATGCCGCCGCTGTTTGAAAGCCAGGCGGACTACGACGCCTTTGCCGCCCGGCACAACGCCTCCACCCCGCCCCAGCTGGATATCCATACCTATGCGGGCGACGCGTACTTAGGCATCGACTCCGGCTCCACCACCGCGAAAATCGCGCTCATCGCCCCGGACGGCGGACTGCTGTACACCTATTACCACTCCAACCTGGGCAACCCGGTGGCGCTGGTGCTGGAACAGCTCCGGGAAATCTACAGGCTGTGCGGGGGCCGCATCAGGATCAAAGGCTCCGCCGTCACCGGCTACGGCGAGGACCTCATCAAAAACGCCTTCTCCTGCGACCTGGGCCTGGTGGAGACGGTGGCCCACTACCGCGCCGCCGCCCACTTCAACCCCGACGTGGATTTCATCATCGACATCGGCGGGCAGGACATGAAGTGCTTCAAAATCCGCAACGGCGCGGTGGATTCCATCATGCTCAACGAGGCCTGCTCCTCCGGCTGCGGCTCCTTTATCGAGACCTTCGCCAAGGCCCTGGGCTATAACATCGCGGATTTCGCCAAGCTGGGCCTGTTCACCCAGAAGCCGGTGAACCTTGGCTCCCGGTGCACCGTATTTATGAACTCCTCCGTCAAGCAGGCCCAGAAGGACGGGGCCAGCGTGGAGGACATCAGCGCGGGTCTGTCCATCTCCATTGTGAAAAACGCCATCTATAAGGTCATCCGCGCCGCCAGCGCCGACGACCTGGGCAAGCATATTGTGGTGCAGGGCGGCACCTTCCACAATGACGCGGTGCTCCGGGCCTTCGAGCAGGAGCTGGGCCGGGACGTCACCCGCCCCACCATCGCGGGCATCATGGGGGCCTTCGGCGCGGCGCTGGCCGCACGGGATCTGGGGCTGGACCAGTCCGCCCTGCTGGACGAAAAGGCGCTGGAGGAGTTCTCCCACACCGCCAAGCCCGTCACCTGCGGCCTGTGTACCAACCACTGCTCCCTCACCGTCAATACCTTCGACGGCGGGCGGCGGTTCATCTCGGGCAACCGCTGCTCCCGGCCCCTGGGCAAGGAAAAGGCGGCGCTGCCCGACATCTACCGCTACAAATACGAAAAACTCCGGGCCATGGAGGGCAAGGGCCTGGGGGACGGCTCCCGGGGCCGTGTCGGCATCCCCTTCGGGCTGAATATGTACGAAAACCTTCCCTTCTGGCACACCCTGTTCACCCGGCTGAACTTCGAGGTGGTGCTCTCCCCCGAGTCCTCCCGGAAGCTGTACATCAAGGGCCAGCGCACCATCCCGTCGGATACGGTGTGCTATCCTGCCAAGCTGCTCCACGGCCACGTGGAGGCCCTGGTGGAGATGGGGGTGGACGCCATTTTCTACCCCTGTATGTCCTACAACTTCGACGAAAAGACGGCGGACAACAACTATAACTGCCCGGTGGTGGCCTACTACCCCGAGCTGCTGGCGGCAAATATGCCCGACCTGAAAAAGACCCGGTTCCTCAATCCCTACGCGGGCCTGCACCGGCCCAAGGACTATGAGCGCCTGGGTTCCCAGTGGTTCGCGGACACCTTCGGCGTCCCCCGGAAGGAGGCCGCCAACGCCATCCGCGCCGCCTACCAGGCCTATGAGCGCTACAAGGAGGACGTGCGCCGCACGGGGCAGAAGTACATTGAGGAAGCCCGGAAAAACGGTTTGCCCATCCTGGTGCTGGCGGGACGGCCCTACCACATCGACCCGGAGATCAACCACGGCATCAATGACCTGATCACCTCCTTCGGCTTCGTGGTGGTCAGCGAGGACACGGTGGCCTTCCACGAGGACTACGCTCCCCGGAAGGTGCTCAACCAGTGGACCTTCCAGGCCCGTATGTACAACGCCGCCCGGTACGTGTGTGAGCAGCCGGATATGCAGCTGGTGCAGCTGGTGAGCTTCGGCTGCGGCACCGACGCCATCACCGGGGACGAGGTGCGCTCCATCCTGGAGGAGGGCGGCAAGCTCTATACCCAGCTGAAAATCGACGACATCAGCAATCTGGGGGCGGTCAAAATCCGCATCCGCTCCCTGATGGCCGCTATGGAGGAAAGGAAACGCCATGACTACTGATTTATCTGTCTGCCAGGACATATTCAGCCGCGACCCGGTGCGCTATGTGGACATGACCGAGGCCGTCCGCCGGGGGATTGGGGCTGTCCTGCACGCCTCCCCCTCTGCCGCCCTGGTGGGCATCCCGTCCCCGGACTGTCCCGAGGTCTTTGACAGCTATCTCATGTCCTGCGCCGATATGGATGCAGCCCACCTTCTCTGCGGCCTGCTCCCCGATGGGGGCGATTCCCTGATTGCCGCCCATGAGGATTTTTACCTTCCTCTTTTGCAGGACCGCTTCGGCCTGGGATTTTTTCTCGAGGGTGCCAGCTTCCAGGCGGCCTATCTGGGCGTCGGCCCCTGTCCCATCCCCGAAAGCCCCCTTGCCCTGCGGCAGCTGACGGTGGACGACCTTCCCCAGGTGGCGGACAACTACAAGCTGGAAGGGGAGGACTACCTCCGCTCCCTTCTGGAGCGGGGCCAGCTCTTTGGCGGCTTTCTGAACGACGCCATGGTCGGCTTCGCGGGCCGTCACGCGGAAGGCTCCATCGGCCTTTTGGAGATATTCCCCCCGTACCGCCGCCGGGGTTTCGCCTCCGTGCTGGAGCAGTACATGATTAACCAGGAACTGGCCCGCGGGCACATCCCCTTCGGGCAGGTTGTGACGGACAACGCCCCCTCCCTGGCCCTCCAGCGCTCCCTGGGCATGACCCTCTCAGAGGGGACGCTCTACTGGCTCTCCCGCACCTGATTTTCCCCTGACGAAAGGACTGATTTTATGGCTGAATTGGTTTACGACAAGGATGGGCGGCTGCTGTTCACCAAGGAGATGAAGCAGGAGTACACCATCCTCATGCCCCAGATGCTCCCAGTCCACTTTGGAATGTTCCGCCAGCTTCTGGTGCTGGAGGGCTACAAGGTGGATATGCTCACCACCAACCACCGGGGCATCATCGACGAGGGATTGAAATACGTCCACAACGACACCTGTTACCCCGCCCTGCTGGTGATTGGCCAGCTCATCGACGCCATCAAGCACGGCGGGTACAACCCCCACAAAATCGCCCTGTTCATCACCCAGACCGGCGGCGGCTGCCGTGCGTCCAACTACATCCATCTGCTGCGCAAGGCGCTGGAGAAGGCGGATCTGGCCTTTGTGCCGGTGATCTCGGTGAACCTGTCCGGGCTGGAGAAAAACCCGGGCTGGACCCTGACCCTGCCCATGATCCGCAAGATGATTTACGCCATGATGTACGGCGACCTGATCGTCAACGTGGCCAACCAGGTGCGGCCCTATGAGCTGAACCACGGCCAGACCGACCGCATGGTGGACGATTGGCAGGGGAAGCTGATCGACGGCTTCCAGACGGGCAAGGGCATGAGCCGCAGGCAGATGCGGGAAAATTTTGACAGGATCATCGCGGATTTTGACACCATCCCCGTCTCCCACGAGGAAAAGGTTCGTGTAGGCGTGGTGGGCGAGATCTACGTGAAGTTCTCCCCTCTGGGCAACAACAACCTGGAGGACTTCCTGCTGTCCGAGGGGGCGGAGCCGGTGGTGCCCGGCCTCACCGATTTCATGATTTTCAAGATCTTCAACCGCGAGGTGGATGTGAGCATCTACGGCGGGCTGTGGGCCAAGAAAAAGGTGTGCCAGATTTTCAAGGGCTACATCGAAGCCTGTCAAAAGGACATGATCGCGGCCCTGGAAAAGAGCCGCTTCCGCGCCCCCGGCACCTTTGAGGAAATGCACAAGCTGGTGCAGGGCTATCTGGGGGACGGCAACAAAATGGGCGAGGGCTGGCTGCTCACCGGCGAGATGCTGGAGCTGATCCACTCCGGTGTGCCCAACATCGTGTGTACCCAGCCCTTCGGCTGTCTGCCCAACCACATCGTGGGCAAGGGCATGATCCGCCGCCTCAAGGACGATTACCCCAATTCCAACATCGTGGCCATCGACTACGACCCCGGCGCCACGAAAATCAATCAGGAAAACCGGATCAAGCTCATGCTGGCCAACGCCAAGGCCCTGGCCAGACAGGAAGCGGAACAGGCGCCCGCCGGGGCGGGCGTGTAAAGGAGGCCCTCATGGACGATTCCCTGCGCTTTGTGGACGCCTGCGCCGAGGAGCATTTCCGGGCTATGAGCCTGATCCACGCCCTGGGCTGGCGGGACACCTACGTGGACGCGGTGCCCGCCGACTACATGGCCAGCGAGATCACCGACGACCGCTGGGTGGAGGTGTTCCGCACCAACTACGAGACGCAAAACGGCGTACACGGCCTGCTGCTCTGCCGGGGGGACACGCCGGTTTCCTGCCTCAACTACTGTAAGGCACGGACGGAGAACTACAACCCCGGCGACGTCTGCACTTTCGACAATACCGCCTACGCCGGCTGGGGGGAGATTGCCTCCTTTTACACCCACCCGGCGGAGCGGGGCCGGGGCTATGGAGGGCTGCTGTTTGAGGAGGCCTGCCGCCGGATGAGGGCGGAGGGCTTTCAGAATGCCTTCGTGTTCGTCCTGCGGGAGAATGAGAAGGCCCGGCGGTTCTATTCCGCCCACGGCTTTGCCTGGGACGGCACCCACACCGACATCCCCTTCCCCCACGGCGCGGTGTGCGTGGATCTGAGGTACGTGAAAAAGCTGTAAACGCAAAACAGCCCGGGAATGCTCCATTCCCGGGCTGTTTCATTGCCCGATTTCCCATTCCCGGCATATACTGGCCCAAAGGGGGTGGCACAATGGGGCGATGCTGTGTGTCTCAGGGACAGGGAGGCGATCTGCTTGCTGCAGCGGCAGCACTGTCCGTGCTGATCGCCCAGGGTCAGACAGCGGAGCAGATCGAGCTGCTGTCCACCTTATTTGAGATCGTAGGCAATAACCTGTCCCTGCTGGCCCTGAAGGTGCCCAGCGGGGAGACGTTCTGCCCCTGCGGGGAGGCCCAGCGCGGGAACGGGCCGGACAGACAGGCCGGGTAAACCGCCCGGCCGGTCCGCAAAAACGCCGGTGAGAGGGCCGCTCTGTTTCACGGAGCGGCCCTTTCACCGGCGTTTTTCATCCGTCCGACTGCCGGCGCGGCTGGATTCCGGCGCTCTGTTCCGCCCGGCGGTCTTGCCGTCTCTTTTTTCGCCCTTTTTTCCCGCTCCGACAGGAAAATTTTTGGTCAAATTTCCTATACAGCCCTTCCGGTACTGCCGTACCCTCAAAATTGTTCCATAAACCCGCCATTACGCGCTGATTCATACCACATTATGATACGCTATACCCCCGGGCACAACGGTGCCGGAAATTATAGTTGACAGATTTTCTTTCCAATATTACAATAGGTTTCCGTACAACTGTTTTATCGACAAAATGCATGGAGAAATTACAAAACAGAAAGGATGTCAATGTATGAAATCAGCACAGCGATTGATTTCCGGGCTGCTCAGCCTGGTCCTGGTGTGCTCCCTGTGCCTGACGGGCCTGCCTATCACGGCGGACGCCGCCAGCTCCGGCACAGCCCCCACCGGATCCATCGGGCTGACCATCCGCTTCGACCTGCCCCAGTCCGCCGCCAACGCGGCGTCCCGGAATATCCAGCTCCAGGTCAGTGGAAATGGGAAATCCGCCGCCGTCGCCCTCCCCGGCGGGAAGGAGACGGTGAACACTCTGAATGCGGACGTCTCCGTCACCGTGAAGAACACCGACGGCGTGGAACTGTCCAACGAAAGCCGGGTGGGCTACTACGAGGTGGTGCTGTCCGGCCTGCCCGCCGGAGGGGCGCAGTATGAGCTGGCCCTCACCGGAAACGGCTATAAAACCTTCCGCCGCACTGTGACGCTGGACAGCTACAGCCAGCACATGATCGTGGGCACCGGCGACGGCACCTTCTCCCTGGGCGACCTCAACGGGGACGGCACGGTGGACGATGCCGACCTCGCCGCCATGGACGCCCGCCTGGGCCAGAGCGCCAGCCAGACCGCCGCCTATGACCTGAACGGCGACGGCACCATCGACATCACCGATCTGGCCTACATCAACCGGGGCCGGAACACCTCCAGCCAGCCCCAGCTGCTGGACACCGCGGCCATCCTGCAGCCCCAGCTGGACACCGCGGGTCTCACCCTCAGCGGCGGCTCCGCCAAAGACCTGTTCCAGGGCGATACCGCCGTGACCATCACCCCCCAGGCGGGCAAGACGCTGGAACTGCCCATCGTGCTCAATGAGATCTCCGGCGTGGTGATGAGCCAGATCCAGATCACCTGCCCCGACGCCGCGGGGGCCATCCAGGCCGGCACCGCCCTGGTGGAGCTGGTGGACGGCTCCTCCTTCTCCGTCCCCTTCGACAACTCCCTCCCGGCGGACGTACACGCCACCGGCAGGACGGTGGGCGAGCAGGTGGTCACCATCAACCTGGGAAACAAGGTGGCGGTGAAAAAGGTCACCATCCAGGTCACCGCCACCGCAGGCCAGCCTGGCTTCGCCACTGTGACGAAAATTGAGTTCCTCAAGGACATCGTGCCGGAAAACCCTGAAAATGACGCCGACAAGGTGAAGGGCCTCGTCGTCACTCCCGGCGATGGCAAGGTAACCCTGAACTGGGGCGCGGTGAACAACGTTACCGGCTACACCGTGGCCTACGGCGCCAGCTCCGCCGCGCTGAGCCAGACCGCCGCCTCCAACACCAATCAGGCCGTGATCTCCGGGCTGGACAACTTGAAAACCTACTACTTCCAGGTCACCGCCGTTAACGGCGACTGGAAGGGCGCTCCCTCCCGGGTGGTGTCCGCCATGCCCCTGCCCGCCGGGGTGCCCGGGGCCCCCTCCAACATCGGCATCACTGAGGCCGACCAGTCCCTGCGGCTGACCTGGGGCGGTACCAAGGACGCCTCCTACTACCAGGTGTTCTACCGTGAGGCGGGCCAGACCGCCTTCCAGCAGTTCGGCGGCAACCTCACCGCCACCACCGCCACCATCACCGGCCTGACCAATGGCACCACCTATGAGGTGGCCGTCAAGGCGGGCAACCAGCGGGGCACCGGCCCCTACTCCTCCACCGCCGCAGGCACGCCCCAGAAGGAGGAGCTGGTCATGCCTGATCTGCCCGCCGAGGACCGCATCGACAACAGCAATATCCAGTCGGTGGTGATGGAAAACCCCGGCAACGTGAACCGCACCCTGTGCCCCAACTTCACCACGGCGGACGTCATCGACAACGATGCCGCCACCTACTGGGTGGCCAACCAATGGTGGGTGAGCAGCCGGTTTACCTATACCTTCAAGACCCCCCAGGACATGAACTACGCCATCCTGGTGCCCTACCTGGGCGGGAACCACAAGTACGCCCTGAAAACCTACACCGTCACCGCCAAGAACAGCGCCGGGGAAACGGTACTGGACGGCGCCGCCCTGTACACTGCCCGCAGCATGGACCCCAACAAGAATTATCTGGTGCTCACCTTCCCCATGGTGGAGGACGTGAAAGAGATCTCCTTCACCCTGAATGAGCGGGAGGGCAACGGATGCCGGGTGAGCATCTCCGAGATGGCCTTCTACAGGAGCGATTCCCTGGCGGACGATATCTCCGCCCTGTTTGCCGACGGGAGCTTCACCGCCCTGCGTTCCGGCGTCAACGCCAGCACCATCTCCGCCCTGTCCGCACAGCTGAACGCCAAGGCGGACTTCTACCTGGAGCTGGACCGGCTGAAGGATGAACTGGCCCTGGCCTCCGCCCTGCTCCAAAACGACGCCTCCGCCCTGGGGCTGGTGAAGTCGGACTTCCAGGCCCGGGCCTCCTCCAAGGACAGCCAGTACGGCCAGAGTGCCAGCGACCTCCAGCCCCTGGGCGTCACCGCCCGGGCCGGGGCCACGGTGGCGGTATACGCCTCCCTGCCCACCGACGCGCCGGTGTACGTGACGCCCACCCAGTATTTCGGGGAATCCGGCATCTGGCGGGGCACCCCCATCCAGCTCCAAAACGGCCGCAACTACATCTATATACCCAAAATCGGCTCCCTCACCGACGAGCGGGGCGGGCCGCTGTACCTGACCTACGCCGGAAGCAACCCCGGAGCGATTAAAATCCAGGTGCGCGGGGACAGCAACACCTTCACCCCGCCCATTCTGGAGCTGTCCGCCTGGTATGACATGACGGAAGCCGCCCGGAAGGACGCTATCCGCGCCTACGTCACCCAGCTCCAGACCTACGTGGCCGGACTGGGGAACGCCAATATGGCCACCGACATCCGCAACGCCACCGAGATCTCCACCCCCAGCGTACTGCTGTCCATCCCCGCCGACCGGGCGCTGGCCGGCCTCCAGGGGGTCAATGCCACCGTGGACGCCATGGTGGAGACCATGTACCAGGGTGTGCTGGCCTGGGAGGACGAGCTGTACATCGCCAACCAGGTCCAGGGCATCATCCCCTCCGGCGGGGCACGCACGGACAGCTGCCGCTATCCCATGACCACCCGCCAGAATATCCGGTATATGCGGATGTTCGCCGGGGCCTTCATGTACGCCGCCGGGAACCATGTGGGCGTGGGCTACGGCTCCACCCAGGGCCTGGTGTGCGGCAGGCCTGTCTCCAGCACCGGAGTGGGCAACGCCAACGGCCTGTTCGGCTGGGGCATCGCCCATGAGATCGGCCACAACATGGACAAGCTGGGCAAGGCCGAGATCACCAACAACATCTACTCCCTGGCCGTGCAGGCGTGGGACGGCTCCACCATGGCCCGGAGCACCCGCCTGACCCTCAGCAATATCTGGCCCGCCATCTACGACAAGACCGCCGCCGGCCGGCCCGGCAGCGCCGCCAACGTGTTCGTCCAGCTGGGTATGTACTGGCAGCTCCACCTGGCCTACGACGCCGGAAGCAAGCCGCTGGACTTCTACAACCGCTTCTTCACTCTCTGGAAGTCCGGAAAGTACGCCAGCTACACCTATGACGAACGGGTGGCCCTCACCGCTTCCGAAACGGCCAACCGCAACCTGTCCGCTTTCTTCACCCGCTGGGGCATGAACCTCAGCGACGAGGTGAAGGGCATCCTGGCCGGCTACCCCGCCGAGTCCCGGGCCCTGTGGTACCTCAACGATGAATCCTACTCCTACCGTCTGAGCAATGGCGCGGCGTTCCAGGGGGCGGTCACCGTCTCCTCCGCCGTCAATGGCAACCAGGTGACCCTTACCATTTCCGGCGGAAACAACACCATTCTGGGCTATGAGGTGCGCCGCAACAACACGCCCATTGGCTTCACCACCGGGAGCACCTACACCGACGACCTGGGCGCGGCCAACAACCTGACCTACACCTACTCCGTCGTCCCCGTGGATAAGCTGGGCAATCCGGGCTCTGCCGCCACCGCCCCCGAGGTGCGGGTGGCCTATGACAAGACCATCTCCCCCAGCCTGTACACCCTCTCCCGCACCGGGGACACCGCCGAGTTCACCATGCGCAGCGGCAGCCTCCCCGTTACCGGCCTGAAGGTCACCGGCGGGACCCTCACCGGCTGCACCGTCAGCGTCAAGGCGGACAGCGCTTCGGACTGGACCGCCGTAACCCTTGGTCCGGTGGACAGCGCCAATGGCATCGTCTACTTCTCCAAGCCCGGCGCCGCCGGGGACAGCCGGATCTGGAGCTATGACGCCGCCGCCGTCCGGGTCACCGGACTGCCCGCCGGGGCCAACGTGGAGCTGCTGGACTACCCCGGCGACCGGATCGACCTCTACCCCGGCGCGTCCGTGGGCAAGCTGGCCCAGGACCTTGCCTATGACGGCGGCGTGGTCCCCGCAGGCACCGTGGTCATCGTGGGCACCTACCGGGGCGACCCGGTGTACAACACCGTGGAGGTCCAGGCCCGCTACAACACCACCGCCGAGGCCCAGGAGGAAAACGGCGTCACCAGCATCGAGCGGGCCATCAACGGCTACGCCCTGCTCTACGCCGAGATCCCGGCGGACGGCGCGGTGAGCGACACCAGCGACGGCTTCTGGGTGTTTGTGCCCGACTGGGACGCGGAGGCGGCCCTCAATGAGCAGAGCGGCGTCACCGCCAGCGACCCCATGGAGTTCCGGGCGGTGTTCTACCGCACCGACGACCCCTACAGCAGCGCCAGCCGCCGGGTGACCAGCGAGACGCTGTGGACCAGCTTCCCCCAGACCGACAGCCTGCCCCAGATCGTTCTGACGGGCGCGGGTGTTCAGTAAAAGGAGGACGAAACCAACCATGAAACGAATCCTTTCCCTGTTCCTTGCCATCGCCCTTGCCGCCGCGCTGCTGGTCAGCCCGGCGGCAGCGGCCAGCTCCGCCCCATGGCTCCAGACGGACGGCTTCGGCACCGCCGCCCAGACCATCAGCGTGCGCGGGCTGTCCGGCAGCTTTGATTCTGTCCAGATCACCCTGACCCTGGACAAAGCCCCCACCGGCTTTACCTTTGACCCTGCCTTGTCCGGTGAGGACGTCCACACCGCGTACACCATCAATGGGAACAGCATCACCCTTTACGCCACCTCCAGGAACCACCAGATCAACCAGGGGGACGCCATCCTGCTGGGCACGCTGGCGGGACCCGCGGGCTTTGAGGTGACGTCCGCCGCCGATCTGAAGCTGCTGGACCTGGAGGAAGACGATATGCGTGAGGTGTCCTACCGCCGCATCGGCGTGGGGGGGCCCATCACCGTTCCCTTCGATGACGTGCCAGAGGGCCAGTGGTTCTATGACGCTGTGTCCTATGTCTACAACCACGGCCTGATGAACGGCACCAGCGACACCACCTTCAAGCCCGGCAATACCACCACCCGGGGCATGATCGTTACCATCCTCTACCGCTACGATGGCTCCCCGGAGGCAGGGGCCTCCTCCTTCACAGATGTGGCGGCGGGGCAGTATTACGCCGAGCCGGTGGCCTGGGCCGCCGCCCACAACATCGTCAACGGCTATCCCGACAACACCTTTGCCCCCAACGCCCCCATTACCCGGGAGCAGTTTGCCGCTATCCTCTACCGCTACGCCCAGTACAAGGGCTATGACGTCAGCGGCAGGGCGGATCTGGACGCTGTGTTTACAGACGCAGGGCAGGTACACAGCTACGCCCGGGACGCCATGGCCTGGGCCAACCACGTGGAGCTGATCACCGGCGTAACCTCCACCACCCTCCGGCCGGGCGGCTCCGCCACCCGGGCGCAGGCCGCTACCATCCTGATGCGTTTTTGTGAGAATATTGCCAAATGACGGCAAAAAATTCCCCGTCTCCACCGATGGGCGGGGTTTGTGAAGACGTTTTCTAACCCGGAAAGCAGCCGCATGATACTTTGGTATCATGCGGCTGTCTTTTTGCCATATCTGCTGAACTCCGGCAATACTCGATTCCCGGATGAGATTATAATAGGGCTCTTGCGAAAATAAACAGATGAGATAACGTCGGGGCCATGAAATACGAAGGGCAATCTGGTGGTGGAGAAATATGACAGCGTGACCATCACCGGGTTGGCCCCCAACGCCACCGTCGTGGCCTCGGAGAGCCGAGCGCCCTCGGGGTACATCCGGACGAAACTTCGAAGAATATTGTGGTGCGCTCCGGCGTGGCCAACAGCCTGATCTTTGACGATGAACCGGGCACCACCCTCATCATTCGGAAGTTCATTGAGGGCATCGAAAATGAGCAGCTGCAACACTGGTCATGGACGGCGCTGACCCTTGAGAAGCACATCGACTTCATCCTGGCGGTGGGCGGCAACTTGGTCATCGACTGCTGCAAGGTGGCCGCGACCCAGGCAGCGCTGGAGGACATCTGGGATATGGAACTGGTTCAGTACCAGCTCCATATCGTGTCGCCCATCCTCATGGGGTGGTGGTCGCACCGCCTCCGGTACAAGGGACGAGACGATCATCTCCGATGGGGAGAAAAGGTCAAAACCAGCATTCCTGCCGCCGCCTCCTGATCCGTGAAGAGATGATGATAAGGTGGTCTATGGGGACAGTGCCTGCCTCGGGATAGAGAAACGGAAAGAACTCAAAAACAGTCCTCGGCTTTCTTCCATTGAATTCCATATTAACCGCAGGCTGGGTGGTTCTCCATGTGCCGCCTGGGTTTTTTGTGTCCTATAGTAGACTGGGATCGGAAAAACGAGGGGTAGGCGTACTTCGGCAGAAGCGCACTTACCCCTCGTTTTGCTTGGTATCCGAATCCTCTCTTGAATTCCGTTCAAAAGCTCTCCCAGCTGAACCATATCTCCGGATTTATTATGTCTGTCAATCGGTGCTTTTTTACAATTATATGTATCAGGGCCGTTCGTCGAAAACATCCAAAGCCACTGCGTCGATATCTACACTTGGCAGGATTTGTATTATACGGATGTTTGCTTTTCTGCGCATCATTTTGGCAATTCACCCGATTCAAAGGCGTTTTTTTCATTTTATCACTGGCGCTGACACGGCAAATGGCGGAAACGCCTGAAAATCAAGGCATTGCCGCCATTTGCCGGGTTACATAAGGTTAGGGCTGGAAGTTATAAAATCTTTCATTGAAGTTTGGTATAAATCCAAACTCAGCGTGATTCCTGCCGGGATGCTTCGCCAAATCGTAAATCCCCTTTGTCAGGGGGAGGTCAAGGCTCCCAGGGAACTTTTTTTACCGTTCACACTTCCAGAAAAACACGCTGTAGGGGGGCAGCTCACTCCCGCCGCCGAAGTCATGCTCCTGCCCGGTGAGCAGGTCTACCGCCCGACCGCATCCGGCGTCGAAGTGGGCCCAGTAGGGCTCGCTGTCGGCGTTCACCGCCACCAGCACCCGTTCGTGCTCGCTCTGGCGCTGGAAAATGGCCTGCTTGTTGGTGAGCACCACGTCCTTGAAATCTCCCCAGCACAGGGCCTCGCTGTCCCGGTGGGCCTTTGCCATGGCGGCGATGGTATCGGTGAGCTGGTTCCACTGCGGCTGGTCGAAGCAGGGCCGCAGGTCGTCATCCCCGTGGGATTTGTCGCCCTGGACGCCCCACTCGCTGCCGTAGTAGATGCAGGGGATGCCCGGCATCCCGAACAGCACGCCGTACAGCAGGGGCAGGTGGGCGGGATTCTGCAAAATGGTGGCCACCCGGGTCACGTCGTGATTGTCAGCGAAGCACAGCAGATGCTTGCCCTTGTACAGCGTCCACTGTTCCGGGCCGAACTGCCGCTTCAGGCTGTGGACGATCTCGAACAGGTTCATGGAGTTAAAGCTGGAGTACAGGCCCTTGTAGCACTCGTAGTTGGTGCAGGAGTGGAGCAGGCCGTCCCCCGTCCACTGGTTGTAATCCCCATGGAGGGTCTCGCCCACCAGGAAAAATTCCGGCTTCAGCCCGTCGCAGAAGGCGCGCAGGCGGTAGAGGAAGTCCTTGTCCAGGCAGTAGGCCACGTCCAGCCGCAGGCCGTCGATGCCGAACTGCTCCACCCAGAACTTCACGCAGTCCAGCAGGTAGTCCACCACAGCGGGGTTGCGCAGGTTCAGCTTCACCAGCTCGAAGTGGCCCTCCCAGCCCTCGTACCAGAAGCCGTCGTTATAGTTGGAATTGCCGTCGAAATTGATGTGGAACCAATCCTTGTAGGGGGAATCCCACCGTTTTTCCTGCACGTCCCGGAAGGCCCAGAACCCCCGGCCTACGTGGTTGAACACCCCGTCGATGACCACCTTGATGCCGTGTCCGTGGAGGGTCTGGCACACCTTGGCAAAGTCCTCGTTGGCGCCCAGGCGGCAGTCGATCTTCCGATAGTCCCGGGTGTCGTAGCCGTGCCTGTCACTCTCAAAAATGGGGGATAAATATACCGCGTCCGCGCCTGTTTTTTGAATATGATCTGCCCAGTCCCCGATCTTGCCGATCCGGCTGGCCTGGACGCCGTCGTTTTCCTTGGGAGCCCCGCAGAAGCCCAAGGGATAGATTTGATAAAATACGCTGTGTTCCGCCCACATGAGCGTCACATCCTTTCTGTCAGTATTTCATTGCCAAAAGCAGGGTTTCAGTATACCAGAAAAGCGGATGATGCGCAAGAGCCACCCCCTTGACATCCCGTCCGGCGGAGTAAAAACTGCATCTGCCGGATCTCCCTGGACTGGGTGTCAATGATGGAGCGCAGGACGGGGGCGAGGTCAGTGCACACCTCGTACCGCAGTGTGTTCCGGGCCATGCGCACCGCGCCCCGGTGATGGAAGATCATCTGCTGGAAAAAGACCGCGTTCAGCCGGTTCCCTTCGGGGGCGGACCCCATCTGGGTAAACATTTCCCGGAAAATCAGGTCCATCCGCCGCTGGTAGAGCCGCAGATCCATCTGGGGAGTGATAAGCTGTCCGCAGCTGGCAATCAGGCCCTCCATGGTTTCGATGCCCTGGGCCTCCCGGGTGCTGATGCGCTGGGCTGTGCGGCGGAGGCCCGGGTCCTCCGAGGCCTCCAGAATGTTCCGGCACATCCGGACAGCGGCCCGCTGGTGAGGGAGCATCTGGACAACGAAATTGCGGGAGATGCTCTGGGTGAGTCTGGCGGTGGTGATGCCCTGGATCATCTCGTCCAGGATCTGGTAGTAACAGCACAGGTACTGCTTGGATTCATCGCTGAGCAGATATGTATTAGCCATGGGTTTGCCCTCCTTTTGCCCATCCTATGAGGAAAAGGGGAGTTCTGTTCAAAAATCGGCGCGGACAACGGTCTGTCCGGCGCTGTTGGGCCCACGGGACCGTTCAAAGGGATTTATGTTCCGGCTGGGGGCATTTTTGGCGCCACCGCTCTGGTAAATGCAAAAAGAGCCGCAGACGGGGGCAGATACCATTTGTCTGCGGCTTTTGTCATACGATACCGGCGGTTTCGTTCTGGACTGCGTCAGAGGCGGCAGGCTTCTCCTCGGACCAGGCCTCCATAGTGCCCACACAGCGGTTGATGGGGGTGCCCAGGGCATGGAATTTCTCCTCATAATCTGTCATGACACCCTGGACGCCGTGCTCGTGGAGGTTCCGGGTGACCTCGGACAGGGCAAACCCCACCTTGGGGAATTGAAACAGGGACCACTCGAACAGGTCGTGGTTGTCTGTCTTGAACTGGATCTGGCCTCCCTCCTTCAGCACACGGCGGTAGCCCCGCAGGAAATTTACGTGGGTAAGGCGGCGGCGGGAGTGCTTGACCGACGGCCAGGGGTCGCAGAAATTGATAAAGATAAGATCCACCTCGCCGGGGGCGAAATACTGGTCCAGTGCGGCGGCATCACCGTCGATGAAGAACACGTTGGTGAGGCCCAGGGCCTGACAGCGCTCCATGGCGATGACCATGGCGTCGGGCACTCGCTCTATGGCGACATACAGGTCATCCGGGTGGGCGGCGGCCGTCTCGGCGGTGAAGCGGCCCTTGCCGCAGCCCAGCTCCAGATACAGTCTGGCGGCGTCGGGCTTGCGCTCCCGCCAGCGGCCCTTTTCCTTTTCCGGCTCCTGCACCCGCAGCGCACCGCACGCCTCCATCCGGGGAATCAGGTTTTTCTTCTTGCGCATTCGCATTTTCCTCACCTCATTTGTTTTCGGAATATTGTACCATAACCTCTTGCAAAGCGCAAGGAAATCGGGTATAATGTTTGAGACTGATCTGCGGGCTGGCATGGTTTTTATATCCGGGTGTTCGCAGGGGTAGCGTGCCTGCTTTGGGGGGGCACACACACAGGAAAATTTCATATCGGGGTGTTGCGCAGTTGGTAGCGCGCCTGCTTTGGGAGCAGGAGGCCCGGGGTTCGAGTCCCCGCACTCCGACCAGAAAAAGAGGTCAAAAAAGATTTTTGGTGAAAAAACTGAGAGCTTTCAAGACCTCAGAGGCCCTTGGATAGTGAAAATCCAAGGGCCTCAAAATTTAGATTTTTCCCCACCTCCTATTCACTCAGGCAGGACTTAAACCTGCGGCACAACAGTTTCAAATAGGGCGCTACGATTTTGAGCGCCTGTATTGAGCGTCGATCCGTCAGTTCTAAAGGAATTAACAGACCGGCGCTTTTTGTTTTTCCAGGAAAACACAATACTCCCAGCGCCTGTTTTCAAAACAGGCAAAATCAAAAAGGGCCCCAGACTTTTCAGCGCAAAAAGTTTCCATTATATTAGAAAGCAAGGAGGATCAAAATGAACGCAGAAGAAAAAAACAGATACTTCCAAGAACTAACCCTGAACCTCCAGCACGAGGGCTTTGCCGTAAAACCGGAAACGGAGGAGGGCCTCCTGCCAATAGAGCTGGACGGACAGCGTCTCTGCCTCGCGCTGGATACCGGCTCGGTGAGGTACTGGCGGGAGGATACGGCGGATGATCACAGGAGCGCCGCTCTGGACAAAGCAATCTCTATCACCAAAACCACTGCCGAGTACATGCGCCAGATGGAGACGGCGCCCCAGCTGACAGCCAGCGGCCTGACGGGAGACTACAGGCTGCTGGCGGATTTCAACGATGTGGTTCTGGCGGGCCACCCCACCAGGTACGGCGTCCAGTTTGCTACCTGGGAACGTGTGCGGGAGCGCACTGGCCTGAACGCGGGGAACTTCTACGGACCTCCCGGCGGTGTGGACAGTTACACCGCGGCCAAGCGCGACTTCGCTACCCGCTCCGGCCTCATTCCCCACAGCGCCCTTTTTGCCCCGGAGCAGTTGACGGAGATATATCGCTGTATCCATGAAACTCTGAACAGCAGCTATCCTATCACGGAGGAACGGCAGAAGTGTCTGGAATCGGTGGTAGAGCAGATCGAAGCTGCTGTCCCGGATCTGAACGAGCGGGTGATACTCTCCAACGACAAGGAGCTGGAGTTTGCAGACATGAAGTTTTCCCAAGATAGCGGGATTCAGTTCAGCTAAAAGCCAATATTTGTTTTAATTAAGGCCATTTCCCCGAAAAAGGGGCAGCGCCTTTTTTCATTTTGTCCTTTTTTCGGGAACTGCACATATCAAGAACGAGGAGGACAAAAAGAATATGGCAAGATATTTCATGGGTGATACCCGCCGCCCCATGCGAGCCCAGCGAAGCGGGTCGCATGGGGAAAGGAGGAGCAGCGCAGTGAGAGAGCCCTGCCGCTTGCGGCGGGGCGAGGGATACGGAGCTTGCGACGACGCGATGATGGACCCGTCCAGATCGCCGTCTACCCGCATTGACACCCGGAAAAAGAGGCCCCAGAAGAAGCTGCCCTGCAACCGGCCCACCAAGCCGAGGCAGCGTGAGTGGGAGATGAAAGAGGTCTTTGAGGAGGGCGGCGGCGTATGAGTTATGTGATCCAAGCGGTTTTGAGCAACCCCCGACGTCCGGAACGCGATCAGATCACTATCCCCTTTCCCATTCCCGTTGACCAGTACGATAAGACCATTGAGATGCTCCAGGCAATTGACCTGGGCTTTTCCGTCAACCGGGACTGCACTGTGGATGAAGTAAACAGCCGGTACAGCGTGCTGAACACCCTGGTGGGTACGCTGGTCAATATCGATCAGCTGGACTACCTTGCGAAACGGCTGGACGGCTTCTGCGCCGGCGAGGTCAGTCAGTTCCAGGCTATGGCTCACAAGCTGGGGCTGTCCGAAATCAAGGACTTTATTAACCTGACGTACTGTTGTCAACAGACAACGGTTATCACGGATTTCTCTGATTTGGAGCAGATCGGGAAAGACCACACAATGACACTGAACGGCGGCGCAATGCCGATAGACCAATACCAGGCAGTGAATGGCAAAGAAGCCGCCCTCCAGCTGATTAACGGCGGTAGAGGAGTCATCACCCCTTACGGTGTGGCCTACGACAACGGCATGAAGCTGGAACCGGTCTACAACGGACACCAGTTCCCCGTATATCCTTATGACAGCCTTTTTATGGTGTTGGAGATCACGCCGAAGCGGGGGCTGGCAGAGGGGAAAAATCCGGAGTACCTGTACCTCCCCACCGCGGAACACCAGATCGAGCGGACACTGCTCCGCGTTGGCATCACCTCGCAGCACGATGCCCAGATACGCATCGACTGCAATGAGCTGCCGGAAAAAGTGGATGAGGCGCTGGATATTGAGTATCTGAGCGGTGACGATCTCCCTGCCCTGAACCGGATGTGCCAGGCTATCGAGCCGCTGAAGGAGGCGGATATGGAGAAGCTGAACGCGGTAGTGCTGTTTGCGGAGGCTGGAGACATGATGGCCATCCGCCAGCTGGCGGAAAACCTGGACCTGTTTGACTTTGTCCCCGGCCTCCAAACCCCGGAGGAATACGGCAGGCACATGATCCGGGAGTCCGGTCATTTCGACTACGACGAAAACCTGGAGGGCTTCTACGACTACCGCCGCTACGGTGAACAGCAGCTCCGGCAGGAAGGCGGGCAGTTCAACGAATGCGGCTATGTGGTGTACCAGGGCACAATGCCGCTGGAGGAGCTGATGATGGAGGACCCCGCAGAGAAGCATCAGCGGGAACAGGGACTCCAGATGGGAGGGGTGGCGCAATGATTCTTTACCTGGAGTGCCGGAGTTACGGTATTGCGCTCGATATCCCCACTACCCGTGATGAGGCGGCAAGCACGATCTTTAGCCTGATCGCAGGCTTTGAGGATGAGCCTGCGGAAATCAGCATCAGCGGTGTGAACTGCCCCATCCCCAACCTCTATCCGTATGTCCAGCACGCCGATCTGGAGAGCGGGGCTGACCTTGAGAAGCTGAACACCCTGGACGCCAGAATCAACGGTATGACCCAGGAGGAACAACACCTCTTTTCCGGGGCGCTGGAACTGGAATGTACCGGCGATCTGGACTTTGCGGTTCATGTCGCAACCAGCCTGGACCGTTATGAGATATTCCCCAAAATTAAGACAGACGAGGATCTGGGCCGCTTTCTGGTGGACACGGCGTTCATGACCGGAAAATTCTCCTTCCCCGATGAGGCCCGGCCTTACCTGGATTACAGCAAGATCGGCGCGGAGCAGCGGGATGCCCTTGGAGGGATATACACGCCCCATGGCCTTGTCAAACGCCGTGAGGAAGCGCCAGTGCAGGAGGAGACGCCAAAAGCCATGCTTTTGACACTCACAGCCTCAGAACAGAGTTATCCCCTTGTCCTCCCCGCCTCCGAGAAGCAGCTGGGACAGGCAAAGGAGTCCCTGAGAATCGAGGACTTTGCTCAAGCGGTGATCGCCAGCGCCGAATATACAGCGCCCTATTTGAACCGGCTGATCCCTATGGACAGTATCACTGTAGAGGACGCCAATGAGATGGCTCTCTGTCTCCAGCGCCTTAAAAAAGACGGCGAGATCATAAAATACTGCGCCGCTCTGGAGGTGGAAGAACCGTCCACCTTCACCGAGGCCCTTGATATGGCCATCGACATCGACGACTATGAGCTGATCTCCGACAGCGAACGGGAGTATGGCCGTCAGGCCCTGCGCCGCATGGGTGCAAACGACGAAGTTCTGGAGGCCATAGAAGGCTGCACTGATTTTGACCGGCTGGGCAGTGAGATGATGGATGAGGACGGCGTTCGGCAAACCGGGTTCGGTCTGGTGCGCCGGCTGAGTAAGCCCTTTCCTCCTGCGCAAGAGCCGGACCAGCAGATGGGAGGTCTATCATGTTAAAGCTGAATATATCCGGCGGCAGGGTACTTGAACAGTTGAAACTGCCGGTGCCAGCGCCAGTGATAAAATGTAAGAAAACGCCGAGGAAAAAAGAGGCTTCGGTAGAAAGAGTGGGCGGGTCAGCGGTTAGGGAGAGTGGGATGAAGATTGGAGCAGGAGAGCATAACCATAGCGAGAAGATTATCCACGTTGCGAAAGCCAAAAGCGGTACGGATGATGAGTTTGATTTTGCTGTTGATGGCCTCGGAGCGGGTATTAGAAAGCCTGAATCTGGCGGCAGCAACAATGGCGTCAAAGTGGCGTTTGATTTTCTTGCGCAGCTCGCGGAACACGGGGATCCTGCACCGCTGGGCCCAGGCCATCCACTTGGTGAGCGCACCGGCGATCTCATCAGGCCCGGCCTTGAGAGCCAGACGAAGATTCTCTTTGAGCAGATAGGCACGGTAGAGCTTAGGATTGGCCTTGGTCAGGAATTGCAGCTGGGCTTGCTGATTTTCAGAGAGATGCTCCGGGTTTTTGAGCAGGACATAGCGTAGATTCTTCACTGATTTTGCCTGGTTCTTTTCAGGAGCAGCCTCGCCCTTGGCCGGACGACCGGGCTTGCGCTTGGGCAGAGTTTTGGCCTGCTGGCGAGCCTCAGACCTGGCTTCCCGACGCACCTGATCCAGGGCGTCTGTGGCCCAGGAAACCACATGAAACGGGTCTGCGCACCGCTGTGCATGGGGGCAGTATTCCTCGACACAGGATGCGATCCATTTGGCCCCATCCGCTGAGGCACAACGGATAGAGGCCCGCTGTTCGAGAGCGCCGAAAAATTTGTGTAAAAGAGAATAAAAGGCATCCATTCAGTCAAGAATCGGAGCAAGGAAAAACTTGATTGAAAGGATGTATTT